>NZ_JAQLDU010000009.1 GCF_028209625.1 Collinsella aerofaciens | reverse complement strand
CGGAGGAATTCCGGAATCAGTCCCTATGTGCGGCGTAGGCCGCTTATTAGCCCGTCCAAGAATTGGGGCGCAGTTCATAGCTCATCGATGGCGGGATTCTCTATACTGAGTCACATATGACGGTATCGCACCAAAGGAGAACACCGTGACCACGTCGCAGATATCCCTGCTCGCGCTCATCTTGGTTGGGGGCATCGGCATCCTGCTTATCGGAGTGAGCGCGCTCATGAAGGCCGCCGCCCGCAAGAAAGCCAAGGCCTGTACCGCCGTGACCATGGGGACGGTCATCGACCATCGCTTTATGGGTGAAGGCAGAATGAATCCCGTTTTGGAATACACCGTCGACGGCACGCAATACCGCGCGAAAAAACAATTCCGTGGCATAAAGACCAAAAGCTTGTCGGGACTCCCCATCCGCACGCAAGCCACCGCCCACGAAGACGCCAAGGGCTGGCTGCACGTGCAGACAGGCCCCATCGCCCGCCTAGGCACCCTCGCGGAGCAGCTTTGGCCCCTCGGTAGCCAAATGACCGTGTACTACAACCCCAGCAACCCAGACAAAAGCTATGTCGAACGCCCCATCGTGGGCAACTTTGCCACACTGATGTTTAACATCGCAGGCTTCTTGCTCATCGCGATGAGCATCTTGCTCTATGTTCTTATCCAGCGCTAGCTCAAACTGATGCGCCCCGCGCCCCATGCGCCGCAACGACCGTTACGACACCAAGGATCAGCCATGGCAACACTTTCCGAACAAGAACGTAAGCGCATCCAGCGATACTGCATCTGTCCCAAGGTTGCCGGCGCGGCGCTTGCCATGGCATTCGTGCTGCCCTTATTGATTATTCCTTTCGAAATGATCGACGACATCGTCTTCCATCACGAAGGCTTCCAAGAGACGGGCATGATGACCGCCTTGGTGCTCACCGCCATCGAGCTCGTCATATTCTGCTACTGTGCCCTCGCGCCGCGTTTTGGCATGCGCGGCAAGCAGTGGAAGGAAATGCAGAACCGGCTCGCCATCGAGCAGAGCGAGAAAGACCGCTCGGCACAAATCGCAGGCGTTGTTGGCACGCAGGCCGCCGCACGCCTGCTCAAGAACAGCGACAACGAGACCGCACGCAACCTGGGCGGCGCGGCAGAAGTCGCCGCTGCCGTAGGCGCCGTCGCCACCGCGGCAGACGTGCTTGCCGAAAGCTTCGCCAACGCAAGGGCCATGGCAGAGGCCTGTGGCGTGCCTGTCCCCCGTGCAAAGAAGTGGGTCGTCGCGCTTGTGGCGCTGCCCCTCGCGATCGTGTGCGGCGCCTATATCCCGCAGCTGGCGCAGGGAAACATCGAGATGCAGGAGAACGCCGCGGCCGCGGCCGAGCAAATTGCCATCGCCCGCAAGACGCTAGGACCCGCATGCGAGTACGTGTCCGCCGATGACCCTTACGAGCGATATCAAGATTACGGATATCACGTCCGCGGCTACCTTCACGACGGCGACTCCGATACCCAGAAGACCTATACGTACCTGGATTTCGACAACAAGGGAACGCTCAAGGAAGTGAGTTACATAGCAGAGATCGACCCCGACGCGAGCCTTGAGGACAACCTCGCCCGCATCGAGCTCGACTTGGACGAACTTTCCTCTGTCGTCCAAACCGTAGACGTCAAGACCGTGAGTCCCGAGCTCCTAGCACCGCAAAAGCTCCCCGAAGAGTTTAGGCAGGCTTTTTTGAACGGTTCGCTCTACGAGAGAATCTCCATCAGGACGAGTGACAACCCCATCAAAACGTACTATTCGTTTGACACGGATCCCGAGGATGAATTTGACGAGTACACCCATCCAAGCATCCGTATCACATTGATGGGCAAAACGAGCTAGCCACCCAATGTGACAAAGGGACTGTCCCTTTGTCACATTATTCGGAGCGTAGGGCTTCCACAGGGTCTTTCTTGGATGCGCTGCGAGCCGGCAGCAGGCCGGCAACGACCGTCAGCAGCACCGAAATTACAATGAGCATCAGCGCGTCTTGAACGGGCAGGCTCATCAGGTTGGGCACCTGCTTGGCCGCAAGCGCCCAGGCATTAACCGGAAAGCTCACGGCCACCACGACGACAATGGCAAAGACGCCGGCAATGAGGCCTTCGATAAAGGTCTCGGCATTAAATACGTTGGCCACGTTGCGCTTTGACGCGCCGATCGCGCGCAGGATGCCAATCTCCTTTTTGCGCTCCAGCACGCTGATGTAGGTGATGATGCCGATCATGATGGAGCTCACCACCAAACTGATACTCACGAATGCGATGAGCACCAAGCTGATAGTATTCACGATGTCGGTCACCGAGCCCATGATGATGCCCATGTAGTCGGTATACGAGATTGCCTGCTCATCGTGGCCAGCAGCTTTGACCTGCTTGTTGTACGCATCGATGTAATCGAGCACGCGCTCCTTGGCCTCAAAGTCGCGCGGGAAAATCTTGACCGAAATGGGGTCCGCCTCGTCCGCATAGCCCAACGTGGTCAGATTGTTGTCGTAGGTGAGCTTCGACGCCTTGGCATAGCTCATCATGAGCGAGCTCAGATCCTCGGCGTCCATGTTGAAGTGGATGGCACGAGCAAAGGCGCCCGCATCCACGCGCATGGCGCTCGCCAGGTTGGCAAAACTCGAAGACATCTGCGTCGCCATTTGGTCCATGAACCCTGCCGCACCCGCCTTGAGCTGGGTTGATACCGTCGTCGCAATCTGCTCGCTGACCGCCTTCATCACCTGATCCATAGACTGCTGCAAATACGGAGCCAGCTGCTTTTGCACATAGTCGCCCATCACCTGCTGCAGACGCTCGGCCAAGGCATCGCCGCCCAACGCCTTGAGCTGAGCCAGGCATTGCTGGGCTGCGGCATCATTCTCAAGATACGCCGAGAATGCGGCAGCAAGCTTTGACGCGTCCTTAAGATCTTCGGGCGACAGCGCCTTAAACTGATCAGACTGCAGAAAGCCCTCAAACAGCTGGTTGGCAAGCGTTCCTACCTGCTGCATCTGCTCGGGCGTGAGTTCCAGACCGTCAAAGATGCCCGAGAAATCTGGGGCCGGCGCTTTGGCCATGATGTCGCTGAAGTCGATGTCCTTCCCAACGCCCGAAAGGTCAAGGTCCAGCCCGGACAAGTCGATACCAGAAAGGTCTATACCGCCGGCCGCACCCGAGAGCGCCGACGTATCGAACGAGAACGCACTCTTCAGCGCCGCTTCGTCCACACCGAACATGCTGCCCAAATCCACGCCCTGTTTGGCCTCGCCTTGCAGTTCATCGAAAGACTTGCCCGTAAAGACATCCGTCTCGGGGTGGGCAAGCTGCTCCTGCACGATTTGCGAATCGGCAGCACGCTCCATAAGCTGGCGAGTCAGCGCATGCGTATAGGCAATGCCCGGGGACAATGCGCTCGCGTTTGCCGCCTCGTTGGGTCGCACCACGCCCACAATGCGCACGTCAATACCGTCGGCAACCTTGGCTTTCATAAAGTCGGCGTCGCCAGACATGTCAGTCCACATGCCGGTCTCTTCGTTTTTGCGATAGGCATCGGCCGGCGACAACACCTTAAACGTCGTGGACAGTGCATCGTCGTAGGTAAAGTCGCTGCCGGTCTTGGGCGTCTTGACCTTGCCGTCGGCCGTCATGGCACTGTTAACCAGGTCGTTGAGCTCATCGATATCCAGCGCGCCGATGCTGTAGAGCGTGTAGTCGCCCACCGTTCCGCGGCTCGAAAGCACCATCACGGCCTCGTTGGCGGACGTAGGCCAATGGCCGGCAACGACATCGTACTGGCTGTCGAGCAGGCTCTGGTCGTCAATCATCTCGTTAAAGACCGACGTTCCCATGGAATCCATGCTCACCGTTGCCGCCGAGCTCGCGCCTCCGCTCATGGCCTCGGTCATAGCGTTGGGAACAAGGCGAACGGGCTTCTCGTCGCCCTTACTCGAACGATAGACAACCGGCGTCACGCCGTAACCATACTGAATAGCGTTGACCTCTTTGTCGATACCGTTGCCGCCGTCGTCAAGCCATGCCTTAAAGCTCGTCATATCGTTAGATTTAACACTTGCGAACATGTCCTTTACGGCCGTGACCACAGGGATCTTATCGGTCCCCTGAGCCTTGCCGCCGGTAGCGCCATCGGACGAGTCCTCGCCCTTGGACGCCTCCTCATCCGTGCCCCCCTGTCCGCCCATCATAGACGACAGGTCGTAATCTTGTTTGGAAATCGTAAGCGGGTAGCTTGAGAGCGTGTCCTCCTCGACCTTTTTGATGTAGCCGTTTACGCCGTTGGAGAGCGCCAGAATCGCCGCGATGCCAATAATGCCAATCGAACCTGCAAAGGCAGTCATGGCCGTACGGCCCTTCTTGGTCATGAGGTTTCGGGCAGAAAGCCCCAGCGCCGTCATAAAGCTCATCGAGGTTTTGCGCGTGGGTTTTGCCTCGCGATGTGCGACCGTGGCCACATCAAAGGGGTCGGAATCGTCGGTGACCTTGCCGTCCGCCAGGCTGACGATGCGCGTGGCGTACTGGTACGCCAGCTCGGGATTGTGCGTGACCATGATGACCAGACGATCGCGCGCAACGTCCTTGAGCAAATCCATAACCTGCACGGACGTCGTTGAATCCAAGGCGCCGGTCGGCTCGTCAGCCAGCACAATCTCGGGGTCGTTGATCAAGGCGCGGGCAATGGCCACGCGCTGCATCTGCCCGCCCGAAAGCTGGTTCGGGCGTTTGTCAACGTGCTCGCCCAGACCAACCGTCTCGAGCGCCTTACGCGCACGCTGGCGGCGCTCGGCATGTCCCACGCCCGTGAGCGTAAGCGCCAGCTCCACGTTTTCCAAAATGCTCTGGTGCGGAATGAGGTTGTAGCTCTGAAACACAAAGCCAATGCGATTGTTTCTGTAGGCATCCCAATCGCGGTCGCTGAAATCCTTGGTCGAGATGCCATCGATCAGCAGGTCGCCGGAATCGAAATGGTCGAGTCCACCAATGACGTTGAGCATCGTAGTTTTACCCGAACCCGAGGGACCCAGGATGGCTACAAACTCGTTATCGCGAAAAGACAGGCTTACGCTGTCGAGCGCTACCTGCGTAAACGACTGCGTAACGTACCTTTTGCAAATAACTCTGAGATCCAGCATGGACGGCAACCTCTCTCGCGCGGGCGCGCTCGCCCGCTCCCCCGCCGTTCACGTTCGGCGCGTTTGTCCTACTCTATCCTCATTTTTGGCCGATACCAGTGAGGAATGTAACGAACCGCGCCAAAAAACGAACGGGACAGCACGCCGCATGGCGCACCATCCCGCATATAACATCCCCGATGCGACAAAGAGGCTGTCACTTTGTCACATTCCAATGCGCGCTACTTTTCGAGCCCGCACGGCATAACGTTAGCGCTGCCGCGGCGAGCCTCAGTCACGGCTGCAAAGAAGCGATAGCCGCCCGAGAAGTTAAAGCACTCAAAGCCATGCTGCGCCAAAATGCGGCAAGCAATGTAGCTGCGAATGCCGCTCTGGCAAATCACGTAGACCGGCTTGGCCCGGTCGAGCTCGCTCAGGCGATTGCGCAGATCATCGACGGGAATGTTTACGAAACCATCGATATGCCCGCGCTCATACTCCCCTTCCGTACGAACATCGAGCAGCTGCACGCTGCCATCGCGTGGCAAGTTGGGCTCATCCTCCCAATGCCACTGCGCCAGTATGCCGCGATTGAGGTTCTCGATCATAAAGCCCGCCATATTGACGGGATCCTTCGCCGATGAATACGGCGGCGCGTATGCTAGGTCCAAATCCTTAAGCCTATCGCCGCGCATGCCTGCCTGGATGGCAGTCGCCAGAACGTCGATACGCTTGTCCACACCATCGATGCCCACGATTTGCGCACCCAGCAGGCGCAATCCCTGCTTCTCGAAGACAACCTTCATGGTCATGGGCGTTGCACCCGGATAATAACCCGCATGCGAACCGGGCGACAGGACCACGCTGTCGCAGTCAATTCCCGCCGCGTGTGCCGCCTTTTCGGATAGTCCCGTGCTTGCCGCCGTCAAGTCGAATACCTTGATAACCGATGAGCCCAACGATCCGAGGTAGCAGCTGTCCATGCCGGCTATGACATCGGCGACGACACGCCCCTGCTTGTTGGCGGGGCCGGCGAGCGAAATGACCGCGTCCTCGCCGGTCACCTGATGCGTGACCTGCACGGCATCGCCCACGGCATACACGTCGGCAGCAGAGGTCTCCATGCGGTCGTTGACCACAATAGCCCCCTTGATGCCCAGTTCGAGCCCCGCCTCTTGCGCCAGATGGCTCTCAGGTGCCACGCCAATGGCAAGCAGCACCATATCGGCTCCGATAGGGTCATCGCCCGCAACATGGGTGACAACGCGGCCATCAACTTCCTCAAAACCTGTCACATCGGCCTTGAGGCGCAGATCGATACCGTGCTCACGCACCTCGGTATGCAAAAGGGTCGCCATGTCGTAATCCAGGTTGTTCATAAGCTGGACGGGACGCTGCAGAAGGGTCACCTGGAGCCCCAGCTCGCACAGATTCTCCGCCGTCTCGACGCCAATGAAGCCGCCGCCGATCACGACGGCACTGCTCGGTCGCCGCTCTCGAACATAGCTGTGAATACGCAGCGTGTCCTCAACGGTGCGTAGGCTAAAGATTTTATCCGAGTCGATGCCCGGCAACGCAGGGCGGATCGGCTTTGCACCCGGCGACAGGATGAGCTTGTCATACGTCTCGACAAATTCCTCGCCCGTCAGCATATTGCGAACCTCGACCGTATGCGAATCGGGATGGATGGCAAACACCTCGTGACTCGTCTTGACCGCAATGCGAAAGCGATCCCAAAAGCCCTTGGGAGACTGCAGCGTCAATGCGCTCTCTTCTTCTATCACGCCGCCAATGTAGTACGGAAGCCCACAATTGGCATACGATACAAAACCCGTGCGCTCAAAGATGACAATTTGGGCCTGCTCGTCGAGTCTGCGCAAACGTGCCGCCGCCGATGCGCCGCCCGCGACGCCTCCAACGATAACCACCTTCATAGCTAACGCACCACCTTTCCCGTGTAGCCGCTTATGCCGCCGATATTCTTGACACTGCCATACCCAGAACGCTTAAGAAAACTCACAGCTTGGTTGCTTCGCGCACCGCTCGGGCAATGCACGAAAAGCTGCGTGCCCTTTCGACGTATACCCATGATGCTACCCCGAAGCAGAAAAAAGAGTCGCTGTTTCCAGCGACTCCCCTTCAGTTGTCTGTCCCACGGACTTACTGTTCGCTCTTCGCGAGTGCCTGATCGATCAGTTTGTTGAGCGCCTCGCGCTGCTCAGCGGAGTTGATGCCGCCCATGATCGGCTCTCCCACAATGTTACCGTTCTGGTCGATCACGTAGGTGGTCGGGAACGAGTACAGGTTGGAGGTGAACTTTCCGGCCTCGCTGTCCGACTTAAACCAGATGTTCTTATACGTCACGCCCTTCTTGGAAAGCACGTCCTTGGCATCGGCCACCTCGTCTTTGTTGCCATCGAGCGTAAAGGAATTAACGCCCACGACCTGGCCGCCCTTCTCGGCAAGCTCCTTGTTGAGCTTCTCCAGATCGCCCAGCTCTCCCACGCACGGCTTGCAGGTGGTAAACCAGAAGTTCATGACGGTGACCTTGTTCTTGGAGAACAGCTCGTCGCTGTTTACATCGTTGCCGTCCAAGTCCTTGCCCTTAAAGCTGGGGAACTTCGTCTCCCCGCTCTCGCCGTTAGTCATGCCTGCGGTCGAGGCATCGACGCTCTCCCCCTCGCCGGGCGTGCTGCCGCATCCGGGGAACTCCTTCTCCAGCGCCATGAGCTTGTCCTCGATCTCCTTGACCTGCTGCGCGCCGGCCTTAAGCGTCTTAAGCTCGTCAGCCGCAAACTGATCCTTGGCGCCCTCGATGGTATCGAGCAAGAAGTCACCGTAGTTCTTGCCGTCCTCAATCATGGGAGTGTCTTTGTTGGCCGCAAGGAACACCTTTTCCCATAGGGCGTTATCGCTCGCAAAGATCTCGTTTTCCTTTTGCAGCAGCTGCTGGTACAGCTCGGCCGCCTCCTCGGCACTCGACGGCTTTTGCGCTATGAGCTCGGCAATCTGCGCATCGCCGCTCGTAGCACCCTTCGCGTCGCCCTTGGGGGCAGAGCACGCCGCGAGAGTCAGCGCCAGCACGGGCAGCATCAACAGAGCTGCAATTTTTGACAGTTTCATGGTTCCTCCGTTTATATCGAAACTTATATAGGTACCTATTTGTTTTCGCAGGCTTGCGTGGACTGCGCGGGTTTGTCGCCCGTCACACCCAGCCCATAGCGAAAGCTAATAGCATCGACGGGGCACGCGCCCACGCATTTGCCGCAACGAATGCACTCGGCATGGTCGGGCGTACGCGTAACGTCCACGTCCATTTGACACACCTTGGCGCACTTGCCGCACGAGACGCATTTGCACTGGTCAACCTGGATCCCCAGCAAAGACACCTTGTTCATGAGCGCATAAAATGCGCCGAGGGGGCAAATCCATTTGCAGAAGGGGCGATAGAACAGCACGCTCAGCACCGCAACCACAATGAGGATCGCGAGCTTCCAGGAAAAGAGCTTTCCCAGCGCGGAGCGGATTCCCACGTTCATGATGGACAGCGGAATCGCGCCCTCGAGCACACCTTGCGGGCAGATGTACTTGCAAAAGAACGGGTCGCCCATACCCACATCGTTAACCACCAAGACGGGCAGCAGCACCACGGCAAACAGCAGCACGGCATACTTGATGTACGTGAGCGGCTTGAGCTTTTTCGTGGAGAGCTTTTTGCTGGGAATCTTATGCAAAAGCTCTTGTAGCCATCCAAACGGGCACAAAAAGCCGCATACAAAACGTCCCAGCAGCACGCCGATCAGAATGAGCGTTCCGGTGACGTAATACGAGAAGCTAAACTTAGACGAGCCCACCACCGACTGAAACGACCCGATGGGGCACGCACCCGAGGCCGCTGGACACGAGTAGCAGTTGAGGCCCGGCACGCAGACGGCTTTGCCCGCTCCCTGGTAGATGCCGCCCTTGGCAAAGTTAGGCAGGTGAATATTGGTCGCAAGCGTCGCCGCCGCCTGAATCAATCCACGAAATCGCGCTAAAAGATGCGATGCAGTGTTTTTTCTTTTATCCAATTCCGATACACTCCAAGCACAGCCTGATTGCCTTGGCCAGCACGGCATCTGCCTCGCCGCGCATAATTCCAAAGCCAACCATGGCTACCCCAACGATCAGCAAAGCCACCTGCGCCACAGGCTTAATCGCTTTGAACAATCTGACCACTCCTTTCGTTTCGCGACCCATTGGACCATACCGACTATAAAATCCGTGTTAAGCGTGAATGATTATGCAAGGAGAACGTTATGCGCATCTTGGTCATCGAGGACGAGCGGGCGCTGTGCGATGCGATCGCACGCAGCCTGCGCAACTTGGCCTATAGCGTCGACTGCTGCTACGACGGGCAGCAGGCCCTCGATCTGCTCGATGTCGAGACCTTTGATCTTGTCGTGCTCGACCTCAATCTCCCCCATGTCGACGGCATGACCGTGCTCAGGCAACTCAGGACAGCTGATTGTGAGACCAAGGTGCTTGTGCTCTCGGCACGTGGCGAGGTCTCCGACAAGGTAGCGGGGCTCGATGCGGGCGCCAACGACTACCTCACCAAGCCGTTTCATCTTGACGAGCTTGCGGCAAGGATTCGCAGCCTTACCCTCAGACGCTTTACACAAAGCGACGTTGTTCTAACCTGTGGATCGCTGAGCTTTGACACCAAGGCGCGCCTCGCCACAGTGGGCGACGAGATCCTGTCCCTCACGCGCAAGGAGACCGGCATCTTGGAATACCTGATGCTTAACCAGGGGCGGCCGGTGAGCCAGGAGGAGCTCATCGACCACGTATGGGACAGCAGCGTCAACAGCTTTAGCAACGCGACCCGCGTGCACATCTCGTCGCTGCGCAAAAAGCTGCGCGGCGCGTTGGGGCACGACCCCATCCGCAACCGAATCGGCGAAGGCTACGTTATGGAGGATGGCAAATGAAGCGGTTGTCGCTGCAGTGGCGCATCACGTTGATGACGGCACTGCTGATATGTTCGACCTGCGTACTTATGAATTGCCTGGTTGGCTACTCCGGCATGCGCTACATGGACTCGATTGGTGCAGAAGCGTCGGCGCACAGCAAGGTGGAGGCGGCCTCGCCCAGCTCATTTGACCCGACAAACAAAGAGCTCGACGACGCGCTGACCATCGTCGTGAACGACGCCCAAGAATCGTTTGGCGCGACGAGCTGGTATATAACTGCGGCGGTGACGCTGCTCGGCGGCGTGCTGGCCTACTTTGTAAGCGGACATGCGCTGCGGCCGTTGCGCTTCTTTGCGACGCAAGTCGAGAGCGTGCGGCCCGACAACCTCGCCGACACAAAAATCAGCGAGGACGTGCCCTCTGAACTCAGGCGCTGCAGCGCGTCGTTTAACGACATGATTGCCCGCCTTGACGAGGGATTTTCCGCACAAAGACAGTTTACGGGCAATGCGGCGCACGAGCTGCGCACGCCACTTGCGCTCATGCAGGCCCAGGTCGAGCTGTTTTGCGCCGAGCACCCCGACGTCGACGCCGATACAGCGAGCCTGCTCGGGCTGCTGCAGGAGCAGACCGAGCGAATGACGCACATGACAAAGACCCTGCTCGAGATGAGCGAGCTGCGCAGTGTCCCTTGCAACGATGTGATTGACCTAGCGCCGATGATCGAAGAAGTGCTCACGGACCTGGCACCCCTTGCCGAGCAAAAAGACATCACGCTTACAAGTGAGGGCGACGCGCAAACGATCGGCAGCGACACGCTGATCTATCGGTTGCTGTTCAACTTGACCGAAAACGCCATACGCTATAGCGCGCCCAACTCGACCGTGCAAATCAACGCCTGCGCCGAAGGCGACCGCGTGCTGCTACGCGTGCGCGACCAGGGGCCGGGCATTCCCGAGCAATACCAGACGAGCATCTTTCAGCCCTTCTATCGCGTCGACAAATCGCGCAGCAGGGCATACGGCGGCGTGGGGCTGGGGCTTGCGCTGGTCTGGGAGATCGCCGCACTTCACGGCGGCTCCATCGAGGTCGAAAAGAGCTCGGAGCGCGGAACGACCATGCTCGTGACTCTTCCCACTCGCGCACTCGGCTCATTAAAATAACGAACGGGATGGCACGCCGCGTGGCGTACCATCCCGCACATAATATCGAGGATGTGACAAAGGGACTGTCCCTTTGTCACATCTGCTAGTTCTCGTCGCCTACCAGCTGAGTTAGCTTACTCCCACTCGACCGTGCCGACGGGCTTCGGCGTGAGGTCGTAGCACACTCGGCAGATGCCGGGAACCTCGGCGGTGACGCGAGCGGTAATACGCTTGAGCAGCGCCCAGTCGAGCTCGGGCACCTCGGCGGTCATGACGTCAACGGTGTTGATGCAGCGGATGATGCAGGGCCAGTCGTAGGCGCGCTTACCCTCGCGCACGCCGGTGGCGCGGAAGTCGGGCACGACGGCAAAATACTGCCAGATGGTCAGACCTGCCTTGTCGATCTCCTCGCGCACGATGGCGTCGGCTTCGCGCAGCGCCTCAAGACGGTCGCGGGTGATGGCGCCAAGGCAGCGGACGCCCAGGCCAGGACCGGGGAACGGCTGACGCTCAACCATGTTCTCGGGCAGGCCGAGCTCGCGGCCCACGACGCGCACCTCGTCCTTGTACAGCAGCTTGACGGGCTCGCAGAGCTCAAACTGCAGGTCATCGGGCAGGCCGCCCACGTTGTGGTGAGCCTTCACGCCATCCTGGGACTCCAGGATGTCGGGATAGATGGTGCCCTGGGCGAGGAAGCTAACCTCGTCGCCAACCTTGCGGGCCTCCTCCTCGAACACGCGAATGAACTCGGCGCCGATAATCTTACGCTTGGCCTCGGGCTCCTCGACGTCCACGAGCTTATCCAGGAAGCGATCAGTCGCGTCAACATAGACCAGGTTGGCGTCCATCTGGTTCTTGAAGACGTCGACGACCTGCTCGCTCTCGCCCTTGCGCATCAGGCCGTGGTTCACGTGCACGCAGATGAGTTGCTTGCCGATGGCCTTGATGAGCAAGGCCGCGACAACCGAGCTGTCAACGCCGCCCGAAAGGGCCAGCAGGACCTTCTTGTCGCCGATCTGCTCGCGGATTGCAGCGACCTGCTCTTCGATGAACGCCTGGGCAAGTTCGGGAGTGGTGATACGCACCATGTCGTCGGGACGCTTGTTGGGATCCATGCAGAGCTCCTTTTCGGTTCGATGGGAATGCGTTACACGTATGCAAACGCACCGTCACATGACCTCATTATATGCAGAACGAGATGCGTTTCCCATCGCTGCGACAGAGCTTTTTACAGGGGTGGTATTTTTTCCTAATGTCGAGGTCAGCTAGGCTTCGGTAGCCACCTTGGGAGCATCGCCAATAGACTCTTCCTTTATACGTTCGGCACAATCGTAGGCGATACCCACAAATTCAAGTCCCGAGCAACAGGAGTACAATTGCTGCTATTGTTGCCAGCTGTTGGGAGATGGAAGATGGACTGCGATGGCTACCCATGCGTTCCCATGCCGTTGATGTGCACTGCCTTTGTGCCGGGGCAGATGGACGCTGCGGTTGCAGGCATTTCCGACCCCGATTCGCGCGCCATTGCCACGGCAGAAGCGCTGTACTTTCGCGGACAGGCCACCCTTGCTGCCAAGACGGCGCGCCCCTATCTTGACGCCACCGATCCCGCACTGCGCTATTCCGCATGCTTTATCTGCGGATACGCCAGTCTGTCGCTCAACCGTATCGCCGACGCCCGCCGGTGCCTTGCGGGCATCCTCGATACGCCAACTGACGAGGAATCGCCCGCCGTCCACGCCACGCATATCCTGTTCGCCTCGGCCGCGAGCGTCCTGCTGCACTTGCCTTCCCCGTATTCTGCCGAAGAGTTTTATCCGCTTGCGGCGCATCTGCCCGAAGGCCTGCGCTTGTTCGCCAGCTACGTGATGGCGCATGCCCTGTACCTGCGCGGCGAATATGGCCGCAGTCTGGGCATGGCGGAAAACGCCCTAATTATGAAACAGGGAAGCTATCCCATCTCGGAACTGTTCCTGCACCTGGCAGCTTCCATGGCATACATGAGTCTCAAAGACGTCGACGCCGCAAAAGCGCATTTTGGCGCCGCTTGGGACATTGCGCGCCCCGACGGCCTCATCGAGCTCATCGGCGAGCACCACGGCCTTTTACAGGGGCTCATCGAGGCGTGCCTAAAAACGCAATACCCTGACGATTTCGCGCGCATCATCGAGATCACGTACCGCTTCAGCTACGGCTGGCGGCGCATCCACAACCCCGATTCGGGCGAGGACGTGGCCGACGATCTAACGACCACGGAATTCACCATGGCCATGCTCGCCTGTCGTGGGTGGACCAACGCCGAAATCGCACGCCATATGGGAGTATCGCCGGGCACCGTCAAAAACCGCCTATCCGGCGTATACGCAAAGCTTGGCATCGGCACACGCGCCGAGCTGGTCGCGCATATGTTGCGTTAGCGACCGGGCTGCCAAGCGCATCGAACGCGTTCCGGAACCCGGCGCTTCGCTCGATCAATTTGGACATTTTGGCCATCGAACGGCACTACCGCCACGAAGCGTCTTCTCGCAAAATTGGATTATTTCCACCGATATTTGCGGGATGGGAGCCCAAGATGCTTGATCGCCGTTCGTTACTTGTTGCTGGAGCGTCCTCGCTGGCGAGCATCATGTTGCCTCGCGTGCCGGGAAGCGAAAATGCCTTCCTGCTGCCGTTCGCGCCCACCGCGGCCTATGCCGACGAAGAAGATCCCTTCAAGGTGCTCGTTCTCTCGCGCACCATGTTTGGTGTAGTCGTGGTCGACGTCGCCAACAAGAATACGCCCATCGCAGGTGCCCAGGTCACGCTCACATCGCGCTATGCCGTAGGCAAGCAGCTCACCGCCACGACCGATGACGAAGGCACGGCCATCTTTGAGGTCGCCCCTCTTTCGGAAGGCTACGTGGACGAGGCAACGCTCCTTGACGCGTACGACTTTAACGGCGGCATCTCCATTAGCATGGCGGGCTACCGTGATGTCGAGATTCCCCTTGCGCGTATCCAGGGCGGCACCGCCATAACCACGCCCACGCGTCCGCTTTCCGACGGCGAGCCGTACTTCCGCCAGCTCACATTCGACGAATGGGACATCCAGTACGCTGAAGCCACGTTCATGGCATTGCCGAAGGACGACACGGCAAACGAGCAGCCCGATACGCACGCATTTACCGTGCAGGCTCATCTGCCGCAGGGCGGGCAGGCAACATTGCATATCAATAAAGTGATGCCCGCTGCGGGCAGCTCAACCGAAACCGTCACGCAGATTGGTCAGATCAAGGCCAGCGCATCGGGCGCGGATAATCTGGCGACGTTCACACTCGAAGACAAGTTTCTCGACGCGGCATCGGGCCTTCTGGAGGAAGGGTGCAAGCTGCGCTTTGTCCCCGACTATCAGGGCAAAACCTACACGCTCTCATCCCCCATGGCCGTTGTCACCGCGCCGGCCGCAAAGGCGGAATCGGGCTCGACCACTATCGTCCCCACTACCATGGACCAAGAGGTCACTCCGTTTGATTTCCCCGCGGCGTTTCCCGGCATCGGCGGCAATAAGTTCACGTGCTGGATACCCACATTTCCGATCCTCTTCGATTTCTCGTTTGCTGGATACGTGCTGTTTGGCGGAGGATACAAACCAGCCAGCTATATGAACGATTCGGGCAATCCGGATCCGGAGTACTGGAAGAAGTCACCGCGCGAGTCGGGCGCCAAGCAGGCAAACCGCTACCTCGACGAAATGGAGGGGAAGTGGAATCAGTACAAAAGTATGAGTGCCGGTTCGGGCACCGATCCAAGAAACACCAAGCTCCTTCGCCACCATTGCACGCCGCTGTTCACGATGGATATCGCCACACAGCTGTACGGCTCGCTCGCCTACGATTGGGTGGGCAAAACCTGGGGTAACAACAACGACCCCGCATACGGCAATATTAAGGCCCTCTTCCAGGTAAGAACTGACCTCAATTGGACCGAGCAGTTTACCCTAGGACCGGTGCCATTTTTCCTAAACGTCAACCCTTGGGTGCTGGCGAAGCTGGCGCTCGCTGTGGGTGCCCACACGCACGGCAGCGGCGCGGCGTTTTTCAAGAACATTTCGCTCGACTATTCAAACACGTCGGGCTCGTTCACCATCCAGATCGGGCTTGCCGTCACCTTTGGCGCCGGCGTTGCAGGCGTCGCTTCGTCTGCCGTGCGCGGCGCCGCATCCCTCACGCTGTTCATTGGGTACGAGAAGGCAGATGGACACCAGCTTCCGCGGCTGCGCGTAGGTGCAGACGTCGATGTCGATGTGATACTCCAGTTCGTAATGTTCAAGTGGACCACCAAGGCTTGGTCGGGGTCGTGGCCCACACTCATCGATTCGTGGAATATGTCGGTGAACAATGGCGACCAGTATGTGCTCCAACGCTCTGAGCTGGCATTGGGTGGAGATACGCCTTATACGCTGGATGCCTGCTTCGGCTCGGCCGGCAACGCCGAGGCAGGTGGTGTGCCGCAGTTTATCGCATCGGCCACCATCGTCACCAACGCCGAGCTGCTCGCACGCGCCGAGGTTAAGGCCACTGCCGTAAACGCCGCGCCTGTCGTGCGCGATTGGGATCAAGCGGTCACGCGCATTGAGCTCGAGACGAACGCGGAGAGCGACGACACGGGACAGGTCGAACATTTCGTCCACGCGCTGATGGAGAACGACGAAAATGCCGCGCCGATGTATGAGTACACCTACATCGGTCAGTCAACGAACGCCGTTGCGGACCCGAACGCCAATTCTGCCGGCGTGTCGGAGGACGAGCGTGGCGGCATAAAACCCTCGAGCGACAACGTGCTGTTTTCCGGCGTGCTCAGCGAAGCCCACATGAAGCTAACGATGATTGCCGGCGTAGAATGCCTGTTCCGTATCGCCTCGGTGCGCTACGGCGACAATGGCCGCTCGCGCCTGGTGGTGCACACAAAGGCAAACGGCACGTGGTCCGCTCCCACGCCCGTGGACTTTCCCCTTGGGTTTGGCGAGGGCGACGTGGAGCGCGACGGCATATTCGATTACGACTTCGACGTGGTGGAATATACGGACGGAAGAGGAAACCAGGACGCCTACGTGCTGCTGGTCTCGGGCGAGCGCCCCGCCGGCGACAACACCCTTTTCGATACGGCAAGCACAGCCGGCATACTGTCTGTTGTGCGCCTGCGCATAAGTAATGGCGAGATCCGCGTGGTGTCGCATACGTCATGGCGCAGCATCTCGCGCGGCCGCCTGCAAGAGGATGGCTACCATTGCCTGCAGTGCCCGCGCATCACGGTAGGCAAGACGCTGGTCGACGGACGCCTGTCGGGTGCCTACCTCCACCGCCGCGGAACCACCGCAGAGAAGGCGCTCGGCAGCGAGGCCGAGGTTGCGCTGGAATGCTTTACCCTGTGGTCGGATGATTTGGGCGACAGCCTGACGTTCCGCCAAGTTCTTCGCTTTCCGCAAGCACCGTCGAGTATCGAGCTGAGCGAGCCCGAGAATATCAACGGCAAAATGGTGGTGCCCGTTGCGTACGAGACCGCAGACGGTTGCGGCTGCGCATCGTACGCCGTGATCGGCCAGTCCATTGCGGGCTGGGGCGTTATGCCACCAGACGCCACGGTGCCCCATGCGGTGCCGTGGCCACAACATTCGGGCTTTTTGGCCACCGTCAACGAGCAGCTGCAGCATATTACTTGGACGCGAGGCGCATCGGCATTTGCAACGCAGCCCGTGGGTGCCGCAGGCTGTGGCCCGGCATCGTTTAGCGTAAGCAACAACGGCAGGTGCGCGCTCTATGTAGAGAACACCGATGGCAAGGTGGGGCAAACCTACGACGAAGAAGGCAACCCGGTAGCAGTAATGGGCAAGCACTTCCGCATCTTCGCCAGCACCTTGGCAGGCGATCTGTTCACGGAGCCGTTCGTGATGTGCGAGCTGGACCATCCCGTCGATCAGATAACGACATTTTTGACGTCGGGAGGCATGCTCTCCGCGCTCGCCACGCACATTGTGAGCGCGGAGAAGAGCGAGGCAGAGCTGCACGGCATCGAAGTGCCTCTGGTGGCGTGTGCCACTCCGACGGGCGCGGTCGCTACCTCGGGCGCGGTGGTGCCCGGAGCGGCAGGCGAATCCTTCATGGTCACGGTGCGAAACGACGGCAACACTTTGCTGACTGCCGGCACAATCGATCTGTACCGAGAGGGCTCCAGCCAGCCGTTCTCCAGCGCATCCATCGGATTCGGAGCGAACGCACGCATGGCTTCGATCTACGATCCAGAGCTTGCCGAAGACGCTTCGGCCAACGACATGGCACACGTAAAGTACGCGCTCGAGACGCTGGGCGCACGTTTTGCAACGCACCCGCTGGTAGCCGACAACGGCAACGCCGTGCTGGCACCGGGTTGCACGGCACAGTTCCGCATGAGCTTCGCCATCCCCGAGAGCTGGAGCGACGAAGTGGGCAAACGCGTCACGCTGTATGCGAAGGCGCGTAATCTGGTGGCGCTCGATCCCGTAACGCTCGAGGAGATCCGACCGGGCGCAAACTCGGCACTGAGTGCCGTTCTGCACGAGCTTCATGTGCCCGACGCGGCATGCGAACGCTCAGAAGTTCAGGTCGGCGTATGCGACAGCGCGGATACGACAGGACTTCACGACGCCCCGATGACGGTAGACGGCGATGGTGGCTCGAGTGGAGGTGGTTCCGACGGAAGCAGCTCCGGTGGCGGCAGTGGCTCTGGCAGCGGCAAGGATCACGGCAATAACAAGCGCTCCAGAAAAGCGGGCGCGCTCGCCGGCACGGGCGACAGCAACGTCCCCCTAACCGCAGCCGCAGCAGCACTCGCCGCAGCTGGTGCCGGCCTTGTCGCCTACAGCGTCCGCCGCACGGCGCTCGAAAAAGACACCGCCAATGAGGTCAATTCGGATAGGCCTCGCTAGCTCCTAGTTACTTTTGTGTGAGACGCCGACTCGGCTCATCGAACATTAAAATGGGCTGGTTCTGGATACCCAGAGCCGGCCCATTACACATTAGATGTGGCCAGCGGAATCGAGCTCGGCTTTCTCGCCCCGCATTCCACCGAGGACAGTGGGGCACTATCGTTTAAGGGCTTCCTTATTGCTCGATGGTCTTCTTGACAACTGCGGGGACGCCTGCCGCCACCACATTATCCGGAAGGTCTTCCGTCACGACGCTGCCCGCGGCAATAACGCAACCGCTGCCGATGGTAACTCCCTGCAGCACTGACACGTTCGCGCCAAACCAGCAGTTATCGCCGACAACGATGGGCAGAGCCTTCTCGAGACCCAAGTTGCGGTCCTTTGCCTTTAGGGGGTGCGAAGCGGTGTAGAAGCCGCAAAACGGCCCGATAAACACGTTGCCACCAAAGGTGATAGAGCCGCCGTCCATAAAGTAGCAGCCATGGTTTACAAAGCAGCCCTCACCAAAGCTCGTCTTGCTCCCGTAGTCAAAGTAGGCAGGCGAAAGGACCGTCAGCCCTTGCGGAAGATCGGTATCGAGCAAGGATTTCAAAGCGTCAAGCTGCGCGTCGCTTCCGGGTTTTGCCATATTAAAGTCATAGCAGAGCGCCTCCGCCTTTGCGCGTTGCGCCAGGAGCTCCTCGTCAAAGTTGGCATCATGCCACTCCCCGCGCTCCATCTTCTCTTTCTCAGTCATTGCGCCCCCTCAAACAACATGCAGTCTTGATGCGGCAATTCTACCAGCCGATAAGCCACGGTTTTAACACGAGCACCACGCCGCGCAGGGAATGACCGCAGAAGCTAAAGGTCACCGACTCCGAACGCGCGTTCGATGGAATTCGTGTTAGTTGGAATCGTCCGAGGCCTGGGCTATGCTACCTTGACTATCTATATGACTACAACGCAGCAAAGGAGCATCGAGAGAGCGAGCATGGCAAAAAACACCGCAAACTATGGTAACGACAGTATTCGTCAGCTCAAGGACGAGGAGCGCGTACGCCTGCGCCCCGCCGTTATCTTTGGCTCGGACGGACTCGACGGCTGCGCGCATGCCGCCTTCGAGATCCTGTCCAACGCCGTTGACGAGGCGCGCCAGGGCTACGGCAAGCTCATCACCCTTACCGCCTTTCGCGATGGTTCCATTCAGGTAGAGGACAACGGCCGCGGCTGCCCGCTCGACTGGAACCCCTCCGAGAAGCGCTTTAACTGGGAGCTCGTCTTTTGCGAGCTCTACGCAGGTGGCAAATACAACAACAACCAGGGCGGCGACTACGACTTCTCGCTCGGTACCAATGGCCTGGGCTCGTGCGCGACCCAGTACGCATCCGAGTACATGGACGTCACGGTTTGGCGCGACGGCAACAAGTACTCCCTGCACTTTAAGAAAGGCAAGGTCGTTGGCGCCAAAAAGAAAGCGCTTGAGATCGAGCCCAGCGACGAGGACCGCACCGGCACCACCATCAAGTGGCGCCCCGATCTTGAGGTCTTTACCTCGATCAGCATTCCCCACGACTGGTATCGCGAGACCATGCGCCGCCAGGCCGTGGTCAACGCCAACGTGACCTTCCGCCTGCGCATTGAGGGCGACGATGGCGAGTTTTCCGAAGAGGATTTTTGCTATCCCAAGGGCATCGAGGACTACGTGCTCGAGAAGGTCGGTACCGACTACCTTACCGAGCCCTTCTTTATCGAGGCTGACCGTCGCGGTCGCGACCGCGAGGACCTGCCCGATTACAACGTCAAGATCACCGCGTGCATGTGCTTCTCGCGCACCTTCATGATGCAGGAGTACTACCACAACTCGTCATGGCTCGAGAACGGCGGTTCGCCCGAAAAGGCCGCCCGTAGTGCTCTGACCAGCGCCATCGATGCCTACATCAAGCAACAGGGCAAGTACAACAAAAACGAGAGCGGCATTAAGTGGCAGGACGTCCAGGACTGTCTGGTGCTGGTGACCAACTGCTTCTCCACCCAGACGTCCTACGAAAACCAGACTAAGAAGGCCATCAATAACCGCTTTATCCAGCAGGCGATGACGGCATTCTTTAAGGAGCGCCTCTCGACCTATCTGATCGAGAACAAAGACGCCGCCAACAAGATCATGGAGCAGGTGCTCATCAACAAGCGCTCGCGCGAGAACGCCGAGAAGACGCGCCAGAGCATCAAGACCAATCTGCAGCAGAAGACCGACATGGCCAACCGCGTGCAGAAGTTCATCGACTGCCGCTCCAAGGACAAGAGCCGTCGCGAGATCTACATCGTAGAGGGCGACTCGGCAGCAGGCGCCATCCGCACCTCGCGCGATGCCGAGTTCCAGGGTGTTATGCCCGTCCGAGGCAAGATCCTCAACTGTCTGAAAGAGGACTACCCGCGCATCTTTAAGTCCGACATCATCATGGACCTCATGCGCGTGCTGGGCTGCGGTGTGGAGATCAAGGACAAGCGCATCAAGAACCTTGGCGCCTTTGACCTGGACAACCTCAACTGGAACAAGGTCATCATCTGTACGGACGCCGACGTCGACGGTTATCACATCCGCACGCTTGTGCTAACCATGCTCTATCGCCTGGTGCCCACGCTTATCGACGAGGGCTACGTGTATATCGCCGAGTCGCCGCTCTACGAGATCAACTGCAAAGAGAAGACCTACTTTGCCTACACCGAGCTCGAGAAGAACGGCATCCTCAAGGAGATTGGCGACCAGAAGTGCTCGATCAACCGCTCCAAGGGTCTTGGTGAGAACGATCCGGACATGATGTGGCTCACCACCATGAACCCCGAGACGCGCCGCCTGATCAAGGTAGAACCCGAGGACGTCACCAAGATGGAGACCATGTTCAACCTGTTGCTGGGCAACGACGAGACGGGCCGCAAGCGTCACATCTCCGAGCACGGCAAGGAATACCTGGACCAGCTGGACCTGCAGTAGCAGCAAATCGATAACGACGGCCCATAAGAAGTTCAAGAGGAAATCGTGGCAAAGAAGAAGACGAAGAACCAGCCCAAGAAAAAGCAGGTCAACGCCGAGAACGTCATCGGCCTGCACTCCGAGGTCACCGACCAGCCGATTACGCAGACGCTCGAGGTCAACTACATGCCCTACGCTATGAGCGTCAACGTCTCGCGTGCATTCCCCGAGATCGACGGCTTTAAGCCCTCGCACCGCAAGCTGCTCTACACCATGTACAAGATGGGTCTGCTCAAGGGCGAGCGCCAGAAGAGCGCCAACATCGTGGGCCAGACCATGAAGCTCAACCCGCACGGCGATGCCGCGATCTACGAGACGATGGTGCGCCTGGCCACCGGCAACGAGGCGCTGCTCGCCCCCTTCGTGGAGTCGAAGGGTAACTTTGGCAAGTACTATTCGGGCGACCTGAGCTACGCCGCCTCGCGTTATACCGAAGCCAAGCTCTCCCCCATCAGCGCCGAGATCTTCAAAGACATCGACAAGGACCCGGTCGACTTCGTCGACAGCTACGACGGTGCCATGAAGGAGCCGCGCCTGCTGCCCACCACGTTCCCCAACATCCTCGTCTCGGCCAACAAGGGCATCGGCGTCGCCATGGCGTCTGACATCTGCGGCTTTAACCTCAACGAGGTCTGCACCGCCACCATGCACTACCTGCAGGATCCCGACTGCGACCTGCTCGAGTACATGCCCATGCCCGATTTCTCCACCGGCGGCGAGATCATCTACCGCCGCGAGGAGATGGAAAAGATTATCGAGACCGGCCTTGGCAGCTTCCAAATCCGCTCCCGCTGGCGCTGGATTCCCGAAGAGCGCATCATCGAGGTCTACGAGATCCCCTACACCACCAAGACCGATGTCATCATCGAACGCATCGTCAAGCTCTCCAAGGAGGGCAAGGTCAAGGAGATCGCCGACATCCGCGACGAGACCGACCTTTCGGGTCTGCGCATCGCCATCGACCTTAAGCGCGGCGTCGACCCCGACAAGCTCATGGCCAAGCTCTATCGCTCGACCACGCTGCAGGATTCGTTCTCGTGCAACTTCAACGTGCTCGTCGACGGCTATCCCCGTGTTATGGGCGTGCGCCAGATTCTGCACGAGTGGGTCAAGTGGCGTATTGCGTCCACGCGTCGCCGCATTAACTTTGACCTGGGCAAAAAGTCCGAGCGCCTGCACCTGCTGCACGGCCTTGAGGCAATTCTGCTCGACATCGACAAGGCCATCGCCATCATCCGCGGCACTAAGCTCGAGGCAGAGGTTGTACCCAACCTTATGAAGGGTTTCGACATCGACGAGACCCAGGCCGAGTTTGTCGCCGAGCTTAAGCTCCGCAACATCAACGAGGAGTACATCCTCAACCGCACCAAGGACATCGCCAAGCTCGAGGGCGAGATTGCCGAGCTTGAGGAGATCCTCTCCAGCGAGGAGAACATCAAGAAGGTCATCAGCGACGAGCTAGCAGCGGTCAACAAGAAGTACGTGATGCCGCGCCGCACGGGCAGGATCGAGCCCCATGAGGTTATCGAGGTAAGCTTGGAGCCCGAGGTCGAGGAGTACCCGGTCACCATCATGCTCTCGCGCGATGGCTACCTAAAGAAGATGACGGACCGCGTGCTCAAGAAGGCGACCACGCTCAAGTACAAGGACGGCGACAAACCCTTTATCGAGTTCCCGTCCTCCAACACCCACGAGCTGCTGGTCTTTACCAACAAGAGCCAGGTGTACAAGTGCAAGGTCGCGGCGTTTGAGGACACCAAGTCGGCCCAGCTGGGCTCGTACCTTCCGACCGATCTTGAGATGGAACCCGACGAGAGCGTCATCTGGGTCATCGACCCCGAGGACTACAAGGCCGACGTGCTGTTCGTCTTTGAGAACGGCCGCGTGGTGCGTGTCGCGCTTTCTGGATACGCTACCAAGACCAACCGCAAGCGCCTTAAGAACGCCATCTACGGCGGCAGCAAGCTGCTGTATGCGCAGGTGCTCAAGGAGGACCGCGACCTCGCGCTGGTCTCGAGCGACTACCGCCTGATGAACTTCAACACGTCGCTGCTCAAGACCAAGACGACCACCAACACGCAGGGCGTCCAGGCCTTTACGGCCAAGAAGGGCCGCTCGGTCACCACCGTCGGCACGACCGAGGAAATCCTTGGCGCCGGCGTCTCGGCCGAGAAGTTCACCGCGCAGAGCCTGCCCTCCGCCGGCGCCCTCATGAAGGAAAATGACATGCCGAGTTTGTTTGACTAAAACAACGGCGACTAAACCGTCATGGTTTTACAAAGCAGCGGGGCCCGGAGCGCAGTAAACGCTGCGCCCCGGGCCCCATGCATTACACCAGCATCATCCCTATAGACAAAATGCCGCATAAAGCGGAACAGACATAAGCCCATCATTCATTCCAAAGGGCTTAGTCGATAGCCTGATAAGGCGCACGCCCGGATGGGTCTTTTTAAGTGAGGACAGACTTCGAGATCTTGTGTTCTCCCCCGCCTTGACTTCAATCGCAGACAAGCATCCCTGCTTCTCTACTACAAAGTCGATTTCCGCACGATTATCTCGCGCCCAATAATGCAGTGGATAACCCATGGCTGAAAGCTGTTGGGCAACGTAGTTTTCGGTAAGTGCACCCATGAATGTGCCGCCGATACCGGCAAGAATATCGGCGCGTTGAGCACCGGCCTTGGAGACCAGCAGCCCTGTATCCGCCTGATAGATTTTAAAAGCAGAAGGGTTAACGAAGGCCTCTAAGGGGCTTTCGATCTGCCCGACTAGGCTGCAGCGCGCCACCGTACCCGACAATACAAGCCAATCGAGAGCATCTCCAAAGAGAGACGCATTGCCCCCCGCTCGCACTACCTTGTATTGAAATTTACGATTCTCTTTGGCAAGCTGCTGTGGAATGGAATCGAAGCACGCACGCGTCTTTGCACTCAAGCGTTCATCAGCATATTTATTGGTGTCGGCGGAATATCCGTCGAGAATAATCCGATGCTTTTCGGCCACATCAATGATTGACTGATCATCGATGTACGTTTGGACCGCCTCGGGCATTCCGCCAACAACAAGATACTGTCGATAGAGCCCAAGCGCCTTTTCATGAAGGCTTGGCGCAAGAGGACCCATTATCTCGAATGATGAGCGTATCTCGTCGACCAGCTGATCGTGCCCCATCGCCCAGAGAAACTCCTCGAAATCGAGTGGAGCCATCTCAATCAAGTCGGTCTTTCCGACGGGGAACGAATACGACTGATGGTTAATGGCAACCCCAAGAAGCGACCCGGCAGCCGCAACGTAATACTCGGGAGCATCTTCGCAAAAGTATTTAAGGGAAGTGAGCGCTTCCTCGCATGCCTGGATCTCGTCAATGAACAGTAAGGTTTTGCCAGGCACGATACGCTGTCCCGTACGAGCCTCGATCGCACGTACGATCGAATGAGGGTCAAGACCGCCCGAAAAATCCGCTCGCGCCGACCGGTCGTTCTCAAGATTAACGTAGACAACCGATTCGAAAAGATCCTGGGCGTACGTTCTGAGCAAATAGGTCTTGCCACACTGGCGCACGCCTTTGACCAGCAAAGGTTTTCTATCAGCTCTGTCTCGCCATTCCCTAAGGAGCTCGTCTGCCTTGCGACGCATACGTAACCTTCCCTCATGAACTTCTATTTGACAATATTTTAACGCGGATTAATTTGTTTTCAGTTATTTTTCTGCGTTTAAAAATTGTTCTATACGGCACTTGAGGGAATTCGCCCCTATCTCTCGGTAAGGACAGCAAGCATTTCCACCAACGCTGATTGCCATGCGTTCTTCTTGTCCTTAGGCAAGCTTGCGAGCGAGCTCTCGCACCTCTTTCAACTTGGGCGAGGATGCCATGCTGTCGCGCTCGGTCATACCGCTGATGGTGACAATGCCCTGGTCCTCCCACTTGCAGTACGCGCAGGTTGACTTGTACATAGCGATCGCCGCATCATAGACACCCTCGCTGTGGCTATCGAGTAAAAGGGCCGTCTTGGTGAACGGGAATCCCGTGGCACCGAAGGCGTACAGGCGGTCGATGGCGGTCTTTTCCTGCGCAGTGATATCAAACCAGTAGATAGGCGAAGCGAAGACAACCATGTCGGTGTCTTTCAGCGACTCAATCACGTTGGCCATGTCATCCTTCTGCACGCAGACGCCCTCATGGGCGAAGCAGTACTGGCATCCCAAGCAGCCGGCGATCTTCTTGCTGGCAACGCGGATGACCTCGACCGTATGGCCGCCCTCACGCGCGGTCTCGGCAAACGCCTCGACCATGGTATCGGTATTAGCGCCCTTACGCGGGCTGCCGCTCAATACAACGATATTCATAGGATTCCCTCTCCCTCATGCTGCAGGCGCGCAGCATGCTTTCTTGTAACCAAAACGAATGGTGTTAATCAATCGCCAGCAGGCCATATCTCTTGTTCAAGTTCCCTAAAGAAGCTCAAGACGATTGCGATTGCCTTATACAACATCGAAAACCAAAGAGGGGCCATAGCAACGTCGCCTGCCTGAAATGGCACGCTGTCAAGATCAACTACGGGGATCGTGACGAGCCGATACCGCCCGCATGCCCCCTTCGGAATAGGCGCTGAGCAGCTCCTGAGCGTGGGCAAACTCGGGCCCTCGCCTCCAACCGAGCAGGCGGTTGACCGCGAGATTTCCCTGGACGTTGTGGACGAAGAGCAGATAGGCGTCCTCGCGCGAAAGCCCAGTCTCCTCCATGATCGAGGGAACCATCTGCTCGGCGCCGCGCTCGACGACGCGCTGTGCCACCCGAGCGTACGCGTCGTCATCCGAGTAGAGCAGATAATAGTCATCGTTTGCCGGCGGACGCTGGCAGAGGGCACCCGCCTCCGTTCCCTCGAGCGGCGGCACCGCCGCCAAGGCCTCGTCGATAAGCGCGTCGAGCAGGGCGAACTTGTCCTCGTAGTGCAGATAGAACGTGCCACGGTTAATATCGGCACGGCGGCAGATATCCGCTACCGTCATCTTCGCGAAGCCGACCTCGGCCAGCAGCGCGAAGAACGCCTCCCGTATGACCGAGAGTGTATAGCGTCGGCGACGATCGATCTTCCCCGCTTCCATTACCCCTCCAATTGCAACGCTCGACAATGCCCGGCAAACGCTCGTTTATCGACAGCAGGCCGAAGCTGTTCATTGCTCTTAAGCAAATCGACATGGATACTTTTTATAGACACGTGTTTATAATAGCTGAAAGAAGGTATCCAGTGACCCTGTACGAGCAGCTCGTTATCGAGCTCACCAACCGATCGTTTTCCCTTCATGCCGCCTACCGCAGCGGCAGCACGCCCTATGAGCTGAGTGACCGCGAGCCCGAGCCCTACGACCAGCAAATCGAGGACTTCGCCCGTATGATCGAAGAAGCCGATTGCGTGCTGGTGGGCGGGGCCTCCGGGCTCTCCGCGGCGGGCGGCGGCGACTTCTATTACGAGGACAACGCAACCTATCGCAGGCATTTCGGCAAATTCGCCGAGCGCTACGGTTTCAAGGGCGCTTTCGAGGGGTCGTTCTACCGCTGGCCCACCGCCGAGGCGCGCTGGGGATACCTCGCCACCTTCCTCGACACCACGCTCAACGCCCCGCTGCGCAAGCCCTACAGGAACCTCGACGCCATTCTCGCCGAGAAGGATTTCTTCGTGCTCACCACCAACCAGGACACGCAGTTTGTGAAGCTCTATCCCTGGGAGAAAGTGGCAGAGATCCAAGGCGACC
The DNA here is from genome assembly GCF_028209625.1 of Collinsella aerofaciens. Classification (GTDB taxonomy): domain Bacteria; phylum Actinomycetota; class Coriobacteriia; order Coriobacteriales; family Coriobacteriaceae; genus Collinsella; species Collinsella aerofaciens_AM. The sequence continues at coordinate 82,938 of NZ_JAQLDU010000009.1, read as the reverse complement.
ACCGCTTCTTTCAGTGCTCCCACTGTTGCACCGACGAGGTGTGGAACGCGGTCGAGCCGGTCTCCCACATGGTAGAGGCCATGGGAGACGGTCTGGAGGTTCCGACAGAGCTCGTGCCGCGCTGCCCGCACTGCGGGGCAGAGGCGTTCCCCTGGGTTCGCGGCTACGGCAACTTCCTGCAGGGCGAACTCTACGAGGAGCAGTACCGCAAGGTGTCCGACTGGCTCGACGCGCACGCACGGCAGAGGATCCTCTTCCTCGAGCTGGGTGTGGGCCGCATGACGCCCGCGTTTATCCAGGAGCCGTTCTGGGCCCTCACGGCGCAGTTACCGCAGGCCAGCTACATCGCCGTAAACAACAAGACGCAGTTTCTCCCCCGCGCGATCGAGGATCGGGGGCTCGCCGTTCGCGCCGACATCGCCGACGTGCTTGCCGACGTGCGCAAGACGCTGGGGAGGTAGCGCATGGAGACGGCGAAAGCAGTTCGCATAGGCAGGGCGCTAGCCGAAGCGGATCTTGTCATCATCGGCGCTAGCAACGGACTCGACATGGCGGAGGGGCTCAACCTTTTCTGCGCCGATGCTCATTTCCAAGAGGCGTACGGGGACCTCGCCCAGGCAGACGGCATCGGCTGCATACTGCAGGGGCTCGCTTCCCCGGATGCCAGCGTGCGACGCCGATGGGCCGAGCGGTTCCATCAAAAGGAGTATCTCGAATATGAGCCCGGCTCGCTCATGAACGGGCTGCGGCGTCTTACGGAGCACGCCGACACCTTCGTGGTCACATGCAACATCGATGGGCACTTCGCGCGCGCCGGGTTCGACGAGGAGCGCGTGCTCGAGACTGAGGGGAGCACGCGCACGTCGGTTGACGAGCGGCGCCTCGCCCATCCAGACACCCTCGCCATGACCCAGCTCGACGAGCTCGCGCGTCTTGTGCAAGCCCATCGCAACGGCAGGGTCGCCATCCTCGAACTTGGCGTGGGACTGCACAACGGCGTCATAAAGCGCATGCTCGCCCAGATCGCGAACGCCTGCGAGCACGCCACCTACATCGTGTTCAACTACGGCCAGGCCATGGCGCCCGACGCTTCGTGCGAGACGATTCTCGTTGACGGCGATATGGCCCCGGCTTTCGAGGAGATCGCCCGATGCCACCCCTAGAAAGAGAAGCGCGTAGGCTTCGAAGCCTTATCGACGATGCCGACGCCATCATCGTCGGCATCGGCTCGGGCATGTCGAGCGCCGCCGGGTTCAATCATTACAACCGCGCGGGCATGGCGCGCGCAGGAATGGCGGACTGGCAGCAAGCCTTTGGCTTCAAGAGCCTTTTCGACGGCTTCTACCACCTCTACCCCAGCCTCGAGCAGCAATGGGCATACTATGCGCGATACATCGACTTCATGCTGCGCGAGCTGGCCTCGCAGCCCTATCTCGACCTACGGTCCCTCATCGGCCATAAGGACTACTTCATCCTGAGCACCAATGTGGACACCCAAGTCGAGAAGACGTTTCCCACCGAGAGGATCTGCAACTATCAGGGAAGCTTCGCGCACCTTCAGTGCAAGCAGCCATGCTGCGACGAGCTCTTCGACGCGAGCCCCTACGTCGAGCGCATGCTCGCGGGCATGGCGGGGTTCGAGGTCCTCAGCGAGGATATCCCCCGATGCCCGCATTGCGGCTGGCAGCTTGTGCCGTGGGTGCGCGATGACACGTTTCTGCAGGGTGCGGCCTGGCGCGAGAGCCTCGGACGATACGAGCGCTTCGTGCGCGAGCGCAGCGATCGCCGCGTGCTGTTGCTGGAGCTCGGCGTGGGCGAGATGACCCCCGGCATCATCACGCTCCCGTTCTGGAGCATGACCGCGAAGCTGCCGGATGCGCACCTTTTGAGCGTAAACATCTCGGGCGGCTCGGCTCCGCTGCAGCTTGGAAGCAAGGCAGGGGCGATCCAGGCCGATTTGGGCGCCCTGCTCTCGGCGGCGCGGACGGCGAAGGTATTTAAGCCTCCTTGTTAGTCTCTTTGAGATATTCCCCATCGCCCACGGGCTCTAACCACTCGTTGGAGGCCTCCTCGCCCGGAACCTCCAGCGCGAGATGGGAGAACCAGCTCTCGGGCGCGGCTCCGTGCCAATGTTTCACACCCGGGGCGATGTTGACCACATCGCCAGGGCGCAGCTCCTGTGCCGGTTTACCCCATTCCTGGTAGAACCCTCGACCAGCCACGCAGATGAGAATCTGTCCGCCGCCGTTTTTGGCGTGGTGCACGTGCCAGTTGTTGCGGCAGCCGGGCTCGAACGTCACGTTGTAGACGCCAACCTGCTCGGTTGATAGAGGCGCGAGATAGCTTTGCCCGATAAAGTACTTCGCGAATGCGTCGTTAGGGGCACCGATGGGAAAGGCCATCTCGTTTTGGTGCTCGGCTTTTGCATCAGCGGCATCGTCATCCGCCCAGACCTCCTTTGCCATGCGGAAGGCCGCCCATGCCTTGGGCCACCCCGCGTAAAACGCGGCGTGGGTAAGGATTTCCGCTATCTCCGCCCTGGTTACACCGTTATTCTTTGCGGACATCAGATGGTATTGGAACGAGGAATCCGTCAGTCCCTGTGCCATCAGGGCCACCACCGTCACCACGCTGCGGTCTCGAAGGGAAAGCCCGTCTTCTCGACTCCACACCTCGCCGAACAGCACGTCATCATTGAGCTGTGCGAATTTGGGGGCAAAGTCCCCCAGGGCATCCCTGCCTGCCGTCTGTTTAATTGCCATAATTTACTTCCTCCTGTCGATGGTATTAGGTGCAAATCTGCTTTCGCGCGCCAATCGGCCCAGCTAGATTCGCATACCCATTCGTCGCGCCTGCTCCAGTGCGGAATGCCCGGCGATTACGGACACCTCTTGCACCTCCGATTTGCATTGACGAGAATAAAGGTAGTACCTAAACCTGACTTTAGGTCAAGGAATGAATTCGACATTGTTTCGGAGGAGCCATGTACACAATCGGACAGGTGGCGGAAATGTTCGGTTTGCCCGCTTCAACGCTGCGATATTACGACAAGCAGGGATTGTTCCCGGGATTGGAGCGGGCGTCCGGCATTCGCCGATTTGGCGACAAGGAACTCGAGGCGCTTCGAGTCATCGAATGCCTAAAGAAGGCGGGGATGGAGATCAGGGATATCCGGCTGTTCATGGAATGGTGCGCAGAGGGCCCATCAACATACCCCCAGCGAAAGGCTATGTTCGAGGAGCGGAAGGCCCACATGGAATCGGAGATCGCGAACATGAACCGTGCGCTCGATATGCTGAAGTTCAAATGCTGGTACTACGAGCAGCTGAATCAAGGCGACAACGAGGCTGAGCTGAAGGCACTGATTCCAGACGGTTTGCCGGCAGAGATTAAAGAGGCCTACGAGAACGCGCACGCTCGATAGTGGCGCCCGATGCTCAAGGGGCTTCGGCGAGGAGTCTTGTTCGGGGTAGGAGTGCAAAAAGAAAGCCTCCGAACCAAAAGGTCCGAAGGCGGTCATTCCTGCAATTTCGCAAACTGTCCGAGTAGCGGAAAGAACGGCGGCTATCACGCTATTCGTCCTCTTCGGGGATGTCGATGCGCTCGAGCTTGAAGATTACCGGGCGCGTACCATCGTTGCAGCAGCAGATCATCTCGTTCTCCCGCTCCATCCATCCCCGCATAATCGATCCGCCCTGCAGGCCCGTGTAGATGTAGCGCGAGACGGCATCCCACGCCTCGGAGCAGTGAGGGCGCCTTGGGCCGCCGGCGACGGTGTCGGGGTCGGCGTCGGTTCTCGTCAGCGTGCCGAGGCCGCCTTGCCAGAAATGGTCCTTGTCGCCGTCGCGCTCGAACAGGAACTCGTCGCCCACGTTGTAGCACGGGCACGCTCCCGCCTGCTTGTCCGCGCAGTAGCGCTCCTGCAGCTCGGGGAACAGTTTCTTATCGATTACCGTCATTTTCACCTGGTGCTTCACGGTGGCTCCGCCTTTCTCTTAAATTGTGAAGTAGTATGCTTGATGCCGGTCGAAGATACGAGTACACATCTTAAAGATAGGTACATTACTGAAGTAGAGCGTAAAGGAGACCACATGGCAGGGGCAAAAGAGGGGGTTGTGTTCGCGCGCAACGGCATCGAGAACACTGGCTTTGCGTACGCGTTCTCCCTGATAGAAGGCAAGTACAAGCTGCCAGTTCTGTTCTGCCTGTACCTGGACGGCACGACGCGCTACAACGAGCTCAAACGCAAGCTTGCGCCTGCTACTTACAAGTCGCTCACCTCTGCGCTGAGGGGTCTGGTCGCCGATGGTCTTGTCAAGCGCGTTGAGTACCCCCAGGTACCACCGAAGGTGGAGTACAGCTTGACCGAGCGCGGCCTGTCGCTCATGCCAGTGCTTGATGAGCTCTGTCTTTGGGGCGAGGCCCATCGCGATGACCGGGTTCCTCCGTCGGACTGGTAGACGAAAGGGACGATGAGGCACAAGTCTTTATGTGCGCGCCCCTGAAAAACAATGAAGCCGATAAGGCGATGCACCTTCCAGCCCGCAATTGCGGGAGCCTGGACCGCGCGACGTCGCCCGTTTCGCTAAATCAACTTTATGGGATGGCGGATCACGGTCTTGAGCTTCTCCGGCGCGCACTTGCGCGGGTCGGAGAGGTAAATTTCGTGGTGCAGACGGGCTTCGGAGAAGTCGGGGGCGTAGCCCTGTTCCGCTGCAAATGTGCGCATGGCGTCTACGGTCGCCGGCTCGCCGTCATAAGGCCCGGTATGCACGCACTGAACGCAAAGGCCCTCGTCGACCCTCAGCAGCTCGACCGCCGAGAAGTCCAACTTCTTTTTGGCGGCAGCTTCCGAGACGGCCCAGTCGAAGTCCTCGCGAGTGACGAAATCGGGCAGGCGGATGCATGAGATGAAGTTGAAGTCGTCCTTCCGCGCATAATCGATCTCGCCATCGGTGCGGTCTTGCCACCAGAAGCCCTCGAGCGGAGGCACGACGAAGTCGAAATAGTCTTCGATCTCTCGCGGGCCCTTCTTCGACATCTTGATGGTATAGGCGACGCCGTAGAGCAGCGGCAACGCGTTCTGGTACTCGCCGCCTTCGGCATTGGGATTGCCCTTGCCCCGCACGGCGATGTAGCTCATAGGTGGAACGGTTACAACGCTCGGCTTGCCGGACGGCCTGTGGAGCTCTCTGAACTCCTTCTTGAAATCGTATGCCATCGCAACAGCCCTCCCTGAGCTTGGGTTTCCGCCGATATCGGCTCAAATACAGCAACGGGCTCATCTTTGGAAGAAACCTCCCGTTGGCAGGCATTGTAACATAGAATCGAACGCCTGTTCTATTCCCATGCGATGGCCTCTGCCGACTTGGACGTGATGTCGTAGCACACCGAAGACGCTGATGGTGATGGCTATGCACGGGTACGGGCGCGCCGCCGCACTTCACAGCTTGTTTCTCACGTATTTGGGGTGCACACGCGGCGTTCAGAAATGCGGAGCGACTCCGCATGGCTCGAGACTGAGCCGAGGCACCCTACTTCTCGCCCTCCAGCAGCCCCACGATACGGTCGATGTCGACGGCGAAGCGGGGCCTTCCCTCGCGCTCGCAGCGGTCGAGGTACGCCTGGCACTCGGAGACAATGCGCTTGGTGTTGCCGTCGATGATGCGCTGGAGCGTCTCGTAGTAGGCCGAGCCCTCGGTCCTGAAGCGGCGCTGGTAGGACTTGGTTATGGGGAACATCTTGATGTAGTGGATGCCGTGGCGACAGCCGGGGCTCGTCGTGGGGCGGGGTGGCAACGCAAAGTACTGGTCTTTGGGCACGTTGGGGGCGATGTTGGAATGCAGCGGCACGGCGAAGTCCCTGCGCTTCCCGCGGAAACGCAGCCTCACCACCACGATGCAGGGGAGATTGTGCTTAAGCATGAGCTCGCGGTCGCCCTCGACGAGGTCAAAGAAGTCCTGGGAGATGGATACGACCTTCACCGGTTGCGCCTCTTCATACGAAGTGGGGCCCGCATCGCTGCAGGCCCCTACAGGTGGGCGATATTCTACGCCTTGCGGCACCCCGTCGCCCACGGAGGTTAAACGTACACGTAAGCCGTACTCTGAAAGCCGCGGCTTCCGGCAAGTAGTTTATGCCACGAAAGGTCGCTTTCAACGCGCATAGCTCGCAAAATAACACTCGCTGGGCCGTCACCCCTGGCCGTTACCCTCCAATCTTCATTGGAGTCAGCAGGTCAATTCATATAGTTATGGGGGGTATCCTAAAGGAAATCAAATTTACACCTCCATAACTAAGGAATTTACTATTCCCACTCAGTGACTAATCCAGTCCGAATGTTGTCGATGCGTGTCGCGTCGTACCGCCTAAGGGCTGATTCGTGCGCAATTTGGGCGAATCAGGCCCTTGATTCGCGATTTCAGGAATGACTCGATTGATTCGCAAAACCGCAGGTCGCTCCTTTAATCACTCCCTGGTTTCCGCCGGGGTTCGTAGCGGGCGGCGTGAAAAGGGGTGATTCAAAGGGTCGGAGAGATGCGTCTTAGCCAAGAAAAGAAGGTTAGCCTCATCTTACTGCATGATTCGTGTGTTATAGTTAGATAGCTCTAACTGTTTGGGGGCGACAGCCATGCACGAACGCGAGGGTTTCTGGGACAAGAATGCCAGTCGGTATGACCGTTTCATGCGAAACGACCGGGCGGCGTATGAGAAGATGTATGAGCTGATCAGGCCGGTGGTGAAAGCAAAAACCGTACTGGAAGTGGCCACCGGCACGGGACTTATCGCAAAGAGCATCGTGAATGCGGCGGCGCATATCGAGGCTACGGACGCTTCTGCAAAGATGATCCTTGAAGCAAAGCGGGACAATCAATCCGCAAAGCTGCACTTTTCCGTGCAGGATATGTTCCGCCTGCCCTATGCGCAGAAGTCCTTCGAAGTGGTGATCGCGTCCAACGCGCTTCACATAGTGCCGCATCCGGAAAAGGCCCTGCAAGAAATCAGGCGGGTACTGAAGGACGACGGCGTGCTCATCGCGCCAACCTTCACCCACGCGGGGAACTCGGTTTCCGGCAAGGCAAAAGCCTTTTTCATGAGTATGGCGGGATTCCCCCTCCACAGCAGGTGGACAAGCGAGGAATACCTGCGTTTCCTGCGTCAAAACGGCTGGGCGGTGCAGAAAAGCGCGGTGCTGAAGGCCTCGTTCCCATTGACCTATGCGGAATGCACGAAATCGGAGGGGCCAGATGTCGTTCTTTGAAAACACCCGCAAGCCCGTGGGCCTCGGCGGAAAACTTATGGTTGCCATGATGAATCTGGGCCACAGCCCTGTGGCGCGGTGGGGACTTCGATTTCTACGACTTGCGCCAAATGCCAAGGTGCTGGATTGCGGCTGCGGCGGCGGGGCGAACATAAAACGGCTGCTGAAAAAATGCCCGCATGGCGTCGTCAAGGGCGTCGACTATTCGCCCGTCAGCGTGGAGAAGACTAGAAAGCTCAACCGAATTGCAATTCAGGAGGGGCGTTGCGCCGTTCTGCAAGGCAGTGTGGCGGATATGGTGTTTGAGGATAGCTACTTCGATGCCGCCACGGCCTTTGAGACCGTCTATTTTTGGCCTGATTTGCCCCGATGCTTCCGTGAGGTCTGGCGGACGCTGAAGCCAGGCGGGACAATTCTTATCTGCAACGAGAGCAATGGCGATACGGACAAGGACGAGAGGTGGACGCAGATCATCGGCGGCATGACCATCTACAAGGACATTGAATTAGAGGCATGTCTGGAGCAGGCGGGTTTTCACGAGGTGCAGATACACAAAAAGAAAAAGTGGCTCTGCGTCACGGCGCGGAAGTAGGGGCATCAAGCACGGGTATTTTTGCATCCATCCTGCACATGGCGATAGGCATGACGGTCATAGCGGCTATGCTGGCGGCAATTATGACAGTTTTTATTCACTGAGGAAGAAACCTATGAAATGTAAAATTGAGAAAAACACCGTGCAGGAGACGCTGATCCTCCCGCTGTATTCCCGGAAGCTGTGTACGGAGTTGTACCCGACCCTTTACAAGGATGAAACAGCGGTTCGTCTGCTCGGCCAGATCGACTACGACTTTTCAGAGGCAGAGAAAAACTCCCGCAGCCTGATGCAGCGCTTTGGTGCGCTGGAGGTGGCCACACGGCAGAGTGATCTTGCTTTCGAGGTGCGGGATTACCTGAAAGGCCACCCCAATGCGGCGGTGGTCAATCTGGGCTGCGGGCTGGACAACACCGGCAGAACCTGCGACAACGGTAGATGCAAGATCTATAATCTGGACTTCCCGGATGTGATTGCCTTGCGGCAGCAGCTACTGCCCGCCGGGGATCGAGAACAAAATATCCCCTGCGACCTGAAAGACACCGCATGGTTTAGCAAAATCGATGCCTCCCGCGGGGCGGTGTTCTTTGCCTCCGGGGTGTTCTATTACTTTCTGACCCAGCAGGTCCGGGAACTGGTGCGGGGGATGGCGGACGCTTTCCCCGGCAGTGTGCTGGTCTTTGATGCTGCCAATCGGACGGCGGTAAAGATGATCGCAAAAACATGGCTTAAGACTGCAAAAATCAAGGATGTGGGGGCATATTTTGCGGTTTCGGATGCCGCCAAGGAAATCGGCACGTGGGACAGCCGTCTGCAGGTCACAAGTCGCGGCTATATGCTGGGCTACAACGATTTGAGAGACTCTTCTGTCAGCTGCTTTTTCCGGTTTCTCGCAAGGGTCGGTGACAACGGGATGAAAATGCAAATCGTGAAAATAAGATTTTGAGAGGCGAAAACGAAGCGCATTCACTTTGACGTCGAAGAAGACGGCTTTTACGGCGCATATTGGGCGTGCAAGGACACGCATACAGCAGCGGGCACGGATTCAATTGAAACCGTGCCCGCTATCTGATGCTAGATTATATTATCGAACGTCTGTTCTATTCCAACTCAATAGTAAAAAAGCTCTCTCCAGTTTGTTCCAGTTTGCCGCAGTTTGTCTTGGTTTGCCCTAATGCGGCTCAGTCTCAAAAATGCCCGCGAATCCATGGGGTCATATCTGGGTCACGGTTTTTCGGGTCATCCGGGTCGTTTTCCTGGGTCACGCTAGGTCACGGCAAACTGCGAGCAGCAACTTATGGGCACATGGACATTATATTCCAAGGGAGGGCAAGGTAGAGAAGCCTCTACAGTGGCTACGACGGATCCTCGATCTTCGACTTGTACAGCTCAATCAGAAGCTCCGAGCAGTCAATGCCCGCTGCCTCAAAAACGATCTTCAGCGTTTCGATTTTCACATAAGTTGAGCTTCCGGGATTGAAATAGATTCCCTCGCCAACTTTGAAGCAATAGTCGCTTTCCTTCCTTGAGAAATACCTTCCCGGGAAATCCGACCCCTCAGGGACGAACTTATGGAAGACGACTGGATCGAGCTCGTAAACCATGGAAAGCACGCCGCAGATCATGTCAACCCAGGTCTTCGCCGTGAAGCGGGAGCCCATGAAGCTGTATGCGGCGATCTGTCTGCCGGTAAACGAGAAGTCGTCGTCGAGGGCATGCTCCTCGTAGGCGTCGTTGCCCCACTCGAAGTTGGACTCGATGGATGGCCAAAGCTCAAGAAACCTCTTCTTCATGAGCTCATTGCGGGCCTCCAGCTGCTTCTCGCCCCAGGCCTCCTGCTCGCAGACGAAGTGGTTAATCCTGAAGCCAGACTGCTTGAAGCCGTTCTCCATGTCTCGCTTCTCGACAAAGCGCCTATTGCTGTATTTTGAGTTGTATGCGGTAAGCGTCAGATTTGCCATGCTGTTCAGCCACCTTGCGTGGATTTTTGCGAAGTCGTCGCCCAAATCCTGCTGCCAGCTTGTCGAAAGCGTCTGAGGCATGATGTGCTCGATGCTGAAAGACTCATCGCGAAGGTTGCCGACGACGTTGACCCTCTCCAGGCTGTCTCCGTTTTCAAGTCGATCGAAGAGGTAGTACTTGTAACCTCCAATCCTGTAGAAGTCCCTCTCTTCAAACGCCTGCATAAACTCGGCGTCATCTGGGAAATGTCCGCTGCCCTCCTTGGAGAGGAGAACCTTGTTCAATACGTCAGGATATGAACCGCCATCTTTGACACCTCTCAGGACCTCGCTGTGCAGGGTCTCGAAGACCTTGTTGAGCGCATTGGTGGGGACCTTGCAGACCCAGCGCCTGAAAAGGTAGGTCTCGACGGATTTGAGCGCCTCAATCACCTGCTGGTCGCTGATTTCTCCACAGCGTCTGTATTCGAATAGATTCAGGGTGAACGGGTTCATGACGCTCATGTCCAGCAGAATAAGTCGCCTCAAAACAACATCAAGCCCATGGTTTCCGGAATCAGCAGCGTTAATCGCCTTGTAGTGCTTTGAGTACTTAAGAAGCTCCTCAAGTAGAGCTTTCGTATCGAATGCCTCCGCTTTTACATAGTCTTTAAACACGGAATAGACTTTCTTGATTGCGGGGGTCTTCCTGCGGACGGCAGCAAGCCAATCACGAGCAAAGGAGCTTACGTCGTAGCCGGTGTTCTTTTCGATCTCGTTCCAGTATTTCTCGTAGTATTCCTCCTGCATTTGGGCGTCGAGGCCCATAAGGATGAAGTTGCGAATCTTGTCGCCCTCGTTGAGGTCGAGGCCAGTCGAGTTGAGACTTTCGAAGATGCGCTGGGCGTCATCTTCCTTGTCGAGCTTGATGTCGATGATCATCAGGCGCTCGATGGCCTCGCGCAGCTGGTCGGCCGTAAGCTTTGTCTTGTCGATTCGGCCGCAGAAATAGATGTAATTCTGGGTTACGTTGGAGTCCTGGATGAATTTCTCTGCGTCGGCGGAGTAGATTGCTTCAAAGGCGGCCTGATCGTCCTTGATGAGCTTCAGCTTCAGTTTTCGCTCGGACTTATGCCATTTGTCGATGAGGTATTCCTCGTTGATCATGTCGGCCAGATTGTCGTCCTCAGAAGAGATGGCACCTTCCCTGAGCTTGCTCACGAGGGCAAGCAGGAGAAGGTATGACGTGGTGATCCTCTGTTGGCCATCGATGACGATGCGTGTGTCGGGGCCATCTGCCTTGGAGACGATGCTTCCAAAGAAATGACTCTCCACGCCTTCGGAAATGACATCCTCGAGGTCGTCGAACAATTGCTTGCAGTTTTCGATCCTCCAGTCGTAGTTGCGCTGATAGACGGGGATTACAAATCGAGTTTTCGTGCCTTCGAGCAAGTTAAGAAGGTATCGTTCTTCGCCTTTCATCTGTTACTCCTAGATAATCTTTGCTAAACGCGGGAGCGAGTTAAATCCCCAGCTTCTTCTAATGAGAACTTGATAGGAATGCTGGTATTTAGAATTGTTTCTGTCTTTGCACCAAATCATGTAGACCAAGGCCTCGAGGAGCTCGTGCCTTGCACTCACCCTGTCTTCGTCGGAAGGGATCTTTCCCTCCTCGAACTTTATATACGACCCCCATGTTGCATCCATGAACTCCATCGCCGCTTCGCTCTTAGAGAACGCATGGTAAAGAGGCTCTATTTCAAATTTCTGAACCACGGAGGCAAACGCGTCGGCGTCAAATAATTTCAAGGCGAGCATAATCGGGACCAGACCGGCATCGGCAAACGCTCGAACCCAGTCGCCTTCAAATCCATCGCGGTTTTCCAATACTAAAGGGCGAACTCTGAAAAGCTCAGTCAGATACCTGTTGGCGTCCCTCATCGTCATTCCGTATGCTTCTGCAAGCTCATACGCAATTACGTCAAAGCGGTTGGAGGTTTTTATGAAGCCGTTCGCTTCTAGCTGCTTAAAGCTATCGACTTTTCTTAGGGGGGATAGTCAGATCGTAGAAACGCGACAAGTAACGTCGGCCGTCAAAACCTTGCCCATACGTGCCTTCAACAACATGTGATAGCTGATTGGCGTTGACCGAATATACGATGACTACCCGATCATCTGCAAACAGATTCTTCAACTGCTCGAGCACCTTCATTGCAAAAGAAGGACGGCAACGGTCGAGCTCATCGACAATGAGAAGCAATGTGTTGGCTTTTTCGGGGAGAGCTACATCCACCAGGTTTGAAACAGAGGACCTTAGCGTTTCTCTGTCGCGATAAGCCTGGATTAAATCTCTGCCCGAAAAAGCGTCTCTTAAAGAGCTGGCTCCGCCATGCCCGAAGACCCCCAATATGGCGTCGAGTGTTCCGGCAATCTTTTCACCAGCTTCGGTGTCGCTGCGAAAAGAGGCGCATGCATCGCCTTGGAGGGCTATAGATGCTGCAATCGAAGGCAGCGGATCATCCCAATGGTCATTTTCCCAGGCGTTGTAGTATACGGGCAAGAAGCTGTTCAGCTCCGTATAGGGTGCAAGCTCGCAATTGTTACCAAGCAATCCGTCGAGGTCTCCGTGAGACTCAAGAAAAGGATTAACCTCTTCAAGGATACAGGCCACCTGTCTAACGAAGAATGTCTTCCCGCTTCCCCAATCAGCGTCTACGAACAGGGAAAACCCGCCTTCGATGGATTTGAGTATCCCGGCAAACTCGGCGAGATCCCCATTCCTCCCGAGGGCGTCGTTGTGCAGCAGCTTAACAAGGGTGTCGCGTGTAGGTGCTGAATCGATTCTTCGCATGTTACTTACCCTAATCCCACTCAATAGTTAGAAACTATCTCCAGTTCGTTCCAGTTTGCCTCAGTTTGTCCCACTTGCATCCAGCCTCAATAATTGCCGCGAATCCAGACCTCGAAGGGTATCCTCTGCTCCCCCACGGCCTGCTTGAGGAACATGTTGATCGCCTGGGTGGTGCTGATGCCGAGCTCCGAGAAGAGCTTCGCAGCGTCGTCCCTCGTCTGCCTCTCCATGCGTACGGTGACGTTAACTGTCTCCATGCGGACCTCCTTGCCTCGTGTGTGCGCAATACGGCGATTGTACGCGCGGCAGGCGGCATGTTCCTGGAATCCGTCATGGTGTGACGGATATCCGTCACGTGGCGACTGGAATATGCCGTGATCCGCTCCCATATACAAAGATAGCACCCATGATGCAGCGCGCCATGGGTGCTATCTAGGTTGTCGTGCACGTATATTGCACATATTTTAACTATTCCCACTCGATCGTCGCGGGCGGCTTGGACGTAATGTCATAACACACGCGGTTGGCGCCGGGAACCTCGGCCACGATGCGGCCGGAAATGCGGGCCAGCACGTCGTAGGGCAGCTTGGCCCAATCGGCGGTCATGGCGTCACTGGACTCGACGGCGCGCAGGATGATCGGGCGCTGATAGGTGCGCTCGTCGCCCATAACGCCGACGGACTTGATGTCGGGCAGGACCGCAAAGTACTGCCAGCAGCTGTGCTCGGAGTTGCGCTCGCCGGTCTGCTCAAACAGGCGCTGGTTGTAGGCGTCGAGCTCCTCGCGCACGATAGCGTCGGCATTCTTGAGAATCTCGAGCTTCTCCTTGTCGACCGCACCGATGATGCGGATGGCCAAACCCGGGCCCGGGAAGGGCTGGCGGAACACGATGTGACCCGGCAGGCCCAGCGCCAGACCAAGCGCGCGGACCTCGTCCTTAAAGAAGTGGTCGAGCGGCTCAATGAGGTCGAAGTGCACGCCCTCGGGGAACGGGATCAGGTTGTGGTGGCTCTTGATGGTGGCCGTCTTGCCGCCCGTCTTGCGAGCGCCGGACTCGATGATGTCGGGGTAGATGGTGCCCTGAGCCAGGTACTTGACCGGCTTGCCATCGGTCTCGAGCTGCTGCGCCACGGCGAAGAACTCTTTCCAGAACTGCGTACCGATGATGCGGCGCTTCTCCTCGGGTTCGGTCACGCCGGCCAGAAGCTCGGCATAACGGTCCTCGGCGTGGACGTGGATAAAGTCGACGTCAAACTGCTTGGTGAAGACCTCCTCCACCTGCTCGGGCTCGCCCTTGCGCAGCAGGCCGTGGTTGATGAACACGCAGGTCATCTGCTTGCCCACGGCGCGGGCGCCCAGCGCAGCCACGACGGAGGAGTCGACGCCGCCGGACAGGGCCAGAATCACGCGGTCGTCGCCGACCTTCTCGCGAAACTCGGCCGTCATGGTCTCGACCAGGTTGTCCATGCTCCAGTTGGGCTCCAGGCCGCAGATCTCAAACAGGAAGTTGCTCAGCAGCTGCTGACCGTACTCGGAATGCTTGACCTCGGGGTGGAACTGCGTGGTGAAGATTTTGCGCTCGACGCACTCCATGGCGGCAACCGGGCACACGTCGGTGCTGGCGGTAACGGTAAAGCCCTCGGGCACCTCGGACACGGCGTCGCGGTGGCTCATCCACACGGTCTGCTCCATGGGCGTGGAGTTAAAGAGCTTGGCGCCGGCAGTGCGCGTAATAGTGGCGCGGCCGTACTCGCCCACCTCGGAGTGACCGACCTTGCCGCCGAGCGTCACGGCCGTGATCTGATGGCCGTAGCAAAAGCCCAGGACGGGAAGGCCCAGGTCAAAGATGGCGGGGTCGATGGACGGAGCGTCCTCGGCATACACAGAAGCCGGGCCGCCGGAAAGGATGAGCGCAGAGGCGTTCATCTCGCGAATCTCGTCGGCCGAGATGTCGCAGGGGACAATCTCGGAATACACGTTGAGGTCGCGGACGCGACGGGCAATGAGCTGACCGTACTGCGCACCAAAGTCGAGTACGAGGACCTTTGCGGAAGCCTTTTGATCCATGGTTTCCCCTCCTGTTGGCGGGGAGCCGGTGCCCACCCGCGTGAATGAACGAAAATAACTTTCATAGTGTACACGTTATATGGGGTTTCTCGTCCCTCGCAGCCATCAGCGCACGGCAAACGCACGACCTGGGCCCTTATTTGACGGCAATTGAAGTGTTACTAAACGTTACAGATGATGTATTACGTTTGAACATTGGACGCCCTGTGCCACAATACTGCCGAACGACTCCGCCTCTGCGGCGGCAAATACGATAGGAATACCAGCATGAAGCGCATCCTTCTCATCGCCACGGGCGGCACCATCGCATCGACCGAGGACGGCAACGGCCTCTCCCCCGCCCTGACCGGTGAGGAGCTCGCCCAGAGCGTCCCCGAGATCTCGGGCCTCTGCGAGCTCGACGTCGTGCAGCCCATGAACATCGACAGCACCAATATGCGTCCGAGCGACTGGATGCGTATCCGCGACGTCATCGTCGAGGGTTATGCCGACCACGACGGCTTCGTGATTCTGCACGGCACCGACACCATGAGCTACACCGCGGCGGCGCTTTCCTATCTGATTCAGGACAGCCCCAAGCCCATCGTACTCACCGGCTCGCAAAAGCCCATGGGCAATCCCTTTACCGACGCCAAGCTCAACCTGTACCAGAGCCTGCTTTATGCGCTCGACGAGCACTCGCACGACGTCTCGATCGTGTTTGGCGGCGTAGCCATTGCCGGCACGCGCGCCCGCAAACAGCGCACCATGAGCTTTAACGCGTTCATTAGCGTCAACTATCCGCCTATCGCCTATATCCGCAACGACCGCATCGTGCGCAACGGGCTTCACGGCACGCATCAGGGCGAAAACCCGGTGCGTTTCTACGACAGCATCGACCCGCGCGTATTTGTCCTTAAGCTAACGCCTGGCGTGAACCCGGGTATCCTGGACGCCCTTGCCGACAGCTACGATGCTGTAATCCTGGAGACCTTTGGCATTGGCGGTATCCCCGAGTTTGGCGAGTCGGGCGAGTCGTTCCAAGAGGCGATTTTCCGCTGGGTCGATTCGGGCCGCACCGTCGTTATGACCACGCAGGTCCCCGAAGAGGGCCTTGACCTGGGTGTTTATGAGGTCGGCCGTGCCTACGCCGATCATCCGGGCATTTTGCGCGGCGACGACATGACCACCGAGACGCTCGTGGCCAAGACCATGTGGGCGCTCGGCCAGTCACGCGATGCCGCCGAGATCCAGCGCCTGTTCTACAGCCAAGTCAACCACGACCGCATCCCGATGGCGTAATCCCTAAGGCAGCTCCACTTATCGCAGCCTTAAACGACAGGTGGTCCCCCTCGGGCCGTGCAAAAATCGGAGTATTCTGCAATTTCTCCTCCGGAGGCATAGAATCGGCCGATTATTAGACGAACTTTTAGGACGAAGGGTCCGTCTAGTAAATATTTATTCCTCATTTTTATTTAGAGTGTGGATTATCTACTGTCAAAAAGGCAAAGCCAGCCGCTCGAGCTACCATCTACGGCCGAACTGGTGCTGAATACTCGCGATTTTGCACATCGCAACCAGGGGGACCCGCCCAAAGAGCGTCAAATACAGCGGGGGAACGCCCTATTCGATCCCCTCGAGAAGCTCTGACACCGTCATGCCGAGTGCGGGCGCGATCTTAAATAGAACCTTGAGCGTGAAATTTGCCGTCCCATCTTCGATTCGGTCGAGGTAGGGTCGGCTGATTCCTGTCGCCACACAAAAATCGACCTTGGAGATACCAAGGTCCCTGCGCGTCTGCTCGACTCGCTTGCCAAGAATCTGTTTCGCACGTTCGTCCATGCAGCCGAGTTTGAAATGGAGCTGAACAAAAACGTAAACTATAGTTTACGTTTAAACGAATACACAGGAGTTTTCTATGTCGGGTTCTTCGGTCCGCATGTACCGAGCCATGCTTCGCACAAACAGCGCACCGCCCAAGCTCGTCGTCGTTGAAGCCGAATGCCTTTCGCCCGATGAGCGCACAGCATTTGCATTGCTATCAAGTCGCGTCGCCGCCGTTCTGGTCCCTTGCCCGGCGCAAGGTGAACTTGCCATCCAATGCCAAGCGCACAGCTGCTCGCTCAATCAGGCTGCCGTAATCGCAACCAGCCAACGTGGTCTGCCCCTTCTCCTGGAAGCCGGTATCGCACTCGCCCTTCGCGGCGCCGGATACGAAAACGAGGCCGCCGCCGACATGGTCTTTAAACCACGATCGAGCGGCGGCCTCGCAGCAGCCCTTGAATATGCGTGCAGGCTCGTTGCCTAAAAGGACAGGCTAGAAACCAAAGCCAAAGCCCGTTCCGGTAATCGCCGAGTACATAAAGTAAACGTTGACCACGTTGAGGAACACACCTGTGATGCAACCGTTACGCAGGTAGCGCTCACACACGATGCGCGCCATGGCGGCGGAGTCATCATTGTTTTTAGCCTGGCGTCCTGCCGTAAAGTACGTCGCCACGCTCAGCAGCAGGTTGAGCACCGGCAGTGCCAGCAACTCGTAACTCTTGCCCCAGCGCGTCACCTCGCCGGCGGCATTAAACTTTGTTGCCAACTCGGGACCAATGTTGGGGATAACACACGCTGCGACCACCAGCGGAATCACCGCAAGTACGAGCAGTGCAATACCCATGTAGCCGGCTTTTTTACCATATTTAAACATGCGCGTCATCCTTACACGTTAAAGCGGAAGTGCACGACGTCGCCATCGGCCATGACATAGTCCTTGCCCTCAATACGCAGCTTGCCGGCGGCCTTGGCGCCCTGCTCACCGCCGAGCTCGATGTAGTCGTCATAGCCAATGACCTCGGCCTTAATAAAGCCGCGCTCAAAGTCGGTGTGGATGACGCCGGCGGCCTGCGGGGCGGTCGCGCCCTGACGAACCGTCCAGGCCTTGACCTCCATCTCGCCGGCCGTAAAGAACGACTGCAGGCCAAGCAGCTTATAGGCCGCCTGTGCGAGCACGTCCAGGCCGGGCTGCTCCAAGCCCAAGCTCTCCAGGTAGTCGGCGGCGTCCTCGGGATCGAGCTCGGAAAGCTCGGCCTCGATCTTGGCGCAGATGGGCAGCGGCTTAACACCATCGATGGGCGCCAGATCGTCGTTGAGCATATCCTCGTCCACGTTGGCCACATACAGGATGGGCTTCATAGTGAGCAGGAACAGGCCCTTGGCAGCGGCGCGCTCCTCGTCGGTCATCTCCATGGACGCGGCGCGCTTGCCCTCGTTGAGCCAGGCAAGCAGACGCTTGGCGACCTCGAACTTGGGCATGAGCTCCTTGTCGCGCTTGGCCTCCTTCTCGAGCTTGGGCAGCTGCTTCTCGAGCGTGCCCATGTCGGCCAGGATGAGCTCGGTCATGATGGTATCGGCGTCACCGGCGGGATCGACGAACTCGCCCGTGCGGCCCACCTCACGCATGACGTTGGGGTCTTTAAAGTAGCGCACGACCTCGTAGATGGCGTCGGTCTCGCGAATGTTGGCCAGGAACTGATTGCCCAGGCCCTCGCCCTCGTTGGCACCCTTCACCAGGCCAGCGATGTCGACGAACTCGACCGTCGCCGGCACGATGCGACCCGGGTTAACGATGTCGGCGAGCTTTTGCAGGCGGCTATCGGGCACATCGACGATACCCACGTTGGGGTCGATCGTGGCGAACGGGTAGTTGGCGGCAAGGCCGGTCTTTTTGGTAAGCGCGGTGAACAGCGTCGACTTGCCCACGTTGGGCAGGCCCACGATACCGATGGAAAGGGACACGACAGCTCCTTTTGGTACAGGTACTTCAAACTGCATAAGTATAGCGCCGCCGCAGCATCTGGGCTAACCCGGACGCCACGGCGGCACGAATGAAGCAGAGATAGGGGTCGCTGACTAGTCCGCGAGTTTCTCCACCTGATCGAGCATCTTGTCGAGCTTGGCCTTCGCCTCAGCCTTGACCTTCTGGGCTTCTTCGTGGGCCTTAGCCTTCTGGGCGGCCTTTTCCTCGGCCTCGGGATCGACGACGACCAGGTTGGATGCATCATGTTCAACCAACTTAAGCGCATGCTCGGGGCACACCTTGACGCAGGCTCCGCAGCCTAGGCAATACGTGGACTCCAGTGCAAAGCGGCCGCTTCCCACCAGGTCACAGGCAAACGTGGGGCACACGTTGACGCACTCGCCGCACGACGTGCACTTGTCAAAATCGCATTCCGGCGTGCTCACCTGCATGTTCTGGGCAAGCTCGGGGTGGTTTTGCAACGTCGAGAGCACCAGTTGGCGCCCGTGCGTGAGCAAACGGCGACGCTTGGCCGACGTGGTACCGCACATGGTGTTGAGCGTACGCTCAAGCTGCGTGATCTGGTGACGGTGGGCCTTCAACTTCTGCGTCACCGAGGCCAGCGCCGCCGTTGCCGGATTGAGCTTGGTCACCGTCAGGCCCGTGGTGCGGGCAATCTTATCCATGTACTCCTTGCGCTCGTACTCGCGGCGCTTATGACATTTGAGGCTCTTGGGGTCGACCTCCAGGCCCATGCCCGTACCGGCCCACTCCTCGGCGGTGGCGATGGCCTCGCCCAGAATATCCTCGCCACCGGTGTTGCGGCACTTATCGCACACGCCCAACGGCAGGTACACGCTCACGTTGGGATAGTCGGCCAGCACCGAGAACCAGGTCTCGGCCGTAATATCGCCCACGCAGGCGACGACGACCTCGTTTTCGCGCGGCATGCGCTTGAGGGCGCGCGTGCAAGTGACGTAGGCGGTCTCGTGGCTCGTAGCTGCAGAGACAATGTCGTCGTAAAGGTTTTTGGGCGCCAGGCGCGGCGAGATGATCGCCTCGGTCGGACAGGCAGCGGCGCACAGGCCGCACTTGCGACAGGAGTCGAGGATCTCGATGGCGTCTTCCTCGACCTCGATAGCGTTGACCGGGCACACATCCATGCACGCGGTGCAGCCGCTCTTTTCGTTTTTGCAGGTCAGGCACGGAATGGTGTTGCCGCGCGGACGCTCCTTGTAGTCGGCAGGATTCCACTGCGGCGCCGACGGATCGAGTGCGTCGGTCACACCGCCAAGCGGGTTTTTAAGAAAGTCGAAACCCTTGCTGATTTCGATAATGTCATCAAACAGATCGTGTTCCTGCGCCATGCGCGGCCCCTCCCTGAGCAGTGCAAACAAGCAAGAGATAATGATACGCCATCGGCCCGTGCCTCGAGCAAATTACACGCGGAGCACCTTTGGGACAAATAGCCTATGGCCTATCGCCGCCTCGATTGCACAAGGTCAATCAAGCGCCAAACTATGCCTCGCACATGAGCTGCACGAGCTTTTGTTTGGTCACCTTGGCCTGCTCGTTGGCCATATTACGCTCGTTTCTAAAGGCCGCATTTGCAACACTCTGCAGGTCGGCATCGGAAATCTCGCCAAGGCCCAGATCCTCGAGCGTCGTCGGCAGGCCGACGCGCTGGCAAAACTCGAGCACCTGTTCAAGCTCGGGAGCACGCTCCAAACGAAGCTGAACCACCAGGCCAAATGCCACGGCCTCACCATGCATGGCCTTGCACTCGGGCAGAATCGTCAGGCCGTTGGCGATCGCATGCGCCAGCGCCAAACCGCCACTCTCAAAGCCAACGCCCGAAAGCAGAATATTGCACTCGATCAGACGCTCAACCGCTGGCGATGTACGCCCCTTTTTGAGATCGCGCTTGGCAGCGACGCCGCACTCCATAAGTGTGTCATAGCAGGCACGAGCCGCGACCAGGGCCAAGTGCCCCGGCGCGCCACCGTGCTCGTTGGCGCCGTGCGCCGCGGCACACGAACGCGCCTCGAAGTACGTTGCCAGCGCATCGCCCATACCAGCGACCGTCATACGCAGTGGGGCCGCTGCGACCACGTTGGTATCGACCACGACCAGATCTGGATTCTTCTCGAGCATCAGGTAGCGGTCGAACGACCCATCCTCGTGATACAGCACCGAAATCGCACTGCACGGACCGTCCATCGAAGCCGCCGTGGGGCATACGCACAACGGCAACTCGGCATAAAACGCTACTGCCTTGGCGATATCGAGCATCTTGCCGCCGCCAATGCCCACCACCATGTCGCAATACTCAGCCTGGGCTTCCTTAGCCATTTCGGCAACAGCCTCTTCCGTACACGGACCGTTGTAAATCTTAAAGAACGGCTCGCTTAGATCTTCATCCAGAAATCCATCGACGATCTGCCTGCACAGCCGATCCTCGGTGCCCTGGTCAAATAAGACATAGGCAGCGCAGCCCAACCATGACAAATACCTGCCCTGACGCGAAAGTTCGCCCGGCCCCTGAACATACCGACCGGGACCGCCGTAAACCATAGGAAGCGCCATACGAGAATCCGCCCTTCATCAAACAACGATTGGTGCAAAGTAACCTGCCCCCTTTGCACCAACTTGGTGCGATGGGGTCAGGTTGGTTTGCACCATAGCAAAAAGGGGCAAAGCCGTCTGCTGGCTTTGCCCCTTCCTTAGCTTGATTTACTCATCCATAAGGTAGTAGTGACCCAGCGCGTCGGCACCCAGGATGGCGTTTGCGACCATCTCGGGCGTCACCTCAAACGGCATGTTGCACATGGTGTCATCGGGCGCGCAGGCGGCCTCGGCAACAATCATGGCCTGCTCGCGCGTAAGCTCGGCAACGCCAAGTTCCTTCATCGTGACCGGCAGGCCCAGCTCAATGCAGAAGCCCAAGACTTCCTCGAGTTTCTCAGTCGGAGCATCCTCGAGTACCAGCTGAACGATGGTGCCAAAGGCGACCTTCTCGCCGTGATACATGCCGTGGCACTCGGGCAGCATCGTCAGGCCATTGTGGATGGCATGAGCAGCAGCAAGGCCCGAGCTCTCAAAGCCAATGCCCGAAAGCAGCGTATTGGCCTCGATGATATGCTCGACGGCAGGCGTGAGCGCACCCTTCTCCAGCGCGACCTTGGCCTTGACGCCATCGGCCATAAGCGTCTCGTAGCAGAGCTTGGCAAGCGCCAGACCGGCCATGCCGCCTTTGCCACCAGCGCAGGTGCCACCGTCGGCATCGTGCGTCGCCTGGGCCTCAAAGTAGGTTGCGAGCGCATCGCCCATACCTGCCACCGTCAGGCGTACCGGGCTCGCCGCGATAACCGTCGTATCCATAAGAACGATATTGGGGTTCGCCTTAAGGAACAGGTACTTATCGAACTGGCCGTCATCGGTATAGAGCACGGAGAGCGCCGAGCACGGGGCATCGGTCGAAGCGATGGTGGGGCAAATGATGACCGGGGACTCCAGGTAGTAGGCGACGGCCTTGGCGGTGTCGAGGATCTTGCCGCCACCGACGCCGACGATGATGTCGCAGCCGTTGTCGCGCGCGAGCGCAACCAGGCGATCGACCTCGCTCTTGGAGCACTCGCCGTTAAAGTCCTCAAACAGCAGCTCGGCCTTAGCCTCGGCAAAACCACCCTCGATCTTGGCACCGACGCGCTTCTTGCCCGAAGGCGTCACGATGACGAGGGCCTTAGCGCCGAGCGGCTCGACATAGGAGCCGAGCTTGGCGAGCTCGTCCGGACCCTGGATGTACTTGCTGGGGCTATTGAAAATTGCAGCCATAACTATCCCATTCTCTAAAAGAAAAAAGAAAGGGGCTCCGTACGGATACGTGCGGAGCCCCTCGTTACGATAACAAGAGTCGATTAGAAATCGATGTCGGTGTCGTAGTAGCAGGCCTTGAGGATCTTCTCGAAGTCGGCAGCCTTGGTCTCACGCGGGTTCTCGGGCGTGCAGGCGTCGGTCTCGGCGTTCGCAGCGATCTCGGGCAGCTTGGCGAGGAACTCATCCTCGGAAACCATCTGCGGGTTCTCGGCGTCGACCTTCACGCCACCATTCGCGTAATCCTTGATGGACTGCGGAATGTTGAGCTGGTCATTGAGGTCGCGAATCTTCTGGACGAGCGCAGCGATGAGCTCCTCGTTGGTCTCGCCGGGAAGGTGCAGGATCTCCTTGGCCACGTAAGCGTAACGCTCAGCAGCACGCGGGTCCTTGGAGTTCCACTGGATAACCTTGCCCAGGTACATGGCGTTAGCGGCACCGTGGATGATGTGGCCGTTCTCGAAGGCAGCACCGGTCTTGTGAGCCATGGAGTGAACGATGCCGAGCAGGCCCGAGGAGAAGGCGATACCGGCGATGCACTGAGCCTCGTGCATGTGCTGACGGGCCTCATGGTCGCCAGCATAGGACTTGGGCAGCCACTCGACGATCTCGCGGATGCCGTGCAGGGCGTTGGCGTCGGTGAACATAGAGGCGCAGGTGGAAACGTAGGCCTCCATGCAGTGGGTCAGAGCATCCATGCCGGTGTGAGCGCACAGCTTGGCGGGCATGGTGTAGGTGAGCTCGGGGTCGACGATGGCGACATCAGGGGTGATGTTGAAGTCGGCCAGCGGGTACTTGATGCCCTTGGCGTAGTCGGTAATGACGGAGAACGCGGTAACCTCGGTAGCGGTGCCGGAGGTAGAGGAGATGGCGCAGAAATGAGCCTTCTGACGCAGCTCCGGGAAGCTGAACGGCTGGATGATGTTATCGAAGGACTCCTCGGGATACTCGTAGAAGACCCACATGGCCTTAGCGGCATCGATGGGCGAGCCGCCACCGATGGCGATAATCCAGTCGGGCTCGAACTCGCGCATGGCCTCGGCGCCCTTCATGACCGTCTCGATGGACGGGTCGGACTCGACGCCCTCGAACAGCTTGACCTCGAAACCGCCTTCCTTAAGGTCGTTCTCGACGTCCTGCAGGAACCCGCCGCGGCGCATAGAGCTGCCGCCAGAAACGATGATGGCCTTCTTGCCCTTGAGGTTCTTCACCTCGTGGCGAGCGCCCTCACCAAAGTACAGATCGCGAGGATTGGTAAAACGTCCCATACTGTGCCTCCTAAACAAGCCCCTCTTAGACTTGCGTATATAACGGAGCACCCAATTGGCTCCGTTAGGACCGGTTTGCGCGTTGCCGGCGATGACAATGCGCGATGTCTAAACGTCTCAACGCTCAGACAAACACTATTTTACCGTTCTGGTTGGTCAGTTATTCACCTAAAGCCGCCAATGATGAAACGTTTTTTCTATCCCTGAAGACCCTTGTGCGGCATTCATACTCCCAAGCTGGGCAAACGTTTTATCAAGGTTGACTACATATCCTGGGCAGGACTGTGCCCCTCCAAAATATGCACCGTTCGCCGCCAAAAATCGACCGTTTGCGGCACCGTGATACCACTCGGTCGTCCAAGGTGCCGACATTTGTGCGACATCCGTCTTCGTGGTGCAAAGGTGCAAGTCCAAGTGCGACACCCCCGGTGTGCCACATGCGGGTAAACTAGAACCTTATATAGAGACATTTGAACCCTAACCGCAGCAAAGGAGGCCCCATGGCATTCGATCCCATTCAAGAGGATTGCCATCGCCTCGTTCTTGAGGCCTTGCGCCGCGACAATATCCCGCTCACCGATGGCACCGCCGTAGAGCGTCTGATGGAACAATTCACCCGCAACCCCGCACCGCTCATCGTGCATGATCGCGACCGCGCCGGACATCTGATTGCCAAGGTGGTCGAGGCTGTCGACTACCGCATTCCCTTTATCCCCGACGATGCCCAAGCCGAGCAGGAAGAGGCCGCTGCCGAGAACATGCTTCGCGAGGCCGCCGCGCTCGATCCGACCAACTGGGATGCCCAGCGCATGCTGACGGCCCTCACCGCCGACTCCAACGAGGAATACGTACAGTACCTGGTATCCAAGCGCGATGAAGTCGAGCATGACCTGGCGTTCAAGATCGCCTCGGCGCAGGACCCCTATGAGCGCGAGGCCGCGGGCGACCTTATGCGCCGCCCCTACCTGCGCTGGCTTGCCGCCCTTGCATCGCGCGCCCTCATTAGCGGACGCTATCGCATGTCGCTCGAAGCTGCAAACCGCAGCCTCGACTTTGCCCCCAACGATCCGGCCGGCGTCCGCCACACCGCGATGCTCGCCATGGCGAAGCTCGAATACCCTGCCGAGGAGCTCAAGCGCTTTCGCTCTGCCCACTCCGTCCCCTATCTCGCCAACACGCCGCTGCGTCGTCGTCCCAAGGACGCGGAGCGCGACTTGGACCCGTGGACGCTCATCGCACTGATGAGCGCAGCCTGGCGCGAGCTGGACTACGAGGGTGCCGAGCACTACTTGCGCATCCTTGCACGCTCGTGCCCGCACGCGGCCGAGGCACTCTACTTCCAAACCGAGTTTCCCGATGGCGTCTATGCCCGCGTCAACGTGGGTGTGGGCTCTACCGACGAGCTTGTCCTTGCGCTGTCCGAGGCGACGCCGGTACTGCAGGAGGGCTTGGGCGCCCCCGACAACGCCAGCTTCGCCGCCTGGGTCGCCACCAACGATATCGTGCGTTCCCAGATCGACGAGCGCATCCTGCGGGCGGCCGAGCAGGGCCTGCCGTTTAAGGGAGGAGACCTCTAATGGATCCGAGCGTCTACATCCCCGCCTACCTGGAGCGCGCCTACGTTGCGTCGCACCCCGAACTCACCGATGCAGCACGCGAACTTGTCCATAACGACGTGAGCGTTAACCCTCAAAAGTACGCGCAGACCGAGCATGCGCAGGCGCTGCTTTCCTATGCCGGCGTGCATCGTCATTTGCTCGACGAGCTCCATCGCATCGAGGACATGGGCAGCGACGAGGAGTTTGAGCAGACGCGCAACCGCCTGTTCGACGATATGCGCGATGAGCTGCTCAAGATCGTTCGCGTCGATGCGCTGGCGGTCGATGCCCAGCTGCTCGCCATCATTTTGGCGGACACACCCGTCGACGCCTGCCTGGGCGACCTGATGAAGCTCGAAGCGACCACGACCGATTACCTGCGGCAAAGCGTGCCCGGGTTCGACATGGAGGCCCCACACTACTGGGCCAATAATGTTTTGGCCGACGGTGTCACCGCAGCGGACCTTACCGTGAGCGAGCCGGCCCTTATCGGGTGGCTCCACACAGTCGAGGCCATCTCGCAGCTGTGCATGGCAAGCGCCCGCTACCGCGCTGCTGCCAACTACGCCCGCCGCGTCCTTAAGGCAGAAGGCTATCCCACCCGAGCTGCCGGCACCGTGTTGCTCGCTCTCGCTCGCCTGGAAGACCAGGACGGCTTTTTTGCCCTAGCCCACCAGCTCGAGGAACAGATGGGGGCAGACGCACTCGAAAACTCTCCTTGGTACCTGCTCGCCCGCACGATTCTGCTGTTCAAAACAAACAAGATGCGCCCGGCGACGCGCGCGCTGCGTGAGTTCGCTAACCGTTGCGAGGGCGGCGCGTTCTTTTTGCTGAACCCCATGTATCAGACACCGTACCTTCCCTGCCGGCCCGAACCGCACGACCCCTGGGACCTTTCGCATCAGGCAGTTTGGGAAGCCGACGGCATCATCTCGGACACCCCCGACTTTGCCCCCTGGGCCAACGCCTGCGAAGATGTATCGCAGCTTGCCCAGGAATTTGTGCGCCGTTACGGCTTTTAACGGCGCAAACGCCACGACCATGTCATTCACGTTAGGAACGGCTTCATGAACTTCCGCTCATCTCTCGCCTGTGCCTCGAGCGATATCGCCCGCTGGGGGCTGCGCTCCGTCCTTAAGCGCCAGGGCGGCGTACTCCCCGGCCGCATCGCCATGAAGATCGACCCCGAGCTGCTAAGCGACCTCGCGAGCCTGGTCGACCGCAGCGTGGTGATCACCGGCACCAACGGCAAGACCACCACCTCCAACCTCATCGCCGACGCCGTTGCTGCCAGCGGTGCTACCGTGGTGTGCAACCGTGCCGGCAACAATATGGAGCCTGGTGTGGTGGGCGCTCTGCTCGAGGCCCGCGGCAACCTTAAGCGAACCGCCAGCAGCAAGCGCGTAGGCGTTTTTGAATGCGATGAGCTCTACACTGTGCGCGTCCTGCCCAAGCTCAAGCCGACGTACTTCGTGCTGCTCAACCTGTTCCGTGACCAGCTAGATCGCTATGGCGAGATCGATCACACCCAGGAGGTCATCGCCCACGCGTTGGAGCTTTCGCCGGCAACGACGCTCATCTACAACGCCGACGACCCGCTGTGCGCCTCGATTGCCGCGCGCGTTCCCAACGCGAGTATTGCCTTTGGCATCGATGGCGCCACGGGCACCGAGTCCGACCGCATTAGCGACTCGCGCTTTTGCTCGCAGTGCAACGCCCCGTTGGAGTACGACTACGTACAGTATGGTCAACTCGGCGCCTACCATTGCCCCTCGTGCGGCTGGGCCCGCCCTGCGCTTGTCCGTCGCGTGACGGGCGTGGAACTCGGCTGCGACGGCTACGGCTTTGACCTTGTCTTTGGACCCGATACCGACGCACCCGCAACGCATATCGCCACGCGCTACAACGGTCTGTACATGGTCTATAACGTTGCCGCCGCCTTCTTTGCCACACACGAGTTGGGCGTGAACACGGCGCTTCTACAGCCTACGCTCGATGCCTATGTGCCTGCCGGCGGTCGTATGGGGCGCTGGGATATCGCCGGCCGCACCGTCGAGGCCAACCTGGCCAAGAATCCCGTAGGCTTCGATCGACAAATCCAGTCCATCAAGACGGCAGGCGGCAGACTCTGCGCTTTCTTCCTCAATGACAACGACGCCGACGGCCACGATGTCTCGTGGATCTACGACGTCGACTTCGAGCGCATCGCCGACACGCCGGGTCTTGTCGCCTTTGCCGGCGGCACGCGCGCGCACGACATGCAGGTGCGCCTCAAGTACGCCGGCATCGATGCCGCGATTATCTCGGACGTCGCGCAGGCAATTGGCGCCATGGCAGACGAGGCCGCCGATGACACCTTCTACGCCGTCGCCAACTACACGGCCTTCCCGCCGCTGGTCAAAGAACTCGACGGGCTGAAGGGTGCCGATGCAGCCACGGTTGCTGCCCGCGCCGCAGTCCGTGCCGACGGCAGCGCTCTTCCTGTCGGTATCGCGCCAGTCGAGCTCTCGCGCCCGCTGCGCATCGTCTACCTGTATCCCGATGCCCTCAACCTCTATGGCGACGGCGGCAACGTCATCGCCCTCGAGCGCCGCTGCGCCTGGCGCGGCATCCCCGTTCGCGTGGATGAGGTCCGCATGGGCGAGGTGCTCGATCTGCATGATGCCGATATCGTCATGATGGGCGGCGGATCCGATCGCGACCAGCTAGCCGTGGCACACGAGCTTCTCGCCCAAAAAGACAAGGTCGCAGCCTATGTTGAGGACGGCGGTTCGCTGCTCGCCATCTGCGGCAGCTATCAGCTGCTCGGCCGTTCGTACTATATGGGCGAAAAACGCATAGAGGGCCTGGGCGTCATTGCCGCCGAGACCGTACGCGGCTCCGACCGCCTGATCGGCAACGTCGCCGTCAAGACCGACCTGGCACCCGAGCCCTTTGTGGGATTCGAGAACCACGGTGGCCGCACGCTTTTGGACGCCGATGCCACGCCGCTCGGAACGTCCGTCGTCACGGGCACCGGCAACAACGGCGACGATGGATTTGAGGGTCTCACCTACAAGGGTGTCATCGGCACGTACCTGCACGGCCCGGCGCTACCCAAGAATCCCGAACTCGCCGACTGGCTCATCGCGCACGCCCTCGAGCGCCGCGGCGACGCACAGGCCAACGCTCTGCTGCCGCTCAAACCCCTCGACGACACCTACGAGCACGCCGCCCACGACGCCGCCATGAAGCTCCTCCCCTAACGCCCCAACCACCACAAAGGGGACAGATACCTTTGTGGTGGTTTTCCAGTTTGCCAACGATATACGCGCCGGCAAAAAAGTCTGCTATACTCTTTCCCGCTGTCCCCATCGTCTAGCGGCCAAGGACGCCACCCTTTCAAGGTGGATATCGCGGGTTCGAATCCCGCTGGGGGCACCACAGAATCTGAGAAGCCCGTTACCAATTCGGTAGCGGGCTTTTTGCTACCCATACGCCGGGATTCGAACCCCGAAGGCATAAAATCACACTGTCATCCAAGGGCCCGTGGACAAAAAATAGCAAATATGAGTACTGTTACCAATTTAGTAACAGCGATTTCATGCCATCAGAAGGCGATTTGGACACAAGGCGTCCTACGGCGGAGGAATTGCAGGCATTTATCAGCTAAGTACTTGGACATATGTTGCGTAACACTGCATATTTTGCAAAAAGATAATGCTACAGGGCTTGTGACAGTACTCATATTTGACGTTTTTTGCCCACGACCCCTTATTGCGTGGGCGAATCAGTTGCAAAGCGGGATCCAAAGCGTCCTTCGCAAACAAATAGCCGGGCCCCGCGCGATGCGGACCCCGGCTCAATACCGTGACGATATGTCAGTTACGCTCTACACGTAGAACAGGATGTCGTCGTAGGTCGGAACCGGCCAGTAGTCGGCGGCCACGATCTCCTCCATGGCATCCACGGCGGCGCGCAGCGTATCCATAGCGGGAACGACCTCGTGTGCATACACGTTGGCCTGCTCCTGGCCATCGAGAGCCTCGGCCTTCTGATGCACGGCGTCGAGCGCCTTAATGGAGTCGTTGATGGCGGTGATACCATTGCAGAGCTTGTTGAGCGTGTTCTGCTCGCACTGCATGGCGGCCTCAGCACCGGCGGCACGAATAGTCTCAAGGCCCTTAGCGACCTTGGTGGCATAGGCGGTAATGACCGGGCGATAGGTACGACGCGCCTCGCGAACCATCGTGGTAGCCTCGATGTTCATGAGCTTGTTGTACTTCTCGAGCTTGCAGTCATAGCGGCACTGGGCCTCGGCCTTGGTCAGGACGCCCGTCTCCTCAAAGAGCGCAATGGCCTTATCGGAAACAAAGGCGGGAAGAGCGTCGGCCGTGGTCTTGTTGTTGGCAAGGCCGCGCTTCTCGGCCTCGATGGGCCACTCGTCGGAGTAACCGTCGCCGGAGAACAGGATGCGCTGGTGATCGGTCAGCACCTTCTTGCAGTACTCGAGCGCGGCGTCCTGGAACTTATCCTCGGGCGTACCCTCGAGTGCGTCGGCGAAAGACTTGAGCGACTTGGCCACGGCAGCATCGAGCACCAGGTTGGAGTCGGAGACGTTCTGCTCGGAGCCGCAGGCACGGAACTCGAACTTGTTGCCGGTGAAGGCGAACGGGGAGGTACGGTTGCGGTCGGTGTTGTCCTGCATCAGCTTGGGCAGGGTATCGGCGCCCAGGTCGAGCACGCCGCGCGTGGCATGGACGGAAGCCTTGCCATCGATGATCTTCTCGACGACCTCGGTAAGCTGGTCGCCCAGGAAGATGGACATAATCGCCGGAGGAGCCTCGTTGGCGCCCAGACGATGATCGTTGCCGGCCGAGGCAACGGAGGCACGCAGGAGCTCCTGATAGTTATCGACGGCCTCGATCACCGCGGTGAGGAAGACGATGAACTGCAGGTTGTCGAGCGGGGTGTCGCCCGGGTCGAGCAGGTTCTCGGACTCGGTGCCAAGCGACCAGTTATTGTGCTTGCCCGAACCGTTGATGCCCTCGAAGGGCTTCTCGTGCAGCAGGCAGACCAAGTCGTGGCGGGAGGCGATGAGCTTCATCTTCTCCATCATGACCAGATTCTGGTCGATGGCCTCGTTGACCTCGCCGTAGACAGGGGCGAGCTCATGCTGGCAGGGAGCGACCTCGTTGTGCTTGGTCTTGGCAGGAATGCCAAGCGCCCACAGTTCATCGTCCAGGTCCTTCATATAGGACGAGACGGTGGGACGGATAGCGCCAAAGTAGTGCTCCTCGAGCTCCTGGCCCTTGCAGGGAGCAGCGCCAAAGAGGGTGCGACCGGTGATGACCAGGTCCCTGCGCTTGCGGTAAGCGTCCTTCTTGATCAGGAAGTACTCCTGCTCATCGCCCACGGAAGGAACGACCTTCTTGGGGGTCTTGCCAAACAGCGCTAAAACGCGCTTGGACTCACGCGAGAGCGCGGTCATGGAGCGCAGCAGCGGGGTCTTCTTGTCCAGGGCCTCGCCCGTGTAGGAGCAGAAAGCTGTGGGGATGCACAGGACATCGTCCTTAATGAATGCGGGGCTGGTGGGATCCCAAGCGGTGTAGCCACGGGCCTCGAAGGTGGCACGCAGGCCGCCGTTGGGGAAGCTGGAGGCGTCCGGCTCGCCCTGAATGAGGTTTTTGCCCGTAAACTTGGTAATGGCGGTGCCGTCGTGGTTGGGCTCGAGGAAGCTATCGTGCTTCTCGGAAGTAATGCCCGAAAGCGGCTGGAACCAGTGCGCGTAGTGCGTAGCACCCTTGGAGATGGCCCAAACCTTCATGGCGTGAGCGACGGCGTTGGCCACATCCAGGTCGAGCGGCTCACCCTCCTCGAGGGTTGCGGCAAGGCGCTTCCAAATGTCCTTGGGGAGGTAGTCCTTCATGACTTCCTCAGAGAACACCATGGTCCCGAAGCGGTCAGTAAGATCGGCCATACGGAACTCCCTTCGTATCGGCACCGCGTGAGAAGCGGTGTTGATTACTAACGAACGAGTCATAGCTTAGGCTCGCCGTGTTTCCGCGACATTACCGTTGTGTTGCTGTCGCGAAACCAATCAATGAGGTTACCGCATCGCGGCAGTATTGCCACCCTTAACAGCCAATGAACTGTATAAATTGCAGACCTCCCCGCATGGTTTAAGGGTAGTCAATTTAGGACGGGGCTAAATTGACTGGTATTTCGCATCAGATACCAGTCTTTATAGTCCGTGCCTAGATTAGCCGCTCTGTTATAGATAAAGCCGATAGCAAGGCATCTTTGATTAGTATCCTCAAATAGCGAGTGAAACTCCACCGTGACACAGTGGTGCTGTAGAATCCTTACAACACATCACACTATTACGTATCTAAAGGAGCACGATATGCGCGTCGACGAGGTTTTTAAGCAGGCAGCTTCCCAGGGCACTGCACCCGTTTCGTTTGAGATGTTCCCGCCCAAGGGCGAGCTTACCCTCGACACGGCTCGCGAAGTGGCAGGCAATCTGTGCAAGCTTTCGCCGAGCTTTGTCTCGGTCACCTGCTCGGCTGGCGGCTCGGGCAACGGCGCCACCACCGCCCCCATCGCGCATATGATTACGAGCGAATTCGATACGCCCTCGGTGGCGCACCTCACCTGTGTGGGCCGTACCCACGCCGATATCGCCGCCAAGATCGATGAGTACCGCACCGCCGGCGTGGAAAACATCCTGGCCCTGCGTGGCGATCTCCCTGCCGGCGCGACCGAGGACGACAAGCCCGCCTCCGACTACGCCTACGCCCGCGACCTCATCCCCGAGCTCGTCGACGCCGGCTTTTGCGTGGGTGCCGCAGCCTACCCCGAGGGCCACATTGCCTGCGAGGATCTCAACCTCTCGGTCGAACACCTCAAGCAAAAACAGGACGCCGGCGCGAGCTTCTTTGTGACGCAGCTCTTTTTTGATAACGAGTGCTTCTATCGTTTTCGCGAGCTTGCCGACAAGGCCGGCATCACCGTGCCCATTACCGCGGGCATCATGCCGTTTATGGGCAAGTCGCAGATCAGCCGCATGGTCTTTATGTGCGGCGCGTCACTGCCCTCCCCCGTCATCAAGATTCTCGCCAAGTACGAGAACGACCCCGAGAGCCTGCAGGCAGCCGGTGTAGATTATGCCGCCCGTCAGCTTTGCGACCTCAAGGAGCACGGTGCCGCCGGTCTGCACCTGTACACTATGAATCGTCCTGCGATCGCCGCGACCATTATGGAGCGCCTGGGGTAATGGAAAAACCGCACATCGATACAACCGCTGTCGAAGTGCCGGCCGACCTTGCGTCGCCGGCGCTTTACCGTGTCGATGCTGCGCACCATCCCCGTGTCGACCGTGCCGAGATGCTGCGGTATCTGGGTTACGGCGGCCAGCAGATTGAGCCCGAGCTGTCACGACGTATTGAGCTTGTGGTCGAGCGCCTTGAGCTGGACATTGAGCCCCGCGGCGTGCGGCGCGTGTTTACCGTCGATGCCACGGGCGTGGACGAGCAGGGAGAGCCTTGCATCCGTCTGGTTGGCACCAACGTTGAGCTGCGCGGTCGCGACATCTATCGACATCTCAAAGACGCCCGCTTTGCCGCGCTCATGGCATGCACCCTCGGCATGGACGCCGAGCGCCGCCTGCGTACCACGGGAGCCCAGCAGCCCCTGGAGGGAGCCGTGCTCGACGCCGCATGCTCTGCCTATGTAGAAGCCGCCGTCGAGCAGATGGACCAGCAGGTCAAGGCTGCGGCCGCTGCACACGGGCTCGCCGGTAACTGGCGCTTTAGTCCCGGCTATGGCGACTGCCCGCTCTCGGCCCAGCGCTCAATCGTGGCTGCGCTCAACGCCACACGGCTCATCGGGCTTACCGTTACCCCCACCAGCCTGCTCATGCCCACCAAGAGCGTGACCGCGGTGATCGGTCTGTTTGACGGCGAGGTCCACGACGCCCAGAGCCGCCCCACCTGCAATATCTGCCGCATGCGTGAGCACTGCCGCTTCCACGCCGCCCACACCACCTGCTATTCCAGCCATTAGGAGCCATCGATGTCTACTCCGCTTATCACTCATGATTCTGACGGTACTGCACTGGCGGCACCTGTCAATACTGCGCGCTGCAACGGCGCTGTGTACAAGACGCGCACGATCGACGACCTTCGCATTAAGGACGATCGTCTGCGCGCCGCCATCAAGGGCACCGGGCACCTGCTGTTTGACGGCGGCATGGGCACCATGTTGCAGGCCGCTGGCATGAAGGCGGGCGCCCTGCCCGAGCTGCTCAACTTTGAGGAGCCCCAGGTCATCACCGATATCCAACGTCAATATGTCGAGGCAGGCTGTGACGTGATCACCGCCAACACCTTTGGCGCCAACGCGCACAAGCTCGATGGCGCCGCCACCGTGGCAGATGTCTTTGCCGCCGCGGTCTCTTGCGCCCGCGCGGCCGGTGCCCATTACGTCGCCGGCGACATCGGCCCCATCGGTGCGCTGCTTCGCCCCCTGGGCACCCTCAGCTTCGACGAGGCCTACGACCTCTTTGCCGAGGAAGTGCGCGCCGGCGTCGATGCGGGCGTGGACCTCTTTATTATCGAGACCATGACCGACCTTGCCGAGATCAAGGCGGCCGTCCTCGCCTGCCGCGAGAACTCCGACCTGCCCGTCTTTGCCACCATGACCTTTGAGGAAGACGGTCGCACCTTCCTGGGCACGAGTCCCGAGGTTGCCGCCATCACGCTCGATGCCATCGGCGCCGACGTTTTGGGCATCAACTGCAGCCAGGGACCGGCCGAGCTCCGAGGACTCGCCGCTCGCATGCTCACCGTTACGGACAAGCCCGTTATAGTGCAGGCCAACGCAGGACTGCCCCACGTGGACGACGACGGCAACACCGTCTTTGATATCCAGGCGCCCG
This sequence comes from Collinsella aerofaciens, assembly GCF_028209625.1. Taxonomy (GTDB): domain Bacteria; phylum Actinomycetota; class Coriobacteriia; order Coriobacteriales; family Coriobacteriaceae; genus Collinsella; species Collinsella aerofaciens_AM. The sequence goes on along the minus strand of NZ_JAQLDU010000009.1, from coordinate 48,799 downwards.
AGTACGCCGTGGCCGTCGCCGGTATGATTGAGGACGGCGTAAGCGTCGTGGGCGGCTGCTGCGGCACCACGCCGGCGCACATGGCCGCCTTGCGCACGCTTATCGATAACCACACGCCCAGCCCGCACCACCGCAAGCCCAGCATGTCGGTCACGAGCGCCCAGACGGTCGTGGACCTTCCCTGTGACGGTCACAAGATCGCCGTCATCGGCGAGCGCATCAATCCCACCGGCAAAAAGCGCCTGCAGCAAGCCCTGCGCGACGGCGACCTGGACTACGTCGTGAGCCAGGGCATCAGCCAGCAGGAGCAGGGCGCCGACATCCTGGACGTCAACGTGGGCCTGCCCGAGATCGACGAGGTCAAGATTATCCAACAGGCCACCGAGCAGCTCCAAGGCTCCACGCTGCTGCCGCTGCAGATCGACTCCACCGACCCCGCCGCCGTCGAGGCCGCCGTACGTCGCTACGCCGGCAAGCCCATCATCAACTCGGTCAACGGCAAGCAGCAGATCATGGACGAGATCTTCCCGCTGGTCGCCCACTACGGCACCAACGTTGTCGGCCTTACGCTCGACGAAGGCGGCATCCCCGATACCGCCGAGGCCCGCTTTGCCATCGCCGAGCGCATCGTGGCCGAGGCTGCCCGCTACGGCATCGGCCCGGACCGTATCCTCATCGACTGCCTGGTCATGACCGCCTCGACCAATCAACGCCAGGCCGAGCAGATCCTGCGCGCCATGTCCCTGTGCAAGGAGCGCCTGGGCGTCAAATGCGCGCTCGGCGTGTCGAACATCAGCTTTGGTCTGCCTGCCCGCCCGCTGCTGGGCTCGGTCTTTTTGGCCGCCGCCTTTGGCGCGGGCCTCGATGCCCCCATCATGAACCCGGGCTCCAAGCGCTTTATGGACACCGTCTACAGCTATCGCGTCCTGAGCGTTGAGGACGAGGGCTCGACCGGATACATCGAGCGCTATGCCGGCTGGACCGATCCGTATAAGATCGCCGCCAACCCGGCAGCAGCTCAGGCCGCATCGACCGACACCGTGCCCGCTGCCGGCACCGCCGGCACCGACGGCAACGACGACCCGATTCGTCGCATGGTCGTCTCGGGCCGCAAAGGCGAGATCGCTGCCGAGACCGAGCGTCTGCTGGCAGACCACGACGCCATGGACCTTATCAACAACCACTTTATCCCCGCTCTCGACGAGGTGGGCGTCCTCTTTGACCAGGGCAAGTTCTTCTTGCCGCAACTCATGGCCTCGGCCGAAGCCGCACGCGTGGGCTTCGACACCATCAAGCGCCTGATGCCCGCCGGCGAGATCGCCGACAAGGGCAAGATCTGCGTGGCCACCGTCAAGGGCGACATCCACGATATCGGCAAGAACATCGTCAAGATGCTGCTCGACAACTACGGCTACACCGTCTTTGACCTAGGCCGCGATGTCGACCCGCAAGAGGTGCTCAAGACCGTGCAGGAGCGTGACATCAAGCTCGTCGGCCTCTCGGCGCTTATGACCACCACGGTCGTCGCCATGGAAGAGACCATCAAGTTGCTCCATGCCGAGGTTCCGGGCGTCAAGATCATCGTGGGCGGCGCCGTGCTCACCCCCGAATACGCCAAGCAAATCGGCGCGGACTACTACGCCAAGGACGCCGCCGAGAGCGCTCGTATCGCCGAAGAGGTCTTTGGGAAGTAACACAACGGAAACAACCGAGCACCAAAACGTGCCGCACGCGCCACTTGGCACGTGCGGCACGTTAGAATAGATAAGACTATGCTCGTTTTGGCAGATAGGAGCGCAAGGATGGCGATCACGCCCGCAGAAATCGCGGAAACCCGCGGCATGGTTGAGGAACAGAACCTCGACATCAGGACCATCACCATGGGTGTTTCGCTCATGGGTTGCGGTGACGAGAACCTCGACCGCATGTGCACGAAGATCTACGACCATGTGACGCACACGGCTGAGCATCTGGTCGAGACCGCCGAGAACCTCGAGCGCGAGTACGGTATCCCCATTGTCAACAAGCGCGTTTCCGTCACCCCGGTGGCGCAGATCGCCGCGTGCTGCAAGGATGAGGACCTCACCCCCATCGCGCATGCCCTCGACCGCGCGGCCGAGACGCTCGGCATCGATTACCTGGGCGGCTTCTCCGCACTCGTCCAGAAGGGCATCGGCGACGCCGACCGCCGCGTCATCCAGTCCATCCCCCAGGCGCTCGCCACCACGAGCCGTGTCTGCTCCAGCGTCAACGTCGCCAGCCTGCGTGCCGGCATCAACATGGACGCCGTGCTTATGGCCGCCCAGACCATCATCGATGCCGCTAAACTCACGGCCGACCAGGATTCCGTCGGCGCTTCCAAGTTTGTCTGCTTTGCTAACATGGTCGAGGACTCCCCGTTTATGGCGGGCGCCGTCCACGGCGGTGGCGAGGCCGACGCCGTCATCAACGTAGGCGTCTCGGGCCCCGGCGTTATGGCCGCAGCCCTGGAGACGCTGCCCGACTCTGCATCGATGATGGAAGTCGCCGAGAAGATTAAGCAGACCGCCTTTAAGATCACCCGTGCCGGCGAGCTCATGAGCCGCGAGGCCGCCCATCGCCTGGGTGTCGAGAAGGGCATTGTCGACCTGTCGCTGGCTCCCACGCCCGCCATCGGCGACTCCGTCGCTCGCATCCTCGAGATCATCGGCGTGGGCACCTGCGGTGGTCCCGGCACGACCTGCGCGCTCGCCATGCTCAACGATGCCGTCAAGAAGGGCGGCGTCATGGCTAGCTCCAGCGTGGGCGGTCTCTCGGGTGCTTTTATCCCCGTGTCCGAGGACGCCGGCATGATCGCCGCCGTCGAGGCCGGCGCGCTTTCGCTCGAGAAGCTCGAGGCCATGACCTGCGTGTGCTCCGTTGGCCTGGACATGATCGCCATCCCCGGCGACACCCCGGTCGAGACCATCGCCGGCATTATCGCCGACGAGATGGCCATCGGCGTCATCAACAACAAGACCACGGCCGTCCGCGTGATTCCCGCCATTGGCAAGGGCGTGGGCGACTGCGTCGAGTACGGCGGCCTATTTGGCCGTGCGCCTATCATGCCGGTGAACCCCAACGCCGGCACCGTGCTTGCCCACCGCGGTGGACGCTTCCCGGCGCCGCTGAACTCGCTCAAGAACTAGCTGAGGGGGACTGGCGAGGAGCCCCGCCGCCGGGCGGCAGACATATAAGGTCGCCTGCTCGGACAGTCCTGACTCGCACGGAGAGCACATTAAGTGCTCTCCGGCTCGTGCGGAACTCGCGATCGACCTTATATATTTGCCCTCCCCGGGGCTCCCGCACAACGGGACCTCGGTTGGGTTCTATCCCGGTTGCAGTCGCTTCGCTTCTGCTCCACTTTGCTGGTATGACGGTTTGGCGTTGGATCGGTTCTTTCTGATATATGCTGGTTGCGGCTCTTCTTTTGGGAGGAGTCGCTTTTTTGTTGCTAGGAGGTTGGCCCGTGGCTGATGGGGAGAATCGTTCTGAGCTGCTTTCCACAGATTGGAATCTGGAGTGGATGCGTCTGCAAGCTGATCGGCGGCGGGCTGACGATTCTTTTGAGTGGGATAAAAGGGCTCGGCATTTTCGGCCGTTGGAGACTGCCCCTTATGCTCGGGATTTTATAAAGCTGCTGGCGCTTGAGCCCGGCGAGTCGGTACTCGATATGGGGTGCGGGGCTGGGTCGATTGCTATTCCGCTTGCTCAGGCTGGGCATCCTGTGATTGCTGCTGACTTTTCCCCTGCCATGTTGGGCACGCTTGATGCTGGCATTGAGTACTATGGGCTCGAGGATCGCATTACGCCGCTTGAGCTTGCCTGGGACGATGATTGGGATCTGGTTGGGCCGGTTGCCAAGGCTGTTGATGTTGCCTTTGCCAGTCGCTCTGTCACCACGACCAACCTAAAAGGCGCGCTTGCCAAGCTCGACCGTACGGCTCGTCGGCGTTGTGCAGTCACGATGGTCGCCAACTCCAGCCCGCGCTATGATCTGCACTTGATGAACGCTATCGGCGCCTCGGTTACCTGCAGCAATGGCTTTGTGTACGCCTTCAACATCCTCATTCAGATGGGTGCCCTGCCGCAGGTCACGTACTTTGAATCGCCGCGTCGCGATACCTTCGACAGCCTTGAGGCAGGCGTGGCGGACTTTTCCCGCATGCTTGAGCATGGCAACGAGGATAAGGTCGACCGTCTGCGCGACTACATCGCCCAACACATGATCGAGAATCCCCATGCCGGTGAGCCGGGCTCCAAGGGCGTGTCGCAGGGGCGCTATATGCTCGACCATGTCCGTAAGGTTCGCTGGGCGTTTATTGCATGGGAACCGGTCTCTGAATCCCGCTCGTAGCCCGTTCACAGCCTGCGCTGCCCATCACCTCGGCATCCGCATTCTTTTTGAACTGGGCAAACACGCTCCACACCGCGCCGTTCCTGCGCTATCGTGGGACAGCTCACGTAGATTAAGGCCCCGTCGCGGGGCGCCCCATACATAGAAAGCGAGAACCCATGGCACTGACAGGAGCCCAGGTCAAGCAGCTTCGCAGCATGGCCCATCACCTCAACCCCGCCATCATCATCGGCAAGTCCGATGTCAACGAGGGCACCGTCGAGCAGACGGTCGCCTACCTGGAGAAGCACGAGCTCGTTAAGTGCTCCGTGCTCGATGGCTCCAGTCTTTCCGCCCGCGAGGCCGCCGAAGAGCTCGCTGAGCGTTGCCACGCCGAGGTCGTCCAGGTCATCGGCCGCAAGTTCTCGCTGTATCGCGAGTCCTCGCGCAAGGACATCGAGAAGATCAAGCTCGTCTAAGAGCCAATGATCCGGCGAGCCAACACATAGCAAGCTTACGGGTGCCCAAGTACTTCGGGCGCCCGTTTTTTATCGCTCGACCAGCACGCGATTGAGCCGCCCCTCCACCAAGCGCTCGTATAGATGCCGCGTCTCGGGCTCGGGTACGCCATTGACCTGTTCCCTTAGATGGTGCATATGCCCGCTGTATAGCTCGACGATATCGCGCCGCCGCCCCGCCGCACTGTAGACGCGCATGGCGCAGCGCACCATATCCTCACGCGCCGTTTCCTGTCGAAGCCCCGACTCCGCCAGCCAAATCGCCGACTGCAAATCGTTTTCTTCTAGAGCGGCATTTGCTCCCTTAATCATGCAATCGATGTACTTTGACTGCATAATGCGTCGCATACGCAAAAAGTAGGTGGGGTTACAGCCATTGGGAACATACAGCGGTCCGGCATAAAGCTGCTCAATCTTAAGGCACAGCTCAACTAAATGGGGCCCGCGCGCACCCGTGCGATTTCCCAAAACCTCGCGGCTTATCTGGTCAAACAGCCGTACATCGGTCTTGACGTAGTCGCCGTTGAGTCCGATGCATTCATTTTGGATGAGCACACACGACTTGCCATCCGGCGTCGGTCCCAAAGCCGACCGCAAGCGCGATATCGTCGAGTACAGGTTGTTGCGGGCGCTATTGAACTCGGCATGGGGCCACAACTCCATGGCCAGCGTCTCACGATCGACGAGCGCATCCATGCCCAGCGCAAGCCGCTCGGCAAGTGTCGCCGCCTTCTTGCGGCGCCACATTTTGTCCGTGATGGGAAACCCGTCGCGCTCGGCGCGAAACGCACCAAACATGCGAATCTCGATATGGTCAATGGTATCAACGGCTTCAACCTCGCCGGCCTGGAACAGGCGCTCGCCCTCCCCTTCCAAATCGTCGCGCAGCGAGTACCGCGACAGCTCGCGCACGGGAAGCTTCTTGCGAATCCTGGTCGCCGGCTCGCCCAGACAATGCATGGCAAGGCGCGCAAAGAGCCGATACGATGGCTCCAGAATCCCCGCACGATTCATGGACATCCAGGCCGCAAGATCGCTGTCTCGGCCCGCACAGGCCAAATGCAGCGCCACCATCCAGGCCTCCGCTCCACCAACCTGCGTCTGGCTTATATCGAGCAACTCCGCTTCCTCACGTACCGAAACCATCGAGGTGTTACGCAGATACGCCGCGCGCTCCAGCAGCAATGCGTTATCGCGCATGTACGCAATCGACTCTTCGGCAAGTTTGAGCACTTGGACCGCACGGAACTTTGCATTAACCGGCCGTCCCTCTGCCAGCGACTGCCAGCCTTCTAGCAACAGGCCAAACAGCTGAATCTGGTTGTCGCGCATGCGCACGGCAAAACGATCGAGCTCGTTGAACGCCGCGTCGTCGGTTACCGGCAGGCCGGAAAGGAGCCGCCGTGCCGCCAACACCATGCGCACCCAGATAGCCATCGCCTTAAGCCCACGTACGTCGAGCGCCTCCCGCACCACCGTCATCTCGTCGTCGCGCTCGTCGATTCCCGCAAACGACCCGTCAAAGAGCTCCACCAGCATGCTATCGGCCCGTATAACAATCCCCGCGATGTCGAGCTCGCAGTCATAGGCCTTGCTCGTTTTGAGCTGCTGTAGAACGCCGCCGTCATCTCCCCGTTCGGTCAGGCATCGCTTGACCTCGATATGCGCGGACAGCATGTCGAGCGCGGTGTGGGACGTCTCTATTTCTGGCACGGCCAGGTTCATAGGGAGCCCAAGCCCGTTGTCCCCATAGCAAACAGCCGTCAGTGTCTGGGCCACCCTCCATGAAACAGGGTCTATTTCGCAGACCGCCCGTTCGCCCCCGCGCTCGATGACCGATGCCATATAGCGAGCGAGCTTTGTATTGGACACGCTGACCGCTGCCAGATATACGCCGAGCGCCTCGGCAGGCGTTGGCTCTGGAGCCGGATCGTCCGCATCGATCGTGCCCAGCGCTGCTCGGCAGATATCGGCCCCGTGCCCCGTCAGAGCCAGATCGGCCCCATACTGCCCAGCAAGTTCAAGGACCGCTTCACGGTCCAAAAAGGCGTCCGCCAGGTCCATCGCCGTATCGCATCGGCCCGCCTTAAGCAAAATCCGGGCCGCCCTCGGAACAAGTTCGGGGCGAACCTCGGCCACCAACTTACGCAAGCGCAAGCGTCCGTTATCCTCCGTGCCCAGACACGTAAAACTCCGCTCGGCGGGGTCCAAGCCAAAGATCGGGTAGTCGCGTACGAAGTAGGACTGGTCGACCATCGATAGCCTCACCCCGCAAGCCTCGAGTTCTGCGATATTGCCCTCGCCCATCAAAATCATGAGACATGCCACGCAAAACAGTGCATTATTGTCGAGCGAAGCCAAGTCGACAAGTGCCGCGCCATATACGTTGACAATCTCGTTTTCGAGCAGACCGGCTACGTCGCCTTGGCCATACAGACCCGTCTGCAATGCCGAAACGAGCTCGGGCACGCCCTGCGTGAGCTGATAAAAGTCGAGCGATGTGCTGATCGAAAACGCCGATGCCCACGCCGAATACTCATAGGCATGCACCTTGAGCATCTGCGCATTGATCTTAACCGAATCGCCCAGCCCATGAATCAGTTGACGATTTGAAGGACGGCAGGAGATAAAGACCCCCACCCCCATAGCGCGCAGGCCGCGAATCCTGTCGATGAGGTCTTCGGTATCGTGCTGATCGAGGTTTGGCACATTATCAATCGCGATAAGGGAGTGCGGTTTGTCTTTGAGTTCTTCGGTAACCACCTCGAGCTGCATAAACACCTCGCGCCCAGTGGCGCGATCGGCCTCGATAATCCGCACGGGGCCTCGCGTCGGGTCGCATTTAACCTCATGGGTGTACTGCAGCAGCACCGAGGTCTTCCCAAACCCGTCGGGCGCATAAAGAACCACGATGCCGGCCTTTCGGCCCTTGGCGATAAGCTCATTCATCAAGCGTTCGCGTCGCACCATATAGCCTCCGCCCAGCGGCATCAGCTCGAGGTCGTCCATACTGCCCAAATCGTTTACCATGCCCGCTCCTCAACTCGACCGTATGGACACCGTAACCGCAAGACCATACAAGCCGCGCTATGAATAGAGCGACCTTGTGTTTTAGGTTGTCTTTTGGTACGCAAGCGGCAAGTTTTTGTACAGCGAGGGCCGATTGTTATTAATCCCCCGACTAATCGGTCTTTAAGCAGGTAAATGGCTTGTCAGCTTGTCCCATCTAAGCGGCAGTGTAACGCAAATGAACAAGGTTCAGCCATGTCATTCAACTCGCCTAGCACCCGCTACCGTCTACGACCTTTTAGTGGCATTTTTGCATAGAATCTGGTATGGAATGAATCAAACTGTTTGACATCCGGCATTCGCCAAGCTTGCGGCAAGATTTTGGTCAAGCGGGCGGAAAGGGATAACAAAAAGGCCCCCGCAAAGCGGAGGCCTTAGGCAAGGCTATGTCGAGATGCAGGATTCGCGCTACTCGCAGAGCGAAAGGGCGGCCTCGTCGGCAACGACAACGCAGTTGGTGTGCAGCTGCAGGATCGAAGCCGGGCACGCGGGCGTAACCGGACCATAGCACATGTCATGCACGGCCTGAGCCTTGGCCTCGCCGTTGGCGACGACTAGGATCATGCGGGCATACATGATGGTCTGGGTACCCATGGTGTAGGCCTGACGGGGAACATCGTCGATGCTGTCGAACAGGCGGCTGTTGGCCTGAATGGTGCTCTCGGTGAGGTCGACGCAGTGCGTGCCCTTGGAGAAGTGGTCATCGGGCTCGTTGAAACCGATGTGGCCGTTGTTGCCAATGCCGAGCAGCTGCAGATCCGGGTAACCGGCGGCGGCGACGATCTTGTCGTACTCAGAGCAGGCAGCGGCGGCGTCGGGGTTGGAACCGTCGGGCACATGCGTGTTGTTCAGGTCGATGTTGATGTGATCGAAGAAGTTCTCACGCATGAAGTAGTGATAGCTCTGGGGATCGTCGTGCGAAAGGCCGCGATACTCGTCCAGGTTGTAGGTGCTGACCTCGGCAAAGTCGACGTCGCCCTTCTCGTACCAAGCAACGAGCTGCTTGTAGGCACCGATCGGGGTGGAGCCGGTGGCAAGACCCAGCACGCAATCGGGCTTGAGGATAACCTGCGCCGAGATGATATTGGCGGCCTTGCGGCTCATATCCTCGTAGTCTTTAGCTTTAATGATCTTCATTACGCGTCCTTTCTCGTACAAGAGAGGCAAGGCTCCCCTTACAAGCACTTGCCCGCGGCCCGCGTCGGCCGCAACCAACGTGTGCGGCCACCAGGGCGAGGTCGCGTAATGTATGTGTCTCGTGTCTAGCCGCGTCGAGGCCCCTGCCCGTCCACGGTGACCCAAAGCCGTTTAGCTTCGGACAAATCCCATCTTGCCACGGAGGGCGCCCTCTTTCAAGGGCGCCCTCCATAAACGTGTTTGAATTGTAGGCTAATGGCCACGTGCACTTGCTAGCGCTCGCGAGCAACGATGAGCTGGTCCATCTCTTCGACATGCACGCCAACGGAGCCCTTGATACTCGAGAACTCAACGGAGTTGCACACCAAGATGGGAACCGTCACATCATAGCCCTCGGCAGCAATTGCCTCGCGATCGAACTCAATGAGTACATCGCCCTTATGGACGATGTCACCCACTTGCGCATGTACGGTAAAGTGCTTGCCCTCAAGCTGAACAGTGTCCAAACCAACGTGGATGAGCACGTCCAAGCCATCGACCGTGTTAAGCGCAACAGCGTGTCCCGTGGGAAAAATGGCCTCGACCTTGGCATCAGCCGGTGCAATCACGCGCGTGCCGGTAGGCTGAATCGCCACGCCCTGGCCCAAAAGGCCGGTGGCAAATATCTGGTCGTTTACCTCGGAAAGCGGAATGACGTCGCCCGAGATGGGAGCATCCAGCGTAAGGACTCGACCACGCATACCAAAAGACCTTAGGACTTTAGTGAACATGCTCCCCCTCGGACATACCAATCGACCAAAATAGCCTTAACAGTTTACCACTTGGCACTCGTTTTTGACCATTAGGGAAGTTCGCGCTTGACAACCTCGACGATGTCGTCGACAACGCGCTGGGTCAGCTCGTGCGTCTCGGCCTCGGCCATAACGCGGACCAGCGGCTCGGTACCGCTCGGACGCACCAGAATGCGACCGCGGCCGTCAAGTTCCTTCTCGGCAGCAGCGACGGCATCCCAGATGGGCTGGCAATCGTCCAGACCAGCCTTGTTGTCGGAATGCACGTTGACGAGTACCTGCGGGTACTTCTTCATGATGCCGGCAAGATCGGTGAGGGTACGACCGGTGCGCTTGAGCACGGCCAGCAGCTGCAGAGCCGTCACCAGGCCGTCACCGGTGGTGTTGTGCTCCAGGAAGATGATGTGGCCGGACTGCTCGCCGCCGATGACGGCGCCATCCGCGAGCATACGCTCCAGAACGTAGCGGTCGCCCACGGCGGTCTGAACCATCTCGAAGCCCTGCTCCTTCATAGCGATGGAGAAGCCCAAGTTGCACATGACGGTCGAGACGATCTCGGAGTTGGCGAGCTTGCCGCGGGCGGCAAGGTCAGAACCGCAGATAGCCAGGATGTAGTCACCGTCGATCTCATTGCCCTCGCTGTCCACGAACAGCACGCGATCGGCGTCGCCGTCGTGGGCCAGGCCGATATCGGCGTGGGTGCGCAGCACGAGCTCGCGCAGGGGCTCAAGGTGAGTGGAGCCGCACTCAACGTTAATGTCAGTGCCGCAGTAATCGGTGTTGATAGCGTGCACCGTGGCGCCCAGGCGCTGCAGCGCGGCGGGCGTAGTCTGGCAAGAAGCGCCGTGGCCGCAGTCGACGGCAACGACTAGGCCATCGAGCCTCAGGCCGTCGAGCGTATCGATGGCATGATCGACATATGCCTTGCGAGCGTCCTTCATCTTGATAATGTGGCCCACGCCGGCGCCGGTCGGCAACGTGTCGGCAGCCATGGCCTCCTCGGACATGACCCAGGCGCTGATCTCTTCCTCAACCGCGTCGGGAAGCTTCATGCCCTTGCGGCTAAAGAACTTGATGCCGTTGAACTCCGGCGGATTGTGCGAAGCAGAGATGACGATGCCGCCGTCGAGCTCGTTCTGGACGGTGAGCAGCGCCACGGCAGGCGTGGGGATGACGCCGCAGCAGTGCGGACGGCCGCCCTCGGCCATGATGCCGGCGGTCAGAGCGCTCTCGAGCATGGTGCCCGAAAGACGCGTGTCGCGGCCGACGCAGATATCCGGACCAAGAAACTTGGTCGCCGCGCGGCCCAGGCGAAACGCAAGGTCGCACGAGAGGTCGGCATTGGCGACGCCACGGACGCCGTCGGTACCGAAGATGTTCTGGGGCATAGGATCGCTCCTTCCCTAGCAGGCGATATGCAACCGCCCACCCTAGTCGAAAAAGAAAAGCGGGACCCGCCGAGGAATCGGCAGGCCCCGCTTGTACATTGTATCTCGAAAGGAGATAAAACCTTAGCGCTTGGAGAACTGGGGAGCGCGGCGGGCCTTCTTGAGGCCGTACTTCTTGCGCTCGACCACGCGAGCATCGCGCGTAAGGAAACCGGCCTTCTTGAGGTCAGCACGGTAGTCGCCAGCGTTCAGAAGAGCGCGAGCGATGCCCAGACGCAGAGCGCCGGACTGACCGGAGATGCCGCCGCCATCGCACAGAGCGATAACGTCGAACTGACCGGCGGTGTCGGTCACCTTGAAGGGAGCAAGGGCGTTCTCAACGAGCTGATGACGGCCGAAATACTGCTCGGCGTCACGCTTGTTGATGGTCACCTTGCCGGTGCCGGGGACGAGACGGACGCGGGCGACGGCGTTCTTACGACGGCCGGTACCCTGGTAGACAACGGTGTTCTCAGCCATCTTTAAGCCTCCAGCTCAATCTTCGTGGGGTTCTGGGCAGCATGCGGATGCTCGGCACCAGCGTAGACCTTAAGCTTGGTCATCTGGGCACGGCCGAGGGTGGTCTTGGGCAGCATACCGCGAACGGCGCGCTCGATGACCTTCTCCGGGTGCTTCTCCATAGCCTGGCGGAAGCTCTCAGCCTTGAGGCCGCCGTTGTAGCCGCTGTGGCGATAATAGGTCTTCGTGTCGGCCTTGTTACCGGTAAGCTGGACCTTATCGGCGTTGATGACGACAACGAAGTCGCCGCAGTCGCTGTTGGGCGTGAACTGGGGCTTGTTCTTACCGCGCAGGATCATTGCGATCTGGGTGGCAAGACGGCCCAGGACAGCACCATCGGCGTCGACGAGGACCCAGTTGCGCTGGACCTCGCCCTGCTTGGCGTAGTGAGTCGATTTCGAAATCACTTAGACTCCTCCATGTACAGTACGTGTTGTTACAGAGATTCACGGGGCTCTGCAAGTAACCCGTCCATATTACCCCGCTCGCCGTACGAGTCAACAGGTATTTTGGCTCCGACCAGAGTTTCTGCACATGTCATCCACGAGCCGTGATTTTTCCAACTCTTTAGCTGTTGTCATTTTTTGAGGGTTCGCCGTCGCTAGCGCTCAACGAACTCTTGGATTTCCGCGAGCAGGCGCTTTGCCTCCTGACGGCCCTGGATATACAGGTCCAAAAGCTTTGCCGGATCGTGCTCGACATGGCCGACCTCGACCGGCTTTTGCGGAGCAATGACCAGCGCGCGGCCCTCGCGCTCATACTTCCACAGGTGCATGCGCTGGAGGTTATAGCGGTCGTGGCGCGTCTCGATAGCCTCGAGCAGATAGGGGTAGTCGACATAGCGGGCGCGCGCGGCAGGCATAAACTCGTAGGGCTTTTTCTCGTACGAGCGGTCCTGCGTGACAATGACAACTGCGCGATCGAAGCCCGCCTCCTCCAGCACGTGCTCGATGGGGACCGAATCGGCTACGCCGCCGTCGACGTATTTGTGCCCGTCGATCTCGACCGGCGGCGTCACCAGCGGCAGCGACGTCGAGGCACGCACGGCATCGAGGTCGAGCACGGCGCTTTTGACCGGCAGGTAGGCAGCGGTTCCAAACAGCATGTCCGTCGCGACGGCGCACATCTCGATAGGGCTGGCGTCGAACGTCTCGTTATCAAAGGGATCCAGGCGGTCCTGGATATCGTTGAAGATAAAGTCGTAACCCACGATGGAGCCCGTGGATGCGAAGGATGCGGCACCCATGTAGCGGTTGTCATTGCAGAAGGTCAGGTTGATGCGATTGACGCGACCGATCTGGTGCGACTTGTAGTTGACGCCGTTGAGCGCACCGGCCGAAACGCCGTACACCGCCGGAATTTCGACACCGGCCTCCATGAGAACGTCGAGCACGCCGGCGGTAAACTGCCCACGAAAACTGCCACCCTCCAAGACGAGCGCGACCTTGCCGGCGTTCTTTGCCTTATCTTCTGCAGTCATATTAACCTCCTGCGATTGCGTTTTGGCCTTCTTCTACCCAGTTTTGGAATGGAGGGCACATGGGTTTTGCAGTTGAGAAGGGCGGGACGGTCGGCGGGAAAGCGCGTCCCGGTCTCAGAGCAAATTCCGGGTCGCAGTTTCCGCTGAGCCCGCCATCCGGAAAATGAATCCCATTCCGAGCTTAGATTCCGGGATGTAGTTTCCGCTTGATGTGTCATCCGGAAACTACATCCCAGTCTGAGCGCGGATTCCGGGATGGACTTTCCGCCTGGGCTGCCATTGGGAAAGCGCGTCCCACCCTGCGTCACTGAGGCGTTTTCTTTACGCCCGCGCCCTGCACAGAGTTCGATTCTCCGCGGTTTGGGGGGGATCCGTCGGTGCGGGGCATGGCCAGCGGAAATACCATCGGCAGCACATCCGTTTTGGGTTGAAGCTTTGCGCGGAGAATCCGCGTATTTGCTTCGCAAATTCGCACCGGCTTCGGCCGCCTGCCGGCGCCCTCGCCCGCGGGCTAAAAACGCTTACGCGTTTTCCTAACGCCCGCGCCCTGCACAGAGTTCGATTCTCCGCGGTATCTGCAAGTAATAAAAAGGCAGGTAGAGACACTTCTCTACCTGCCTGTTACTTATGGTGGAGGCGCGGAGAATCGAACTCCGGTCCACGAAAGCCCCCTGATTGGCATCTCCAAGCTCAGTCGCTGGTTTAGTCTCGGACGCCTTGCGCGCAGCGACACGCTCGCGACGTCCTAACCGGTTCGGTCTTAGCCCGCGCCATACCGATTACGTGCGCAGGAGCATTCCCCTAAGATGACGTCGCGCCGGTGTCGGGGAAATCACCGGGTTGACGCGCCGCTATAAATTAAGCAGCGAGAGCCATAGGCTCAAAAGAAGAGTTGTTGTCAATTCAATTTGACGGTACCCCTGTTTAACGAGGCGAGGAGACCTCGGCTTGCTTCCTCTCTCAGAGCTATCGTGTCGAAACCAGTCGCCCCCGAATGTCGGGAAAGTCTGGATGGTATCGGGCCTGCAAACACCCGATAACCGTCGACTTTTCAAGGAACATACGGGGCGAGCCCCGCTTGTGGAGTGTTATCTTACCACGTTCTGAAAGCGGACAGCTGTTCTATGCACGAGCTGTGAAGACCCCAATGTGCGCCGCACTTCGCACTTTTGTTACCGATCGCGTCACGTATATTTTCGCCAAGCAAAATTGACCCGTCGAAAGGACCGTTATGGATACCAAGCAGCAACTCGTCGATGCCCTCGCAGGCCTGGGCTCAACCATTACCGAAGCTATGGATGTCATCGAGGGCTTTGTCCCCTGCGGACATCCCGCCCTCACGGTATCGAACGCACTCGTCGCGCTGGACGTTGACGATGATGCAGCTCTCGCCCAGCAGCTTGAGACCGTCGAGGGCTTTATCGACCACGTGAGTGAGAACCGCGGCGTGGCCGCCTACCACGGTATCGAGGTCGAGCTCGCGGGTCCCAAGGCCGATCTGTTCGCAGCAATCCGCGAGGTAGGCACCCTTATGCAGACCGCAGGCGTCAAGAACACCCAGGTCAACGAGTGGGTCTACCGCAGTCTGGCAGCACTCGACAGCTCCGACGAAAAGGCAGCCGAGCAGCTCGCAGAAAGTCCCGCCATCAAGGCCGAGCTTTTGTAAATAGCAGACGCGGGCCCCTTGGCGCATCGTCGTCCAAGAGGCCCGCAAACAGTTCGCGTCAACCGATTGCCGCGCCGCCGCATTCGGCCAAGGCAAGAATCGGCATCATTTGACGAGGTGTCTTTGCTGCAAGATCGGCATGTTCGAGCAGTTTTCGATCGTTGGTCACCAAGTAATCGACCTGGGCGCGTTTGCATGCGGCGAGTACCAAGTTGTCCTCGTAATCGCGATGGAGCGCTAAGTATTTGTCGGCCAGCCAAAGGTCCGACGCATCTGCACCCACGGCCGTGGCGTTTTCGGTCATGTTCCGAACAAACGCCAGCGCCGCATCGCCAATCGCGCGGGCAGAAGCCTCGCCGAGCGCTCCCCCGCTGGCAAGAACGCTGCGCTTCAGTTCGTGCTGTACAACATACAGTACGTCCTTGGCGATGTGCACCGGAAAGAACAGCAATGCCCCCGCCTCCGTCGCCTGCCCAATAAACGCACGCGCGGCAAGCGACTCGGCATGGTCGACGCAAAACGAATCAACCCATACGTTGGCATCCAAATGCAAAAGACCTGCGCCCGGACGACACCGATGCCGTCTGGGCGCAGGCCAGATAACGTGGGTGAACACGTCTGTTAACGCAGGTACGCCTTTGCGTTGCCCAGGCTGTAGGCAATCGTCGAGCCGTTGTGCAGCAGTGACGACGCCTGCGGGGTAATCGCGCCGGTAATGCCCAGTGCCAAGAGCGCTGAGTTGGTGAGCATCACCTTAGAATAGGAGCTCGTCAGTCGGTCAATGAGGCCCTGGCTCATGCGGCGCAAACGCACGATCGCGGCAAGATCCGTATCGGTCAGGATGATATCGGCGACCTCCTTGGCAATGTCGCTTCCGCCACCCATCGCCAAGCCCACGTCGGCCAAACCGAGCGCCGGCGAATCGTTGACGCCGTCGCCCACCATGGCAACATGGCGCCCCTCGCTCTTAATGCGCTCCACATAGGCGTACTTGTCCTCGGGCAGCAGTTCGGCCTTAAACTCGTCGACACCCGCCTCGCGCGCAATGCGCTCGGCCGTGCGCTCCGAATCGCCCGTGAGCATAACGACATGCTTGACGCCCAGCGCATGCAGGTCGGCGATGGCCTCGCGGACCCCGGGCTTGAGCGGGTCCTCGATACCGAGCACGCCGACGACCTTTCCATCGACCGCCAGATACAGCGGCGACAGGCCCTGCATCTGGGACTCGATTTGCTCCTTAATGTCGGCCTCGAGCTGCGCGCTCTCGTCCTCAAACACAAAGTGTGCCGAGCCGATAATCGCGCGACGCCCTTCGATGGACGAAGCGATGCCGTGCGCCACAATATACTCGACCGCAGCGTGACGCTCGCGGTGCTCGAGCCCGCGCTCGCGGGCAGCGTTGACCACGGCACGCGCCACCGGATGCGGAAAATGCTCCTCCAAGCAAGCGGAAAGGCGCAGGACCTCGTCCTCGCTCCAGCCATCGGTGGTGAGCACGCAGGCAAGACGCGGCTGTGCCTCGGTAAGCGTGCCGGTCTTATCAAACACAATGGTGTCGGCCTTGGCAAACGACTCAAAGTACTTCGCGCCCTTGACCATGACGCCCATCTTGGCAGCATCGCTCATAGCGGTCATGACGGCAACGGAACCCGTAAGCTTGAGTGCGCACGAGTAGTCGACCATCAGCGCCGCCGAGGTCTTGATGAGGCTACGGGTGGTAAGCGCAACCAGGCCCGCGAGCAGGAAGTTCCACGGGACGATCTTGTTGGCAAGGTCCTCCATATGCGACTGGCCCTCGGACTTGAGTGAGTCGGCCGTCTGCACGAGTGAGACGATTGAGCGCAGTTTGGTTTGCGCCGTATTGGCGCGCACGCGCACCAAGATGCCGCCGTCTTCCACGACGGTACCGGCGAACACGTCGTCGCCCACGCTGCGCTCGACGGCCAGCGGCTCGCCGGTCAGGGTCGCCTGGTTGACCATAGCGCTCCCCTGCTCGACAACACCGTCGATGCAGATGGACATGCCGGTGCGCACGGCGACCAAGTCGCCGGGCTCGAGCTCGGTGGCGGCAACGCTTACCTCGGTGTCGCCGACGACCTTTTGCGCCTTGTCGGGCACATCGAGCAGCGAGTTGATGAGCTCGTTTTCGCTCATGGCGCGGGTGTAGTCCTCGAGCAGCTCGCCCACGTTGAGCAGGAACATCGTCTGGCCCGCGGTGTCGACATCACGCTTGACGAACGAAATGCCGATGGCCGAAGCGTCGAGCACGGGAACGGTCAGGCGCGGCTGCGCGAGCTCATGAAGGGCAGCGCGCAAAAATGCCATGTAACCGGCCACGACAAACACCGCACGCAGAGGCGTCGGCAAGAACCAGCGACGTGCGTAATGGGCACCGATAAGTGTGGCAAGATCCATAACGAGCTTGTGCTTGCGTGGCTCAAGCTGCATCACGTAGCCTGTCTTTGCGTCAGCAATGGCCTGAGCGTCGAGCGCACCGACGGCGGCCAGCACGGCATCGCGGCGCGACTCGTCGTATTCGAGCGCCATCTGGCCGATGCGGCCGTAGACGCGCACCTTGTGCACGCCGTCGATGTCGCCGCCAAGCTTAAGAAGTGCATCGAGATCGCTCTCTGGCACAGGACCCGCCAATTGAAGACGGGTCCTGCCGGGGATCTCGCTAATAATCGAGAATCTCATAGTTTGTGCCTGGGAGCGTTACTCGGCTGCCTCGTCAGCAGCGGCCTCGCTCTGGGTGATGTAAGCAGCCTCGGCAACCATGTCGTCGACATTAGCCTTGGCCTGCTCGACCATGTCCTGGTAGCCGTTCTTGATGCGCATGCCGCACGCAATGCCCTGAACGCAGGCATTCTTGACCGGAGCGCTGGTAAGCAGCTTGATGCCGGCCGTGCCAAGCAGAAAACCGCCACCGACAAGCAGGGTGTTGAACGTGGACTTCTTCATGATGTCTCTCCCTTTTGCCGCATTGGACGCGGCATGGTGCCTCAGCACCCGAGTAAACAAGTTTGCTCGAGCACGCTTTTGAAATATCTCAATTTTATCTAACTATCTAGGTCAGCCATGGCTAACCTTTTGAAAATTAACGATGCGGAGTAACCGATTGTCAATGTGACAAAGGGACTGTCCCTTTGCCCCTTCTTACAACTGCCAGGTAGCTGCTTCCTTTTGCAGCGCCACCATGCGGGCGAATTCTCCACCTGCCGCCTTGAGCTGCGCCGGAGTGCCCTGCTCGGCAACCACACCATCCTTGAGTACAACGATTTTGTCGGCATTTTCCACCGTACGCATACGGTGGGCAATAACGATAACCGTCTTACCTGCGAGCAGACGGGAGAGCGCCTGCTGAACCACGGTCTCGTTCTCCACATCCAAGCTCGCCGTCGCCTCGTCCAACAGCACGATCGGCGCATCTTTGAGCAGCGCACGGGCGATGGAGATGCGCTGGCGCTCGCCGCCGGACAGCTTGGAGCCGTTCTCGCCGATCATGGTGTCGTAGCCCTGCGGCATGCGGCTTACAAACTCGTCGCAGTTGGCGGCACGCGCGGCGGCAAGCACTTCCTCATCGGTGGCATCGCGACGGCCAAGGCGGATGTTTCCCATCACCGTGTCGTCAAAGAGCAGCACGTCTTGAAACACAATGGCATAGTCGCGCAGCAACACCTCGGGATCCACGCTCGCAACATCCACGCCGCCCACGGTGACCGTGCCTTCGGTGGCGTCCCAAAAGCGCGCGGCCAGGCGGCTCACCGTGGACTTACCGGAGCCCGAAGGACCGACCAGTGCCGTAACCTCGCCTTCCTTGGCGGTAAAGCTCACATCGGTAAGAACTTTCTCGCCGGCGCGGCCGTCCTCGCCCGCACCATAGCCAAATGCCACGTGATCGAACACCACATCGTGGCCTACGGGCTCAAACTGCTCGCTGCCCCGCGCCACGGGCTCTTCCATGATGGAACGCATGCGCTTGGCCGACGACTCGGCGGCAAACAGCTCGGACATTAACATTAACGCCTGGTCAAAGGGTGCATAGATACGGCTCACCATAAGCAGGAAGGCAAACATCACCAAAAAGTCGACCTGCCCGGAGGCGACCATCGCGGCGCCCGTGACCAACGTGGTGGCAATGCCCAGACGCAGGATGGCAAAGGCGGAGTTGACCAAAAGCCCATTGGCGAGCTCGCCCTTGGTGGTCTCGCGCTCCTCGGCATCGATCACGGCGTTGAGCCCCTCAAGATAATGAGCCTCCTGGTTGGTGGCACGGATCTCGCGCGCGCAGTCGAGCGTCTCTTGAATCGCCTCGGTGACCTTGACCTTCTCGGCGCGCACGAGATCGAACACCGGGGTCATGGGCCCGCGTGTTAGATACAGCACGGCAAAGGCCACGGGAACGCTCCAAAACGCCGCGATCGCCAGCTGCCAGCAAAAGAGCAGCGACGCCACGAACACAATGGCGCTTGCGATGATGGCACCCCAAAGCTCTCCCAGCACGTGGCTGTAAGCGTGCTCCATGGCCTGGACGTCACCCATGATGGTCTCGGTTAAATCGGCCAGATCACGACGACCAAAAAACGACAGCGGCAGTTTGCGCAAGCGCTCGGCGATCTCCATACGCTGCTTGCCGCACTCCTCGTAAAAGATGCAGTAGGTGTAGTAATACTGCTGCCAGTTAGAGGCAAAGAGCAACACGAAAAAGACCAGGAGGCCGCCCACGATCGGCAGGGCATCCGGCAGGTCAGCCCCGCTGGCGAGATGCTCGACAAAGCCGGCCATAACCAGGAATAAAAAACCCATGCCGGCCATGGTAATGAGATTAGTGAGTGTGGTCCAGAAAATGCCACGTTTTACGCCGGCGACACCTTTATCGGATAGGAAATACTTCTTTTGGAATGAGGTGAACATTTAGGCCTCGCCCCCCTTCGTGACGGCGGCATCCGCGGTCGCCGCAGTGATTTTCCAGCTCGCGGCCTGTTCGTATTCGGCCCACATCTTGGCGTATAGACCGTTTTGGGACAGTAGCTCGGCATGGGTGCCAGCCTCCTGCACGCCTCCTTGGTTGAGCACCACGATCTTGTCGGCCCCCACCACGGTCGAAAGCCGATGCGCGATCATAATGACCGTGCGACCCGCCGCCAGCTTGCTAAAGGCGCGCTGGATGAGCGCTTCGTTCTCGGGGTCGGCAAACGCCGTGGCCTCGTCGAGCACCACGATTGGCGCGTCCTTAAGGATTGCGCGGGCGAGCGCCACACGCTGGACCTCGCCGCCCGAAAGGTACGCCCCGCCGGCGCCGAGCATGGTATTGATGCCCTGCGGGAGCTTGGCCACGATATCGTCGCACTGGGCCGCGGAGAGGGCCGCGCGCACTTCGTCGTCAGTGGCCCCAGGCTTGGAGGCGCGCACGTTATCGGCAAGTGTTTGGCGGAACAGCTGGTTGGTCTGAAACACAAAGGCGACCTGGTCCATAAGCTCGTGCGGATCCATGTCGCGAACGTCTACACCGCCTACGAGCACACGACCTGCGGAAACATCCCAAAAACGCGGGATCAGACTGGCACAGGTTGACTTACCGCCGCCAGAGGGACCCACCAACGCGAGGGTGCTACCTGCAGAAACGCTAAAGCTCACATGGTTGACGGCAGGTGCCTCGGCACCCTCGTAGGTAAAGCTCACGTCCTCAAATCGCACGTCGCCGCCGGCGGGGTGCTTGGGCTGGGCAGGCACGGAGAGCTGCTTGGAATCCATGACGCTTCGAATGCGAGCCAGCGAATCGGCACTCATCTGAGAGGCCTCGCCCACAAACATGAGCTTGGTCATGGCCGTTGGTACCACGGCCGAAAATATCGCGTAAAACGTGAAGTTGGCCATAAAATGCGCGAAGTCCGTCTCGCCCGGCGCCAACAGCAACGCCACGGGCAACAGGAATGTCACAAGACCATTGAGCGCGGTAAGGTTGAGCACCTGCGGGCCTCGGCAGAACGTGCCCGCATAGTTTTGCGCCATGTCGGCGTATTCGGCGATCGCGTCGTGGAACGCCTTAAAGGAGTAGACCGTCTGCTGGAACACCTTGACCACGGGGATGCCGCGCACGTATTCGGTGCCGGTCTTGTTCATCTTGACCAGCGCGCCCATGTAGGCC
Organism: Collinsella aerofaciens; assembly: GCF_028209625.1. GTDB lineage: Bacteria > Actinomycetota > Coriobacteriia > Coriobacteriales > Coriobacteriaceae > Collinsella > Collinsella aerofaciens_AM. The sequence continues at coordinate 27,690 of NZ_JAQLDU010000009.1, read as the reverse complement.
TTCATAAACTCGGCGCCCTTGCCGCTCATCATGGTGGCCATGGCGCAAAACGAAACGGCCACCGAAATGAGGCATGCCGCGCCCAAGCGCCAATCGAGGGCGAAAAGCAGCACGAGCAAGCCCACGACCATGGCGGCGGCGCCTGCGATATCGGGCAGCATGTGCGCGAGCAGGGTCTCGGTGGAAGCGGCGCATCCGTCTACGATACGGCGCAACTCACCGGTGGCGTGTGTGATAAAGTAGCCAAGCGGCAGCTTAAGCAGGTGCTCGCTCGTAGTCTTGCGAATATTGGACGCGCAGCGAAACGCAGACAGGTGCGTGCACATGAGCCCCACGAAATAGACCACGATGCTTGCCAGCGCAAACCCCACGGCCCACCAGCCATACGTCGCGATGCCGCAGGCTTCGCTCCAGTTAGGTGCCACGGCGATCAGATCGCGCGCGACAAGCCAAATGCACACGTACGGGCCAAAGCTCAGCAGCTGCGAGAGCGCCGAGAGGGCCATGCCCAAATATGTTAGGGATTTACGGTCGCCGGCATATGCAAGCAGCTCGCCGATACCGCCGCCTTCCTTTTTTGATCCCTTTGCCATGAGATTCCTTTCTAACGGCTTGAGAGTTAACCGTAATGAACTTATCATTGATGTGTTAGCCATGGCTCACAATCGAGCCAGGCGTGGACGTTTCTGCAAAGGAAAGGGACGCTTTTGCAAATACGACGGGCAGCGACCGACATAACCGAGCTCTATGCACCGCAGTTTGAGCAGTTTGGCCTGGAGCTTACCGGCAAGGGCGCCGTCTTTACCGGCGAGGTGGCAAACGATCGGGCGCACGGACGCGCATGGATCATGCCCCTCTCCCCTGCCTGCATCGTCATGGAGCATTACATTACCCCGACGCACGATATGTACCTGGCCGAATACACACCCGAACCGTACGCGTGCGTGAGCGAGGTCAGCGCGCCCACGCTCATGTGCATGCCCGAAGCCGGCATAACGCCTGCGAACCTTAAACCCCTGCATGGACCGTGGCCGAACAGCGCGGTGTGCAGCTTTATCCAAGATAGCTGCGGCGAGGAGCTAAGTCCGCTGTTTGCAGGGCAGCTTTATCACTCGCGCTCGGTGCTCTTTTTGCCCGGGTATTTTGACGAGCTGGAGCATCGGTATCCCACTGAGTTCGCAGGAGTCTTTGAAGCGTTTGCCGAGTCGTGGCACGAGGAGGCGACGTCTGCCATCTGCCACACGCTGCGCCGGATTAACGAGGACCGCGCCCGCACCGTAGGCGGACACGTCTATATGCAAGGCATCGTGGAGACCATGGTCGCGGAGCTCGCCTGTTCGCGCGCGGCCCACAAGCAGGCGCGGCGGGCGGCAGACACACGCGCCAGCATAACCATTGCCGAGGAAGCGACGGCGATGATTGAGTGCGCGCTCGACAAAGGCAGGCGTGTGGGTGTCAACGAAGTGGCCGAGAGGCTCTACACAAGCCGCTCCAAGCTATGCGCCACCTTTAAGGCCCAAACTGGCGAGTCCCTGGGCGCCTACATCCGCAGACGCCGTATGGAGCGAGCACAGGACCTTTTGGCCGACAGCTCGCTGACGATAGCGCAGGTGGCAGAGCGTCTAGGCTACCCTCAGCAGGCCGCCTTCGCCCAAGCCTTCAAGCAACACACCGGCACCACCCCCACCGCTTGGCGCTCCCAACATATATAAAGAATGAAGGCACCAACGGCGCCCTCATTCACCAAATTCAATCCAGCCCGCCTGACCCGAACGGCCGAGTCGTTGCAGAACCCGGGAGCCCCGGCAGGGCGGGTGCTTGCTCAAAATGAGTTCCCTCCAAAACAATGGGCGCGCCAACGGCGCGCCCATTCACTCTATTCCATTCAGCCCCGCCTGACCCGAACGGCCGAGTCGTCTGGCCGGGGAAGCCCCGAGTCGCCGGGGTGTTTGCTCCAAATGAGTTCCGCATGCAAAGAAGGCCACTAAATGTGGCCTTCGTCTTGCATAGGACTGTTTGAAATTTGGAGGAAATACCCCGGCGACTCGGGGCTTCCCCGGCCTCGCAGCTACGAGAGCGACGTTCTCAGCAACTCGTTGAAGAGCTTCGGGTTGCCCTTGCCGCGGCTCGCCTTCATGCACTGGCCCACCAAAAAGCCGATAACCTTCTGGTTGCCGTCACGATACTGCTGCGCCTGCTCGGCACAGTTTGTCAGCACCTCGTCTACGATGGGCTGCAGTGCGCCGGCATCGCTCACCTGACGCATGCCGCGCTCGTCGACAATCTTGTTGGGGTCGTCGCCGGTCTGGGCCATGGCCTCAAAGACCTCGTGCGCCTGGTTGGAGCTGATGGCATCGGTCGCGAGCAGCTTGGCAAGCGCCGCCACCTGAGCCGGCGCGATGCCGGACTCAGTCAACGACACACCCGCGCCCTTAAGGTAGGCGATCATCTCGTTGACCAGCAGGTTTGCGACCGTCTGGGCCTCCTTGCCGGCCATACCGGCAGCGGCGGCCTCAAAGAACTCGGCAAACTCCGGGTCGCCGGCGATCTGCTCGGCATCGGCCGCCTTAATGCCAAAATCGGCCTCAAAGCGGGTGCGCTTGGCATCGGGCAGCTCCGGGATCTCGCCGCGGCAGCGATCGATGAACTCGTCGTCCAAATCGAACGGCGCTAGGTCGGGATCGGGGAACAGGCGATAGTCGTCGGCCGTCTCCTTCACGCGCATGACCACGGTGCGCTTGCGGCTGGGCTCCCAGTGGCGGGTCTCCTGGTAGATGATGCCGCCCTCCTCGAGCACCTCGGCCTGGCGGCAGATCTCGTAGGCAAGGCCATCGTGCAGGCTCTTAAACGAGTTGAGGTTCTTGAGCTCGGTCTTGGTACCCAGCTTGGTCTCGCCGCGGCGGCGCAGCGACACGTTGCCATCGCAGCGCATGGAACCCTTCTCCATGGAGCAGTCCGAAATACCCAGCGTCACAAAGATGCGACGGAGCTTCTCCATAAACAGGCGCGCCTCCTCGGGCGTACGCAAGTCGGGCTCGGTGACAAGCTCGATCAGCGGCGTACCGCAGCGGTTGTAGTCGACGAGCGACTCGGCCGCGGCGGTAATGCGGCCCTCGGCACCGCCCACGTGCACCATCTTGGCGGCATCCTCCTCCATGTGGATGCGCAGGATGCGGATGGGCACCGTGTAGGAACCGTCCTCGCGACGCTCGGGCATCTGCAGGTTGGACGCGTCGTAGCTGGCCAGATGGCCGGCACGCTGGTTGCCCTCGCGCATGGTCGACGTCATGGACGTGGACAGGCCCTCGGCGTTGGCCGAGGCGCTCGCCAGGCTCTGGGCCTCGGCCTCGCCAAACGCGCAGTCGGGGCGCTCGGCGGCACCGCGGCCGGTCACGTCCAGATCGAGGTGACCGTACATGGCAAAGGCAACCGGACCCTGCGTGGTCTGGAAGTTCTTGGCCATATCGGGATAGAAGTAGTGCTTACGGTAGAACATCGAGTGGCGCTGGATCTCGCAGTTGGTGGCGAGACCTGCCCTGACGATGCTCTCGATGGCGCGCTTGTTGGGCACCGGCAGGGCGCCGGGCAGGCCCAGGCACACCGGGCACACGTTGGCGTTGGGCTCGTCATCGTGGCTGAGCTTGCAGTTGCAGAACATCTTGGTATCGAGTGCGGTGAGCTCGGTATGGATCTCCAGGCCGATCACGGCCTCCCAATCCTGCAGGACCTCGGAAAGCTCCTTCATTACAGCTCGCCTCCCTTCCCGGCAAAATCGGGCGCGACGGAAAGCGCGGGCGCACCCGTGGCAGCATCGGCAAAGCCGCGCTCCAGGGCGCGGGCAAACGTGAGCAGCCGACGGTCCTTAAAGGCAGGACCCACCAGCTGGGCAGAAACGGGCAGTTTGCTGTCCTCGCCCAGGCCCAGCGGCACCGATATACCGCCGTTGCCGCAAATGTTGAGCGAGATGGTGTACAGGTCCGAGAGGTACATCTGCGTGGGGTCGCTGATCTCGCCAAACTTAAAGGCCGTGCGCGGCGAAGCGGGCATCAGGATGGTGTCCACCTTGGCATACGCGGCATCGTAGTCCTGCGTGATGAGCGTGCGGGCCTTTTGCGCAGCATAGTAATACTTGTCGTACACGCCCGAGGAGAGCAGGTAGGCGCCGAGCATCTGGCGACGCTTGGCCTCGGCACCAAAGCCGTGGGCGCGCGAAAGCGAGCTCTGGTCGGACAGGTTGGCGCAGCCTTCCTCCTGGTAGCCATAGCGAATGCCGTCGAAGCGTGCCAAGTTGGAGAACGCCTCGGCCGGGCCGATGACGTAGTAGGCGGCGATGGCGGCATCCAGGTGCGGCAGGTCGACCTCGACCAGCTCGGCGCCCTGGTTCTGCAGCTCCTGGGCGGCGCGCTGAACAGCGGCCTTGACCTCGGGCGTCAGGCCCTCGGCCTCCATAAACGCGGGGATGATGCCCACGCGCTTGCCCTCGATGCTGTCGTTGAGATGCTCGGTAAAGTCGACGGCGCAATCCTGGCTGGTGCAGTCGTACGGATCGTGGCCCGCGCCGGTAAGCGCGTTCATGGCCAGCGCGACATCCTCGACCGTGCGGCCAAAGGGACCCACCTGGTCGAGCGACGAGCCAAAGGCAACCACGCCGTAACGGCTCACGGCGCCATACGTGGGCTTAAAGCCCACCACGCCGCACAGCGACGCCGGCTGGCGAATGGAGCCGCCGGTGTCCGAGCCCAGCGAGAGCGCGACCTCGCCCGCGGCGACGGCGGCAGCGGAGCCGCCCGAGGAGCCGCCGGGCACGCGTTCGGTATCCCAGGGGTTGTTGGTGCGGTGGAACGCCGAGCTCTCGGTGGAGCTGCCAAAGGCAAACTCGTCCATGTTGGCCTTGCCCATGGGCAGGCAGCCGGCGTCGAGCATGCGCTGGACGCAGGTGGCGGTGTAGACGCTCTGGTAGTTCTCGAGCATGCGGGAAGCGCAGGTGGTGCGCGTGCCCACGAGGTTCATGTTGTCCTTGATGGCCAGCGGCACGCCCGCGAGCGGGGGCAGAGCCTCACCAGCGGCGCGGCGGGCGTCGATTTTGGCGGCAGCCTCAAGCGCGAGCTCGGGCGCCACCTGCAGGAATGCCTGGACCCCGCCCTCGCGCGCCTCGATGGCGGCAAGGGAGGCCTGGGCCACCTCGGTAGCGGTAAAGTCGCCGGCGGCAACGCCTGCGGCGATCTGGGCGGCGGTAAGGGAATCGAAGCTTAGCGCCATTACTCGCTCTCCCCCTCTCCCAAAATGGACGGCACGCGAAAGTAGCGGTCGCGCGCGCTGCCGGCGTTTTCGAGCGCAATGTCGAGCGGCAGGTCGCGCTCGGGCTCGCGCAGGTCATCGCCCATCACGTTGGACAGGCTTCCGATGGGATGGAACGTGGGCTCCACGTCGGGCAAGTCATATTGCAAGACGGGCTCGAGCATCTGGACGGCGTCGTTCATGTAGGACGTCATCTGGGTGAGCTCGTCATCGGTCAGTGCGATCTTTGCGTACTCGGCGATGCCTCGCACGTCTTTCTCGCTGAGTGCCATAGGCGCTCCCTTCCGCATAACAGTTAAACCGCTCTAGTATACAGGGCAACGCCGCTTGGAGCAGGTGCTTTACCCAAATGCAGCGAAAACGTAACGAGGGCGGCGGTTGGCAGGCTGCGGGCTGGCGGTTCTGCAGCGAAACCGCACCGTCCATAGCGAAAACCGTCTCGCCCACAACGAAAACCGTCCTGCCCACAGCGATAACCATCACAACATTCGACACTTTTCGTCAAAATCGAGATTTTCATCGAATGTTGTGACGGTTTGGAAGTCCCGGCCACCACAAAAGTGCCTGTCCCCATTGTGGTGGTTCTGGAGAATGTCTTATGCCGAGGCCTTGGCCTTGCGGCGCTTGCGGACCGCGTGGATCACGATGTCCAGCAGCAACAGCACAATGGCCACGACCACGATGAGCACGGCAAACTCGCGCTTGCCCCAGTGGCGGCCGGCCAGCGACTTTTGCTTGTCGACGTCCTTCTTGTTGTACTTGGTGCGCACGCAATGCACCAGCAGGCGATGGTCGTTCACGCCGTAGGGCGTGCAGGTAACGAGCGTCACCTTGTCGGCACCGGGCTCGATGGTCAGTGACTCCATCTCCTCGGGCAGCACCACCTCGGAGTCCACCATCTTGTAGGCGAGCGTCTTGTTCATGGTGTGCAGCAGCACCAGGTCGCCGGGCTCTAGCAAGCGGATGTCGTCGAACATGCTCAGATTGCGCATGCCCGAGTGCGCGGTGAGCACGCAATGCGTCGAGGTGCCGCCCACTGGCAGGCTCGTGCCCTCCAGGTGGCCGACACCCGCCATGAGGACCTCCTCGCTCGTGCCGTGGTAGATGGGCATGCTCACGTCGATGGAGGGGATTTCGATCCAGCTCATCATGGGGTCGCGGTCAAAGATGAGCTGCTGGGCGTAGGGCTCAATCTGATCGTCGGGAAGCTCGGTGACCTCACCCGCCAGCTGCTCGTTAAAGGAGCGAGCCTGGAGCAGAATGCGCTCGCGCTCCTCGGCAGACAGCGCGTCCACAGTGCTGGACACGGTGCTGATCTGGTTGAACACGCCCGAGGCCTCGAGCCGGTCCAAGATCCACGGCCAGGTCATAAGGCCCACGCCAACAAGGATGATCACGATGGTGATGAGCCGATCGGCCCAGCGCGGCAGTCGCTTGCGGCGGCGCTTGGGCTTTGGTTGAGGTTTGGGCTGAGGGCTTGAGCCGCCGTTGTCCGCGGCGTTATTGCTCTTCATATGCTTGGCGCCCTGCACCATCGCCGATCACTCCTCTACAGCTCAGGTTGTCTAAACAAATAATAGCCGATTAGCGAGCTTCTGCTGCGGGCAACGCAGCTCAGCGGCATTGCGCAGCGCGAGCATGAGCCCACATTTGAGTTTTCAAAATATCACGGATCGGCGGAGCGATTCGGGATACAATGTCAATAGGAAACGACGCATCCCGCGTAAGTACTTAGGAGCGCGGGCGGCCTAGTTTTCAGTTTTTGTTAAATGCCCGGGATCCGACCCCCGGGCATTCTTATTTGCGCTTGCGGCGCAAATGCCGTCCACCGTCCGCACCGCGCGTGCGCCTACGGACCTTAAACCGAACTTCATACGAGTCAAGAAACGCGATGACGAACGAGCCCACCGCCGCGAGGGCGGCGAGCGCGTTAAGGAATTTCAGCATTTGGGGACCTCCGATCGAGTCGTCGGCCGCCCGCGCACGGGATGCGTCGCAAAGCCATTTTACTGCGAGTGTATGCACCAACAGCTGGTAAACGCAATAATTGCAAACATCTGTTCGATAGTCATACGCTCGATCCATCGGGCAATGGAGCTTGGCTGCTATATCCAAAAAACGGGGCAAACTCCAGCGCGGAGTCTGCCCCGAAAAGAGAATGGCAAAGCAAGAACGTGGATGGACGAGAAAAGTGTCCGCAAGTCTCACGGCCATCACATCCCACCCGCCAAAGGGATGGGTGAGTGAGCGTTACTCCTGCTCGGACTCCTCAGCCTGCTTACGGCTGCGGATGAGATGAGCCACGCCGATGCACAGCACCGCGCCACCAGCGATCCAAGTGAACGTCACGCCGTTAAGGCCGGTGAGCGGGAGGCCGGAACCCTGCTTGTTTTTGACGATCAAGGCAGCAGTACCGTTGTCCGTGTTAGTCGTGTCAACCTCGACCAAATTGGAACCCCTGGTGCTCGTCTTGACCGTAATCTTGTTTTCTCCCTCTCCCTCTGCTTGGTTGAATCCAATGGCTTTGATGGTGAAGGTGAACTCGGGGATGGTGTTATAGCCGGCGAGCGTATGGGTCTCCTTGACGGTGTAGGTGCCGGCATCGAGGCCCTTGACGTTAATCTCGCCGGAGTCGGTGGTCGTGAACTCATAAGCCTCAGTACCGAGGGAGCCATTCTCCTGGACATACATGTCCTTGGATGCAATATCGTCGGGATCAGTGGCACGGATGGTGAACTTTACGCCCTTAAGTATCTTATTCTCATCCGTCGCGTCCTTCTTGACGAGCTTGAGCGCATAGGTGTAGTCGCGCACGGTGTCGGGCACAGACTCACCCCGGGAATCGTGGCCAGGGTTGTTGGAGTAGATGAGCTTGACGGTGTTGGAGTTGCCCGTGCCACCGACAACGACATGCTGGGACTTATTCGGGTCGAGCTTGGCGCTGTACGTGACAACGACCCTTGTATGCTCGCCGACAGTGACGCCGGCCGCCGTGGCGGCAGCCTTAAGATCGTCAAACTTTACGCTCAAGACCGTTCTGCCATTTGAATCGGGATCAGACACGGTCACAGAAGTAGGCGTGATCTGAGTCTCACCAATCACGGCCTTGACAGTGGACTTATCAACAGTCAAACCGGCAGACAGCTCATCGTGGAACTCATAATAGTAGGTGCTGAACGTGTCGACATTGCTTGCAACCGTGCCGGTCAGCTTGTACTGAACGGTCTGACCCATCTGGGAGTCCGCCTTGTACTTCCAGCCGTTGTCCGCACCATCGTCCTTGACCTGCTTCGTCACGGTCGGGATGCTCGTCTTCTCGGTAACGACCACTGCGTTGCCGCCCACGACTGCAAAGATCGGCGAGGTACCGGTCTGCTTCTCATTCGCACTGAGCGAGTCGGTATCGGTCATGAACAGGTAGTAGCCAGCGCTCGTAGTGGTGAAAGCGCGACCGGCGGCAAAGGAATCGCCCGTAGCGGTAACACTCTTCTCTACAGCCAAGGCAATCTTGTTAAGGATGCTGCTCTGCGGCAGACTCGTGGTATCAGTGGTATCAGTGATCTTGGAAAGGTAGTCGGCAACGTCAGAAGCGGTCGAGTCTAAGGTAATCCCTGGGGCATTATTATCAACAAGCACCTTCAGGACCGCAGTCTCTGCGTCATCACTCGCCCACTCAATGTTGGACGCAACCTTACCGGACTTTCCGTCAATAACGTCAGCCTTAAAAATCTGATACGCCTTGAACGAAGTGGAGTCATTGTCCACGGACTTGTTAATCGTGAGCGAATAGCTGGGGGCAGCACCCTCCGCAGCAAACGCCATCGTGACTGTCGCCATCACGCCGCCGAAGCTCAGGGCTGCGGTGAGGCCGGCGGTTACTGCCAGGCGTGCGATGTTCTTGGTTGTTTTCATGTTGGGACCTCTTTCTTGGAGGTTGCTTTAATTCTCGTCATCACCAAAAGTCAGCAGGCTCATTTCCCTGCGCTCTAATCGCTACGGAGGTAGTACGCCACTGAGCAAGGGGGGGGGCAATTATTTATCATGGCGACCTCCTCCCCGCTTGATGACGAGCGCGACGACAATAGCCACTACTCCGATGACGGCCAAAGCCGTTACCAACACCAACGTTCTATCTCCCGTCGAGGGCATAAAGCCTCGACTCACTTCGTTACTTGGGGTGTTAAGCACCGACAACTCGACTAAACCCTTCCCGGCATCGGCGGCATCAACTCGCAGAGGGCTTTCGGCCGATACGGTCACCTTAGGCTTGGCGGCCGCCACCTGGTCGACATCCAGGCCCTCGGCCTTGACCGTCACGCAGCACGTGCCCTCAAAGGCGGTGTAGCCCTTGGGCGCCTTGAGCTCGCGGACCTCCAGCTTGCCCGAGTCCACGCCCGAGACGGTCACGCGGCCGTCCTCGCCCGTGGTGACGGTGGCCTTGCCCTCCGCATCCCACGTGCCATCGGCCGCTAGCGTGCGGCCGCGGTCGTCGGCGATGCTCAGGACCGCCCCGGCAAGCGGCTTGTCGCCGTCGCTGCCGCGCTTGGTGAGCGCGAGATCCCAGGTGTAGGCGCACGCATCATCGCTCGGCGTGCGAGTGAAGCCGGCATCGCTGAACTGGTCGGCAAAGGGAGAGCGCGGGTAACGCAGGTAGACCTCGTTGGGGTTGCCCTTCGCGATGCCGTGGTTGCACGCGCTGTTGAGCGGCGCGTTGTACACGGCGACCACGCGGGCGCCCGCGGTGAAGGCGTCGGCCCCGCCGAGCGCGGCGATGAGGTCGCCGGTACGCACGGTGAAGGTTCCGTCAACCGCTACCTTGGTGGCGCACTGGGCCGTGATGTCGGTCCAGCCCTTCGCGGGCTCGGTGTCGGCTCGGCCGTCCTTGCCGGTCTGGACGGCGTCGAAGCCACCGTCCGCGCCCGCCGCCACGTACACGCGCATGCTCGCGGCCACCTTGGAGGGGTCGAGCCCCGCGCTCATGGTGTCGACGAACCGCACCGCGTAGGTGTCGTAGGCCGTGAGCCCCGCCGGGACCGTGGCAGAGAGGCGCCAGTACAGGTCGTCGGCGACCGTGGCGTCGGCGGCCTTCTGCCATGCGGCGGTGCTGTCCTCCAGCACGTGCTTGGCCACCTTGGGGGTCGCGGCCTTGGGCTTGACGGTGACGGCGCTGCCGCCCACCAGGGCCATGATCGGCGCGGTGCCGGCCTCGCCCTGGGCGATGGCGTCGTCGTCGGCGACGATGAGCCAGTAGCCGCAGGGCAGCTCGGCCGCCGTGCCCGCGTTGAGGGCCGCGAGCTCGGCGCCAGAGCTCTGGAGGGAACGAGCGAGCTGCGCGCTCAGCGCGCTCGTAAGGTGGGAATCGGTGTTGAGCCACTCGGCAGCTTCCTGCGCGGTGGTCTGGGAATTGGGCATGCCGGCGCTGTGCAGCACAGGCAGCGCGGCGTCGCGCACGGCGTCGCTTGCCCAGGCGAGGTCGGTGGCGATCTTGGCGTCGCTGTCGCCGTCGACGACGTTGGCGCTAAAGATCTGGTAGGCGTCGTAGCTGCGCGCCACGGTGCCGCTCACCGTGATGGAACCGGTCGAGGTCGGCGCGGCCTGCGCGGATGCGGGGAACACAACCGCGCAGGTGCCGATCAGGAGGGTAAGCAGCGCAAACAAGATCGGGAAGGAGCAAACTTTCTTATTCACGACGCTTACCTCCCTTCGCATTCGCCTTGCGACGAATGTGCATCCAGGCCGCAGCAGCGCAAAGCACCACCGCGCCGGCAAGGTACGTCAGAGTGACGCCCGACATACCAGAAAGGGGCAAAGAGGTGGAGTAGGTGTTGGTGAAGGTGGGGGTGGAACTTTCAGTGAGTTCGCGGCCCGTGTCGTTGGTCACTGGCTTGCCATCACGATCCTGAATCTGCTTGTAGGTCGCAGTGACGTCGATATGGTGGTTAGAGTCGTCAGTCGCGTTAACCGTAATCTGATAGACCGACTTGTCGTACGTATAGTGCGAGAACAGCGAACCGTCGTCTTTCTCGCGCACGTAGTACGTGAAGGTCTTGGAAGCACCACGGCCAGCGGGGCCAGACGCGAGCTGGTCGAGTTGATCGAGTTTGTAATCAATCTTGTCGAAGCTCAGGGTCTGGGACTTGTCGCCGTCGGCAGTGGTGGACTTGCTGCTAACGATATCCGTAAAATCTGTGTCGGTCGCAAGCTGGAGCGTGAACTCCTTCATCTCGCCACCCTCAACGACCTTAGTCGCCATAGGCGTCCAGGAGCCCTTCGAGTCGTACGGAGTGAACTTGTTAGTGAAAGTCGTGGAGTCACCCTCACAGATAATTGGATAATAGTCTCCACTCTTCTGCACCTTGCTCCTCGCTTTTACGTTCTCCCACTTCCCAGACGACTCGCGGAATTCGTACTTGGTTACACCGACGTTTTTAATCGTGTAGTTATGGATGTAAAGATCCTTCAGTTGGCTTGAGTTTTCTTTACTCGGAACAGACATGAGCAAGGTCTTGGTATCTTCGGCCGTCACCACAATCTTATACACGCTGGAGTCGTACGTGATGCCAGAATCACCACCGGGGTCTTCGACCAAGTAGTATGTGATTTCGTTACCCGCGCCACTCGATGCGAATTGTTCACCAAGGTCAAACGTAATGCTGCCTTCTGCATCATTTGCTGCTGTTCCAACCTCGGTGCAAACGTCGCGATTGAATGTCGTGCCAGCTGTCGTGCCAGCCAAAGGGTCGTCTGAATCCTTGCGATACACCGTAAAGGAGAACTCCCCATCATTGAGCTTGCGGCCTTCCAGCTTCTTGGTCGCCTTGAGCTTGAGGCTCGGATAGACATACGTGTCCTCAGGCGCGCCCATGTACAGGTCGCCGTTCGACATGATGCCGCCGCCATGGTTCCAGGAATGATTGCCCGTGATAAACGTCGCGCCCGCCTCTAGCGCAGCCTTTCGCGCATTGATCGCCTCGGGGTCTTGAGCCTTAACATCCGAACTCAGGCCGATGCTTTTATATACCTGCACGCCACCGTTAGCGGGGATAGTAATGGCTTTCTGGAGCTCTAAGCTTCCCCGATACTTAGCATCGCCGCCGCCAAGCATTTTGCCAATCACCGCCGCGATCGGAGTCGTATGACCCTCCGCCGCAAGGAAGAAGTCCGCGTGGCCGTTTTCGCGAAACACTTCGGCATTGTAGGCGTCGGAGTCCTGGTCCTTACCGTGACCACCGCCGGAAAGATGGGGGGTGCCGTTATTGCCTGTATTACTCACGGATTCGTAGTCGTTCGCGTTTTGCTCATTTCCGGCAGAAGTATTACCGAAAATCGCCGTGCCGTCGGTGCCTGTCACCAAAGTCTTACCCGTCGGGCAAACCGCAACGCCGCCACCGTAGCCACCGGCCTCATTGCTGCTTATATAGGAGTTATAGACAAATAGCCTACCAGCATTAGACGCGACCTTAGAATCGCCCTGGACGAAGATGCCGCCTCCACCCCAGTCAAAGCGAGACATGCAGTGGTTATTAGTGATATAGACTGGATTTGAATTTGACGTTCCTTTTATCATCGCGTCAACCATCTGGCCCACGCGAATGCCGGCACCCTCAGAGCGAAAACTCACGTTAGAGGCAATAGTTCCCCCCGTAATGTTGAGCCATGCCATTGTCTTGCGCGAGCTCGCCCCTTGGTGTTCGATGTCGGTCACATAGACGCCGCCGCCGGCTTCCTCAGAATAGTTGCCCGTGATCTGGCCGCCCGAAATGGTGACATGAGTACCGTTTTTAGCGGCAAGTCCAGCACCGCCATGATCGCCATTACCATCGTTACCACAGTAATTGGCATATTTATTGTTAGTAATGTAGCCACCAGAAACAGTAACGCTGCCGCCTTCGGCCATGATGCCGCCGCCGAAACCAACACCAGTAGCAAGCGTGCTGTTGCCGGAGATTACGCCATTAGTTATGTTGACCGTGGAGTCTTTAGCATACACACCACCGCCACTAGGAGCACTGTTGCCGGCAATTACGCCACCGGAAACCTCGAGGGTCGAATTACCGTGTATTTCAATTCCGCCGCCCGCACCCGAGCCAGAAGCTCCACACACATAGCCGCCGCGCATGTTGACGGTAGAGCCGTTCTCGGCATAGACCAAGCTGCTAACGCTGCCGCCTTGTTTTTGCGTGATCACGCCGCTCACAAGGTTAAACGTGCCGCCCTTGCCGTTGTTGTTATATAGATTGATGAGCTTTAGATTTGCGTTGCCGCCGCACGCCACGATGGCGCCTTTAATCTCAACGTCATGTTTGACAAGTGTCTCGGTTGTGCCTGTTCCGCTCGGGGACGATTCGGTCACGTAGTAGGTAAGATTAGATGGAATGTTATCGTTATCGTAAGTCAGTTCGGCATTCTTGCCATAATTGGCGGCATTCTTGTCATAATTATCGGCATTCAGGCTCTGCCCCTGATCAGCTAGCTGCTGGCCCTCGCTGACCGTCTCACCCACCTGTGCAGAATCCCTAATTGTAAGTGACGCACCACCGGCAACATTGAATAACGGCTTGTCGGCGCTCGAGTGCTTAATCTTATGACCACTTAGGTCAAGGGTGATATTGCTGCCGCCTTTGTTAAGTGTGATTTCACCAGGAAAGTCAATATCAGCCGCAAGCGTAAAGCTGGCGGTTTGATTTTCCTCAACGCCTAGAAGCTTTCCCTGCAAGTCACCGGCATTCTTGATGTCCGTGGCTGTCTCTTCGCTCGCCACAGCCTCCTCGGCTGACGAACCAGCGCCATCGTCGATCGCTTCATTTTCTTCTGCCTGCGACTCGTCCTTGGGCTGCTCCTCCTGCTGGATTTCGTCGTCGCCCGCAGCATCGTCACTATTCTGGTTTTCGGTATCCCCGTTGTTGGTGTTGCCTACATCAGTAGACTCACTTGAGGAACCCCCCCCCATCACAGTTTCCTCGGTAGAAACCGTCTGGGCATCGTTGGCAATGGCCTGCGAGATCGGAGGCATGACGAGCGACAGCACCAGGCTCAAAACGGAGGCTCCGCACAAAACGCCTGCCAGCACACGGCGCGTCGCTTTATTACTCTGCTTAGATTTATCCGAATTCGCTTTCATCGATGTCTCCTCCCCAAGAGACCGCGATCTTGCTCTTTCCCTATCAAACGTATCTGCGCAATCTGTAATTGCGCTCGCTAAGTGATGCAATTATAACGATTGTTTAAATATCTGAGCAGCAAAACCGACATTTTTGTGCAAGTTCTTAATTCTCTTGACAATTGTTTAGATTTGCCTTCGTTTATTCGCTATAAAATATCTGTTTCTACTGGTAATTAAGTTAGTTATCAGTTTTTTAATAGCATTTTATTTATTTGCACAACCTTTTGCTCAAGAGCAAACATCCTGTGAACGGTCGAAAATCGACCGTGAACGGTAGATTATTAACCGGAAGGAATATCCTACCAAACTGATGAGAATATCTTTAACCCACCGGTGGTTAGAGGCATGATGTTCAGACAACTATATTTGAATTATCGCGCAGATTTTAGGCATCAATTCGCCCAAATCGCCTGAGGCCACCACAAAGGCGCCTGTCCCCATTGCGGGGGTTCTCCCCCGGCGCTACAGCAGATGTTCCTCGACAAAGATCGCAATGCCGTCTTCGTCGTTGCTGACGGTTACAAAATCGGCGGCGGCGCGGGTGGCGGCGCTGCCGTTTGCCATGGCCACGCCAACGCCGGCGTCAGCCACCATGCAGGTGTCGTTGTCCGCATCGCCAAACACGCAGATGTTCTGGAGCTCCATGTCGTTGAGCTCTGCCACGCGCACAAGGCCGCGCGTCTTGGACACGCGCGGATCCATGAACTCGTAGAGCCGCTGCGTGGTTTGCAGAGACGCCGCCTTAACAGTGTTATCTGCAAACGTCGACGCCCGTTCAATCACCCGCGGCATCACCTCGGGCGCCATGGTAAACATCACCTTGGGCTGCGGCTCGCGCAAGAACTCGGCAAAATCGACCACCTGGTAGGGCACGCCGTCGACGCGCGACAGGTGCTCGACGCACGCGTTGCTCTCGGGCACGTAGAACACGCCGTCTCGGGGGCAGACGGGTGTTGCCGGAAGGTCCGCCATGTGCTTGCAGATGCGCGCGATGGTCTCGCCCGGCAGCGGATAGCTCAGCTCGTTGATGTCGTGCGCGCGGTCGATGACCTCGGCGCCACCGCAGCCCACCAGCACGTCCACCAGGCCTTCGATGCCCCAGAGCTCGTACATGGCCTCGGTCGCGTGGGCGTCGCGCCCGGTGCACAGGCCAAAGAGCACGCCGCGCTCGCGCAGGGCGCGGATCGCCGCCACGGTGCGCGGGGACACCGCGTGCTGGCTCGTGAGCAGTGTACCGTCGATATCGCAGAACACGGCTTTGATGTGGCTGAAGATGGTGTCCATGGGGGCCTTTCTGGGTTGTGCGGCGGTGTGGGGCGTGGTCGTGAACGGCGTACATGGTATACCAAGGCACAGGCGCGGCCCGTCAAAGCAAAAACCACCACAAAGGTGCCTGGCCCCTTTGTGGTGGTTGCGACGTTTGCGGGCCAAACCATCACAACATTCGACGTTTTTCGGCAAAATCGCGATTTTCATCGAATGTTGTGATGGGTTTTACTGCCTTGCGGCACGATCAAAATGCCGGCGCCCAAACAGCAGCAACGCCGCGGGGACTGCTGTCACGACCATGCCTGCTCCGATGAGCGTCTGCTGCACGCCAAACGTCGCCGCCAGCCACGGGGCAATCGCCAGCGGGGCCACGCCGGCAAACATATTGCCAAAGCCCATGACCGAGTTCACGCGACCGAGTTGCTCGAGCGGAGCCGTCGTTTGCACAATGGTGTTGTGGAGCGGGTTGACGACGCCCCAAGCTATGCCCAGGGCGATCTGGCCGACGAGGGCCACGCCCACGTACGGCGTCCCCACATAGAGCAGGCTTCCCAGGCCCACGGACATGAGCGCCACGAGCAAGGTTTTAAGGTTGACCAGGTGCGGCGGCAAGCGGAGCGCGAGCACGGCACCCAGCACCGCGCCTACGCCCGAGGCCGACAAGAGCCAGCCCATCCACTCAACGCCGACGCGTAGGACATCGCGATAGAAAAACGACTCGAGCGGATCGAAGGCTCCGTAGCCAAAGTTCGAAAGAAAAATGATGCAGAAAAGTAGCGCAAGGACGCTGTTGGTGAAGACTGTCTTGATGCTGGCTGCGAAGGTGGCGCGGGCGGACGTGCTGGGGTTGGAGCTTTGTCCCGCACGCTCCCCTTCCTCTGCCGAATCGGCATCCGCATGCCCGGCGACATGGCTGGTCTGCGACCTAAAGCCCCAGCCGGCAACGAGCGCCAGCACGGTAAAGAGCATCATGAGCACGAACACCGCGCGTGACGATGCAGCAGCCGCGACAAAGCCGCCCAACGTGGGTCCGACGATGATACTCACGTTTGAGAACATGGCAATGGCGGAGTTGATGTCTTTGAGCTCGACGGGGTCATTGGTGAGATAGGCCGGATAGGACGTGGCAATGGGCTGAGCGAATCCCATCGTAAAGCCTAGGAACACCGCGCCGAGCAGGACGACGCCGGTCGCGCTACCAAAAGCGATGATTGCCGTGCCAGTTGCGAGAGCGCCGATGATGCTCAGCAAGAAATGGCGGCGCGGACCCCAGGCGTCGAGCTCCGCGCCACCCGCAAAGGATCCCAGGATCACAAATACATTCATAAACAGGACAGCCAGCGATGTCGCGATGACCGAAGCGCCGTCCGCATAGGTGAGTGTTCCGATAACGCCGATAAAGTAGCTGGTCTGAAAACCGGTGTAGATGAGAAAGCGCATCGCCACCAGGCGCTTGGCCTGCACGGAAAGCGATGATTGAGGCTTTGAGAAAAGAGAGACGAGCATGGAGACTCCTTGTTTCATACGAATGTGGACGGCGGGCATTCGCCACCGTCTGTCAAATCAATCTATCCGCATGAAACATTAAGGACGCATCAAGCCCCTTTTCTCCGTTTTTCGCCCGTCATGAACTACTTGGTAGATTGTAAGGCATGTCCCACACATCTACCAAAGCAAAATCCACCACAAAGGTGCCTGGCCCCTTTGTGGTGGAAATGGCGTTTGCCCAGATAAAACCTGCCAAAATAAACCTGTCCCTTTTTGGCATGTTATGGCAGCGCAGCGAGCCGGCCCCTAAAGGTGATCTTGGATAAGGTCGCAGATGGCTCGGGCGTCGTTGATGTTGATGGCTCGGGTCGCGAAGCCGGCGTCGAAGGCCTGACGCGCCAGGGCCTCATTGCAGGCAAGCGCCAGCGTGCGACCGTCGACCAAGTCAAGCGAGCTCTTGCCGCGTAGGCGATCCACACCCGATCGCGCGACGACGATGTTGTCGAAGCCCTCGGTCTTGTAGCCCTCGATGATCACCACGTCGACATCGTTGTAGCGCGACAGCAGCTCGCGCGCGGGCATCTCGTCCTCCTCGCGCGTGTCGGCGTACTCCGCCCAGCGCGTAGCGCAGATGAGGCCCACGTGCTTTGATCCGGCTTGGTGATGGCGCCAGGTGTCCTTAGCGGGCACGTCGATATCAAAGCCGTGATGCCCATGATGCTTGAGCGAACCCACGCGCAGGCCGCGGCGGGTGAGCTCGGCGATAACCTTCTCGACGAGCGTGGTCTTGCCCGAGTTTTGGTAGCCGATAAACGCGATTGCGGGGACGGCCGGAGTGGGAGCTGCGGGCGCGACGGCGGCAGGTGCGTTCGCGGGTGCGGCACCGTCAGCGGCCACAGCCTCAACAGCAGCGGCCTGACGCTCGACACGATCCCACACGCCCGAGCGGCCGCCCTCCTTGTGCAGCAGGCGAACGTCGACGATCTCCATGCCGCGATCGACGGCCTTGCACATGTCGTAGATCGTTAGGCACGCAGCGCTCGCGCCGGTCAGCGCCTCCATCTCAATACCCGTCTTGCCCGTCACGCCCGCCGTAACCAGTACGTGAAAACCAACCTGCCCGTCCGCGCGCGCCGGCGCCCAGCCCTCGGGCACGTCATCGGCCGGCGTCCCCGCCGGAGCGATGGGCGCAATGTCGCACTTGCTCTTGGTAATGAGCAACGGATGGCACATGGGAATGATGTCGCTCGTGCGTTTGATGGCCATAATGCCCGCCACGCGCGCGCAGGCGAGCACGTCACCTTTTTTGGCGCGATCCTGCAGCACCATGGCTTGCGTCTCGGGGTGCATGAGGATGGTGCCCTCGGCGATGGCGGTGCGATGGGTCTCGGCCTTGTCGGACACGTCGACCATGCGTACCTCGCCCTTGGCGTCCACATGCGTCAGCTCGTCGCGACGGGCGTCACGGGCGGGCTCGGCTGCAGCGCTGGCAGACGGCTGTGCGGACGCGTCGGCGTTGCCAGCATTCGCCGCAGCCGTGACTTTGTGGGCAGACATCGCGGCCCTGCGAGCGGCCTTGGTGGCATCGGCGTACCTGATCTTGGCCATATGATCATCCTCCGATTTGGGACATAAATCGTTGCGTGCCCTCAATTATCGCGTGTTCCTGCGGTTTGTGGGCCACGGCATCGCGCCAAATCGAAAGTACCTGCATATCATCACCACGGCGCAGGGCGTCGCGCACCGAATACTCGGCATCGCTGAACAGGCACGGACGCACGTTGCCATCGGCCGTCAGGCGCAGACGGTTGCAATTCGCACAAAAATGGTTGGACATGGCGCTGATAAAGCCGACCGTTCCCGCCGCGCCCGGAAAATGCCAATAGCGCGCAGGGCCCGCGCCGGCAGGAGCGTCGTTGATGTCGAGCGGCCCGAGCTCGCCCAGCCCCGTCGCGGCGGCCCCGGCATTGATGCGCGCCCGTAGCTCGTCGCTCGGCACGGTATCGCTCGCGTCCCACAACTCGGGATTGAGCGTGGGCGCATGCGGGTCCACAGCGCAATGCGAGCTCGTGTGTTCGTCGCCAATGGGCATGTATTCGATAAAGCGCAGGTGGATGGGACGGTCGAGCGTGAGCCGCGCGAGGGCCGCCACATCTTGGTTGAGCCGGCGCACCACAACGCAGTTGACCTTAACGGGCTCAAAGCCCCAGGCCAGCGCCGCGTCGATGCCAGCCATGGTCTGCTCGAGCCGACCCAGGCGCGTAATCTTTCCAAACAGCGTAGGGTCGAGCGTGTCGAGCGAGATGTTGACGCGGTTAAGGCCGGCATCTTTGAGCTGCGGTGCCAGCTTGGGCAGCAGGGCGCCATTGGTAGTAAGCGAGATGTCCTCGATCTGCGGAATCGCGCGGATGTCGCGAATGAGCGGAATGATACGGCGGCTGACCAGCGGCTCGCCGCCCGTCAGGCGTACGCGGCGAATGCCCTCCCCCGTCACCAAGCGCACAAAGCGGGCGATTTCCTCGGCACTGAGCAGCTCGTCGTGCGCGCGGGGTGCCACGCCATCGGCCGGCATGCAGTAAATGCAGCGGAAATTGCACTTGTCGGTAACGGCAATGCGCAGGTAATTGATATCGCGACCAAAGCCGTCATGTTGCACGTGCCCGTCCACGCAGCCCTCCCCTCACGCGGCGTTTTATTCTTCGGAAAACATAATACCCCACGGGAGAATCATGCCGACACCCGTACGACAGGACAGGTCGCTTCGAGCAAAACGGACTTTCCAAGCCCATCCTCAGCATACAAACCATCACAACATTCGATGCTTTTCCCGTTTTTGGCAAAAAACGTCGAATGTTGTGATGGTTTGCCTGCCCACGGCACCCCGTAGAAGGACCGGAACGTCCCTAAAGGACGCCGTCCCAGTGCCGAATCACGAATTCTCGCAGGTCGTTCTGCCGCTTTTGGAACGCTTCGCTTCGGTCGCACTTGAGACCCATAGCGAGCGCGATGGCGTTCATCGCCCGGTGCAATTGCAGCTGGTGGGCAAACTGAGTCCCGGTGAGGACGATCATCCTAAAGCCCAGCGCGCTCAGCACGGTCATACGCTCCGCATCCGACGCGCTGCGCTGTTTATCAAGATGGTCCGAACCGTTGTATTCAATCCCCGTACCGCTCGCAGGCGCATATACGTCGATCTCGAAATACCCGGCCTTAGCGAGATACTTGAACTCGTTGGGAACATCGACCCGATGGTTGAGCTCGATCTTGACGTATCCCAGCCCGCCCTGGGAACGTTTTGCTACGACCATGATTGCGGTGGCCGTCTCCATGGGCGACCGCGCGCCATCGTGCACGCGCTTGAGCACGGCGGCCGCGCGTATGGCCCCCTGACGAGATCGGTTCTCATTGCAATAGGCAATCAAGTCGGCAACGGTATACCTCTGCCCCATCTCGATATATTCGTCCGTCGACAGATGATTCAAATGGTATCGGGCGCAGATTTCGTAGCCATATTCCAGCTGCTCGGGTTCGTTCATCCACGAACCCGCTTGGACAAAGCACATGACCCCATCAACCACCAGAAGGCCCTCTGCCACCTCGATAAGATGGTCTGAAGGTATCGGCGCTCCAAACACGTGGCACCTAAATCCAGCCGGCGTCGAGCGCTCAAAATCGAAGTTGACGAGTGTGTCGATATGATCGAGCTCTTCTCGTGGAATACCAAGCGAAACCAGATAGTCGGTAACGATTCCAACTGCCGTTGAAGCCCTCAGCCCCTTGGCATCGAGCCCCAATTTGGGCAGGTCCGCAATCGGCTCCGCCTCGTTAGCAAGCGAGTCCTCATCGTATAGGCTGCTTGCTCGCGAGAGCGGCTCGGACGGGCGCGCCACGTTGTGGTACAGCCAGGCAGTCTTATAGGACAGGACGATCGGCAGGTCCATGAGCCCTCCAATGGAGTCGGATAACCAACCTTATTCCCCTGCCCACGGGTCCGCACACCTTCGTGCGCAAGAAAGCGATTCCACCCGATCGAGTGGTAGAAAAACCATCGCAACATTCGATGCTTTTCCCGATTTTGGCAAAAAACGTCGAATGTTGTGATGGTTTGAGGCGAGGTGAGGAGCATGGAGGGGTCAAAGCATCGTGCTCGAACGGGTTAATCCAACTCTTTTAAGCCATGCGCCAGCTGCCAGTACTCGCCGTGCTGAGCGAGCAGCTCTTCGTGCGTGCCGCGCTCGATGATGCGGCCGTGTTCGAGGACCATGATGGCGTCGGCGTCGCGGACGGTGGACAGGCGGTGCGCGATCATAAACGTGGTGCGTCCGCGCATGATGCGGTCCATGCCGCGCTCGATGAGCTTTTCGGTACGCGTGTCGATGCTCGAAGTGGCCTCGTCCAGGATGAGCACCGGCGGATCGGCAACGGCCACGCGCGCGATGGCGAGCAGCTGGCGCTGGCCCTGCGACAGGTTGGCGCCATCGGCCGTGACCGGCGTGTCGTACCCTCTAGGCAGGCGGCGGATAAACGAATCCGCGCAGGCAGCCTCGGCGGCGGCGCGCACCTCCTCGTCGGTCGCGTCGAGCTTGCCAAAGCGGATGTTCTGCGCAATGGTGCCGCTAAACAAGTGCGTGTCCTGCAGCACAATGCCGAGCGACCCGCGCAGGCTGGCCTTGGCAATGTGCTTGACGTCGATGCCGTCGTACGTGATCTCGCCGTCATCGACCTCGTAGAAGCGGTTGATGAGGTTGGTGATGGTCGTCTTTCCGGCGCCCGTCGAGCCCACAAACGCGATCTTTTGCCCCGGCTTGGCAAACAGGTTGAGGTCCGTGAGCACACGGGTGCCCGGCACGTAGGAAAAGTCCACGGCATGGAAGCGCACGTCGCCGGCAAGCGGGACCAAGCCGCACGTGAGCTCGGTACCGTCGGCGGCCACCGCGCGGCCCGACTCATCAACGGCAGCCACATCATGCAGGTGCCCGTACGAGCCCACGCCCTGGCCCTCGGGAATCTTCCATGCCCACGCGGCGTCGCCCGTCTGCACCAGCTCCACGCAGCCCTCGTCCACCTCGGGCTCAAGATCCATGGCGGCAAACAGACGCTCGGCACCGGCCAGCGCGTTGAGCAAGAAGTTGCCCAGCTGCGTAAACTGGTTGATAGGCATGGCGGCCTGACGCACAAAGACCAGGTAGCTTGCGAGCGCACCTACGTCGGCGAGCCCCTTGATGCAGAGCATGCCGCCCGCCACGGCGACGATGGCGTAGTTGGCATAGCCAATCACCACGGTCATGGGAACCATGGAGTTGGCGTAAGCCTGCGCGGCGCCACCGGTGCGGCGCAGCTCTTGGTTACGCACGTCAAAACCAGCCACGTTGGCCTGCTCGTGATTAAAGACCTTGATGACCTTTTGGCCCGAGACCATCTCCTCGACGTATCCGTCCAAATCGCCCAGCGACGCCTGTTGGGCGGCAAAAAAGCGCTTGGAACGCATGCCCGAGTAGCGCGCATACAGCACAATGGCCACATCGCACACGAGCGTGATAATCGTGAGCTGCCAGTTGAGGATGATGAGCATGGCCGTGGTGCCCACAACCTGAATGGCGGCCTGAATCACGTTGGCAAAGCTGTTGTTGAGCGCCTCGGAGACGGTGTCGACGTCGTTGGTGAAAAAGCTCATGATGTCGCCCGAGCGCGTGCTGTCAAAATAACTGAGCGGCAACGCCTGGATGTGCGCGAACAGGTCGCGGCGAATATCGGACACCACGCGTTGGGCCGCACGCACCATGATCTGTGAGTAGCCCAGGGCCGAGAGCACGCCCGCAGCGTAGATGACAGCGGTAAAGATAACCTGCCTAGCGAGCAGTTCCTCGCCGCCCGTTGCCAAACCGTTGACGATGGGGCGCACCATGTAGGTACCGGCAAGGCTTGCGATGGCGGCGACGGAGGCGAGCACGCCCACCGCGAGCAACGAGAACTTGGCGTGACCCATGTAGGAGAGCAAGCGGCGGAGCGTCTGCGTCAGATTGGCGGGGCGGGCCTGAGCGGATGTCTTAGGCATGTTGCTCGCCTCCTTCCGTGGCTTGAATTGATCCGCTGGAACCAGAGGAAGACGGGGCATCTGCGCCTTCGGCGATGCCCGCATCCCCCGCAAACTCCATCTGCGAGGCGTAAATCTCCTGATAAATGGCATCGCCCGCCAGCAGTTCCTCGTGCGTGCCCACGCCGTGGACACGACCGTCGTCCAACACCACAATGCAATCGGCATCCATGACGCTCGCAATGCGCTGCGCAATGACAATCACCGTCGTGTTGGGAATCTGAGCGATATGCTCGCGGATCTTGGCGTCGGTCGCCATATCGACCGCGCTGGTCGAATCGTCAAAGATGAGCACACGCGGATGCTTGAGCAATGTACGCGCGATGCACAGGCGCTGCTTCTGCCCGCCCGAGACACCGGCACCGCCCTGGCCCAGATAGCCGTCCAGCCCGCCGATGCGATCGAGGAACTCATCCACGCACGCCGCGCGGCAAGCCGCGAGGAGCTCATTGTCCGACGCCTGTGGATTGCCCCACTGCAGGTTCTCGCGCACGGTACCCGTAAACAGCACGTTCTTTTGCAGCACGATACCCACGGCGTCGCGCAGGGCAACCAGGTCGTAATCGCGCACATCGCGCCCGCCCACGAGTACGGCGCCTTCGGTGGCGTCGTACAGGCGCGCGATCAGCTGCACAAGCGAACTCTTGCCCGAGCCCGTGCCGCCGAGCACGCCCACCGTGGAGCCTGCCTCAATGCAAAGGTCAATATGCTCGAGCACATCCTCGGCAGCATCCGCGCGGTACTTAAACGACACGTCGCGAAACTCGATGCTTCCGTCGGCCACCCCGTGCACGGCAGCGGCAGCGTCGGGCGCTTGGATAAGCGAACGCTCGTCGAGCACCCGCGAGATGCGCTCCACGCTGGCAAGTGCGCGGGTGAGCAGCAAAAACACGTTGGAGATCATCATGAGCGAGTTCATGATCAACAGCACATAGCTCATAAAGCCTGTGAGCGAGCCCACGCCGAGCTCGCCGGCAAGGATCATGCGACCGCCGATCCACAGAATGGAAAGCGCCGCCACGTACATCGACAGCTGAAACACCGGCAGGTTGAGCACGGCGTTGCCGAAGGTCTTCGTCGCCGTATGCGCGAGCTCGGTATTGACGGCGTCGAACTTGGCCTCCTCGTGCTCGGCACGCACGTACGCCTTGACGGCGCGCACGGCGGTGAGGTCCTCCTGCACCACACAGTTGAGATGGTCCATCGAGGTCTGCAGCTGGCGGTAGAGCGGACTGACGCGATAGGTGATAACGCCCAGCACGATCGCCAGCACCGGCAGGATGATCGCGAAAACGGTGGCGAGCGGACGCGACAGCACCAGCGCATAGACCAAGCCGACGATGAGCGTCACGGGACCGCGCACCATGGGGCGAAAGCCATTGCCGATGGCATTTTGGATGACGGTGATATCGGTAGTCATGCGGGTGACGAGCGAGCTGGCGTCGTAGTTATCCAGATTGCCAAAAGCGAGCGTCTGGATCTTGCGGTACTCCGCCTCGCGCAAGTTAGCGCCCAGCCCCGAGGCGACGCGAGCAGACGTGCGTGCATAGCCCAAGCCAAGTACCAGCGAACATGCGGCGCATACCAACATATACGTGCCCTGCAACAGCATGTAGTTGATGTCGCCCGCGGGCACGCCCACGTCGATGATATTTGCCATGATGACCGGAATAAATAGCTCGAGCGCTGTCTCGGCCGTCACAAAGAACACGCCGAGCATGGCATCGCGACGGTATGCCCC
The DNA here is from genome assembly GCF_028209625.1 of Collinsella aerofaciens. Taxonomy (GTDB): domain Bacteria; phylum Actinomycetota; class Coriobacteriia; order Coriobacteriales; family Coriobacteriaceae; genus Collinsella; species Collinsella aerofaciens_AM. The sequence continues at coordinate 2,637 of NZ_JAQLDU010000009.1, read as the reverse complement.
CAGATAGGAAAACAAAATCTTGAGATTGCGCACGCAGGTTCATCCCCCATCAAACGTTGTTCGCAAACCCACGTATTATGGCGCGCCGTGCGGCGGTGTCAAGTGTTCCGAAATCGATTTCTGCAAGGCTAGTACAGGCGCCATGCTCACAGGGTGCACGTCCGTATTCAATTGGAAATGAACGCGAGTGTGACTTTTTCGCCCCACTGCCAACATAAACCTTGACTCTATAATCGTTGTAGGGTTTTCACTACACTGGTAGCAAAACAAACCCAGCCAGAAAGCCCCACCTATGGAACACGACCTCACACGCGGCAATGTCCTCAAGACCATCGCGGTCTTTGCCCTGCCTTATATGCTCTCGTACTTTTTGCAGATGCTCTACGGCATGGCCGATCTGTACATGATGGGGCAGTTTAGCGGCGCTGCCGGCATCACCGCCGTGGGCAACGGCGCACAGACGCTCTATATCATTACCGTGACACTCGTTGGTCTGGCCATGGGAACGACGGTCATCGTCGGCCACGCCGTGGGCTCGCGCCGCTTCGATCGCGCCGAGACCGCCATCGGCAATACCATCACGCTCTTTATGGGTGTCTCGGTGGTACTGGCCGCTGTCCTGCTCGCGCTTTGCCCGCAGATCGTGGCGCTCATTGGCACTCCCGCCGAAGCCGTCGAAGGCACTGCCGCCTACCTGCGTATCTGCTTTATCGGCATTCCCTTTATCGCCGCGTACAACATTCTTTCAGCCATCTTTCGCGGGCTGGGCGATTCGCGCTCGCCCATGTACGTAATTGGCGTGGCATGCATCATCAACATCGCGCTCGATTTTCTGTTTATCGGCCACATGGGGCTCGGCCCCGTGGGCGCGGCGCTCGGCACGGTGACCGCGCAGACGGCCAGCGTTGCCCTCGCGCTCGTGTGGCTCAAGAGCCGCCGCACGAACATCCACGTTAAGCGCAGCGACCTGCGCCCGCAGCCCGAGGTGCTCGGTAGCATTCTTAAGATCGGCGTGCCCGTGGCCGTGCAGGACGGCTGCATCCAGGTGGCGTTTATGTTCATCACCGTCATCGCCAACCACCGCGGTCTGGTCGACGCCGCCGCCGTGGGCCTGGTCGAAAAGATGATCAGCTTTTTGTTCATTGTGCCGAGTTCCATGGGCGCTACCGTCAGCGCGCTCACGGCGCAAAATGCCGGCGCGGGCAAGGGCGATCGCGCGCGTCAGGTACTCAAGGACGCCATGACCATCTCGGTGGTGTACGGCTGCCTGATCACGGTGCTGATGTGGCTGGTGGCGCCGGCGTTTATCGGCTTTTTTGCCAAGGACGCTGCAGTAGTCGCCGCCGGTACCGGCTATATGCGCAGCTATATTTTCGACGCGATCTTTGCCGGCATCCACATTTGCTTTAGCGGCTTTTTCGCTGCGTATGGCAAGAGCTACATTGGCTTTGCGCACAACGTGCTGGCCGTGGTGCTCATTCGCGTGCCCGGCGCATGGCTGCTGTCGAACGCCTATTCCGACACGCTGTTCCCCATGGGCATCGCCTCACCGTGCGGGTCGATTCTGTCGGCGGGCATCTGCGTGATTGCATTTACCGTGCTCAACCGGCGCGGGGCTTTTGACAAGCTGGTGGCGTAGCGGGGCGACGCGGGCCTAGCGCCTCTCCCCTGTTTTTACCGAAAGGAGTGGTCCTGTGACCGACATGCCAAGTGAACACACCGAGGGCCTGCTCCGCATTGGCGAGGTGGCGCGCCTGCTCAATTTAAGCGTGGGCACACTGCGTCATTACGAGCAGATGGGGCTGTTGGAGCCGGCATATGTCGATCCGGCAAGTGGGTACCGCTACTACGGATCGCGGCAGCTCTCCACCCTCAACACCATCGGCAACCTGCGCGTTCTCGACTTGCCGCTGGCGCAGATTCGCGAGTTTGCCACTACGCGCGATATGGATTTGATACAACGGCAACTGACCAAGCAACAGGAGTTAATTGAGCACAGGCGGCGTGAGTTGGAGCGCATGTCGCGCAAGATTGACCAGCGGCTTGCCTTGCTTCATGGCGCTTTGAATGCTGATCTCGACACCATTAGCGAAATCGAGGAACCCGAACTTCGCTGCGCCACGCTGCACGAGCGCGTCAATCCCACCGACGCCTATTCGCTGGGATGGCATATCCGCCAGCTTCAGCAGGGGCAGCACGAAACCTTTGCCTATCTGGGCAATCTGGGTGTGGGCATCGCGCCCGAACGCCTCGCCGCCGGCGACTTTGATGGCTACGACGAGGTCTTCCTGCTGCTCGATGACACCGATGATTACTTGGGCGACGTTGAGACGCGACCTGCCGCGCGCTGCCTGACCATAAGCTTCCGCGGCACGCACGGGCAAGCAGCCCCGCGCTATAAGCAGCTGCTCGGCTATATGCGCGAGCACAACCTGGCGCCCACCGGGCCTTCGCGCGAAATCGCCCTTATCGACGACATCATCAGCGATGACCCCGCGACCTACGTGACGCAGATCACGGTGCCGGTTGCCCCAGCAAAGTAAGAACCGCCTGGAAGGCATTGAACTGCCTCCCATTTCTTGGACACAAGAAATGGGAGGCCTTTTTATGGCTGGAAACGCTTTGTACGACGTCGGG
>NZ_JAQLDU010000008.1 GCF_028209625.1 Collinsella aerofaciens | reverse complement strand
TCCCGACGTCGTACAAAGCGTTTCCAGCCATAAAAAGGCCTCCCATTTCTTGTGTCCAAGAAATGGGAGGCAGTTCAGTGCGCAGCGGGGGTTCTTTCATGTCCGAGGACGTCCGCGAAGGTCAGCCCTCAGATCCTGCGGTGGGAGACTTAGGCCTCGTTGTACACCGTCTTGAGCTTCAGCAGGTGAGCGTAGCGGTCCATAGCGGCCTGCTCGTTCTCCTTGAAGAGCTCCTCGGCGCGCTCGGGGAAGGAACGCGTCAGCGAAGCATAACGGGCCTCGTTCATCAGGAACTCCTGATAACCGCCCGCGGGCTCCTTGGAATCGAGCGAGAACTTCTTGCCGGCAGCAGCCTCGGGGTTGAAGCGGAAGAGGTTCCAGTAACCGCACTCGACAGCCTTCTTCATCTCGGCCTGGCAGTTCTGCATGCCGCCCTTCTTGATGGAGTGCATCTCGCAGGGGCTGTAGCCGATGATGAGGGACGGGCCGTCGTAGGCCTCGGCCTCGTGGATGGCCTTGAGGGTCTGAGCCGGGTTGGCGCCCATGGCGACCTGCGCCACGTAGACGTAGCCGTAGCTCATGGCAATCTCGGCCAGAGACTTCTTCTTGGTCACCTTACCGGCAGCGGCGAACTGAGCGACCTGGCCCAAGTTCGAGGCCTTGGAGGCCTGACCGCCGGTGTTGGAGTAAACCTCGGTGTCGAAGACAAAGACGTTGACATTGTGGCCGGAAGCCAGGACGTGATCCAGGCCACCGAAGCCGATGTCGTAGGCCCAACCGTCGCCGCCGAAGATCCAGAAGGACTTCTTGGTGAGGTAAGCCTTGTCGGCGAGGATCGCCTTGGAAGCCTCGCAGCCGCACTTCTCGAGCTCGGCAACGTAGGCAGCGGCAGCGGTCTTGGAGGCCTCGGCGTCGTTGACAGAGTCAATCCAAGCCTGGCCGGCAGCCTTGAGCTCGTCAGACGGACCATCGGCGGCGATGATGTCCTGGGTGGCGGCAATCAGCTTGTGCTGAACAGCCTCATAGCCGACGGCCATGCCCAGACCGTGCTCGGCATTGTCCTCGAACAGGGAGTTGTTCCACGCCGGGCCGTGACCGTCCTTGTCCTTGCAGTAAGGAGCGGTGGCAGCGGGGTTGCCCCAAATGGAGGAGCAGCCGGTGGCGTTGGAGATGAACATGCGGTCGCCGGCGACCTGGGTCACCAGACGTGCATAGGCGGTCTCGGCGCAGCCGGCGCAGGAGCCAGAGAACTCCAGGTAGGGCTGCTTAAACTGGCTGCCCTTAACGTTGGCCGCGATGAGCTCCTTCTTCTCGGAGACGTTCTCGACCATGTAGTCCCAAACGGGCTGCTGGTCCATCTCCTGCTCGGTGGGAACCATCTCGAGGGCACCCTTGGGGCAGACCTTGACGCAGTTGGTGCAGCCCATGCAGTCGAGCGGGGACACGGCCATGGTGAACTTCATGCCCTTGGCCTTGGGGCCCATAGCGTCGAGCGTGCGGGTAGCCTCGGGCGCGGCGGCGGCCTCGTCCTCGGTCATCGCGAACGGACGGATGGTGGCATGCGGGCACACATAGGCGCACTGGTTGCACTGGATGCACTTGGTCTCGTCCCAGTGAGGAACGACCACGGCGACGCCGCGCTTCTCGTATGCGGAGGCGCCCAGCTCAAACTGGCCGTCGGCGCAATCGACAAAGGCGGAAACGGGCAGGCTGTCGCCATCCATGCGATCGATGGGCTCGAGCAGGTTCTTGACCTGCTGGGCGATGGCGGACTTGGTCTCCTCGGAGAGCTCGACGGGAGCGGCATCCTCGGCAGTTGCCCAGTCGGCCGGAACCTCGAACTTACGGAAGGCGGTAGCGCCGGCATCGATGGCCTTGTGGTTGGCGTCGACGATGGCCTGGCCCTTCTTCATGTAGGACTTGGTGGCCGCGTCCTTCATGTACTGCAGGGCGTCCTCGGCGGGCAGGACCTTGGCCAGCGCGAAGAAGGCGGACTGGAGCACCGTGTTGGTGCGCTTGCCCATGCCGACCTTGGCGGCCAGGTCGATAGCGTCGATCAGGTAGACGTTGACGTTGTTGTTCGCGATGTAGCGCTTGGCCACGGCGGGCATGTGCTCGGCGAACTCCTCGTCGCTCCACTGGCAGTTGACCAGGAAGGTGCCGCCCGGCTTGACGTCGCGGACCATCTTGAAGCCCTTAACGATGTAGCTGGGGTTATGGCAGGCGACAAAGTCGGCCTTGGTCACGTAGTACGGCGAACGGATCGGGGAATCACCAAAGCGCAGGTGCGAGACGGTGACGCCGCCGGTCTTCTTGGAGTCGTACTGGAAGTAGGCCTGGACGTACTTGTCGGTGTGGTCGCCGATGATCTTGATCGAGTTCTTGTTGGCGCCGACGGTACCGTCGCCACCCAGACCCCAGAACTTGCACTCGATGGTGCCGGGGGCTGCGGTGTTGGGCGCATCCTCGGCCTCGGGCAGGCTCAGGTTGGTCACGTCATCGACAATGCCGATGGTGAACTCACGCTTGGGCTCGTCCTTCTTGAGCTCCTCGAAGACAGCGAACGCGGACGCGGGAGGCGTGTCCTTGCTGCCCAGACCATAACGGCCGCCGACAACCTTGATGCCCGTCTTGCCAGCCTCGTAGAGAGCGGAGACGACGTCCTGGTAGAGCGGCTCGCCGATGGAACCCGGCTCCTTGGTACGGTCCATGACGGCGATCTTCTGGACGGTCTCGGGGAGAACGTCGACGAAGTGCTTGATGGAGAACGGACGGAACAGACGAACCTTGACCAGGCCGACCTTCTCGCCGTGAGCGTTGAGGTAGTCGATGACTTCCTCGAGCACGTCGCAGAAGGAGCCCATGCACACGACGACGCGGTCGGCATCGGGAGCGCCGTAGTAGTTGAACAGGCCGTAATCGGTGCCGAGCTTCTCGTTGATCTTCTTCATGTAGCCCTCGACGACGGCGGGAAGCTCGTCGTAGACCTTGTTGCAGGCCTCACGGTTCTGGAAGAAGATATCGCCGTTCTCATGGCTGCCGCGGGTGTGCGGGTGCTCAGGGTTGAGCGCATGGTCGCGGAAAGCCTGGACGGCGTCCATGTCGCACATCTCGGCAAGATCCTTGTAGTCCCACATGGCGACCTTCTGGATCTCGTGGCTGGTGCGGAAGCCGTCGAAGAAGTTAAGGAACGGGGTCTTACCCTCGATGGCGGCAAGGTGAGCCACCGGCGAGAGGTCCATGACCTCCTGGACGTTGCCCTCGGCGAGCATGGCGAAGCCGGTCTGACGACAGGCCATGACGTCGGAGTGATCGCCAAAAATGTTCAGGGCGTGGGAAGCGACGCAACGCGCGGAGACGTGGAAGACGCCCGGGAGTTGCTCGCCCGCGATCTTGTACATGTTCGGGATCATCAGGAGCAGACCCTGAGAAGCCGTGTAGGTGGTGGTCAGAGCACCGGCGCCCAGCGAACCGTGAACGGTACCGGCCGCACCTGCCTCGGACTCCATCTCGACGACCTTGACCGGGGTGCCGAAGATGTTCTTGCGACCCTGGGCCGCCCACTGGTCGACATGGTCGGCCATCGGGCTGGACGGCGTAATGGGATAGATTCCCGCTACCTCGGTGTACGCATACGAAACATATGCGGCCGCCTCGTTGCCGTCCATAGACTTAAACTTACGCGCCATATACCCCTCTCCTCTCATATAGGTATACAGGCCCCGGCGATCGCCGGGATATTGGCGTGATGGGATTTACGCTGTTGCTTCCAATCATCTGGCAGGCAGGCTCAGCAGCAGGTACGTGGCGTGGAGAGAAGACATGCCGAGGCGAGGGGCAACTGATGCGCCCCACAGACCCGACCGCCCGTCTTGCACATGACCGAGCGCCGCAAAGGCCGCATGCCGGATGCTCCCGGGCACGCCCCGGCGATGGGAAGCGCCCGCAACGGAAATCCGCATGCGGGTTTATTGTACCCCGCCGTCAAGTGTAATTTCGGCAAATATAGGCGGGCGGTAAAGGTTTACCTCGGGTGACTGCCGGGAGCAAAATGATCCCTTGGGGACGGAGGGACCATTTGGCGGGACTGGCTAGAGGGCACCGAAGAGGATGGCGTAGGTAGTGGATTCGCCGAGCTTGAGCTCGTCGCCGGGATTGAGTTGGGCGGAACGGCCGGGCTCGACCTGAATGCAGACGCGCGTGGCCCCGTTTACCACCACGGTTCCGTTGGTGGACGACAAGTCCTCGACGTGCCAGATATTTTGAGCATCGCACCAGATATGGGCATGGCGGGCCGAGACATCGTCGCCGACGTCGGTAATATCGCCCTCACCAGTGGCCAGCGCACCAATCTCAACACCCTGCTCACTCGGCTGAATCCAGCGCGGGGCGCTCACGACAAAACTGTTTTGTACGCGCAGCAAGCCCAAGGGGTGCGCCGGAGCGGGTTCGCGTTCGCCCGCGGTCATCGACATGCCAAGCGAACGCGGCGTGGAGGTGCCTCCGCCACAGGTCGCGTGCGCGTAGTCGATGGCATAGTTCACCGAGGACCGCACATCCGCCGAACAACCGACGGCGACAAACAGCACCAGCACGGCCTCGGCGCGCTCGGCGGGCATGAGTTCCGCCGCCTGGGACAGGCGATCGAGCGCGTTGCGATAGAGATTCGTGTCCTGATGGCACTCTTCGAGCGCGCGTACCATCGGTTCACCTGCAGGACCGCACACCATATTGATCACAGCCGTGGAGTCCATGGGATTGCGCTGGCGCAGGGCCAGTTGCGACATAATACGCGCAGCCGAGGTACCGTATTCGGCAAAGTAGCGCTGCTGAAGCGTGCCGACCGGCGCGCGAACGATAAAGCGGGAAACCCAAGAGCGATCGGCGGCTCGGCTCTGCGGGCTGCGGCCGTCGGCGAGCGGACGGGACGAAAGCACCAAGCCGCACAGCTCGATATGGCTCAGATGCGCCGCGCGCTTAAAGATGTCAAACATGGCCCCGCATGGGGTGAGCTCAACTTGAGATGCCATGACCTAGGCCTCCTTGGTCGTAGAAATAGAATCGGACGATACTTCGACAGGTCCGCCAAAAGTACGGGCAGCTGCGGCTCCACCGGCAAGCGGAGTCGCCATCTGGGCTTTTGTGCGTCGCGGTGCCGAAACGGGAAGTTCAAAGGCAAAGCCCATCGCAAGCAAAAACCACGTAAGCGTATAGGTTGCAACCAGAGCGGCAACAAGGCCGCCCATCACGGCGCGTTGGGAAAATACGCTACATGCAGCCACAGCCAGTACCGGAACCTCGCAGGCAGAAAGCGCAAGCACACCCTGCAGGAACCCCGAGCGTCGATCGCGCGCAAGTGCCCCCGCGACAACGCCGGCCATGCCTGGCAGCGCCAGCGCCAGTGCGGCAATAACACCCGGTAGCGACCCAGGCCACACGAGCGATCCCAAAGTCGCCGTCACGCGAGCGCCCGACGCCAGCAGCGCGGCCGAAACCACGACCGCAGCCCAAACCACGCCACAGACGACCGCCGCGCCGACCATCAGCGCGCGACGAACCGCGCGGCCGGACGCATCCATGGGGCACGGCGTGAGCGGCTCGCCGCGGAGCGAACGACCGACATTTTGCGCATAGTGGTCACAAAACGCCGAGAGCGCCGCCTCGACCGCCGCCGGCTCGGGACGATCTTTTTGATGGCTGGACAGACAGGCCATCACCACGTTGAACAGCTGGGCATCGACAAACGCCAGCGCATCGCGTAGCTCCTCGGAATCCGGCTCAAGCCCCAGCTGCTGGGCCTGCTCGGCCGCGGCGAGCGCCACATCGGGCTCACGACGAAGCAGCTGCGTCAAATCGCAACCGGGCGCATGGGCACCAATGGGATAGTCGGGCCGCGTGTCCATCTTGAGACGGTAGGGGCTCGCGATGTCGCGCGTCTTTTTGCGCGAACCCGAGGTGCCCGAAGTGCTCGGCGCGGTTTCGTATGGCGCGATGCCGGCAATGAGCTCGTAAACCGTGCTTGCCGCGGCATAGACGTCAATCGCCGGCGACATACGCAAAGCGCGCAGGTCGGGAATATCGTCGGTGAGCATCTCGGGCGGGGCATAGGCAACCGTCGCGCGACGCAGCGTGGCATAACGCTCCGTAAACGACGCCTTGCCGCCGGTACCGGCCACGGCCGACGCAGGCTCAAGCGCCAGCGACGAGCCAAAGTCGATCAGGCACAGGTCAAAGGTGCCCTCGGCAAGCTGCCGGTCAAGCGGTAGACGCGCCGTACGCACCATAATATTAGCGGGCGAGATATCGCGATGGACAAAGCCCTCGCCCACCAGGCTCATACGGCAGAGCAGATCGAACAGGTCGCGACCCAGACGCGCCGCCACAAGCGGCGACAGGCGTCCGGCATCGTCCACGGCAAGTCGCGAACGCAAGCGGGCAAGCGTCTCGCCCTCGACCCATTCCATGACAATTGCAGGCACACCGTCGACCTCGCCCCAGCCATAGAGGCGGGGAAAGCCCTTAAGGCCCGAAAGGGCGCGATGGCATTCGTATTCCTCGCGAAACGCCGCCTTGAACTTGGCGACCAGCGCCTCGTGAGCGGCATCGTCGTCAAACTCATCGCGCGTCGGCAAGATGAGCTGTTTGAGTGCCACGGCCTCGCCTTGGGCGTTGACGGCACGCGTCACGCGGCCGATACCGCCACGGCGCATGGTGGCATCGTCGGCAAACAGCATCGTAAAACGACGCAGATAGGCAGGCAGTTCGCCCTGACCGAGCGCAATGGCCGGCTCAAACCCGTCGACACGCGCCAGGCGCAGGCCGACCATGGGATCGCGACCGAGCGATTGTGGTGTGGTGGATGCAAGATCGGTCATCATAGGGCAAGCGCCGCCACGTTATTGTTGAAGTTACCGAGCGCGACGTCATCATCGCCGTAATGGCCGACCCATTGACATAGGTTGGTGTAACAGCCCCACAGATTGGCATACTGCTGATACCACTTTGACCGGGGCGAGAATGTCTGACGACCGAACTCGGCTCGAATGACAAACATCTCCCCGACCAGGCTGTCGCACGGCCTGGGATCTCCCGTAGAGTTATAGGTCGAGACCACGTCATTGGCACGAGAAACATAGCCGTCGAGCATGTTGTACTTGGTCACAAGCCAGCTGTGAATGCTCTCTTCCTCAGCAGCGGAAAGGCCACCGGAGTTTGCATCGTTGTCAGTGTTGCCGCCCGTCGAGCCGCCGTTTCCAGACCCTCCGGCAGAGGAACCCGACCCAGAGCCACCGCCCGAACTCGACGAATCCGAGCCGGAGCCAGAAGTATCCGAGCTACCGGGCTTTCCGGACTGCTGGGCGTCCTGCTCCTTCTGCTGCTCGACCTTATTCACCGTTGCCGCCACGCTATTGTTGGACAACCGATCGATGATCTTGGTGTTGGTGAGCACGATGGTTTTGCCATTGGCAAGCGTGACTTCGTTGTCCGGGGCCTCGGCGCCGTCCGCGTCGCCGGTGCCAAACACAATATGCGCGACCACACTTGCCCAAGCATATCCAGTCGTGGTCCCCAGGTCACTTTTGACCTCATGCCCCACGCGCGGTTCGCGTGCGGCATGTGCCTGCATCATGGACGGCACGGTCATGCCATAGGCAGAAACGCCAGCTATGACCAGCACCAGCGAGCAAGACAGCAGTGCGTACGCCCGCGGCGCCAAGCCCAGTCGGCGTCGCATGCGCACCGCGGCGCCGCGCTTTGTCTGAGTACCACCGGGCCGCATGCGTTCTCCTCCAACAAAAACACGCCGCTCGGGAGCGGCGCATTCATTCGAATCCATATTTGAGTGTATCAGCGAACCCAAAAGGTTGCGCAACGAATGGGCAAATTAAGGATGCGAGTGGAAGCATCCATGCGATAAGCGGATACAAAGCATCTTTGTTGCACAACAAACTTACAGTCGCACGGGGAAATTATGGCTACCCCGTGCGTCGCGATGAAGACATACGGCAGGAGCAGGCTCGCCACCTAAATCGTGCGACGGGCCTCGATGGCGCGCCCAAGCGTAAGCTCGTCGGCATACTCCAGGTCGCCGCCCACGGGAAGGCCGCTCGCCAGACGCGATACCTCAACGCCCAGCGGCTTGATAGTGCGGGCCAGGTAGCTCGCCGTGGTCTCGCCCTCGATATTGGGGTTGGTGGCGATGATGACCTCGTGGATGTCCTCGTGGCCCAAGCGTGCCAGCAGCTCACGAATGTGCAACTGCTCGGGACCAATCTTGTCCATGGGACTGATCACGCCGCCCAATACGTGGTAGAGACCGTGGTAGCTGCCCGTGCGCTCAATCGCCTGGACATCGCGCGGCTCGCCCACCACGCAAATGCGAGTGGTATCGCGCATCGAATCCTGGCAGATGGAGCACTCGTCGGCCGTGGCGTAGTTAAAGCAGCGGCTGCAAAAGTGAACCTCCTGCTTAACCTCCAGGATAGCCTCGGCCAGGCGGCGCGCCTCCTCGGCATCGGCCTCGAGCAGGTAATAGGCGATGCGCTGGGCCGACTTGGGACCAATGCCCGGCAGACGGCCCAGCTCATCGAGCAATTTTTGCAGACTATGGTTGGCACTCATATATATGCGTGTCTTAGAACGGCATGCCCGGGATGTTGAGGCCGCCGGTGATGGCGCCCATCTGCTTGTTGGCGAGCTCGTTGACACCGCGGACGGCCTCGTTGACGGCAGCCATGATCATGTCCTGCAGCATATCGACGTCCTCGGGATCGAGGGCATCGGGGTCGATGGTGAGGTTGACGAGCTCCATCTCGCCGTTAACGGTCACCTTGACCATGCCGCCGCCGGCAGAGGCGTCGACGGTCTGGGACTTAAGGTTTTCCTGCGCGGCGGCAAGCTGCTCCTGCATCTTGCGAGCCTGCTTCATCATTTGCTGCATGTTCATACCGGCCATGATGGCTCCTTTACGTGCGGCCGCGCGACAAGCTGCAAGGGCAGCCGGAGCGCGACGGGACTTTCAAACTCAAAAATCGTACCACGGCGCGGGGCAAGCAAGCGGGGCGGACACGCTACCTCAGTCGATATACATGTCCTTGAGCGTGACGCACGCCCAAGATTATGCAAGGTCGAATTATGCAAGGTTGCATAATTATCTCAAGCTACATCTAGCAGAGCTGGAACCAGGCAGTTTATGCGTAGGGCTACAAGGCTACATGGCAAAATGCCGAGCCGCTGCTCGAGGCGGCACGCATGGCGGCTGGGTATAATTTGATTGTCATAGATGACGATTTGGAGGTGCCCTCGTGAATGTCCCAGCCGTACTCCAAAACATCCGCTCAAAACACCCCGTTGCATATGTGGTTCTCTATCTCTTTGTCGTCTGGGTATTACTGGTTATCATCACCCATGCCATAGCTTTTGGAGCAGAACTGCTGATAGCCAGCTCGGACCAGCCCGTCGTCAAATGGGAGACGACCGATGAATGCACCGACGGAACCCGAACCATTTACTACAACAGCCCGTCCCTCTACCAAGAGTTCAAGGTCAAGATAAAGGACTCCAAGATTGTCGATGCCGAACTGGGCTCTTTATTTACAATCGGAGCAACCGTCAACGCCGAGCAAGTCGAGTACACGGACAGCCATGCGACGTATCGTATCGACCTCAGCATCCTAGGCCGACCGTCACGCGCCTGTCTGCTCGAATGCGATATACGCGGCACCACGTTGCACATGTCCGAAATACAGATGCGCCCGGGCAAGGGGTTCTCTTCTTGAGCAGTATACCCGCCTGCGCAGCTACTCCACCGGCTTGAAGATGGTGGACTGGCCGAAGACGCTGCGGATGAGGGCTTTGGCCTCGTCCTCGGTCTGCGGGATGCTCGGGGCTGCACCCTGATGGCCGAAGGGGCCGCCCGCACCGGAGTTGGACTCCCAGGGAGCTGCAGGAGCGTCCTCCTCTTTGGGGGCAGTTGCAGCGGACTTGGGCGCGGACGCCGCACCCGGCACGTCGAACGGAGGCAGATCGTCCCCACCAGCATCGGCAACAAAACCGCCAACCATGGCATCGTCGTAGGGAACCTGCTCGGATTCCCATGGCGCAGACGGCGCGGCGGGCTGAGCCTTGGGAGCGGACGCGCGCTCGGGCGCTCGGGGCGCGGGCTCGGTCGGGAGCTTGCCCGTGGCAGGAGCGCCGGCGGGGTTGTCGGAGCGCAGCCAGGGGGCTTTGCCCAGGTCAGACGACTTGGGCGCGGGCGAGGCAGGCTTGGGCGCGGGTGTCGGAGCAGCCGGTTTGGCCATGACGGGCTTAGGCGCCGACGGGGTCGGCGCCGCTATCGGTGCTGCTTTTGGCTGCGTCGCGCTGGCGCTCGAGGATGCAGGGGCCGCCGAGGACACGGGTTGCGGGTCCGCAGATACCGCAGCCCGTGCAGATGGAGAATGCTCCTCATGTTGAGGAGCCGGCGTGCCACCCCCATCCAGGACATAGTCGACGGTACGACGACCGAAGACCGCACTGACTGTCGGCAGGACCACCGACTGCGTGTCGGCGCGTCCAAGCATCTTGATGGCAAAGGTCGAGCCCGCGGGGAACGAGACCGTGAGCCTGGAGCCGTCGTCAGCCGTGGCGCGGGCATTGAGCAAAAGCCCCGCGTAGGAAGCCTGACGCGCCTTGACACGCTCGACAACCTCGGCCCATTTGCGCTGCAGCTCTCCGGCATCCTCGACCGCGGGCGTCTCGGCAGTACCGGCGGCGGCAACCTGGGCGGCATTGTTGGACTGGGGCTTAGGTGCCGGAGCGGTGGCAGGCGCGGGAGCCGCAACGGGCTGAGGCGTCGGAGTCGGCGCAGGCTGAGGTGCAGGCGCTGCAGGCTTGGAAGCTGACACGGACGCAGAACGGGACGCAGGCTGGGCAGCCGGAACAGCAGCACCACGGTCCCAAGGCATACCGCCCTGGCGCGCGGACGTAGCAGCGGGGGCAGCGGATGCCGCCGGAGCGGCAGCACGAGCGCCCGAAATTAGCGTCGGCTGTTGGGCAGCAGCGGGTACGGATGCTGCAGGCGCGGCGGCCTGAGCAGCAGCCACGCTCGCCGGCACGGCGCCGTTGGCAACCATGGCCTCCAAGCGGGCCACGCGCTCGGCCAATGCCTCAATCGTTAAATCGGCCTCGGGACGTGCCAGGCGCGTGCAGGCGATCTCGAGCACCAGGCGCACGTCGCTCGCGCCCCTCATCTCCAGTGCGGCATCGTCGAGCACCGTCAGCACACGGGCCAGGCGGTCGGCAGGATGCTCGCCAAAGGCAGCGGCCTCGGCAGCAAGCGCCTCGGCCTGCTCGGAGCCGCCCTCAAACAGCTCGGCACGGGCACCGGCAACGCAGGCAACGTACACGTCACGCACATGCGCCACCAGGTCGCGCGTCAGCTCCAGCAGGTCGTTTCCTTCCTCGACCTGCGCACGGATCAGTCCATAGAGCTCGGCAACATCGCGATCGGCAATGGCGCGGGAAAACTCGCCCAGAATCTGGTCCGAAACCTCGCCTAAAAGCGAGCGGGCGTCGTCCGCATGCACAGAACCGTTGCCAAAGACGCTCAGCTGCTCCAGCGTGGACAGCGCGTCGCGCATACCGCCCTTGGCATGGCGCGCCACGATAGCCAGCGCCTCATCGTCGTAATCGAAGCCCTCCTGCTCGCACACGTATGCCAGGCGACGCTCGATATCCTCGTTGCCGATGCGATGGAAATCGAAACGCTGGCAGCGCGAGAGGATGGTCTCCAGAATCTTTTGCGGGTCGGTGGTGCACAGCACAAAGATCACGTGTGCCGGCGGCTCCTCGAGCGTCTTGAGCAGCGCGTTGAACGCCGCCGTCGTGAGCATGTGGACCTCGTCGATGATATAGATCTTGTACTTGCCGCGCACCGGGGCAAAGTTGACGGAGTTGATGATTTCCTCGCGCACATTGTCCACGCCCGTGCGGGAGGCGGCATCGAGCTCGTAGACATCGGGGTGGTTACCCTCGGCAATGAGCTCGCACTCCTCGCAAGTACCGTCGGGCATGCAGCCGCTTGCACCCTCGGCGCGCGCCGCCTCGGCATTGCGGCACAGCAGCGCCTTGGCCAGAATGCGCGCCATGGTGGTCTTGCCCGTGCCGCGCGGTCCGCAGAACAGGTAGGCGTGGGACAGGCGCCCCTCGGTGATGGCGTGCTCGAGCGTCGAGACGATATGCTGCTGGCCCACCACGGAGTCAAAGGTGAGCGGGCGATACTTTCGGTACAACGATTCCATGGGTGCTCCCCCGGGTATACTGAGTCTTGTTGCCGCGGCGGCCATGCGGTCGCACGGCATACTGCATTCCATAATAACCCGTACGGCGAGCCCGCCGCGATAGGAGTCCAAAGAGCATGGCAGACGCAGAGAGCAACCTCGTTCCCTCCGAAGCAGCCGACCAGGTCGAGGTCGCGCTCGAGGAGCAGGCCGCAGCCGACGACGGCATCCTGTACCTCAACGAGTACCAATACGAAAACGACCTCGTCACCGACTTCGCCCGCCTGGTCGCCTCGCCCAGGCGTCGCGGCTCGCTGTATGTCGCCGCGGCAATTGCCGCGCTCATCGGCATCGGCATGCTGGTGGCCGGCGGCAACTGGATCAAGTTTGGCGTCGTCTTGATCGTATTCGGCGCCTTTTTGGCCTGGTGGAGCAAAAACCTGCACCACACCCTCGCCCGCGACTTTATCGACGCCGTTGAGGCCGACGAGTCCATGGGTGGCCGCTATCGCCGCGTCGCCGCCAACGAGGACGGCCTGATGGTTTGGGGCACGAGCGGCAAGTCGCAGTTCTTCCCGTTTGAAAAGCTCGACCACGTGCTCGACGGCGAGCGCATCTTTGTGGCCATGTTCGCCGACCAGGGCGTGACGATCCCTAAGGACACCTTTGTCCGCGGCGATGCCGAGCAGTTCGGTCCCTTCCTTAAGGCGCGCATCAACAAAAAACTCCGCATCGAGACCAAACGCAAGAAGATGAAGGCAGAAAAGGCCGCTGCCGAAGCAAAACAGGGCGACAAGCCCCAGGAGACCAAGGGCAAGCAGCGCAAGCAGAAGAAGAGCAAGAAGAAGCGGTAGGCCGGCCGACACCGAAGGCGCCTCGTCCCGCGCCCGATTCCGGGCCGGGGCGCCTGGAATCGGGCGCGCGTACCGCCAATGGACCCGTTTTGCCTTGCTCTCGAGCTATTTCACTTCAAACCTTAAGAGCCTCCGCTCCGGCAGATCGGTCATCTTCATCGTGTAAGTCCCGGGAATTGCTTTCTCAAAACGGACGGTCTCGTAACCTTCGAAATAGTCGTTGGTGTTCTGCATCATAAATGGGACGAGCAACTCGTTTTCTGCCCCAACCTCCACGGCAAACGCAGCAGAGCCGCCAAGGACCGGCATGGCTTGCGTTATCAGATCGGTATTGACTACAAAATCATAGTTTGGCGCAGACTCCGGAACCAGATGCCAAACATACGCTTTGATTCCACCGTCGATATTATCCCTATTTCTGACACGCATCTTTACGGCGATAACGCACGTGATGTCGGCATCCTTCAGTCTCGTTTTCGTATCCACGGTGCCATATTTTGAATAATCGTCATGTGCTCGTTTGAGATACTCGCGCGGCGTGAGCAACTCTGCCCCGTCTATGCAAAACGAATACCCATCAGTCACCACATCCTTCGACCCCAGAAACGCTCCATCCATCGAGAGCCATTCGCCCTCCGCGTAATATTTCTCAGGAATGACCGTCCGGTTCCCGTTAACGACGCTCACCCTCATGCCCGCAAGGCCGGCAGCAGCACAGCAAAAAAGCGCGAGCGCCGATCTTCTCGTCCACAGGGTCTTCTTCATCGCGCTCACGACCTTTCCCGAGCTTTCACAACGGCACCGTCGCGCATACAGTAAACCCGATCGGCCAGTTCCTCGAGCACCTCTCCGTCATGGCTGGACAGAAGGACCTCACGACCCGTTGATGCCGCCATCGCCACAACGCGCTTGAGCATTTCAACGCCCGCTTCGTCGAGGGCATTCGTTGGCTCATCGAGAACAAGCAGCTTCGGCTTCTCCATAATTGCCGCAGCTATCCCCAGACGCTGCTTCATCCCAAGCGAGTATGCTCGGAACTTCTTTTTTTCGTCTGCATCGAGCCCCACGAGCCGCAGGGCAGAGCGAATGTCCTCGGGGGTGGCAACGCCCTTGATCTGAGCGATGAGCTTCAGATTGTCGTAGCCAGACAGATATCCCAAAAAGGAAGGCGCCTCGATCAACATCCCCAGACTCGGCGGGAACGAGATGTCCGCCCCAAGCCTTTGGCCATCGATAGAGATTTCGCCTTCGGTAGGCTTGATCAACCCGCAAACCGCTCGCATGAGCATGGTCTTACCCGAACCGTTTATCCCCTGAAGCCCGACCACAGTCCCAGGGTCAACCTCGATGGACACGTTGCGCAGGACATCGTTTTTACCCATGCGCTTCGATACGCCCCTTACGATCACACTCATATCTTGTCCCCCTTTTCTATAAGGTCGGCCCTTCGAAACCACAGTCCACCCAACGATAGGCATAACGACATAAGCCCAATTGATGACAAGACACTCGAGCCCGCCGCGATTCCCTCTTTGACAATTCCACCCCAGCGCAACAGCATCAAGGCGTTACCCAATAGCGCCCAATGTCGTGCATATGCCGAGCAGATCAGGTAGCTCATTAAAACCACAAACGAGACTGACGACCCAAGCACAAACCCAACCGCTGCCTGCGCAAACGCAAGCGCCTCAAAAGCAAATAAGAGACCTATGAAAAACGGCAGCGCATCTGCCTCGGCAGCTTTGAGAAACCACGGCGCCAAATTAGCCAGTTGAAGCGACTCACCATGAATGACCGCGCTGAACGAGGAGCTCACCACCAAGCTCCAAATCACAACAGAGCAAACCACCACGAGCAGTGAAAATGCCGTTACTGCCGCCACCAAGATAAAACGCGAGACCCACCAAAGGGTTCTTGCCCGGCATCGAACAAGCGCTTGCAAACCAAACCCGTGCAACGATTCGGTCGGATAGTCGAGTGTTGTATAGAGAATAAGCAGAATGAGAAATAGCCATCCTAGCGGAGGCACAAACATGACCCCGGGCCTAGGCTCAAACGGAGCAGATCCGGCAAACACGAGCGCAAGATTATCCGCAAACCCCAAGGTATCCGTTCTAACCCCATACACAGAAGACAATCCGTAGGCGTACACCAAGTTCGCAACGGTCACTGCCGCAATTGCAATAAAAGTGATGATGTTCTTCTTCAAAACGGTCCTCAGGTCCGCGGCGACCAGCCTAAACAGCATCAGACCACCTCGCGTCTTTTCCACGCCCCAGAAAAAGCCAACGAAGCAAGGGTCAATAATATGATTTCCGCAAAACCGGCTCGAATGTCTGGCCAGTTATTCAGCGATTCCGACCTGATGCTGTTGAGGATATTGCAGTTAAACCCCACACAAGCCATTACGCCGAAGATCCAGCCATTTGCAAAATGCCACGCAACCATTAGCAGATACGGGACAATTATCGCTTTGATTCTGCTACGAAACAAAATTGAGAAGCCAGTTACAGCCATGGATAAAGTCCCGAGCGTGACAGCATCGAACAGCGTGTATGCGAGCACATATGACAAAGGATGCGAATAAAATAGACCGGAGAAGTAGCTATGCAGGTAAAGTCCTACGTAAGTCGACTCATCGACCCGAGGAAGATACGCAGGAAAAAGCATCGAGACGATCAGGAAATTGACGAGCAGAGGAATGGCAGTCACTGTAAACGCGGAGAGGAAAGCAGACAGCATCTTTACGTTCACGTACGCCTTTCTGGAAACGCGCGTGCATATCTGCATGTCATAACCACTCAAACGCTCAAAGAGACACGACCAAGATCCAGCCAACATTGCAAGCAGGGGCAGTGCATAGAAAAACACCGACGCAGACAGTGGCGCGTTCGCGCTCACAACAATCCAGTTACCGAAGCTGCTTTCACGTGTTTGACCGAGATAATTTTCGGCTTGCACGCCAACGCCGTAACCAAAAGAAAGAAGGTTGTGGCGCTCTTTTTCCAAATTTGCCCACGGCTCCAGCGCGGCAGCTATTGCAACTGCGACCGCAATCAAGAGAGCAAGGATAAAAGCTGGACGTCTAATCGTTTTCGACAGTTCGTATCTTGCGAGCTTTTGGTTCATACGTCCTCCTCCCCCTTCCGACCCAGAAAGCCGGAAGGGAGCCATTTCAAACAACTATGCGGGAAGCTTGTGGAAATGCCCGACGCAGTCGGGGCTCCATACGCCAATAACAGTGCCGTAGCCAGACTCCGCCCATGCAGTCAGTCGCGCCGCAGATCGCCCGTTCTCACGGACGAGGTTATACATTTCCCACTGTCCCTTGTGATTCGAACGATACGTTCCCTGAGTACAATTCATGCTGCCGCTACCGCTTGTGTTATACGCACCGTCTGTATATAACCGAAGCGGATTTCCCGTATGGCCCTGGATATCCAGATAGAGCGATGAGGAATCATCCTTTTGACGGTAGCCAGTTGCACTCGTCCCGGCACATTGAAAACTAAATGCCTTATCGGCATTGTTCGTACAGGTCGTAATTCCCGTATCGGCGTTTTGAGTAATGCTGGAAACCTGAGAGGTGTCAAACTCCTCTTGTGCAAACGATGCAGCGGGAACCCCTAGGGACAGACCAGCTGCAATCACCAAGCCGACTCCGATTCGAGCAATAGCGCTCCTTGGCTTAATCATGGCCTTCTCCAATCAAAAGCGGTTAACAATGCGTCGACGCACGGCAACCTTCGCATGAATAGAGAAAGATGTCTGTAAACACCCGCTATTGAGTTGATTGCTCAGGCGTTTACACGTTATTTACCTGCGATAACAATAAAATTAGCTCCGCCTTATTCTTGATCTTCAACTGGCGGTAAGATGCAGACCGCAGCGCTTGCACCGTAGATGCAGCGTAACCGACATCCTCCGCAATGGCCTTTGTCGTTGCCCCCTCTGCCGTCATCAGCAAAATTTGCGACTGAACATCAGAAAGGGAGCGCGACGTAAGCAGGGCCAGCTGGCGCACGCGGGCCGTTTCGGTGGACCCGTTCGTCCGGTACTCCAAGACGGCCTTCTCGTCCTCAACCGAGCGGGCGAGCGCGATGTGCGTAACGAACATGGGCACAGACCAGCAAACAATCACCGTTGCCACGACGACATTGACAGCCGAACTTTGCCCCAACAACGACGCGAGGAACAACGGCTCGAAAACCGTCAGATCCTGCACCATATTGAGCAAGACAGCCCAAACAGGAGCCGTCGCCCCGAAGCAAAGCATCCATATCCCAAGCATTTTGCGCTGCGGACAGCTTCGCATCACTATATATGTGAGCAGCACCCCCGTCAGCACCGCAAGTCCATGGATTCGCCCCCTAGCGACCGCATAGATTAAGGCAACCATGCCCATTGACACCAACGGCACGATAGCCCGAGCATGGGCATGCACCTTAAACGGACGCAGCCCAACAGCGAGCGAAGCCGTAGACGCCACGCCGCAAAACAGGACCGGCACAGCCATCAACGGAACGCGTATGCACATCAATGCCGCGATATAGATAAAAGACCATTCCACAGCAGATAGCACCGCCCATACGTACGGGCTTCCGAGCCAAATCGCTTCACCCGCTCTATCCAGCGCAGCGCCACGATTCGCTTTTCCACCCGCGTAGCGTAGCGACAGAAGCAGTCCGAGACCCAATGCGTAGCTTAAGAGGGAAAAGGCGACAGCCCGCGAAACACCGGACCCCCAATCGCTATCCGCCATTACCAAGGGCCCCGCCGCAAGGAGGATAAAGAATAATGTGAGCAGGTATCGAAACAGCCGGCGCGTTCGAGCTGATGCCACTATATCGTCAGCATGCCGCTGCGGTAGCTCATGCCCTACAGTATCGCCCTCACCCGCAAACAGCGCCACGAGCTCGCGTGAGCCCGCAACCGACGCCTTCCCGTATGCTCGGTGAAGCGTTGTTCTCACCGTCGATGGCTTCGTATCCGTCTCCTTGGCAATTTCCGCCGGCGTTTTCCCTTTGAGCAGCAGTCGAACAAACTGCTCTTCTCTAGGCGACAGGGCAGGGGAAAACACCCCCGCATCGAATGTGTCGGACGCACAGGCGATATCCGAATTGTTGTCCCGTTTCCCCCTTAGCAACATGCATACGAAGGCAGCAGCGATAACGGACCCCATCGCCAGCAATGCAATGACCACGGCATCGCTTGCGAAGTATGCCGCCTCAACAGCCGGAATAAGACCAATAGGAACTGCTACGAGCACAGAACAGGCAAACACGTCGCGCCGCCCATGGCCAAAGGCACGAGGGCGGCAAAACGGCGGGGCCACAGTCAATGCGAGATAGACCAACGGAATTAAAAGCGCAAGGCCAATTGACGCGGCCGTTACAGGGGGCATCCCCCATGGCTCGGGAACGACTCTCCATGAAACTCGACAGCAAAACAGCAGGCAAGACATGACGGCTATTGTTTCTGTAAAAATCGCGTCCTGCGGGTGACGAGTTTCCCTTTCGTCAGTCCGTGTCGACCTCTGCGTCAAAGGAGAGTCCGCCGTGCCCCAAATAACATATGAGAGAAGCAGCGACCCAACAAAGCACGAGACACACGAAACGCCATGTAACAACCAAATCGGTGCAAACACGATTGGAATAGAGTCTCCGCGAGCATAGAAAGCCAGGTCGGCCCATTCGGGAACCGTTGCAATAACACCAAGGAAAACACCGATGGCACCGAGATGCCTCGGCCTTCTCATTCCCCCCTTGCATAGCGCAGCACCATGAACAAACGCCGCGAGGCATGCGCCCAGGATAACGAGCCAGGTCATTGCACCTGACGCTAGGCCGATTGAAGATGAAAACCGGTGATAAGGGGTGACCGCCATTACGACAAGCGCAATGGCGCAGGCAAATGTAGCAGAACGGCGGGAAAAGAGCATACGGCCTCCATAGCGTGTCATTATATCGCTCGAGCCGCTCGTTTATCTCTGTTCTCACACCAGCCAGCATCAATGATTCAGGCGAACTCCAATCCGCGCCAGATCACGGTCCGGCTTTTGTTCGCAGTCCCCACATCAAAGCGGGATGCGGTTTCCTTTTGGACGCCGGTTCGGAAAGCGCATCCCGTTCCAGGGCAATATTCTGGGATGCAGTTTCCGCAGCCCACCCCATTTGGAAAGCGCATCCCATAATTTGGCTGAAAACTGAGATGCGCTTTCCAAACGAGCCGAAACGGGCCGAATCGATCGGGCCACCTCGCATCCCGCTATCCTCGCCATCTGCCCGAGCGTGCTACACTAGCAGCATCTATGCCACCGCGAACGGCTCGGCCCCGCGCCCGCCGCTCGCAAACGAACTTTAAACGCACGAGGGTTGGCCATGCCGCTTTTCTCGCAACATACCGCCCGGTTCTCGCCGGACGTTCCTTTGGAGGGCACCAGCTCTCGCGAGCTGCTCAAGCGGTACCAGCCGCTCGAGACACTTGCGACCGGCGGTTTTGGCTCCATCGAGATCTGCCGCGACACGCACCTGCGCCGCCGCGTCGCCATTAAACGCATCCCCCTTATCAACGGTGCCGGCATGCCCGCTAGCGACATCATGGATGTCCTGCGCGAGGCGCACACTGCCGCCATGCTTCAACATCCCAACATCGTGCAGGTCATCGACTTTACGCACGACACAGCCTATGCCTACCTGGTTATGGAATATGTCGATGGCATGTCGCTGGCCGAGTTTTTGCACCGCGCGGACGGCCACTCACTTACCTTTGACGAGGCCGCGGCCATTGCCGATGCCCTGGGCCAGGCGCTCACCTTCGCCCACAGTAATGGCGTACTCCACCTGGACATTAAGCCCGCCAACGTGCTCATCGACCACTCGGGCAATGTAAAGCTCACCGACTTTGGCATGGCGCGGCTGTCGTCCGCCGGTGGCTTTGGCGGCTCACGCGGCGGCACCATCGGCTACATGCCGCCCGAGCAGCTCGATATCGAGACCGGCACGGTCGACGAGCGCGCCGATGTCTTTGCCCTCGCCTGTGTGATCTACGAGGGCCTGTGCGGCAGCGCTCCTTTTATGGCGGCCACGCCCGCCGACTCGCTCGGCCGCATCATCGGCGGCGCCACCTATCCCAGCGAGCTGATACCACACTTTCCCCCGGGAGCCGAGGCCGCGCTCATGAGCGCGCTCTCCCCCATGCCGCAGGACCGCCCCAACAGCATCGAGGCATTTTGCGACCAGCTCCTTGCCGGTCTGGGCAGCGTGCGCGAAGGCCGTCGCAGCCTGGAGCAAATGGTTGGCGAACTTTCGGATGACGAGCAGGAGCTCGACGATATCGAGCCGTCGCACTACGAGGACGACACCATCGAAGTCGACCCCGCACTCGGCTGGGCAGGCACGCGCTGGAGCCATGCGCGCGACTACGCCATGCACGCTATCTCGGCGCTAACGTGCGGCGCCTTTAGCTTTTTGCTGATGCAGACGGCCGGCGTCGCGGCGCTTCCCGGCCTGGTCATTGCGGCTATCGCGATCGGAGCGGCGGCCGGCCTGGCCCCCCAGATTGGCTCGGCCATCTCGGCTGTGGGCTTTTTGGTGCTCATGGCAAACGCCACCATGCAGGCACAGGGCGTCCTGTCGATGTTGCCCGTCGCGGTGATCTTTGCCGCCGCCATGTCCGGTTGGTGGATCGCCTGGGGTCGCACCGAGGCTGCCGCGAGCGCCGCACTCACCTGTGCACTCGCGCTTGGCTGTCTGACCGGCAATACCTTCCTGGCAGCTGGGGTCACCGCCGGCGTCGCGTCATTTTGGCTCGGCCCGGCAAGCGCCGCCGCGGCAACGGGCATGGGCGCACTTTTTGCCCGTCTGGCCACGGTCGCGCTTTCAGCCGGAGGCGTGCTGGGGCTCGGTAACGTTGCCGCAGCGCTGGGAGACCCACTCCTTTGGGCTGCCTTTGTGCTGGTAGCGGCAACTGCCGCGGCGTCATCTGCGCTGCTCAACGCCCATGCCAAGCGTGCCGATCAGGGCTCAAACCTTGCCGTAATCGCCGCCATCGCTGTCGCCGGCATCGGCTGCGCAGCGGCGTCCTGTCTTGCACACCATATGGAAATTGCCAGCCTTGCAGCCGCGGTCGTCGCCAAGGCGGCGGTTGCGGGAACCCTATCCTCTATAATCGTTGGGATATGCCTATATTTGCTCGGATACCAAAGAACCTATACGGAGAGTGATCTTTCGTGAACTTCCTGAACATCTTCGAGGACCACGTGGCCGGCATCTTCGGTGCCACCCGTGCCCCGTTCTCCTTTAAGAAGCTTGCCAAGCAGGCCGCTCGCGACATGGAGGATCAGACTCTGGTGATCAACGGCGTCAACACGGCGCCGGCACTCTATACCATCCTGATCGCCGCCGACGACGATCCCATGCTCGCCCCGTTCTACCCCGAGCTTTCGCGCGAGGTCCGCGAGTTTGTGAAGGCGCAGGCCGAAAAGCGCCGCTATGTCTTTGTCGGCGAGCCCCTCGTGCGCTTTATGATCGATCCGCAGCTGCGCGCCGGCAAGTTCTCGGTCTTTGCCGAGAACGTCGATGCCCCCACGCTCGGCCGCCTGTACGAAGAAGAGCGCGCCTATCAAAACGGTCTGGGCCAAAACAACTCCGCGGCAAGCCGTGCCGCCAGCGCCCCGCGCGCCGGCCAGCAGCAGTTTGCTGCCCCGCAGCAGCAGCGCCCCGCCGCCATGCCCCAGCAGCAGCCGACGCCTCGCGCCGCCGCTCCCGACCCGCTTGCCGTGGCAGACCCCTTCGCGCCTAGCGTCCCCGACCCCGCCGCCGCACCCATCCCGGTGCCGCAGACCGTCTCGCGCGACGCGCTTGCCGGCATGGGCGGAGCCGCCGCGACCGGTGCCGCCGTGGGCCTAGGCGCCGCAGCCGGCATCGCCTCCAACATGGCGAGCACTCGCGCCCCGCAGCGCCCGCTCGCCCAGCTCGTCGACGTCGTGAGCGGCGAGAGCCATAGCATCACCTCCGCACAGGTGACTATCGGTCGCGAGCGCTCGGTTTCCGATATTGCCCTGCGCGACCCCAACGTGTCGCGCCGCCACGCCCAGCTCACCTTTACGGGCTCGGATTGGTCGATCGAGGACCTCAATTCCACCAACGGCACGCTCGTCAACAACCGCCGCATTACGCGCTGCCCGCTGCGCAACGGCGATCTGCTGACGTTTGGCCTGAGCACCTTTGAATTTAGGGGATAGTCGCTTATGAACATCGATATCGTCCTTTTTGCAGGCCGCATCGTCCTGGTCGCCCTGCTCTATATCTTCCTGTTCGCCGTCATGAAGACCGGCGTGGGACTTGTGCGCGGACAGCGCCGCGACTCGGCTATCTGGACGATCGATGTGGACAAGGGCCCGCGCGGCATCCGTGGCATCCACGTAGACATGCTCGGCCCCGTCATCGTCGGTCGCTCGCCATCTTCGGACATCTGCATCAACGAACCGTTCGTCTCGGCCTCGCATGCGCGCTTTTCGCTGCAGGGCCCGGCGCTCATCATCGAGGACCTCAACTCGCTTAACGGCACGCTCGTCAACGGCCGCCAGCTCGTGGAGCCCGCGACGCTGCGCGAGGGCGACGAAGTCCAGATTGGCGATGTGGTCATGAAGGTGAACCGTCGATGATCGACGAGGAGAACAAGTCCGCAACTATGACCGAGGCACCGGCCGCCGCCACAGCTGCGCCGGCCCACGCCGCTCCGGCGGGCTCCGCACCCGTGGAGCCCGAGGACACCGTGTTCTCCCTGCCTCTTTCGCATGTAACGCATGATATTTCGGATCTCGCCGATAACGAGGACGAAGAGGATGCCGTAGCGGCGCCCATCGGCGCACATGCTGCGGAACAGCCCACAGCGCCCGAAGCAGCCCCGGCGCCGGCTCACTTTGCAGAGCCCGTCGCCGCGGCAATTAACGAGAGCGCTGCGGTGTTTGCGGCACCCGAGCCCGCCGCGCCGGCGTTTCCCATAGCCCCGGCATCCGAGGTTGCGCCCGCGTCTACGCCGGCGCCCGAGCCTATAGACGTCAGCCCGCAAGACGACGAGTCGACCGCCCGCGTGTCCGAGGAGCCCGACTCCCCGGACACCGGCGATTCCGAATCAAACGCCGAGACCGACACCGTCTCTCCCGGTGACACAGCCGAAATCGACGTTGCCGCCGTTGAGGCCAAGCTCAAAGACCCCGGCTCGACCATGAGCTTTGAGCCCCTGACCGAGGAGCGCATCGAGACCGACTCGACCTATGATGCCGGCACCACCACGCAACTCATGTGGGGCGCCCGCTCCGACGTTGGCTGCGTACGCCCGCACAATGAGGATTCCTACCTGGTGCAGTCGCCGCTCTTTTGCGTATGCGACGGCATGGGTGGTCACGCTGCCGGCGAGGTGGCCTCTTCCATCGCCGTTGAGACTATTGCCAAGACGGCCCCGCAGTCCGCCGACGCAGCACGCCTGGCGGCAGCCGTCGAGGCAGCTAACGCCGCCGTAATCGAGGCGGCCCTGAACGGCCTAGGCAAGCCCGGCATGGGCTGCACAGCCACTTGCGCCTATATCGAAAACGACACGCTCGCCATCGCCCACGTGGGCGACTCTCGCGCCTACCTGCTCCACGAGGGCACGCTCATCCGCGTGACCCGCGACCACTCCTACGTGGAGGAGCTCGTGGACGCCGGCGAGATCACGGCAGACGAGGCTCGCGTCCACCCCAACCGCTCGGTCATCACCCGTGCGCTGGGCTCGGACCCCGCCATGTATGCCGACCACTTCACTCTGCATATCGAGGAAGGCGACCGCCTGATCCTGTGCTCCGACGGCCTTTCGAGCATGATTCCCGATAGCGATATCGAGAACATCGCCACGCAGTCCTCAACCGCGCAAATCTGCGTCGACAACCTAGTGGACGCGGCGCTTGCCGCCGGCGGCCACGACAACGTGACCGTAGTAGTCGTTGACCTGGTTGACGATGGCGTTATGCGCGAGGCGCAACGCGTGCGTCGCCGCAACGTCACCATCGGCGTCGTCTTAGGTCTCGTCTTGGTGCTGGCGGCTGCCATCTGGGCCTACACGGGTGTCACCGGCTCGTACTACCTGGGTACCTACCAGGGCAATGTCGCCGTCTGGCGCGGCCTGCCCGGCAAGCCGCTCGGACTCAAGCTCCACTGGCTCGAAAGCGAAACCAGTATCAAGCTGTCCGACCTGCCCGAAGACACGCAAAACCGCCTCAAGGCGGGCATTCCGCAAACAAGTGTCGACGATGCGCAGGACACGATATCCAAGTACCGCCACCAGATCGACGAGGAGCAGACCCGCCAGGTGATCGACGCGCAAACGATTCGCGACAACACCGACCAGGGATCGACCTCCGAATCAGATTCCGAGAAAACCGCCGAACAGTCCGCCGAGGCCGAAGCCTCCGATAAGAATTAGAAAGGGAGTGCCGCTTATGAGTCGCCGCAACACCGAACTGCTCTTGCTCATCGCCTCGGCGTTCCCCGTCATCCTGCTGTATGCGATGTACGTCCTCACCGCGGGCGCCGCTATCTCCTTTGAGACGCTCGCCGTACCGATCGGCCTCTTCGCCGCCTTCGCCGCAGCACATATCGCCGTGCGCATCTTGGCGCCTGGCGCCGATCCCGCCATCCTGCCCATCGTATTTATACTTTCGGGCATCGGCATCACGTTCGTGACACGCCTCGCCCCCGCTCTCGCCATCTCACAGCTCATCATCCTGTTTGTCTCGGTGGCGCTCATGGTGGGAACGCTTGCACTGGTCAAAAACCTCGACGTGGTCATGCGCTACAAGTACACCTTTGGCATTATCGGCATCATTCTGCTGATGCTGCCTATCTTTATCGGCACCACGATCTCGGGCTCCAAGCTGTGGATTCGCATCGCGGGCTTTACCATCCAGCCCGGCGAGTTCGCCAAGGTCTTTATCGTGCTGTTCCTGGCCGGCTACTTGGCTGAGAACCGCGAGCTGCTCTCCATCTCCAACCGCAAGATCCTGGGCTTTAAGATCCCTCGCCTGCGACTGCTGCTGCCGCTGTTTGCCGTGTGGGGTGTGTGCCTGCTCGTCGTCGTCTTCGAACGCGACCTGGGTTCGGCCGTGCTGTTCTACACCATCTTCTTGCTGATGCTCTACGTTGCCACGGGACGATTCTCGTATGTCGTTATCGGCCTTGCGCTCTTAGCCGTTGGAGCCGTGGGCGCCTACAAGTTCCTGTCTCACGTTCAGGTACGTTTCCAGGTTTGGGTCGATCCTTTTAAGGACGCCCAGGGCCAGGGCTACCAGATCGTCCAATCGCTCTTCTCGCTTGCCGATGGCGGTCTGGTCGGTGTTGGCATCGGCAACGGCATGGCCAACAACATCCCCGTCGTCGAGTCCGACTTTATCTTCTCGGCTATCGGCGAGGAGATGGGCCTTTTGGGCGGCGGCGCCGTGCTCATCCTGTTTATGCTCTTTGCCGTGCGTGGCCTCACCACGGCCGCCCGCGCTAAATCCGACCTCGCAGCCTTTAGTGCCACGGGCCTTACGGCCGCCATCAGCTTCCAGGCCTTCTTGATCGTTGGCGGCGTAACCCGCCTGATCCCGCTGACCGGCGTCACCCTGCCCTTTATGAGCCAGGGCGGCTCCTCGCTGCTGGCGAGCTTTATCATCGTCGCGCTCCTGCTGCGCGCCGGTGACGAAGCGACCGGACGCGAGGCCGAGCTTACCGGCACCGGCACTATGGCCGCCATCACCGATGATCAGGTCGCATCTGCCGCCGCCCCGACGGGCACGCGCTTTGCCACCTCGTCTTCCTACGGCAGCGGCAGCCATTCCGTCGGCTCGCGCATGCGCCGTCGCCTGCTCGACACGCCTGAATCCGGTGTGCTCGGCCGCGTTGCGCTCGCCAACCGTCTAACCCGTGCGGTGCTCGCCTTTACGGCGCTATTCGCCATCCTTATCGGCAACCTCACCTATGTCCAGGTCATCAAGGCCAAGGACTATCAGGATATGCCGACCAACAACCACACTATCGCCCGCTCCAAGTACATCCAGCGCGGTTCCATCATCACGTCCGACGGCGTGACGCTGGCCGAGTCGCTGCAGCAGGAGGACGGCACCTACGTACGCTCCTACCCCAACGGCAACCTGGCAGCGCACGTGGTTGGCTACGTGAGCCAGCAGTATGGCACCACCGCCATCGAGAGTGTCATGAACGACACGCTCACCGGCTCTAAGGATTACTCCAGCTGGAACAACGCCATCGCTTCGCTCGCGGGCCAGACCCAGCCGGGCAACACCGCCAAGCTCACCATCGACTCGCGTATCCAGACGGCGGCCGAGCAGGCGCTCAAGGGCTTTAAGGGCGC
The DNA here is from genome assembly GCF_028209625.1 of Collinsella aerofaciens. GTDB lineage: Bacteria > Actinomycetota > Coriobacteriia > Coriobacteriales > Coriobacteriaceae > Collinsella > Collinsella aerofaciens_AM. Next base: position 83,776 of record NZ_JAQLDU010000008.1, on the reverse strand, counting down.
TGTAGTGGTCATCGACCCGCGTACCGGTGCGGTGCTCGCATGCGCCAGCTCGCCCACCTATGACAACACCAACATCGACGCCCTGCTGCAGGCGGGCGGCGGCGAGGACGGCTCCATGTACAATCGCGCCATGGACGCGCTGTACACGCCGGGCTCCACGTTTAAGGTCGTTACGCTTTCCGCGGCACTCGAGACCGGCACCGCCAGCCTTACCAGCACCTACCAGGCGCCCGGCTCCATGGACATCGGCAACGCGCCGGTCACCAACTATGCCAACGAGAGCTACGGCACCATCAGCCTGCAGCAGGCCTTTGCCGTGTCTTCCAACGTCGTCTTTGGCCAGGTGGCAAACGAAGTTGGCGCAAACACGCTCGTGCAGTTTGCCAACGCCTTTGGCTACGGCCAAAAGCTCGGCCAAGACCTGACCTCCGCGGCCTCCATCATGGCCGACCCGTCGCTCATGACCGAGTGGGAGACCGCCTGGGCCGGCGCCGGCCAGCCTGTCGGCATGGACCACACGCCCGGGCCGCAGACCACCGTCATGCAAAACGCCGTGATTGCCGCCGCCATCGCTAACAGTGGCGTGGTCATGGACCCGTACTTTGTAGCCCAGGTACTCGCCCCGGACGGAACTGTGGTCAAGACCACGCAGTCCCGCTCGCTGGGTCAGGCCGTCAGCTCCGCCACGGCCGACCAGGTCAAGCAGGCCATGCTCGCCGTCGTCCAGTCCGGTACCGGCACCGATGCCCAGGTCCCCGGCGTCAAGGTCGCCGGCAAGACCGGCTCGGCCGAGACCGGCGGCACCAACGTCAACTCGATGTTCGTTGGCTTTGCACCTTACGATTCACCCACGGTCGCCATCTCGGTGGCCTTGGAGGATTACGACAAACACGACGTCAAGGCGGCCAAGATTGCCGGCATCGTCCTGACCGCGGCGCTCGCCGCACAGGGAGCGTGATGCCCATGATCGAATCGGACACCCGAGGCGCGCCGCGGCCGAAGAGTTAGCGGCAACGCGCCACACGGCCCCAGCGGCCACATCGTAGGTACTACACACATCGTTGAGCGAATAGTTATGTTAGGAGCAGGAATGGAACAGAGGGTCCTCGGGGGAAGATACCTCCTCAAGGATAAGGTGGGGACAGGCGGTATGGCGACCGTCTACCGTGCGCAGGACCAGGTCCTCGACCGCACGGTAGCCGTCAAGATCATGCTGCCGCAGTATGCTGGCGACGCAACCTTCGCCGCACGCTTTAAGCAGGAGGCCCAGGCAGCAGCCGGTCTCTCCTCCCCCTATATCGTGGGCGTCTACGATTGGGGCAAGGACGGCGACACCTATTACATCGTCATGGAGTACCTGCGCGGCACCGACCTTAAGAGCGGCATCAAGAGCCACGGCGCCCTCGACCCCAAGAAGGTCGCCCAGATCGGCTCGCAGATCAGCTCCGCGCTTTCGGTCGCCCACAAGCACGAGATCATCCACCGCGACATCAAGCCGCAGAACATCATGGTGCTGCCCGACGGCAACATCAAGGTGATGGACTTTGGCATCGCGCGCGCCAAGAACAGCCACCTCACGCAAGACAACAACGTGCTGGGAACCGCCCACTACGTCAGTCCCGAGCAGACCCGTGGTCAGGACCTCGGCCCCACCTCGGATATCTACTCGCTGGGCGTCGTGATGTACGAGTGCGCCACCGGCCGCGTGCCCTTTGACGGTGATGACGCCATCTCGGTCGCACTCAAGCAGGTCAACGAGCTGCCTATTCCGCCGAGCCAGATCAACTCCGGTGTCGACGCCGACCTTGAGCGCATCATCCTCAAGTGCATGGAGAAGGACCCGGCAAACCGCTTCCAGACCGCCGACGAGCTGCGTCAGGTGCTCAACAGCTACCTGTCGGGCCGTGCCGTCAACATCTCGGAGCCCACGCGCATCATCGGTGCACCCGGTGAGCTGGGCGCCACCAAGACTCGCGAGCTTTCCGATCAGACGCGCGCCATGGTACGTCCCGTCTCGGGCGTGAGCGGCCAGAATACCGCTCGTAGCTCGGTTTCGGGCTCCACCGGCTCCTACGAGGTCGAAAAGCCCAAATCCAACAAGAACAAGATCATCGCCGCCGTGGTGGCAGCCGTTGCCGTCATCGGTATCGTGGTGGCCTTTGCCACAGGACTCTTTGGCGGCGAGCAGGTCACCGTGCCCGATGTGCTGGGCAAGGACCAGCAGACTGCCGTCGAGCAGATCAAGGAAGCCGGCCTCGAGGTCGGCACCATCGACCAAAGCTACAACGACGATGTCGACGAGGGCAAGGTCGCCGAGCAGACGCCCAACGGCCACACCAAGAAGGCCAAGGGCACCAAGGTGAACCTGGTGATCTCCAAGGGCCCCAAGCCCTCCGAGAAGGTTGAGGTTCCCCAGCTTGTCGGTCTAACCAAGGACCAGGCAGAGGCGGCACTGGCAAGCGTTGGCCTAAAGGGCAACGCCACCGAGGAGGCCAACGAGGCCGATGAGGGCCAGGTCTTTGAGCAGGGCACCGACGCCGGTAAGGAAGTCGAGAAGGGCACGACCATCTCGTACAAGGTCTCGAGCGGCCCGGATACCACGTCCGTCCCCGACCTGACCGACATGACCGAGGCCCAGGCGCGCAACGCCCTCGATATGGCAGGCTTTGGCGTCGACGTGAGCTACCAGGAGAACGACTCGGTTACCGAGGGCACCGTGATCAGCTGGAACCCCAGCGGTAAGCAGAAGCCCGGCGCCACGATTACCGTCGTCATTGCCAAGAAGTCCGGCAAGGCCAGCGTTCCGGGTAACCTGTACGGCAAGAGCATCTCCGCCGCCGTCACCGCGCTCAACAACGCCGGGTTCTACAACATCGCGTTCTGCGACCAGAACGGCAACCCCGTGAGCGGCAACGAAAACGCCACCGTTACGGGCGTCTCCCCCACCGGCAAGCAGTCCACCGACAGCACGATTACGCTGACGGTCGCACTTTCTGGTTCGGGTTCGGGCTCTGGCTCGGGCACGGGCGACGATTCCGGTACGACCAACTAGTCGCCACCCCACCGCTCATCACGGCTCTCGCCGCAAACATATTCGCTCACAGGCGCCCGCTTGCTTCCCCAGCAAGCGGGCGCTTCGTTTTTGACATGACATGAACCAGAAGAGCCCGGTACCGTGACGGTGTACCGGGCTCGATCAATCTCTGGTGTCCCCGGGCGGATTCGAAAACTCCCCCCGCGGGGAAATTGGTGACGCGGGTGTCGACGGTCCTAATCCGTCGGCAGCTCCCACAAACCAGAAACGGCGCCGCTCTCGCGACGCCGTTATAATCTTCTGGTGCCCCCGGGCGGATTCGAACCGTCGACACCCGCTTTAGGAGAGCGGTGCTCTATCCCCTGAGCTACGGAGGCATGTTGTACTAGTGTAGCAGATTTACACGTTGTGATGCAGCGTGTAGCCACTCTTCGAAGTTGCGGTGGAACAGCCCTCCGGAAAGTGCGTCCCACTATCCAGGCAAATTCTGGGTCAGACTTTCCCCATGGGACCTCGCTGGGAAACTGTGTCCCAGAATTTCGACTCGAAACGGGACACGGTTTCCCAAACGGGCCCGTTCCGGAAACTACATCCCGCAATCGGCACTCGAACCGGGATGCACTTTCCCGATCGAGCCTCATGGGAAACCGCGTCCCACTTTAGGGGGCGCTCTTTAATGGCTAGTTGCCTTTGTGGAAAAGGTTCTTGATGACGGAGGGGATGCTCTTGGCGCCCTTGGCCGTCACATCGATAAAGTCGGGCGAACGCACGAGCTTGTCCTCGTCAATGTACTTACGCACCGCGCGAAGCGTTTCCTTGTCATTGCGCGTCGAAAACGTAAAGTGGCCATTCTCTTTGGTAAAGATGGCAAAACGCGTAATCTTCTTGGTGCCGCGCAAAACCTCGGCGGCAATATAGTCGACCTCGTCCCACGGGATTTGGATATAATCCTCGGGATTGCGCTCGTTATAGTACTCAAACGCCTTATTGCCCACCATCACGTTACCGTGACTGGTAAGCCCCATCAGGCAGGTTGCCGGCGTTGCCAGATCGACCGTGCTGTTCTGAGATTGCGCCATACGCGCCTCGCCCTCCAAATAAAACAATCGGACCGCATCCAGTGTACCCACCGGGTGCGGTCCGTTTCAATGGCTCAAAAGCCCTTGCCTAGCAACTCTCGGTCTTAAGCCGAAGCGTGCTTACATGAAGCCGCAGACGCGACCGATGATGCCGACGGCGAAGAGAGCCAGGATGATGACGATCGGGCTGACCTTCTTCTTGAGGAGCTTGCAGACCAGAAGGGTCAGGCACACGGCGGCAAGGCCGGGGATGAGCTGATCGAGGTTGGCCTGAAGCGTGGTGACCTTCACCGGGTCGAGTGCGTTGGCACCGACAGAGCTGTACATCGTCAATGCCTGCTTGATGCCCTCAGAACCGGCGGGCAGGTTGGCCCAGTCGATATAGGCGCCAGCGGACTGCGTGACCTTGGAGACGACCGGGGTGAAGGAGATGGACACCCAGCGCTCGACCAGGGCGCCGATGATGAACATACCCAGGATGGAAGCACCCTCGGTGACCTTGCCCATCAGACCGCCGGAGAGGTCCTTGGCGATGGAGGAGCCGACCTTGTAGCCAAACTCCTGCGTGTACCACAGGAAGGCGTAACGGATGATGTTCCACGCGAAGAAGAACAGCAGCGGACCGGCGATGCTGCCGGACAGGGCCAGGGAAGCGCCCAGTGCACCCAGAATCGGGCGAAGGGTGAACCAGAAGGCGGGGTCGCCGACGCCGGCGAGCGGGCCCATCATACCGACCTTGACGCCCTGAATGGCGACGTCGTCAATCGGAGCACCGTTGGCGCGCTCCTCCTCGAGGGCGAGGGTAACGCCAATGACGGGGGCGGAAACATAGGGGTGGGTGTTATAGAACTCCAGGTGGCGCTTAAGAGCGGCAATCTGGTCATCCTTGCTGGTGTAGAGCTTCTTGATCGCAGGGATCATTGCGAAGCACCAGCCGCCGTTCTGCATACGCTCGTAGTTCCACGAGCCCTGAAGGAACTGATGACGGAAGCAAACCTTCTTACGGTCAGCCTTGGTGAGCTGAATCTTGTTCTCTGCCATATGTATCACTCCCCTCCTACTCGTAATCGTTCAGAATGTCGCCGAGCGGGTCACCGGAGCCACCGCCCATGCCGCCACCCTGCTTGGCCAGATCCTTAAGGCCAAGGTAGATGAGGGCAAGGGAGATGCCGATGAGGCCAAGGGCGATCAGCGTGAGCTGAGGGATGGCAGCAAGGACAAAGCCGAGGATGAAGAACGGCCAGGTCTCCTTGGTGGCCATCATGTTGATGACCATGGCGTAACCGACGGAAGCGACCATGCCGCCGCCGACAGCCATGCCGCCGGACAGCCAATCGGGCATAGCGTTAAGCGCGTTGGTAACGGCCTCGGCCGGGATGATGCACAGAAGTACTGCCGGGATGGCGATACGAACACCCTGCATGAGGATGCCGGCGTACTGCCAACGCTCGATGCCGGCGAAGTCGCCCTTCTCGGCGCAGGCGTCCATGGCGTGAACCATAGCGGTAGCCAGGGTACGGCAGATCATGGTCAGGAACAGACCAGCGACCGACAGCGGGACGGCGACGGCGATGGCGGCGGTAACGGCCTTGGCCGAATCGGTGGCGCCACCGTTGAGGGCGAGCACCATGATGATCGAAGAAGCGACCGAGGCCAGAGCGGCGTCAGGCGCGACGGCGGCGCCGACGTTAGCCCAGCCAAGGGCCATCATCTGGAGCGAACCGCCCAGGAGGATGCCCTCCTGAAGGTGACCGGTTACGAGACCGATAAGCGTGCATGCCACGAGCGGCTGATGGAACTGGAACTCATCCAGAATGCCTTCCATACCGGCAAGCAACGCGACAATCGCAACAAGCAGAATAGTGATTGCAGACATGTATCGGACCCTCCTTTACTATGCTTGAGCGGCCAGTTCGGCCTTAGCTTTCTTCAACATGGCGTCGAGATCCTCGGAGGAATCCGAAGGAACCTTGCGGACCTCGAACTTGACGCCCTTGGCCTTGAGGGCCTCGAGAGTCTTGACGTCATCATCGCCCATAGCGACAGCGTTAGTGACGACGACCTTGCCCTTGGAGTGGGCCATGGAACCGATGTTGGCTTCCTTGATGTCGACGCCGGCCTCGATGGCCCTGAGCAGATCCTGCGGGTTCTCGAACAGCAGCATCGCCTTGGTGTCGCCAAAGCGCGTGTCCTTGACGACCTCGGCCATCTTCTTGATAGGCACGACGTTGGCGTGGACTCCCGGAGGGGCAGCCTGCTCGATCATGGTCTTGCGGAGCTCGTCGTGAGCAACGCCGTCGGAGACCACGATGATGCGGTTGGGGTTGATCTGCTTGGTCCACGTGGTGGCCACCTGACCATGCAGCAGGCGCGTGTCGATACGGACGTGGGCGATCTTGATGTGCCCGTCGCCGATCACCGTTCCCGGAGGAATGGCACCCGCAGGAGCAGCGGCGGCCGCAGCCGGCTTCTTCTCCTCGGGCTCCAGAGACTCGGGCTTGACGCGCACGCCGGCCTTAGCCTCAGTCACGAGATGTTTTGCGATCGCATGTGCAGTGTTCTTTGCGTCAAAGCGCTGCGAATATGCCTCGATGAGCATAGGCAGGTTGACACCGGTGACGATAGCCCAGGAATCGTGGCCCTCGATGAGCCCGCTGATCTGGTTGAAGGGCGTGCCGCCCCACAGATCAACGAGGAAGAGCACCTGCTCCTGGTCCTCGAAGGAAGCGACTGCTTCCTCGACCTTGGCTCGGAAGTCGTCGGGGCCCATGCTCGGCTCGAGCGAGACCACGGCTACAGACGGCTGATCGCCAAAGACCATCGAGCCCGTCTGCTTGATTCCAGCCGCCAAGTCACCATGGCTAGCAAGAACAATACTTACCATCACATAACCTCCTTTTTGTCTACGTAATTCCTACACGACAGTTATGGAGTATAGCTGCAAATACAGCAGAATTGTTTGAAAAACTGCAAAAGGTAGCATTATTTGTTTAAACGTCTTAATTTGTTACAAGTTGATTACATTCCAGCATCATTGGCTGATCTGCCGCTGATAACTGATACCCAACCAATACTTACACGACGGATATGCGCATGCTGTCATTATTACCGCTTTTAAACAGATGCAAACGTGCTGAGACTGAGGCTATTTCGTTTAAACAGCTATGCCTTGACTAATGGCGAGCGATATGCTCTAGCAAAGTAGTTATTGGGGACGTTCTTAAATGGCTAGTCATTGGGGACGTTCTTTTTCGACTAGTCGTTTAAGAACGTCCCCAACGACTAAGTTAGGCGATGTGGAGGGGGTTGGCGGCGTCGACGGCATCGGATAGGCCGTCGGGGGCAGCGTCTGTCGGGTCCTCGTCGGGGGTCTCGATCTGCTTGATCATGACCTCCTGGCCCTGCAGCAGATAGGTCTCGCCGCTACCGCAATGGGGGCAGGTCTTGCCGTGCTCGACCGTCGCGTAGTCGCAGCCGCACGCCTCGCAATGCGTCACGGCCTCGACAGGCTCCACAATAAGCTCCGCGCCCTGCGTGATAGGCTTTTTATCTGCCGCCCAGCGCCAAGCATCAAGCAGCAGATCGGGAACGACGCCCGAGACCTCGCCCAGGAGCAGCGTCACGTTCGAAACGCGACTCACGCCATTGGCGCGCGCCACATTCTCGACATCGCGAATGATGTGATAGACGATTCCTAATTCATGCACTTTTTCTTCCGCCGTTCTAACGAACGGCGGTCGACTTGACGCTGCGCGAGCCCCAGACGGACGATCTGCCTTTCAATCGTCGGGCATGGGCAAAAGCCCTATGCCCTCCTCTTTCAAGGCACCTCGCCACGCCTGGGACTCGCTCGCTGTCCAACCGTTCTCTGCGCCGTTCTCTTGTTTGTTGCGTTTTTTATTTCTTCCCAAATTTGATTTTGATCGCACGCTTCAAAGCGTACTTGCCCAGGCTGGGGAGCTTTTGCTCGTATTTGACCATCGTGGAGCACTCGGGGCGATCGCGATCCAGATGGATGGCATCGAACGCGCACTTGGTGGTGCACAGGCCGCAGCCGATACACTTGTTGGGGTCGACGATCGAGGCGCCGCAGCCCAGGCAACGGGCGGTCTCGGCGCGCACCTGCTCTTCGGTAAAGGTCTCGACGTACTCGCTAAACGGCGCGGCCTTCTCGCGCTCGCGGTCCACATGGGCAACCTCGCGGCTCGCGTTGTCGTAGCTCTCAATCACAACATCGTCGCGGTCAAGCGCGGTGTAGCGGCGCTGGTTGCGGCCGATGGTGAGCGTGGACCCCGGCTGCACAAAGCGATGGATGGACACGGCGGCCTCGTGGCCGGCGGCGATGGCATCGATGGCAAAACTCGGACCGGTGTAGACGTCGCCGCCCACAAAGATGTCTGGCTCGGCGGTCTGGTAGGTCTGAGGATCGGCAAGGGCACCCTGACCGCGGCCAAGCTCCACCTTGGAGCCAGCCAGCAGGTCGCCCCACACAATGGACTGGCCAATCGACATGACGACACGGTCGGCATCGACACGACGCAGATCGTTCTCATCGTACTCGGGCGCAAAACGGCCCTCGTCGTCAAAGACACGCGTGCAGCGCTTGAAGGTGATGCCGCGCACATGACCGGCCTCGTCCAGGTGAACCTCCTTGGGGCCCCAACCGCAGCTGATGTGCACGCCGTCCTCGATGGCCTCGCGACGCTCCTCCTCGCTGGCGGGCATCTGGGCCTCACTCTCCAGGCAGAACATCTCAACGTGCTCAGAGCCCAGACGGCAGGCGTTGCGCGCGACATCGATAGCAACGTTGCCGCCGCCCACCACAATGGTGCGGCCGGGCAGCGCGTCGATCTTGCCGCTGTTAACCTCGCGAAGGAAGTCGACGGCCACGGTCACGTCCTCGGCATCCTCGCCCGGAATGCCGGCAAGGCGGCCGCCCTGGCAGCCAATGGCAACGTAGAAGGCCTTAAAGCCCTGCGCGCGCAGCTCGTCGAGCGTCACGTCGCGACCGACTTCCACGCCATAGCGGAACTCGGCACCCATCAGGCGAATAACCTCGACCTCGGCCTCGATAACATCCTTCTGCAGCTTAAAGCTGGGAATGCCATAGGTGAGCATGCCGCCCGGGCGCTCGTTTTTCTCGAACACGACGGGCTTGTAGCCCTTCTCGGCCAGATAGAAGGCGCAGGACAGACCGGCCGGACCGGCGCCGATGATGGCGATCTTCTGGTCGAAGCCGCCGGCACGCGTCGGGGTCACCACAGGTGGGACATAGCGAGTCGCGGCATCCAGATCGCGCTGGGCGATAAACTTCTTGACCTCGTCGATGGCCACGGCCTCGTCCACGCGACCGCGGGTGCAGGCATCCTCACAGCGGCGGTTGCACACACGGCCGCAGATAGCGGGCAACGGGTTCTCGCGCTTGATGAGCGCCAACGCCTCGTCATAGCGGCCCTGCGCCGCGAGCTTCAAATAGCCCTGAACGGCAACGTGCGCGGGGCAGGCCGTCTTGCAGGGAGCGGTGCCGGACTCATGCGTCTCGATACGGTTGTCGTTGCGGTAGTTGGGCGACCACTTGGTGTGGTCCCACTTGGTGGCATCGGGCAGCTCCTGGCGCGGATACTCGGGCACCTGTCCGCCAGCCTTTTTGCTACAGAGCTTCTGGCCCAGTTTGGCGGCGCCGGCCGGACACACCTCAACGCAGCGACCGCAGGCCACGCACTTGTCCTTCTCGACCTTGGCGACGTAGGCCGAGCGCGACAGGTTGGGCGTGTTGAACAGCTGCGAAGTGCGCAGGGCGTAGCACACGTTGACGTTGCAGTTGCAGATGGCGAAGATTTTGTTCTCACCGTCGATGTTGGTGATCTGGTGCACAAAGCCGTTGTCCTCGGCCTGGCGCAGGATGTCGTAGACCTCCTCGCGCGTCACATAATGGCCGCGGTCGGTCTCGACCACGTAGTCGGCCATATCGCCCACGGCGATGCACCAATCGGCCGGGTCGTCGGCGCAGCCCTCTCCCATCACGCGACGGCTCGCGCGGCAGCTGCAGGTGCTAGCGGCATACTTACCTTCGTATTTGTCGAGCCAATGCTCGATATGCTCGATCGGCACCGAGGTGCTCGCGGCATCGATGGCCTTCTCGACCGGAATGACATGCATGCCGATGCCGGCACCGCCGGGCGGCACCATCGGCGTGGCCTTGGACAGCGGTCCCTTGGACGCCTGCTCAAAGAACTTGGCATAGACCGGATGCTCCTCGAGCTGGCTCACGCGCATGTTGAGGAACTCGGCGGAACCCGGCACCAGCATGGGCAGCACCCACTGCTTGGCGCGCTCGGGGTTTTCCCAGTTGTACTCGAGTAGACCCGTGTAGCTCATGTCGTCGAGCATTTTTTCGATATCGGCCTCGGGCATGCCGGTGAGCTTGACCATCTCGGGCAGCGTATAGGGACGGCGCATCTTCATCTTGCAGAGCACTTCGGCCTGCTCGTCGGTTGCGGCCTCGGCAAACGACCAGTACTCGTAGCCCAGCAGCTCGTCGCGGTGCAGCAGGCGGTTGGTGCAGTGCTCACACAGTTTGACGATGGCCTCGCGCGGATGCTCCGGTATCGGCGGCACGAACTCCGCGCCGATATCGGGCTCGGTATAGCTAATCCCCGGTCCGTTGAGAATCATAGTCGTCCCTTCTCTTGCCACAGCCCGGCGAGACCGCGGCGCCCCTCTTTGTACGGGCTCGACATGCCCCCATGCCGTTCACCCGCTATTGTTGACATTGTGTCAAAAACAGTATTGACGAACCGTCAACAATATTCAAGACTGTTAGGCGAACGGTCAGGCAAAAGAGGATGAAAGGCGGCAAAACATGGGCGACAACGCAGCAGATATCTCTGTGGTCGATGCCGTCCCCGCATCCGATAGCGCGGCAAAACGCCTGACGGGCGACGAGCGCCGTCGCGAGATCCTCGCCGCTGTGCGCGCCGTGAGCGCCGAGCTTGGTGTGTCCCATCTTTCGGTATCGGCCGTGACCAAGCGGGCTGGCTGCACGCGTTCGCTGTTCTACCACTACTTTGCCGATATGGATGCCGCCGTCACCGCCGTTATGGACGAGGCAATCGACGGCTTTATCGCCGAGCTCGAGCAGTGGAACGCCAGCCGCACGGTTGGCGACATCGAAGGCGCACTCGACACCGTTGCTCCGCTCTTTAAGCGCCTGGTCGTGAGCGGCCACGAGTTGCCGAGCACGCTCACCTCGAGCAGCGGCGCGCTCTACGGCGGCTTTTTGCACAACGTGGTCCAGCGCGTGGCGCAGTATATCTGCGATACCACCGTGGTGGATTTTGTCGCCCATCACGAGCTACGCATCGACCATGTCTACGAGACGTTCTACACCCTCATCATGGGGCTGCTGATGTATATCCGCACGCACCCCGATGTGCCCGACGAGACAGTCAAGGAAATCATCGCCTCGACGCTCCATATCGAGGGCTATACCGCCAAGTATCAGGAGCGCAAGCCCCAGAACTGACGACATTTGGCCAAACTGCCCGCGATCAGAAGAGGGGCCGCGGGCGCATGAAAGGAGAGCAGCATGCTGTTCGATGTCTGGGGTAGCGATACCCTATCCACTGGGTCGGCTGGGCGATGGTCTTTATCGGCCTGATCGTGCTCAACGAGGTCGGCCGCCGCACCAAGCTGGGCGCGGCAATCATCTTTGGCGTAGCTCCGCTTGCCATGACCATCTACTGCGTCGCCATCGCCATCGGCGTCTCACAGGGCGCCGAGTGGGCGCTCACCAACCCCACCCATGTGTACCAGAACAGCTGGTTCCACTACGCCAAGGTATACGCGGCGCTGGCCGGTTGCTGGGGCTTCATTGCCATTAAGTACCAGTGGGGCAAGATCGGCAAGGCGCATTGGTTCCGCGCGTGGCCGTTTGTGATCGTTGCCATCAACATCATGATCGCCGTCGTATCCGACTTCGAGAGCGCCTATCACTTCTTTGTCCTGGGCGAGTCCACCTGGGTCACCTCCGAGGGCGCCACGCAGCTTGCCGGCTGGAACAACGTGTTCAACGGCATCGCCGGTATCATCAACATCTTCTGCATGACCGGTTGGTGGAGCGTCTACGCCTCCGAGGATCAGACCGACATGCTGTGGCCCGACATGACCTGGGTCTACATCATCGCCTACGATATCTGGAACTTCTGCTACACCTACAACTGCCTGCCCACCCACTCCTGGTTCTGCGGCTTTGCGCTGCTGCTGGCGCCCACCGTCGCCGCCTTTATCTGGAACAAGGGCGGCTGGATCCAGAATCGCGCCTTTACGCTTGCCATTTGGTGCATGTTTGCCCAGGTGTTCCCCTACTTCCAGGAGGAGTCCATCTTTGTAACCCACTCCACGCTCGACCCCAGTGCCGCTACCGCGGTCTCGATCGCCGCACTGGTCGCCAACATCGCCGCGATCATCTACATCGCCTACCGTGCCAAGAAGCTCGGCCGCAATCCCTACAAGCAGGATGTCTTTGAGGGCACCAGCGATTGGGAGAAGGCTACCGCCCGCCGCGCCAAGGTTGATTACGCTCACGCCGAGTAACATGTTTATTCCGTCCACATTTGAATGTAGGCAAACTTAGCCGATACCGCAATCGCGCGTCATGCGCAGCCCCGGAAAGCGATTCGCCCGCTTTCCGGGGCTTTTTGTTGTTGCACGCATTCACGCACATATTCCATTCGCACACACATTCAAAACCTCTCGCACAGATAAAATCAGATTTCCGATCGCCTGACAGCTCTATATGACCTTGTTTTTGGGTACATTGTTGTCCCGATATTGAGCTTGGGGGATATATGAAAGATGAGACGATGGGCCAAGAGGATGCGACCCAAGATGCAGAAGCTTGCGCTGAGGCCTTGGAGAGCTTAGACCGGATTTCACTCGATGAGATTGCGTTTGACGATTCGGGCGTTGATGTGCAGGATGAGCTGGAAGCCGAGGCGCAGTCCGATGATCAGGATGCAGACGACGTTGAGCCTGCCGAAGATGAGGCAGGTCACGAAGGTACCGAAAGCGAGGCCGGCAATCAGCCCGAATCCGACACGGGCGAGGAAACCGTCTTGCTCGACAGCTTGCCGGCCGAGGATTCGCTGACCCGCGAGCTTCCTGGCCTGGGTTCCGCACCAGCCGTGGACGAGACCATCGCCATGGGCGATATTCCCCTGCCGTCCGTTCCCTCGGCACGCGAGGCCGAGGTTCGCCATCGCAAGATGTCGCCCAAGCGCCGCAATCTGATGGTCGCCGGTGTCGTGGCCGTCGCGCTCGTCGCCGGTGGTGCAGGCTATGCTGCCTGGAACGGATATCAGCAAGAGCAGGCTGCCGCTGTCGCCGCCAATGCCCACACGATGATGTCGGTGCAGATTGGCGTACATGCCGCGGGGCTCGACTGTTCCACCGGCTCCAAGATTCCCGTACAGGTAAGTGGCCAGGATTCTGACGGATCCTCCGTAAGCGAAACACTCTATGTTGACGAGCACGGCCGTGGCATCAAACTACTACCCGGTGACTACACGCTCTCCATCGCTGCCTCCCCCATCGCGGCCGACGGCACCATCTATACCGTCCCGACCACCAAGACGCAGGTCACCGTTAAGAGCGATGGACAGGATTTAAGTGCCCAGGTCACCTTTAAGCTCAAGGTGCCTTCGGCCGACACGGTAACCGACGACCAGATCGATGCCGCCGCCAAATATGCCGAGGAGGGAGGCGCGAGCTCCTCCGCCACCGCCAAGGTGCTCCAGCAGGCGGCAACCGCGCGGCGCGACGCCGCCGTCAATGCCGTGAGCGCGCAAAAGGCACAGGCAGCCCGCGATGCTGACGCTCGCCACAAGGCAACCGACCTCTACCAGCTCGATATCCCCGTCGAGTGGTACGGCAAGGTCGAGACTTGGCAAAATGGCAGCACGCTATGCATCTATCTTGCCGGCGACAGCGATACGCCGATTGTGACGCTCGTCGCGGTGCGCGAGGGCGAGAGCTTTACGCCCGATGAGGGCGATACGGTTTTGGGTGCGGCCAATCTAGGCAACGGTTATACCGTCTACGCCAGCGGCCCCGTCTATCCGTACGTGGTGCCCCAGACCATCAACGGACGGACGCAGAATCCCGTGTCAACCTACCCCATGGACACGGCCATTGAGCTTGTCGAGCTCACGACCGGTAACCGCTACACCTATAGCCAGATCAAGAACGTACTGGTCGGCAAAGACGGCAAGGCAGACGCCGCGACCAAACTCGAGACCGACTACCTCGCCCAGATTCTCCTGCCGAGCATCAAGGCCCAGGACTAGCCAGCTCGAAGACAGCCGCCCAACACCCACATCCCTAACGCAGTTGCGGTGAAATAGGGACTGTTTTTGCTGGTCAAACCGCAAAACAGTCCCTATTTCACCGCAACTTATTAGTGGCCTTTTGGGTGGCGCTCAGCGCCACGGGTCGGCTTCGAACAGCGGCTCGCGCTCGGGGCGACGATCGCTATAAGGATCGTAGCCGTCGTCATCCTCGTTCTCGGCACGGATATAGGGGTCGCGCGGCTTGGGCGCCGGTTTAGGCGCAGGCTTAGGTGCGGCGGGTGCGGCATCGGTCGCCGGCGTGTTCGTCTTGTTCTTGTCTGTCATCTGCATAGCTCCTTGCCATGTACTCACGTTCAACACCATCGATTGTCGCACGAAAAAGGGCGGCGGACCCGATTGGATCCGCCGCCCTTGGCGTTTTGCGATGAGGGGCGGTTTTAAAGCCGGCCCAAAATCTACTCGGCGTCGGGGACTTCGTAGGTGGCCGCCGGCGTGTTGTCGCACACGACGGTAAAGCCGCCGTCCTTGTCGACATCGACCGTCACCTGATCGCCCTCGCGCACCGTGCCGTCGATGATAGCGGCGGCAATGGCATCCACGACCTCGCGCTGCACGAGACGCTTGAGCGGACGGGCACCAAAGACCGGGTCCAGGCCGCCCACGGCGAGCATCTGCTTGGCCGCCGGGGTGATGGCCAGCGTCATGCGCTCCTTGGCCAGACGTGCGCGGACATCGGCGAGCTGGATATCGACGATCTTCTCAATCTGCGCCATGCCGAGCGGATGGAACACCACGATATCGTCGATACGGTTGAGGAACTCGGGGCGGAAGGTCTGAGCCATGGCCGCGTCGACCTGATGGCGCATCTCTTCCTCGTCCTTGCCGGAAAGCTCGGCGATAGCCTTGGAGCCCACGTTGGACGTCATGATAATGATCGTGTTCTTGAAGGACACCTGGCGACCTTGGCCATCAGTCAGGCGGCCGTCGTCGAGCACCTGCAGCAGCACGTTGAAGACATCCGGATGAGCCTTCTCCATCTCGTCGAGCAAGATCACGGAGTACGGACGACGGCGCACAGCCTCGGTGAGCTGACCACCCTCGTCGTAACCCACATATCCCGGAGGCGCACCGATCAGACGCTGGACGCTGAACTTCTCCATGTACTCGGACATGTCGATACGCACGAGCGCGCGCTCGTCGTCGAACAGGCACTCGGCCAGTGCCTTGGCGAGCTCGGTCTTGCCCACGCCGGTGGGGCCCAGGAAGAAGAAGCTGCCGATGGGCTTGTCCGGATCGGAGAGGCCCGCACGGCTGCGGCGCACGGCCGCGGCCACGGCGGAGACCGCCTCCTCCTGGCCGATGACGCGCTTATGCAGCTCGTCCTCCAAGCCCTTCAGTTTGTCGAGCTCGCCCTGCATCATCTTGGACACGGGCACGCCGGTCCAGGCGCTCACGACCTCGGCGATCTCATCGGAGGTCACCTGCTCGTTGAGGCCCTCGCCGTCCTGCTGCTTTTGTGCCTCGAGCGCAGCCTCGGAATCCTGAATCTGCTGCTGCAGACCCGGGATCACGGAATAGCGCAGCTCGGACGCACGGCCCAGGTCGCCGTTGCGCGTCGCACGCTCCTCTTCGCTCTTGGCCTCGTCGAGCTGTCCCTTGAGCTCCTGCACGTGGTCGATGGCGTTCTTCTGGTTGAGCCAGCCGGCCTTTTGCACGTTGAGCTTTTCTTGGACCTCGGCAATCTCTTGGCGCAGGGCCTCCAGACGCTCCTTGGAGGCGTCGTCGGTCTCCTTCATGAGCGCCTGTTCCTCGATCTGCAGCTGGGTGAGCTGACGCGTGGTGGCGTCAATCTCGACCGGCATGCTGTCGAGCTCCATGCGCAAGCGGCTTGCCGCCTCATCGACCAGGTCGATGGCCTTGTCGGGCAGGAAGCGGTCGGCGATATAGCGATCGGAGAGGTCGGCAGCTGCCACGAGCGCACTATCGGTGATATGCACGCCGTGGAAGATCTCGTACTTCTCCTTGAGGCCACGCAGGATTGAAATGGTGTCCTCGACGGTAGGCTCGCTGACCATCACGGTCTGGAAACGACGGGCGAGTGCCGCGTCCTTCTCGATGTACTTGCGGTACTCGTCGAGCGTAGTCGCGCCGATTGCGTGCAAGTCGCCACGGGCGAGCGCCGGCTTGAGGATGTTGCCGGCATCCATGGAGCCCTCGGTGGCACCCGCGCCCACGATGGTGTGGAGCTCATCGATGAACAGGATGACCTTGCCTTGCGCCTTTTGCACTTCCTTGAGCACGGCCTTCAAGCGGTCCTCGAACTCGCCGCGATACTTGGCGCCGGCGACCAGCGCGCTCATGTCGAGCTCGATGAGGTCGCGGTCGCGCAGGGTGCTCGGCACGTCGCCGGCCACGATACGCTGGGCGATACCCTCGACGATGGCCGTCTTGCCGACGCCCGGCTCGCCGATGAGCACGGGGTTGTTCTTGGTGCGGCGGGACAGAACCTGGATGGTACGGCGGATCTCGTCGGTACGGCCGATGACCGGGTCGAGCTTGCCGGCGCGGGCCAGATCGCAGATGTTGCGACCGTACTGCTCCAGCGCCTCAAACTGGGTCTTGTCCTCGGCAGACGTCACGCGGTCATCGCCACGCAGCTCCTCGTAGACCTGCTCGATGCGCTCCTTGGTCACGCCAGCGTCACGCAGTACACGACCAGCCTCGCCCTTGTCCTCGGCAAGCGCCATCAGCAGATGCTCGGTCACCACAAAGCTGTCACCCATCTTGGTGGCCTTCTTCTCGGCCTTCTCGATGACACGGACGAGCTCATTGGAAAGGCCCATCTGCTGGCCCTCGCCCGAAACCTTGGGCGCGCGGTCGATGGCATCTTGTGTGGAGCGTGCAAGCTGGGCCGGATCGGCGCCGATGCGCTCGATGATCACGGAGATATTGCGCTCGCCGGCACCAAGCAGGGCGGACAGCAGGTGAATCGGCTCCACCGCGCCGGCCTGCGCGTCGGCAGCTGTGCTCATGGCGGTCTGCAGCGCCTCGCGCGACGTCATTGCTAGCTTATCGATTCTCATGGAATCACCTCTCTTGGGGCGGCCGCCCTACGGGGCGGCTTCACGTTGTTCGAGAAGTATTGTTGCCAGCTTTGCGCGATCTTATACACAAATCTAAGTCTCTATATATAAGATTTTCTGAGTGATTGATGGATAGGGTACTGAGATGTCAGCCCGCCGCTGCCCAGGCGCACTACCGTCTCGATCTGTAACATCTAGCAGCCATTTTTGATCCTAGATGTTACGGATCAAGATGAAATGACCAGCGGCAACCGTTTGTCTCAATCTGTAACATCTACTCGGCAAATTAGGGTCTAACTGTTACAAATCGAGACGAACGAAGACACCTGAGTCGAAAATCTAAATCTGTAACACCAGGCCCACTTTTAGCGGCCAAGATGTTACAGATCGAGACAAACCGAGAACTACTACAAAGGGGACGGGTACCTTTGTGGTAGTCGCGGTCTCTACTCCTTCGCCGAACCCGTACTTCCCGATTCGACGGTCCAGGGCATCTCATCCTCGAACAGCCATGTACGGGCAGACCCACTATCGCGTGCAGTCTGCGGGTCAGGCAAGCAGGTCTGTTTATAGGCATCTTGGATACACTGACCCATAAAATCGTTGAGCTCGGTCTGGTCGCCCTCCATGACATAGGCGACATCGCCGTCCATGATGTAGATGCCCGGACCCTCATTGCCCTCGTAGCCCGGATCGTACGAGACATCACATAACTATGCGCCGTTTGCAGTGTCCAGCTCGATGGAAGAGTGGCATCCGCCAACCATGTCGTTCGCTTTTGCCCGATAGGACGCATATCCGTACCAACGCTTAAATGGTTTGCCCTTGAGTAGCTCGGACGCCCTATCGATCAGGCTTGTATCCGTGGTATAGCGCATGGCCCCAAGCTGAATACGCGGATAATTGCTAATACCCAGCACAGCCGGCTGCTCATCAAAATCAACGGTAATGGTCTCGGGCTTGTCGTCGCCGGTCAGAAGTTCGACAGATTGAGTCACAGGCTTGACCACCGGCTCCGTCACCGCAGCAGGTAGAAACGCCATGCCGACAGTGCCCATGCCAACCACGGTAATCGCAAGCGCCAAAACAATCAATCCAATACGGGCAGGACTTCTCACAGCAAAGCACCTCGCAACGCAAACCTTCGCTACCTGCACTAATGATATCGCCAGCCAGCATTATTACCAAAAGAAGCCGCGCGCTCCTCACCACCACAAAGGGGACAGGCACCTTTGTGGTGGTTTTCGACGCTAACGGTCGACCATCTCGCGCCATGAGATTAAACTTGAATTGTTCTCTGAACATATCCATTTCTGCCTATCCTCAACAGATCTTTGTCTCGAGGAGCGCATATGAAGCCGTCTCATTCCACCGGTCGCAACGTCATCGCCATTCTCGCCATACCCATCGTGATGCTCTTCCTTATCGTCGCCACGCCCTTTTCCCTTGGCATCGCCTCGCCCTTCGATTTATGCGGAATGGTCGACGCCGGCTCGCGTGCCACCTCGCTCTCCTTTATCTGTCGCGGCGTGTTCTACGAAGATGGAATTCCCACCGGAATTTGGCGGTCAATGTTACCGCTGCTCGGAACGATTGACGGATGCTTCCCCCATTTCAGCCTTGAACCTCAGACGATGAATTATTTGATCGACGACCAGCCACTCGACTCCATCACCCTCGCTTACGACTATGCTCCAAACACCGATGAGCGTCACATGAACCAAGTCCTCGACAAACTGCTTGAACAGTGCGGGCTCACCGATGAGGTCGGCCGAACCGTCGACAGCGACCAGAAATTAAAGCGAACAGAACTCCGCCGCATTGGAAAAATCAGAGAGCGAGGCGGAGCTGCCTACTGGCAGGCCTGGGCGATACGCGACAAGAGCGAATTTGGGCACAGCACCTATATAGTCACTGTCTACACCAAAGACGGAATTAAGGACAATGTTGACGATTTCGCGTCATCCAAACTCGGCATCCCCAAAACAACCAAGACTCCCGGCTTGGATGAAATCCTGTAGGGACGCCCATTAACATGCCGCTCAACGATCACAACAACATCGAGCTAGTCCCCACCACCACAAAGGTGCCTGTCCCCTTTGTGGTGGTTTTCGACAAAAAGAAGCCGCCCCGATAGCAGAGGCGGCATCAAGCAAGTCTATTTTTGGCGTCCCTCAAGACCCAACGAGAACATCGCGGTAGCCCCGGCCACACCTTTCCCTCGGGCGACCCTCGCGAAGCGCGTGAGCACGAGGGAAAGGTGTGGCAGGGGCGTACAGCAGAGTTACTCGGCAGCGGCCTTGAACTTGTTGTAGTTGATCAGACAGCCGGCCTTGACGATGGCACGTTCTTCGGCCGTCATATCGGCAATGTAGAGCACAATCTGCTCGACCGCACCATCGGCGCGCACCACGTAGGCGGCGATGTCCTTTAGGTCGCCATCGAGCGCGGCACGGATGCCCGGCACAAAGACGTAGTCGCCCACCTCAAAGCTGGGCTCGGCCTCCATCTGGAAGGGCACCATGCCCCAGTTCATCACGTTGGAGCGATAGCGCTTGGTGGCGTACTCGTGAACGATGTTGGCCAGGCCGCCGATCACGCGCTGGCAGCTCGCGGCCTGCTCGCGGGCAGAACCGTCGCCCGGCTTCTTGGCATAGAGCATGGAGCCGTACTCGGTCGCCTTGGCATCGGCCGCGACACCCGCGCCAGCCAGTGCCTCAAACACGCCGGCAAGCTCGGCATCGAGCGCCGCCAGGTCACCCGCGGCCTCGCCGGCCACGCGACGCTTCTCCACGGCGTCGACCTCCTTGGAACGACCGACGTAGGCCGGATCGCGGCGGCTCAGCGTAAACTCGGCCAGGCCCAGCGGGTTGGAGCGGAAGGAGCTCGTCTCGCCCGAAGGAATGAGCTCGTCGGTCGTAGTGACCGGGTCCATGATCTTGGAGCACACCTTGAGCAGAATGTCGTCGCCGAGAGGCTCCATCGCGGGCCACGGCTTGATGTTGGGGCCTTCGACCAGCTCGTCGGCAGGCTCCGCCTTGCCAAAGCCCCAGTACACGCGCTTCTTGTACGGCGCGTCGTCGAAGGTGTACTCGCAAGCCTCGTCCCAGGTGTCCTCGGGCAGGTCGGTCGCCGGCGTCAGGATGCCGCCGTTGGCAGCCGTCGCCGCAATGGAACGGGCGTCCATCAGAGCCACGGCGCTCAGCTGGCCATTGCCCGGCTTGGAGCCCTCGCGGTTGGGGAAGTTGCGCGTAGTGTGGCGGATCGACAGGCCGTTGTTGGCGGGCGTGTCGCCGGCACCGAAGCACGGGCCGCAGAATGCCGTGCGCACGATCGCGCCGGCCTCCATAAGGTCGTAGATATAGCCGCGGCGTGTAAGCTCGAGTGCCACGGGCTGGCTCGTGGGATAGACCGACAGCGAGAACTCGCCGCAGCCGGTGTTGGCGCCCTTGAGCACGCGGGCAGCCTGAACCACGGAGTCGTAGTTGCCGCCCGAGCAGCCGGCGATAACGCCCTGCTGCACGTGCAGCTTGCCGTCGACGATCTTGTCGAGCAGACTAAAGTGTGTCTTGCCCTCGCCGATCTTGGCGGCCTCGAGCTCAACCTCGTGCAGGATGTCCTCGAGGTTCTCGTTGAGCTCGTCGATCTCAGAGCCGTTGGAAGGATGGAACGGCAGCGCGATCATAGGCTTGATGCTCGACAGGTCGACCTCGACGCAGCCGTCGTAGTAGGCGACATCGGCGGGCTTGAGCTCGCGGTAGTCGTCGCCACGGCCGTGCATGGTCAAAAACGCGTGCGTGTCGTCGTCGGTTGCCCAGATGGAGGAAAGGCAGGTGGTCTCGGTGGTCATGACGTCGACGCCGTTGCGGTAGTCGGTCGTCATGCTCGCGATGCCGGGGCCCACGAACTCCATGACCTTGTTCTTGACATAGCCCTTGGCAAAGACGGCGCGGATAATGGCGAGCGCCACATCGTGCGGGCCGACGCCGGGGCGCGGGGCGCCCGTGAGGTAGATGGCCACGACGCCGGGATAGGCGACATCGTAGGTGTCGCGCAGCAGCTGCTTTGCCAACTCGCCGCCGCCCTCGCCCACGGCCATGGTACCCAGGGCACCATAGCGGGTGTGCGAGTCGGAACCTAGGATCATCTTGCCGCAGCCGGCGAAGTTCTCACGCATAAAGGAGTGGATGACGGCGATGTGCGGCGGAACGAAGATGCCGCCGTACTTCTTGGCAGCCGAGAGGCCAAAGACGTGGTCGTCCTCGTTGATGGTGCCGCCCACGGCGCACAGCGAGTTATGGCAGTTGGTGAGCACGTAAGGCAGCGGGAACTGCTCCATGCCCGAGGCGCGCGCCGTCTGGATGATGCCGACAAAGGTGATGTCGTGGCTCGCCATGGCGTCGAAGCGAATCTTGAGTGCCTCGGGATCTCCGGACGTATTGTGTGCCTGGAGGATCGAATACGCGATGGTGCCGCGCTTGGCATCCTCGGGCGTCTGCGTAATACCGCGCTCGGCAGCCTCGGCCGCAGGCACAACCTCGCTGCCGCCGCGCAGGTAGATGCCGTCCTCGTACAGCTTGACCATACTGTCTCCCACTCTGCCCAAAACGATTTGGGCGCATAGCATACATTCGTTCAATATCGTGCCATAGAACGGTTGCGAGTGGGTTACGAATCTGCACGTTCACTTTATCTCAGTAAAGCAAAGAACGAGTTAGGTGCCGGGGGCAGACTTAGACGCCGAAATGACGAGAGTGGATAATCTCCCACTTTGAGCCTGCAAACAGGCCAAAAACGGGAGATTATCCACTCTCATTCTGCGGGCACTCATTTAAGTCTGTCCCCAATGAGTGCCCGGCAGCGTCGGCGGAGCTATAGGTCGCTACCCGTACCTAGCAGCTTGCGCATGACTTGCTCGGGGTTGACCGAGCCGTCGCGCGGGGCCAGGGCGGTGATCTTCTTCTGCATCTTGTACTCGTGCAGCTCGTCCTCGAGCTGGCGCACGCGTGCGCGGAGTTTTTCGTTCTCGCGCTCGCGCTCCTCGGCACGCTCCTTCATATCGAGGATGCGCACCACGCCGGCAAGGTTGATGCCCTCGTCAGTCAGCTGGTTGATGAGCTCCAGGCGCTCGATATCGGCACGCGAATACAGACGCGTGTTGCCGCCCGAGCGCTGGGGGTTCACCAGGCCCTTGGACTCGTAGACGCGCAGAGTCTGCGGATGCATGCCGGTCAACTCGGCCGCCACGCTGATCATGTACAGCGGTTTATTCCTATTGTCCTCGGCCATGCTACCTGACCCCTTTCCGTCTCGTTATCGTCCATCATAAGCCCGCGTGCGCGGGTGTGCGCCACGACCGCCCTAGTACGTCGCCTTGTAACGGTTGACCTTCTCGCGATAATCGCGCGTGTCGACCTCGCGCAGCTTGGTCATGGCATCGCGCTCGTCATCGGATAGGTTCGTGGGGACCTGCACCTTGATCTCGACGAGCAGCGCGCCCGTACGGCCACGGTGCTTAACGTCGGGCGCCCCCATTTCCTTAAAGCGGAACTTCTTGCCCGTCTGGGTACCCGCGGGCACCTTCAGACGAACCGTCGCACCGCCGGGCGTCGGCACGTCCACCGTGCAGCCGAGCGCCGCCTCATAGACCGAGACCGGTACCTCCATGGTCACGTCGGCACCTTTACGCTTAAACAGCGGATGCTCCTCCACGTGCGTGGTCACGACCAGGTCGCCGCGCTCGCCGCCGGCAACGCCATACTCGCCGCGACGTTTGTAACGCAGCTTGCCGCCGTCGACCGCGCCTGCAGGCACCGAGACCGTAATGGTCTGCTGCTCGCCTGTCGAGGGAATGCGGTAGGTGACCTTGTGCGTCACACCGCGAAACGCGTCCTCGGCCGTCACATCGACGGTCAACGACAGGTCGCCGCCCTTGCGAGCGCGGCTGCGGCCAGCACCGGCACCGGCAGCGCCCGCAGCCCCGGCAAAGCCCGAGCCCCAATCGCTGCCCCAGGCGCCGTTGCCGCTAAAGATGCTGTCGAAGATGTCGCCCCAGCCGCTGGCACCAGCGCCGGCACCGTAGCCGCCGCCATACGCGCCGCCCGCGCCCGGCATGCCGCCAAACATGAGCATCTGGTCGTACTCTTTGCGCTTCTTCTCGTCCGAAAGCGTCTCGTAGGCCTCGCTAATCTCCTTGAACTTGGCCTCGTCGCCGCCGGCATCGGGGTGATATTTTTGCGCGAGCTTGCGAAACGCGCTCTTGATCTCTTTGTCGGAGGCGCTCTTGGATACGCCCAGGATGTCATAGAAGGTTTTGCCTGCAGCCATCGTAGCTCCTCTCCTGTTTCATCCGCCGCCCAGCGGGCGGCGGCTCATGCTTTCATATGGCACTAGGCCAGAAAGGGCCCCGGGTGTTGCCCCGGGGCCCTTCTCAATTACTCCTCGGTGCTCTCGGCCGTATCGGCCGCAGCATCCTCGGGCGCCGCTTCGGGCTCCGGTGCGGGGCGCTTCTCGCCACCGTAGGTCACCGTCACCATCGCGGAACGCAGGATGCGATCCGCCATGCGGTAGCCCTTCTGGTACACGTCGTTGACAGTCTCGTCGTACTGCGATGCGTCCTCGACGCGACCCACAGCCTGATGCTCGAGCGGATCGAACGCCTCGCCCTTGGGGTCGATGGACTCAACGCCCTCATGCGCAAACACGTCGAGCAGCTTGGCATGTACCGCGTCAACGCCATCGACGAACTGCTTAAAGTCGTCGGAAAGCTCTTGACTGCGGGCATGGTCGATCGCGCGCTCGATATCGTCAATCACCGGCAACAGCGCGGTGACAAGCTTCTCGGTCGCGCGCTCGCGCTCGGCGATACGCTCATTGGCGGTGCGGCGACGGAAGTTCTCCCAGTCGGCCTGCAGACGGGCGGTACGCTCGGTGGCGTCCTTTGCCTTGTCCTCGGCGGCCTTCTGAGCCTCTGCCGCAGCATCGAGCTCATTGCGCACGTCGGCAAGCTCTTTCTGAGCCTGCTCGAACTTGAGCTTAAAGTCGTTGTCGGCGGCTTCCTCACCGGCGCGGATAGCGGCTTCCACCATCTCGTCCTCGGTCATCGTCGCCTCCTTGTTGGAATCCTCTACCTGGTTCTCGGCAGCCTCGGCGGCCGGGGCCTCGTTGGCCTCGGTATCGTCAACGGCCTCTACGGGAATCTTCACGTCCTTCTCCTCAGAGTCAACGGGGGCGGCGCCAGCGGCGGCCGCCTCCGTGCGAGCTTTACGGGCGGACATGATTATTTGTCCTCGTCGTCCACAACCTCGTAGTCGGCGTCGACAACATCATCGTCGGCAGGCTGGGCGCCAGCGGCACCGTCGGTCTGCTGCTGAGCGTCGGCGTAGACAACCTGGGCCAGCTCGTAGGCCACGGACTGCAGGGACTCGCCGGCGGCCTTGATAGCCTCGACGTCAGAGCCCTCGAGCGCCTTCTTGGCGTCGGCGATAGCGGCCTCGGCCTTGGACTTCACGTCGGCGGAAACCTTGTCGCCCAGCTCGTTGAGGGTCTGCTCGGTGGAGTAGCACAGGCTATCGGTCTGGTTGCGGACCTCGACCTCTTCCTTCTGCTTCTTGTCCTCCTCGGCATGAGCCTCGGCGTCCTTGACCATACGATCGACTTCGTCGTCGGACAGAGCGGTGGAGCCGGAAATGGTGATCTGCTGCTCCTTGCCGGTGCCCTTGTCCTTAGCGGAGACCTTGACGATGCCGTTGGCGTCGATGTCGAAGGTGACCTCGATCTGCGGCACGCCGCGGCGGGCAGCCGGGATACCGGTCAGCTGGAACTTACCGAGCGACTTGTTGTCGCGGGCAAGTTCGCGCTCGCCCTGGAGCACGTTGATCTCGACGCTGGTCTGGTTGTCGGCAGCGGTGGAGTAGACCTCGGTCTTGGAGGTCGGGATCGTGGTGTTGCGGTCGATCATCTTGGTCATGATGCCGCCCATAGTCTCGACGCCCAGCGACAGCGGGGTAACATCGAGCAGCAGGATGCCCTCGACGTCGCCGGTGAGCACGCCGCCCTGGACGGCAGCGCCGTCGGCAACGACCTCGTCGGGGTTCACGGACATGTTGGGCTGCTTGCCGGTCATGGTCTTGACGAGCTCCTGGACGGCGGGCATACGGGTGGAGCCGCCGACGAGGATGACCTCGGTCAGATCGGAGAGCTTGAGCTTAGCGTCGCGCAGGGCGTTGGTGACAGGCTGCTTGCAGCGCTCGAGCAGGTCGCGGGTGATCTTCTCGAACTCGGCGCGGGTCAGCGTGTAGTTGAGGTGCAGCGGGCCGGACTGGTTCATGGTAATGAACGGCAGGTTGATGGTGGTCTGCTGGGCGGCGGAGAGCTCCTTCTTGGCGTTCTCGGCGGCCTCCTTCAGACGCTGCAGGGCCATGGGGTCCTGACGCAGGTCGACACCGTTCTCCTGCTGGAACTTATCGGCCATCCAATCGATGACGCGCTGATCCCAGTCGTCGCCGCCCAGGTGGTTGTCGCCCGAGGTGGACAGAACCTCAAACACGCCGTCGGCGAGGTCGAGGATGGAGACGTCGAAGGTGCCGCCGCCCAGGTCGAAGACCAGGATGCGCTGGTCGGTGCCCTGCTTGTCCAGGCCATAGGCAAGAGCAGCAGCAGTCGGCTCGTTGACGATACGCTTGACGTTGAGGCCGGCGATCTTACCGGCGTCCTTGGTGGCCTGACGCTGGGCGTCGTTGAAGTAGGCCGGGACGGTGATGACGGCGTCGGTGACGGTCTCGCCCAGATACTTCTCGGCGTCAGCCTTCATCTTGGCGAGCGTCATGGCGCTCACCTGCTCGGCGGTGTAATCCTTGCCCTCGATATCGACGACGGCACGGCCACCCTGGCCCTCCTTGACCTCATACGGCACGGTCTTGATCTCGGAGGTGCACTCGGAGTACTTGCGGCCCATGAAGCGCTTGATGGAGAACACGGTGTTCTTGGGGTTGGTGACAGCCTGGTTCTTAGCGGCCTTACCCACGACGCGGTCGCCGTCGGCACGGAAGCCCACGACGGACGGGGTGGTGCGGTCGCCCTCGGCGTTCACGATAATGGTCGGAGAACCGCCCTCGAGAACGGCCATTGCGGAGTTAGTAGTACCAAGGTCGATACCAAGAATCTTACTCATTAGAAATTCCCTCTCTCTTGTGCGTTTGCACCGCCTCGGCGGTCTGCCGCGCAGTGCTTCGGCTTGTCTTTCAGGATGTAGTGTATCCCCTTATGGGCCGGAATATACAAAATCTAAGTCAATTCATATAAGATTTCTTGTTGCCGAGAGTTTAGGTTCACAAATACGCAGGTAGATGCGCTGTCTGAGTTCTCGGCAGATCTATTGAGATCTATGTAGAGATGGCTGAGGTTTGGGCTTGGGAGCGCACATGGCGGCCCCGGGCTTCCCTGGGGAAAGTTCGACCCGTTTTTCGGCCAAATAATGGGATGCGGTTTCCGCAAGCACGCTCAATCGCCCTATATTTCAAGTCACCTATAGCTAACATTTGCGCAGCTCAACGGCCCCACCTGCGCGTTTTTTAGTAAACCTTGGCATACTCGGCGAACGGTATGAAGATGCCGGCCAGAGGGTATTGCAAACGGTCGCTCCCGTGGTATGTTTTTGCCCGAATCAAACCGGCGCGCATCGCCTGTAGCGTCGGTCAACAGAGAGGAAACTACCATGGCTCATCCCGTAATTGATGCCGACGAGTGCATCGCTTGTGGCGTTTGCGTCGACTCCTGCCCCGCTGGCGTTCTGGAGCTCCAGGACGTCGCTACCGTCGCCGACGAGGACTCCTGCGTCGCCTGCGGCGCTTGCCAGGACGCTTGCCCCGCTGGCGCGATCACCGAGATCGTCGAGGAGTAACAACTCCCCCACTTGCACACTCAAAAGTACACCGTGCGCAAAAAAGGAGGCTTCCGCATCGCCGCGGAGGCCTCCTTTTGTTTGTACAGGCAGCTAATTGGGGACGGGGCTACCTTGGCAGTTGCGGTGGAATAGTTCCTGGCTCATTGCTTAGGTGCCGATTGTAGGAACTATTTCACCGCAACTTATAAAGACAGTATCGGGTTAGGACAAATCATCCTCGTAGGGCATTAAATCGGCAAGGTAGCCCTTCTCCTTAAGCATGGCCTCGATCTCGTCGAGGGTCTGTTCGTCCTCCGCCGCAATGCGATGGAAGTGATAGCCGCTCGTCACCGTTAGTAGTGGAAAGCTCTTGCCGCTCTCGATATCATGCAGGTAGCGCTCAACATCGCGACGATTGCGAATGTCCAAGTCGGCCGTGATCTTACCGTACACACGATGGTTGACGATCACGTTGAGCACGGCGCCACCCGCGTCGACGATACTCGTAAGCTCGTCGCCCGCCTGCTCCACGCCGTGGCGCACCTTAACAAGACGCGTGGGCACGGCGGGGCTACTCGCGGCTTCCTGCAGCACGTAGCCGCGGTTGGTCGCCACGATATCGTGCCCATCGGCACGCAACAGGGCAATATCCTGAACCACGACCTGACGGCTCACGCCAACCTCGCGGGCAAGTGCGCTGCCCGAAACGGGCTCCTTGGCTCCCTCGAGCACGGCCATGATGGCACGGCGACGCTCGCGGGCGTTCATTATTTACCGTCCAGCAGACGCAGGTGCTTAAGCGAGAGGTCGAGGATCGGCGCAGAGTGCGTCAGGGCGCCCGAGCTAATATAGTCGACACCCAGATCGGCCAGGGCGCGAATGTTGCTGGCGTCCACGTTGCCCGAGCACTCGGTCTTGGCGCGACCGGCGATAAGCTCGATGGCGGCGGCCATGTCGTCATGGGTCATGTTGTCGAGCATGATAATGTCGGCACCGGCCTCCACGGCTTCGCGCACCATGTCCAGGTTCTCGCACTCAATCTCAACTGTCGTGGTAAACGACGCATGGGCGCGCGCCATCTCGATCGCGCGCGTCACGCCACCGGCGGCATCGATGTGGTTGTCCTTGAGCATGACGGCCGTCGACAGGTTGTAGCGGTGGTTGCTGCCGCCGCCAATCTCAACCGCCGCCTTCTCAAACACGCGCATGCCCGGCGTGGTCTTGCGCGTGTCGACGAGCACGGTCTTGGTTCCCTCGAGCGCCGCGGCCATGCTGTGCGTGTAGGTAGCGATGCCGCTCATGCGCTGCAGGTAGTTGAGCGCCACGCGCTCACCCGAAAGCAGCACGCGCGCATCGCCGCGCACCTGACCCACATGGTCGCCGGCGTGCACCTCCTCGCCATCGGCAACGTCGAGCAGCACCGAGCTCTGCGAATCCAGCAGCTCAAAGGTACGGGCAAACACATCCAAGCCGGCGATGATGCCGTCGGCCTTGGCGATAAGCTCCACCGTGGCGGGACGCGCCGTGGGGCACACGCTCGCCGTGCTCACGTCCTCAAACGTAATGTCCTCGCGTAGAGCCTGCAGAATCAGATCATCGACGACGAGCTTCATGGTAATGGGATTCATGGTCTACTCCTCCACGGCCTGCGTGCCGGCGGCACGGGCCAAATCATCGATTGCAAGGGTATCGGAACTCAGGGCGCGATGGCGTCCATCGAGCGCGGGCTCGCCCGCCTGCTCCACGGCCAGCGACTCGCCGGTGCGCATGTACCACGCGGCGCGACGACCCCAGACCAGCGCCTCGAGCAGACTATTTGATGCAAGGCGATTCTTGCCGTGAACGCCGTTGCAAGCCGTCTCGCCCGCGGCGTAGAGCTCGGGCATCGAAGTGCGGCCGTCCTTATCGACCCATACGCCGCCCATAAAGTAGTGCTGCGTGGGCGTAACGGGGATGGGCTCGTCCAAGATGTCGCGGCCGTCCTCAAGGCAGCGCGCGCGAATGTTGGCAAAGTGCCCAGTCACCACGTCGCGCTCGACGGGGGCAAAGCTCAGCCACTCGTGCTCGGTGCCGTCCTGCTTCATCTGCTCGCGGATGGCGGCAGCGACAACGTCGCGCGGCTGCAACTCGTCGGTAAAACGCTCGCCGGCGGCATTGAGCAGAATCGCGCCCTCACCGCGGCAGCTCTCGCTGATCAGGAACGTACGGCCTGGCTGCGGCGAGAACAGGCCCGTGGGATGGATCTGCACGTAGTCCAGGTGCTCCATCTTAATGCCGTGCTCCTGCGCGATGTAGCAGGCGTCGCCCGTGAGCTGCGGGTAGTTGGTCGAATGGTCGTATACGCCACCGATGCCGCCCGTCGCCCACAGCGTATGGCGGGCATGGATCTTAAACGGCTTATCGACATGCACGCCCTCAGCGGCATTTGCCAGCTCGTCGGCGGGGCGAGCTGAATCGTCCTCGTCCACGGCAACAGCGACGACACCAGTGCACACCGTAGCCCCATCGCGCTCGGCCGTCAGGATGTCGGTCATGGCAACGTGTTCGAGAATCTGCACGTTGTCCAGCTTGCGGACGGCCTGAAGCAGCTTGGTCGTAATCTCCTTGCCCGTAATGTCGGCATGGAAGGCAATGCGGGGGCGGCTGTGCGCGCCCTCGCGGGTAAAGTCGAGGCCGCCATCGGCCTTGCGCTCAAAATCCACGCCCATGGCCAGCAGGTCGTTGATGACCGAACGGCTCGAGCGAATCATGATGTCGACGCTCTCGCGGCGGTTCTCGTAGTGGCCGGCGTGCATGGTGTCCTCAAAGAAGGCATCGTAGTCCGAGCCCTCGGGCAGCACGCAAATGCCGCCCTGCGCGAGCATCGAATCGCACTCGTCGACAGCGCCCTTGGAGAGCATGATCACGCGCATGCTCGTCGGCAGGTTGAGAGCCGCATACAGGCCCGCTACACCGCAGCCGGCAATAACGACGTCGCACTCCATATCGGGGTATTGCTTGGTTTCCACAGGAATCCTCTCCCTTGAATGTGACATAAGGAACCGTCCCTCATGCCACATTGTTCTAGCGTGCTGCGTACTCGAGCATGCGGTCGAGCGTGAGCTTGGCCTGGTCTGCCGCCTCGTCCGAGACGCCGATCTGCACCTCGCCCTCGCCCGTCTCCAGGCAGCGCACGAGCTTTTCGAGCGTGATGAGGTCCATGTTGACGCAGGTGGGCTGCACCGCGGGGAAGTAGAACTTCTTGCCGGTGCCCTGGCAGCGGCGCTCGAGCTCGTAGAGCACGCCGCGAACCGTCACGATAATGAACTCGCTCGCGTCGGACTCCTCGGCATACTTGATGATGCCGGCGGTGGAGCCGATGTAGTCGGCCTCGGCCAGGACGTCGGCCTTGCACTCGGGGTGCGCCAGCACGAGCGCGTCGGGGTGGGCCTCCGTCGCGTCGACGATCTGCTCGACGGTGATGATGTGATGGCGCGGGCAGTAGCCGTTGTTGAGAATGACGTGCTTTTGCGGCACCTGCTCGGCTACGAAGCGGCCGAGGTTTTGGTCGGGAATGAACAGGATATGCTGCTGCGGCAGCTCGGACACGATCTTGACGGCGTTGGAGCTGGTGACGCACACGTCGCTCCAGCTCTTGATCTCGACCGTGGAGTTGACGTAGCAGACCACGGCCAGGTCGTCGCCGTACTCGGCGCGCGCCGCGTCGACCGTCTCGCGCTTGACCATGTGCGCCATGGGGCAGTCCGCACCCGGCTCGGGCAGCAGCACGGTCTTGGTGGGGTTGAGCAGCTTGGCGCTCTCGCCCATAAACTCCACGCCGCACAGCACGATAGTCTGCTGCGGCAGGCTTTTGGCAAGCTTTGCCAGGTAAAAGCTGTCGCCGACGTAATCGGCAACGGCCTGGACCTCGGGCGCCACATAGTAGTGCGCCAGGATCACCGCGTCACGTTGGGTTTTTAGTTGCTGAATGGCCTCGACGAGCTCTGCGGGCACCAGTGCCGCGCGCTCCGTTGCCGTCGTTGCCGATGCTAGGCCGGCCGCGATATCGCGTGCAAGCTCCGACGCATCCATGTTCGCGCTCTGTGCCATCAAGGCCCCTCTCTTTTGGCGAATCTTGGGGCTTTAGTATGACACCTGGCTTTACAGCTGACAAGACAGCTGTAAAGCCAGGTGTAAAGTTGGAATAAAGATTCAATCATGGGGCGGGTCCATTTTCGAACTGGCAAGCTGAGGATAGTTGAAAATGGGCCCGCCTCAAGATTCGAGCAGCCCGTTTTGTCCTGGCCCGAGAGGCAGTGGTCAAAAAAGGCCAAATATGAGTACTGTCACCAAATTAGTAGCAGCGATTTTCCGGTCCAGATCAGCAAAATCGCCTTGTTTGGAGCCCGATCGTGACTCTGACGGACGAAAATCGATGCGCTTTTGGCCGCTGGCACCGATTTTGGAGGCCATTTTGCTGCCACTAAACTGGTAACAGTACTCATATTTGGCCTTTTTTGACCACCGGGCTTCCGGCAGACCCCAAAAGCGGGCCCGAATCGCTCGATCCGGACCCGCTGGGGGTAGCGAGCACAATCGAGGTGTAAGAAGCAAGAGAGGGCCATCGCCTAGAATCGTCAGCGCCTAGATATTCAACGAGAGGAAAGACAATGGTCCGCAGCGACATGCTACCCCAGCCGGACCGGGGGCTCGGCCTCGACCGGCCCCAGACCGAGGCATTTCACCGACGAGTTCAAGAGGAAGATAGTCGATCTCCACAACGCCGGAAAGCCCAGGCGCGAGGCCATGGACGAGTGCGACCTCGACAAGAGCACCGTGGAGAGGCGGGTCAAGTCGATAAACGAGACCGGCTCGCCGCGCGCCGCCGACAACCGCACGCCCGAGTAGAACCGGATCCTGGAGCCCGAGCGCGAGAACCGCAGGCTCCGGATGGAGGTCAACGTCTTAAGACGAGCGGCGCCAGCATACGCTCGGAAGTCAGGGCCATGGCGGCCAACGGGGGGCCGCTGCCCCATATCGGCGCAGCGCTGGCATCGAGGCCTTCTGACCTGTGTCAAGATTTCGGACACGCATGCTCGAGAAATCAAGCGGCCATAGGCATGGCCTCGAGCTTGGGCTCGGTTCTCTCGAAGAAGGCCGCCATGGCCTCGGCCGGCACCTTGTAGCCGATCGTCGAGCGGGGCCTTCGGCGGTTGTAGTACGCCTCGATGAACTCGACCACCGCGTGCTTGGCGGAATCCCTGGTCGGGAAGCTGCGCCTGTAGTACATCTCGTTCTTCAGCGTGGCGAGGAACGACTCGGCCACCGCGTTGTCGTGGCAGTTGCCGGCGCGGCTGCAGGACAGCCGCACGTCGTTGTCGCGCGCCCATTCGGCCAGAAGCCTGCTGGTGTACTGGGCGCCGCGGTCGGCGTGGAATATCGCGTTGCCGGCCACGTAGCCGCGCGATTTGGCCGACGCCAGCGCCGAAACCACGATGTCGGCGGTCATGCGCTCGGAGAGCGACCAGCCCACCACCATGCGGGTGTTGAGGTCGATGACCGTCGACAGGTACAGCCATCCCTCGCCGGTGCGCAGGTAGGTGATGTCGCCCACGAGCTTGCAGGTTGGAACGGGACTGGTGAAGTCGCGGCGCACCAGGTCGGGCCGGGGCCTGGCCTTCGGGTCGGGGATGGTGGTGCGCTTCCTGGCGTTGGGCGTGCAGCCGCGTATTCCCAGCTCGCGCATCAGCTTGCGCACCCTGTACAGGGTCAATCCGGAGAACTCGCCGGGCAGGAAGCATTTCACGAACCGGAAGCCGAACCTGCGGTCCGACTCCAGCCACACGCGCCGGACCGCCTCGCGCTCGGCCGACCAGTCTTCTCGCGGGCAGCCGTTGGAGAGCCACGAGCAGAAGCCCGATCGGCTCACGCCGAGCACGCGGGCCATCATTTTCACCGGGAATTCGGCCTTCTCCGCCAACATCATCCGGTAGCATGCGGCTACGCCTGGCTTTTGGCGAAGAAGGCCGCGGCTTTTTTTCAAGAAGGCGTTCTCCATCTCGAGCTCGCGCATGCGCCTTTTCGCCTCGCGAAGCTCGCGGTCCTCGGCCTTGGGGTCGGGCCCGCCGGCAAGCTCGCGCCGGCGGTTCTGCACCCACTTGTTCACGGTCTTGGAATTCAGGCCCAGTTCTGCGCAGCATTCCGTTATCGGCCTGCCCGTCGAGATGATGTAGTCGGCGGTCTCGCACCTGAACTCGTCGGTGTACTTGGCGGCTGGGTTGGACATAGCATACCGTCCTCTCGGTCGTCGATGAATGCATTCTAAAGGATTGGGCCTCTAGCATGCGCGTCCGAAAAGACGATACAGGTCAGACAACCCAATCAGACGTCGTCTCGAGCGCGTCCTCTGCACGGTCGACCGTGCTTCTGACCTTGGCGCCCTGCTTGAACCACGAGCGCAGGTCCTCGAGGGTGCTGCCCGCTGCATACACCTTGATTTTTCGACCGCCCTTCGTAGTCACCGTGCAGCGGTCGCCGCTCTCGCTGTTCTCGTGCGCCGTGACCTTCTTGAGGTAATCGCGACGGAACGCCACGACGCGGGCATTGCTGATCTCGATGAACCAATCATCGTCGACAAGCGAAGTGCCCGTGGTACCTCGACTTGCCATCTCCTCGGCGAAGGAGAAGCCGAGTTCGCGCTCCTGCCTGCCGATCTCGAGGATGCCGCGGGCGGGCATACTGAGCATGAGCAGGGGCAGGAGTCCCCCTATGAACAGGAAGAGGAACGGGACGAGCAAGAGCAAGCGGGCTCCGGCATCGGTGAAAACAGCCATGAAGGCGATCACGAGCGAGAAGACGAGCGCCATGCCGTTGAAAACAATCGTCAACGGCTTGATGGCAGACCAACACAGGCCCGCCTTGGTCATGGGACCGTCGACGGCGTCCGAGACTTCGATGCCCTCTTCCTCCAGACGGGCGAGGAGGTTGAGCGAGCACACCCCCTCGAGGCTTATCGAGCAGAACTTCCGGTCGCCCTCGAACAGGTCGATCCTCATCATCTGCGTGTGAAGCGTTGCACGGGTGATGTGGCCAAACGTCGTCTCCTTGCGGATGCCGAAGGCGTTACGCGAGAGAATTCGCTCACCGTCCACGTCGATGCGCGGGATGCTCAGCAGGGCCCAGATGGCCATGCCCGCGAGCGCCATGGCGTGACCGAACCACACAAGTTCGTGGTCCCACTCGCCCAACGAGACGCCCTGCCAGACGTAGACACCCAGCATGAGCAGTTCGAACGCGACGGCGCAGCAGGCGATGATCGTGCGAATGGCAGCGGGCATGCGCACCGTGAAGCGATCGAGGCTGTCCGTCGCCTCACTGCGCTCGCGCGCGCCGCGACGGGCGACCCATGCAGTGAGCGGACCGACGATGAACACCACCATCGCCACGCGCAGGAACGATTCGAGTATGTCGCCCATATTAACCACCATCCCAATAGAGAACTTGAATTGGAGAGACTATAGCAGAGCGAAGCGATCTGCACGGCATCGTCCGGGTGTTTTCGGCATACGGTGGAAACCAGCGGCAGCGGACGTTGAGAACTCACCCAAAAGACGCGATTCGACCGAAGCGATTCTTCTTGACTTGGTCTCAATGTGA
Source organism: Collinsella aerofaciens (assembly GCF_028209625.1). Lineage (GTDB taxonomy): Bacteria > Actinomycetota > Coriobacteriia > Coriobacteriales > Coriobacteriaceae > Collinsella > Collinsella aerofaciens_AM. The sequence goes on along the minus strand of NZ_JAQLDU010000008.1, from coordinate 48,713 downwards.
TACGACATGCGCCACTACCTGCGCGGTCTAGCGGCCCTGATCGAAGAGGGTCACACCGATGAGGCACTCGAGCGCATCGACGCGCTCTGCGAGACCAACGACCGCACCGCCGTGCGCCGCTACTGCGCCAACGAAACGGTCAACATTGCGCTCTCGTCGCTTTCCGCGGACATCAACGCGCACGGCATCACCGCCGACCTGCACGCCGCCGTGCCCGAAACCGTCCACGTGGGCGATGTCGATCTATTCAGTGTGGTATCGAACGCCCTGGACAATGCCATCGCCGCGGCGAGCGCCGCCCCCGAAGGCAAGCGGTTTGTCGACCTGGACCTTCGCTACGAAGACGGTCAGCTTCTATTGCTGGTTTCCAACACGTTTGGCCGTGCGCCGCACATGGTCGACGGCATGCCCGTGGCTCAGCACACTGGGCACGGCTTTGGCACCAAGAGCATTATGCTTGCCGTCGAGCGCATGAACGGCAACTGCCAGTTCCGCATTAACGGCGACCGGTTTGAGCTGCGCGCCGTGATGTAGGGGCTGCCGCCAACCTCGCTACAGCGGTGCAGCCGCCGGAGTCAGCTGCTTGATGTAGGCCCACATGCGCTGCTTGGCCGCCTTGTCGGTCAGCGCCGCCTCAAAGCCATCGAGCGCGAGCACGCGGCGGCCCTGCACATGGGCGACCAGGCCGGGCTTGAGCATGGCGGTGTCGAAGTCATCAATCGCCACGAGCATATCGGCGTAGGTTTCGCGCATGACATCGGCCGCGCTGTTATCGAGCAGCAGCACCGCCTCGGGATCCAGAGCCTCAAGCGCCTCGCGGAACAGCTCGCACGGCAGAGTCTCGCCCACCGCGACCGCTCCATCGCCTGCGCCGGCGACGCTTGCCAGCACGCAAAAATCCTCGGGCGCGTAGCCGATGGCCCCAAGCGCCTTGCGCAACGCCGCGCCATCCGGACCGGCGGCAAGCTCGCCACCCGAACGCTCGGCCTCGTCCAAATCGCCTTTGACCAGCACGATCGGCGAGCACGCGTTGCCCACGATGCGCACGCCACGGACCGCAAGCGATGTGAGCTCCTGCTCGGCCGCCTGGGCGATGGCTTCTTTTTTCTGGCTTTGTGACGTGGACATGCGCTCTCCAATCGTTTGCGTGCCCACCATTATATAAAAGAGCTGCCCGCGAGTGGTTGCTTTGCGGGCGGCTGGGTATAAGCACGGTCGTACTGAGTTTTACGCGGCCAAGCCGCGTCACATTATGGAGGTCACCATGGCTGACATTAAGCAGATTACCCCCGAGAACTTCAATTCCGTCGTTAACGACAGCCTGCCCGTGCTGGTCGATTTTTGGGCACCGTGGTGCGGGCCCTGTCGATCCCTCTCGCCCATCGTTGACGAGGTTGCCGATGAGCTGGCGGGCAAGCTTGCCGTTGCCAAATGCAACGTCGACGACAACCAGGACCTGGCCATGAAGTATGGCGTCATGAGCATCCCCACGCTGATTGTGTTTAAGAACGGCGAGGAGATTGACCGCTCGGTTGGCGCTCTGCCCAAGGCGAGGCTGCAGGCGCTGCTGGAGAAGCATCTGTAATACGCTTGTTACTTACCCGCCGTCCATGAGCGGTTTCGCACCGCTCACCGGAGTGCCAAACGCAAGGCATGCGACCACGGATAGTATGGTAAACACAAACAGCCCCCAGTGAACGGGTGCGGGTCAGACGGACTCGCGCCCGTTTTCTTATGCGGCGGCGCCCAAGGCGGGCGTAGTAGAATCTGAACCACCATATCGCCCCGTACAAAAGGAGACTCCCCATGCATGACGTCGGAATGAACATGAGCCAGCTTGCCATGAGCGTCAAGCAGGTCGACGACACCATCGAGCTCGCCCACGAGTGGAGCCATCAGCTGCTGCATGCGACCGAGAACTTTGATATGGAGCGCATTGGCGCCAAGCTCGAAGCTGCCATGGCCGCACTGCACGAGGCGCATGACGCGCTCGAGGGCTACGAGGAAGCCATCGAGGCCGACCACAACTCCGTCGGCTCTGTGAAACTGGTGTAACGTGGCCGAGCACGAGCACGCGCACGGCTGCGGGCACGACCACCATAACGGCACGGGCGATGAGACGAGCTGCCGCTGCGGCGGCGGCTCCGAGCTGGTCCGTTTTTCGGTCACCGCGCCCGATGACCTACTGCGCCGCTTTGACGAGCAGATCGCGCGCCGTGGTGACGTGGCTAACCGATCCGAGGCCGTACGCGATCTGATTCGCGCCTCGATCGCCAAGGAACAGATGCGCACGCCCGACGAGCAGGTCATCGGTTCGCTCACCATGATCTATGACCACCATACCGGCGATCTGACGCGCCGTCTGGACGAGGTGCAGCACGACTACACCGACGAGATCGTCTCGACCATGCACGTGCATCTGGACCACCACAACTGCCTGGAGATTCTGGCGCTCAAGGGTCGCGGCGAGCGCGTTTACGAACTGGCCGACCGACTGCTGGGCCTGCGCGGCGTTAAGCACGGCGAGCTCACCTGCGCCGCCACCAGGCAAAGCCTGGGGCTATAGCGGGATTTCCCGCAGCGCACCTGCCAAAAAGGGACAGGTTTGTTTTGGCAGGTTTAGAAGTTTTACCTACCAAAATAAACCTGTCCCTTTTTGGTCGGCTTTGATGAGGGGTGTCGCATGCGGCATGTGCATATTCATGTAACGGGCATTGTGCAGGGCGTTGGCATGCGACCGTTTGTGTATCGCGAGGCCATGGCGCATGGCATTTGCGGCTGGGTGCTCAACGCGGGCGATGGCGTACACATCGAGGCGCATGCTTTGAGCGAGGCGCTCGACGAATTTGTCACCGCGCTGTCGGAGCACGCGCCGGCCGCAGCCCGCGTTGAGCATGTCGCTGTTGCAGACCTGGAGCCCGACGCTTGGGATGCCGACGATGAGCAGGTCTTTCGTATTGTAGCGTCACAGGATCAGACCGTGCACACGACGCTCATCTCCCCCGATATCGCCACCTGTGACGACTGCCTGCGCGAACTGTTCGACCCCGCCGACCGTCGCTATCACTACCCCTTTATCAACTGCACCAACTGCGGGCCGCGCTTTACCATCATCCGGTCGCTGCCTTATGACCGAGCGGCCACGTCGATGGATTGCTTTCCTATGTGCCCCGAGTGCGCTGCAGAGTATGGCGACCCGCTTGACCGGCGCTTTCATGCGCAGCCCGATGCCTGCTTTGACTGCGGGCCACATATTACGTGGCGCGAGGCGGGCGAAGACGCCGCGTCGCCGGCCGTCGGCACCACGCGCGAGACCAGTGACGCCATTATCGACCGCTGTGTTGAGCTGCTGGCCTGTGGCAGTATCGTCGCCATCAAGGGCCTGGGCGGATTCCATCTGGCCTGCAACGCCGCCAATGAGCAGGCGGTGGTCGAGCTGCGCCGTCGCAAGCGCCGCAGCAACAAGCCGCTTGCCGTTATGGTGCGCAGCCTTGCCGATACTGAACGCCTGTGCCATGTCGATGATGCTGAGCGCGGCTTGCTGGCCGGTAGCATCCGCCCCATTGTGCTGCTGCGCCGCCGTGCTGTTGGCGAAGGAGATTCCCCCGACGGCCTTACACTCGCGCCATCCGTCGCGCACGATCTACCCGAGCTTGGCGTCATGCTCCCCTATACACCGCTTCAGCATCTGCTGCTTGCAGCTGCCGCGTCGCATGGCATGCACGCGCTGGTCATGACCAGCGGAAACCTGAGCGAGGAACCTATCGAGACCGACGATGCCCTTGCATGGGAGCATCTTGTTGCCGCCGGCATCGCCGACGCGCTACTTGGCAACGACCGTGCGATTCTCTCACGCTACGACGACTCCGTGGTGCGTGTGGTCGACGGCACCGTCATGCCTGTGCGTCGCGCACGCGGATATGCGCCGCAGCCGTTGTCGCTGCCGGCGCTCGACGGCACTGCACCCTGCGTGCTCGCCTGCGGCCCACAGCAAAAGGCAACGATCGCATTCACACGCGAGGATGCGAACGGCGAGACAGCCTGTTTTGTGTCGCAGCATATCGGCGATGTCGAAAACGGCGCGACCTTCGATGCCTGGAGCGCCGCCCGCGCACGTCTAGAAAACCTCTTTGACCTGACGCCTGCCGCCCTGGCATGCGACATGCATCCCAACTATCTATCGAGCCAGTGGGCGCGTGAGCGGGCACGGGAGCACAGTCTGCCGCTTATCGAAATCCAGCATCATCATGCGCACATCGCGAGCGTAATGGCAGAGGCGATTGTCGCTGGCCGGCTTGCGCCTGATGCACGCGTCCTCGGTATTGCCTTCGATGGTACGGGTGCCGGCACCGACGGCACCATATGGGGCGGTGAATTTCTTATCGCCGGCCTTGCCGATTTTGAACGCGCCGCGCACCTGCGCACCTGGGCGCTGCCAGGCGGTGCCGCATCCGTACGCGATGCCCGGCGCAATGCCTTTGCCCTGCTGAGCGAGCTCGGCCTGCTCGAGCATCCGGGTGCCGCGGGGCTATTGGGCACCCTCGACGAGCAAACACGCTGCGTGACAGCCACCATGATCGAGCACGGCATCAACAGCCCGCGCACCAGCAGCATGGGGCGTCTCTTTGATGCCGCGGCAGCAATTCTGGGCATCTGCGACAAGGCAACCTACGAGGGCGAGCCTGCCATAGAACTCGAAGCCGCCGCCTGGTGCGCGTTCAGCAGTGAAAGTGCCTGCCCCACCGGCAATATGGCCAGCTTTTCCGTAACCGAATCATCCCGTCCGGACGACTTCCATGTTCTGAACTCCAGACCGCTTTTTGAGGCGCTTTTGGAGGGAATCAGGACCGGCGTGCCCGCCGGCAAGCTCGCGCTCGACTTCCATGTCACCATCGCACGCGCGTCGGCCCGCATCGCAAGCGAGATCTGCGTCCGTGAAGACCTCGACACCGTCGCGCTCTCGGGCGGCGTGTTCATGAACCGACTTTTGCTTCGGCTCCTTACCCACGAACTCAAAGACGCCAGTCTTGCCGTCTTGGTCTCCCACGCCGTGCCCGTCAACGACGGCTGCATCGCCTACGGTCAGGCCGCCATCGCTCGCGCTCGCCTCGCGCAGACAGCATCGCGATAGGCTGTTTTGCCAGCCTGCGCGCCGCCGTCTCACAGGTGTAACGCGTTTGCTCGTGACTCCCGCGAGCGCTACCATCAACTGATGGGTAATTAGGCGCCTATCCAGCGCAAAACGTATAAAAGGGGAACATTATGTGCCTTGCCGTTCCCGGTAAAGTGGTCAAACGCGACGACGACCTTAAGGCGACCGTCGACATGATGGGCATCGAGCGCCCCGTTTCGCTGCGCCTCGTGCCGACGGCACAGGTAGGCGACTATATTCTCGTGCACGCCGGCTTTGGCATTCAGATCGTCGACGAGCAGGAAGCGCAAGAAACGCTCGAGCTCGTTAATGCCATGACCGAACTGGTCGAAGAAGACCAACTGGCCAGCAATCCGGCCGAGGCATACTAGTGGCGGCCGGACAGCCGGCGCGCTCCGGTATCGACTTCTCGGCATTTCGCGACCCCGGGCTGGCTCGCGAGCTCATCGATCGTATTCATGAGCTTGTCGGCAGCCGCAGCATCAACCTTATGGAAGTCTGCGGCACGCATACCGTGAGCATCGGGCGCTATGGCTTTCGCTCCATTATGCCTGCCGGGCTCAAACTGCTGAGCGGTCCGGGTTGCCCCGTCTGTGTTACCGCCAACCGCGATACCGACCATGCAATCGCGCTCGCCAAGATGGACGGCGCCATCATCACCACCTTTGGCGACATGATGCGCGTGCCCGGGTCGTCTACCTCGCTCGCCGCGCAAAAGGCGGCGGGGCGCGATATTCGCATTGTGTACTCCCCGCTCGATGCACTCGATATCGCCGAACACAACCCCGATCGCCCGGTCATCTTTATGGGCGTCGGCTTTGAGACCACAACGCCCACCATTGCCGCCGCTATCCTGGAGTCCGACGCGCGCGGGCTCCAGAACTTCTCGGTCTACTGTGCTCACAAGACCACGCCGCCGGCGCTGCGCGCCATCGCCAACGATCCCGAGACCACTATCGACGGCTTTATCCTTCCGGGACACGTCGCTACCATCACGGGCCTGGCACCCTTTGGGTTTTTGGTCGATGAGTTCGAGACCCCGGGTGTGGTCACCGGATTTGAGCCGGTCGATATTCTGCAGGGCATCTGCATGCTGGTCCAGATGGTTGTTGAGGGGCAGCCCGCAATCGACAACGCCTACCGCCGTGGCGTCAACGCTGACGGCAACCCCGTAGCGCGCCAGCTGGTCGAGCAGGTATTTGAGCCGTGCGACACCACGTGGCGCGGACTGGGACCGATTGCCAACTCGGGTCTTTCCATCCGGCCCGAATTCGCGCGCTTTGATGCCGGCGCCCGCTTTGACGTACCCATTGAACCGACGGTCGAACCACGCGGGTGCCGCTGCGGCGACGTGCTGCGCGGAGCCATCACGCCGAGCGACTGTCCTCTGTTTGGCCGCGCTTGCACGCCCGAACATCCCGTCGGCCCGTGCATGGTGAGCTCCGAAGGTAGCTGCGCGGCGTACTACCGCTACCGCGACTAGCCCAGACGCACCCGCACACCGGCACCACCCTCGATTGGAGTTTTCGATATGTCCCGTAATGCCACCGATAGCACTGTCCTGTTGGGCCACGGCTCTGGCGGCCAGATGATGAAACGCATCATCGATGAGGTCTTTTTGGATGCCTTTGGGTCGCCCGAACTGCTCGAGGGCAACGATGCCGGCGTCGCTGCGCTGCCCGCGAGCGGGCGCATCGCCATGTCGACCGACAGCTTTGTAGTCTCGCCGCAGTTCTTCCCCGGCGGCAATATCGGCCGACTCGCCGTGTGCGGAACCGTCAACGACGTCGCGACCTCGGGCGCTAACGTGCGCTACCTCTCATGCGGCTTTATCCTCGAAGAGGGCTATCCCATGGACAAGCTGCGCCAGATTGTGCAGACCATGGCCGAAACGGCACATGAGGCAGGCGTGAAGATTATCACCGGCGACACCAAGGTGGTCGAGCGCGGCGGGGCCGACGGCGTCTATATCAATACCGCCGGCGTGGGCGAGGTGCCCACGGGCGTGGCACTCAGCGGCGCAAACTGTCGGCCCGGCGATGTCATCCTGGTGTCGGGTACGCTAGGCGACCACGGCATCGCCATCATGAGCCAGCGCGAGGGCTTGGCGTTTTCGAGCAACATCGAAAGCGACGCTGCGCCGCTCAATCATCTGATTGCCGACGTGCTCGCCGCCGCCCCCGACACCCGCTGCTTCCGCGACCCCACGCGCGGCGGCCTGGCATCCACGCTCAACGAGTTTGCCCAGGCCAGCGGCGTTGCCATGGAGATCGACGAGGATGCCGTGCCCGTGCGCCCCGACGTGCAGGCGGCATGTGAGATGCTCGGCTACGATGTGCTGCAGGTGGCAAACGAGGGCAAGATGGTTGCCGTGGTGCCGGCCGAGCAAGCCGATGCCGCGCTGGCAGCCATGCGCGCCGCCCGCTACGGCGAGAACGCCGCCATCATCGGTCGCGTGCTGCCACTTGCCGAGGGCGCCCGTCCCGCCGTGCGCGTACGCACCGGCTGGGGCTCGACCCGTATCCTCGACATGCTTGTGGGAGAACAACTGCCGAGGATTTGCTAACGACAAAGGCTCAGGGCTATTAAAGATATTCAGATTCCAAACATGCCCGGCACGCATGCCCAGTATCATGGGGTGCGTTTTACAACTCAAGCGGCAGGAGCACCCATGGCAGCAGCTTTTTCCCATGTGATCTTTGATCTGGATGGCACCATCCTCAACACGCTCGAGGACCTGGCGGCCGCCAGCAACCATACCTGCGAGATGCACGGCTGGCCCACGTTTGCCGTAGACGAGTACCGCTACAAGGTGGGAAACGGCATGCTCAAGCTGGTCGAGCGCTTTATGCCCGCCGAGTACGCGGGCGACGGCCGTATGTTTGAGCAGACGCTTGCCGAGTTTAGGGCCTATTACGGCGAGCACAAGGAGGACCACACCTCACCCTACGCCGGCACGATTGAGATGCTCGACCGTCTGCGCACAGCGGGCGTTCAGCTTGCCGTGCTCACCAACAAGGATCATATTTCGGCAGCCCCGCTTATCGAGAAATACTTTGGCCCCGATCGCTTTGCGCTGGTACAGGGCCGTGTGGGCGCATTTCCGCCCAAGCCCGAGGCACCCGTCACGTTGCATGTGATGAAAGAGCTGGGCGCCGATCCGGCAACCACGCTCTATGTGGGCGATTCGAATGTCGATGTTCTGACCGGCCACAACGCCGGCCTTAAGAGCGCGGGCGTCAGCTGGGGCTTCCGCGGCCGCGCAGAGCTGGAAGCCGCCGGCGCCGACTACGTGGTAGATACGCAGGACGAACTCGCCGAGCTAATCTTGGGCGAGTAGCGAGCGACACCGCTTAACGCAGCTGCGACAATTCTTCCACGCGGAAAGTGCATCCCGTTTTGGAGCTCCGAAATGGGATGCACTTTCCGTTTGAGGCGCGTCGGGGAAACCGTATCCCGTTTCAGAGCAATATTCCGGGTCGCGGTTTCCGCAACCCGCCCCATCCGGAAACCGCGACCCGGAATTCGGCCAAAAAACCGGGTCGCATTTTCCCGAGCATTTGATACGGCGTTGATACAAGGAGTGTCCCCAACTGCCGGCAGAAAAGGAACGTCCCCAAGTGCCGCCTCAATGACTACCATGGCAACGCCGCAGGTAGAGGACGGGCAGCGAGCGGGCACCAGTGCGAACAAATTGGCATGAAAAGAGGACGGTATAGACCTTCTGGTCATGCCGTCCTCTTTGAATGACAAGTTGTCGCTCTGGTGCCCGCGCAGCGTCGGGCAGTTACGGCGTTTGGTAAAACGCCGTAACGAACTACCGCGTAACTCCCCTAGCTCATCATCGCATTCATCATCTCGGTGGTTGCGGAATCGTCAGCAGACCACTCGCCATCGTCATTGGCGGTGTACTTGAAGGTAACCTTGGTGTCCTTGGTCTTAGCGGCCTTGGTCACGTCGACCATGACCTGGCCGGCCATCTTGTACAGGTCGTCCTCGGAAGGCATCGTATCGAGCGCCGCGATCTTCTCCTGATACTGGGTGGCGAAATCTTCAACGATCTTGTTCATGGACTTGCAGGTAATGGTGACATCGGCAGTCGCGGTGCCCTTGTCCTCGTCGACCGTCACATCGCCGATCTTGTAGTCAAAACCCTCGAGATAGCTCTTGGCGTACTCCTTGGGATCGATGCCCAGCTGCTCGAACTCGTCGCCCGAGGCCTCTTCCAGGCCGGCGAGGAAGTCGTCGCCGCCGTTCTTGACCTCGTCAAACTGCGTCGTAAGATCCTCGGTGATGAGCTCCTCAACCGAAGGACCTCCGCAGCCGGAAAGCACAACCACGCACGCGACCAGAACAGCCATCAGGGGCGCAAGCAGCAGCTTCTTCTTCATGACATTCCTCCCAACAAGCGGCACCGCGCTTCCCGACGCGGTGCGCGTCGTAACAATAAGGCCATACTAGCCGATAACGAACACCCCCGGCAAAGCAAAGGCGCAGTCGGCTCGATTTAACGTCCGAACGGTTTACCGGTCCGCCCAACGCGCAATAAAACGTTCCGCCGCATTGCAATAAAAAAGGGCGGCCGGATAACCCGACCACCCCAAAACACCCTTATGTTGCCGCAGACTACTTGCGGACGACCTTGACGATGGCATCGCCAGCGGAGACAGCGGAGTCAGCCTCGACGGCGAGCTCGACGTCGGCGAACTCGGCGGTGTTGGACACAGCCACGACGACGCAGTCCTTGTAGCCGGCAGCGGCGATCTTGGCGCGGTCGATCTTGAGCATGGGCTGGCCAGCCTTAACGACATCGTCGGCCTTGACGAAGCCCTCGAAGCCGTCGCCGTTCATGTTGACGGTATCGACGCCAACGTGCACCAAAACCTCGATGCCGCTATCGGACTGCAGACCCACGGCGTGGCCCATGGTGACGGTCACCTTGCCGTCGCAGGGAGCGTAGACCAGGTCGTCCTCGGGCCACACGGCGCAGCCCTTGCCCAGAACCTCGCCACCAAAGACGGGATCGGGCACGTCGGCCATCTTGATGACCTTGCCCTTGACGGGCGAGCACAGCACGTCGGCGCCGGCAGAAGCAGAGATGGAGGCGGGAGCAGTAGCAGCGGCAGGCTCAGCCTTCTTCTTGAACATGTCAAACAGACCCATACGTTTTCTCCTCTTGATTAAGCGCAACGTTATGCGCATGCCTACGGTGATTATAGTGCTAAATGGCCAAAATACTAAGGCGAGGGCTCGAATCGCAAGCCCTTCCCGGTAGTGCTCGTGGGATGAGCGTCTCCTTTGCATCGCGGGTCGATAAGCCGAGTATCGCCCACGCGCGGGACGGGCAGAAGCGGGCGCGCCAAACCCGACACTTCTTTTCGCGCCCACGGACTGCCGCCGCTCCGTCCCTGACACTTCCTGATACCGGCCGAAACGTGCCAAAATAAACCTGTCCCTTTTTGGCAGGTTTGGCGAGTGTGGGAGTTCGCATGGATATCAAACGCAAGATTTCCGAGGCACAGGGCCTTACCCCTACCGAGCAACAGCTCGGCATCTCGGCCCTTGCCATGGGCGAAAACGTCCGCGGGCTTTCCATTAAGGAATTTGCCGCGTGCGCCAACGTTTCTGTCGCGAGCGTGCACCGCTTTTGCAAAAAACTCGGCCTCGAGGGATTCAAAGACCTCAAAGTCGAACTCATCCGTCTGGCGACCGAGGCGGGCAACCGGCGCGACGTGGACATCAACTTTCCCTTCGATGTCACCTCCACCCCTGCGCAGGTGATGGAACGCATGGAGGGGCTCTACCAGACCACTTTGGCCGAAACGCAGGAGCTGCTCGACCCCACGCAGCTCGACCAGGCCGCCAAGCTCGTCATGCGCGCCGGCACCGTGGACATCTACACGGGCTCGCATAACCTGTATCCAGCGAGGATGTTCCGCGACCGCCTACTCTCGTCCGGAAAAGCGCCACATGCTACGGCAACATCGAGGCACAGGTGCGCACGGCTCTCACCTCGGATTCAGACCGCGCGGCGATCGTTATCTCCTACAGCGGCCTTGCGCCCAACCTCAAGGAAATCTTGCCGATCCTCAGCAGCCGGCATGTCCCGGTCATCGTCATCGGCACGCCATACTGCGCGCGCATTCACCCCGGCTTTGCTGCCTACCTTACGGTGAGCGATCACGAGAGCATGACGCACCGCATCACGCGGTTCGCAAGCCATATCGCCGTGCAATACGTACTCGATTCGCTCTATAGCAGCTACTTTGCCAAAGATTACGCCCGCTGCTCCGAGTTCCTAGAGCGTTCGTTCCCCTACACCCGCCTGCCCGGACTCAAGTAGCGACGAGCGTGGATTTTTGGACACTCAGATAACGAGCGTGGATAATCTCCCACTTTGAGCCCGCACACAGGCCAAAACCGGGAGATTATCCACGCTCATTTTGGGTCCCCTGGGAACGCATGAGGAGGGCGGATAGACGGCCGTTATTTGCGAGGCGTCAGCGACGTAAAGAGTCCGTGTTGGTTGCAGTAAAGATATATCCTGCCGCGCCCGGTAATATGGAAGCGCGGCTGCACCGATTGCTCTGGATAGAGCTTCTTGAAGCAGATGCCGTCCATAGTCGCATATGCCACAAAGCTAATGTAGTGATCCTTGGTCATGGGATGATCGAGCGTGACGTACCAATCGTCCTCGATGCGCTCGATGGAAAAGGCGTGGTCCGCGTCCGGCTCTTCGGCCTCCTGGGGAAACATCGTGGAGCCACAGCAGCTAAAGCTGCCTTCTCCGAGCGCGTGCACAACGTTTCCGCAGATAGGGCAAACGTAAAAGACGCCTTTGAGCATATTGCCTGCACGGTTGGCGTTGGCCCGAATATCACCAGCCAAAAGCTCAGCCACGCTTATGCCGAGTCTCTGGGCCAAAGGCTCAACGAGGGAAATGTCGGGAAGGCCGCGGCCGGATTCCCACTTGCTGACGGCTTTATCGGTCACGCCAAGGCTTTCCGCCAGGGCGCGCTGGGTGAGGCCGCGCTCTTCGCGCAGCTGCTTGATGGCATGCGCTGCCAAAAAAGTATGGGAGGCATTGGTTTGCCGTGTCTGGTTCATGGGCTGTCCAATCAAATTGAAGAAATGGAGTGAACCGGTTCGACAGTCAGTATCCATTTGAAGGCCAGGCTCGACAACCTACGCTGCGTAGACATGCGTCAATCGAACGAGCGCGGATTTTTGGACGCTCATCTCGAGCAGTCATTTAAGAACGTCCCCAATGACCACCGCATCCGGAGCAAGACAACGCCGCAAGTAGAGGACGGACAGCGAGCGACGTCCAGGGCGAACAAGTTGGCGTGAAAAAGACGAGACATTGACCTTCTGGTCATGCCTCGCCTTTTGAATGACAAATTGTCGCCCTGGGCGGCGCGCAGCGTCAACTGGTTACGCGGTTTGGTAAAACCGCGTAACTACCTACTCCCGAGCTCCGTACTGCTCGTAGTAGGCGTCGATAGCGGCCTTGAGCTCGTCGTCGATGACGACTTTGCCGTCGATCTCGTGGTTGTAGAGGGTCTCGACGACCTCGGCCATGGAGACGATGCTCGCGACGGGGAAACCGTACTTGGCCTCGATCTCCTTCTGCGCGGTGGTCACGCCACCCTTGCCGACCTCCATGCGGTTGAGGGACACGATGAGGCCCTTGATCTCGACATCGGCAGCAGCCTTGACCTTGGGATAGGTCTCGTCGATGGACTTACCGCTGGTGGTGACGTCCTCGACCATGACCACGCGGTCGCCGTCCTGGGGCTCGTAGCCCAGCAGGTTGCCCTTGTCGGCGCCGTGGTCCTTGGCCTCCTTGCGATCGCAGCAGTACTTGACCTCCTTGCCGTACAGCTCGTGGTAGGCAATTGCGGTCACGACGGCCAGCGGAATACCCTTGTAGGCCGGTCCAAACAGCACGTCAAAGTCGTCGCCAAAGTTATCGTGGATGGCCTGGGCGTAATACTCGCCCAGCTTCTTGAGCTGATAGCCCGTCACATAGGCGCCGGCGTTCATAAAGAACGGGGACTGACGGCCGCTCTTGAGCGTAAAGCTGCCGAATTTAAGAACGTCGGACTCAACCATGAACTTGATGAACTCTTGCTTGTAAGCCTCCATGCGGGCTCCTCTCGTAATCGCGTACGTGCCTTCCAGTTTAGCGCAGGCAGGGCGCGTTGCGGGCGCGCTTTGGGGCCTCGGCATTCTGTAAAGGCTTTGTCAGGGGCAATGGTTTTCCAAACATTGGGGTTGACACGGCAAACCCCCTCATCAAGAATACGGGCGGATTGTAACGGGTACGAGATACCCAAAGCGCGCCGCGCCCGGCCTTAAGGAGGTGTGCCATGGAAGGCAGTCATAGTCGAAAAACCTGCATGTCGCCCTCGGCACGCCGCGAGGATTCCACGCACGCATAAGCGCCAACAGCCGATCGTCAAAACCACCACAAAGGTGCCTGTCCCTTCGTGGTGGTTCGAAAGCATGACGTGAGCGACATCTAGGTTTTTTGAAGCACATACGACACGTACGCTAACTCCCTTCAACAAGGAGGACCCTATGCTGATGCTCAAAACCGCCACGGTACTCGAAGCCATCTCCAAGCGCCGCCGCACGGCGCGCCCCGCCGCTCATACCGGCATGTCCAAGAACACCATATTCGCCGCCACCCATAGCGCCGAGGATGCCCTCGTGCTGCTCGACGCCACAGCCGACGGCCTCACCGCCGAGCACGCCGCCGAGCGCCTGAGCGCCGTCGGCCCCAACACCATCGAAGCGCCGACCAAGACGCTCGCCCGCCGCATCGCCGACGCGTTCGTCGATCCCTTCGCTGGCATCCTCGCCGCCCTCGCACTGGTCTCGCTCTACATCGACGTGCTCGCCGTGCCCGAGCTGCAGCGTGACCCCTCCACGGTCATCGTCATCGGCATCATGCTGCTGGTATCGGGCGGCATGAAGTTTATCCAGGAAGCCCGCAGCGGCAATACGGCCGAGGCCCTTAAGGACCTGGTCTCCAACACCTGCTGTGCCCTGCGCGACGGCGAGCGCGTCGAGATCCCCTTCGACGAGCTCGTCCCCGGCGATGTAATCCGCCTCTCTGCCGGCGACATGGTGCCGGCAGATGCCCGCATCATCACCGCGCGCGACCTGTTTGTGATCGAGTCCGCACTCACCGGCGAGAGCGAGGCCGTCGAGAAGACCGCTGCCATCACCGTCGTCGAGGGTGCCGACGGCTCCGCGCTACCACTCTCTGCCTGCAAGAACATCGTCTTTACCGGCACCTCCGTGCAAAACGGCACCGCCATGGCGCTTGTCGTTGCCACCGGCTCGGACACCTACCTGGGCGGCATCGCCAAGATGCTCAACGGGCGCGGCGAGAAGAGCGCGTTTGACCGCGGCGTCTCGAGCGTCTCCATGCTGCTCGTGCGCCTCATGCTCGTTATGGCGCCGGCGGTCTTTGCCATCAACGCCGCCACCAAGGGCAACGTCATCGATGCGCTGTTGTTCGCCACGAGCGTGGCCGTGGGCATCACGCCGCAGATGCTTCCCGTCATCGTGACCACGAGCCTGTCGCAGGGCGCCAAGGACCTCGCCCGCCGCCAGGTTATCGTCAAGGAGCTGCCGGCGATCCAAAACCTCGGCGCGATGGACGTCCTGTGCTGCGACAAGACCGGCACCCTCACCGAAGACCGCATCGTGCTCGAGCGCTACCTCAACACCGACGGCAACGAGGATGCGCGCGTGCTGCGCCATGCGTTTTTGAACAGCTTCTTCCAGACCGGCCTCAAAAACCTTATCGACCTGGCCGTCATCGACCGTGCCGATGTGACGCCCTCGACCGTCGTGCCCGATTCTATGCTGGGCCAGAGCCTGCGCGACCGCTATACCAAGGTCGACGAGGTGCCCTTCGATTTCTCGCGCCGTCGCCTGAGCGTAGTTGTCGCCGACGCCCAGGGCAAAACCCAGATGGTCACCAAGGGGGCTGCCGAGGAAATGCTCGAGATCTGCTCCTTTGTCGAGGTCGACGGCGCCGCCCAGCCGTTCACCGAAGATAAGCTCGCCCAGATTCGCAAGCAGGTCGCCGGGCTCAACGCCGAGGGCCCGCGCGTGATTGCCGTGGCGCAGAAGACCAATCCGCGCTGCGTGGGCGAATTTGGCATCGCCGACGAGTGCGACATGGTGCTGATGGGCTTTTTGGCCTTCCTCGATCCGCCCAAAGCAAGTGCCACGGGCGCCGTCGCCACCCTCGAGGCCAAGGGTGTGGCGGTCAAGGTCCTGACCGGCGACAACGACCGCGTTGCCGCCACCGTCTGCGAACAGATCGGTATCGACGCGAGCAACGTCTTGCTCGGCTCCGAGATCGATGCGCTCGATGACGCCGAACTTGCCGAGCGCGCCGAGAACACCCACCTCTTCGCCAAGCTCTCGCCGCTGCAGAAGGCGCGTCTGGTGCGTGTCATGCGCGAGCTGCTCGGCCACACCGTGGGCTTTATGGGCGATGGCATCAACGACGCCGCCGCCATGCGTGCGAGCGACTGCGGCATCTCGGTCGATTCGGCCGTCGACATCGCCAAGGAATCCGCCGACATCATCTTGCTCCAGAAAGACCTGGGCGTGCTCGAGCGCGGCATCATCGAAGGCCGCCGCACCTACGGCAACCTGCTCAAGTACCTCAAGACCACGGTGAGCTCCAACTTTGGCAACGTGCTGTCCGTGACCGTCGCGAGCCTGTTCTTGCCGTTCTTGCCCATGAGCGCTCTGCAGCTGGTGCTGCTGTCGCTGGTCTACGAGATCGTGTGCATCGCGCTGCCGTGGGACACCGTCGACGACGCCTGGACTGCCCGTCCGCGTGCTTGGGACGCCGCGTCCATCAAGGGCTTTATGCTCGAGCTGGGCCCCGTGAGCTCGCTGTTTGACATCGTGACCTTCGCCGCGCTCTTCTTTGTGGTGTGCCCCGCCGCCGTGGGCGCAAGCTGGTCCGAGCTTGCCGCCGCGGGCGACGTCGCGGGTATGGCGACCTTTGCTGCGCTCTTCCAGAGCGGCTGGTTTGTCGAGTCCATGTGGTCGCAAACGCTCGTGATCCACATGCTGCGCTCCCCGCGTCTGCCAAGCCCGCGCGACCACGCCGCGCCCGCGCTGTGCGTCCTCACCGTGCTGGGTCTGGCGCTCGTCACCTGGCTGCCGGCAAGCCCCATCGCCGATGCACTGGGCCTCACGCCGCTGCCGACGAGCTTCTTCGCGCTGCTCATCGGCATCGTCGCCGCCTACATCGCACTCACTCAGCTGGCCAAGCGCCACTACATTGCCCGCCACGGCGAGCTGCTGTAGCAAGCAGACGGAAAACACCCTGCCAGTTGCCGTTGCCTCTGCCGCCACCGATGCCGCTGCCTCTGCCGCTGTCGCAGTCTATCCCCTCAGCAGTTGCGGTGAAATAGTTCCCGCTTAAAGCCCCGTGACTTTAATTTAGGGACTATTCCACCGCAACTTATTGGGGGATTAGCTAGTCCTTGGGTGTCCAGGACCAGAAGAAGTTGATAAGGGCCACACGCGAAGCGGTGTCGGTCTTTTTGTTGATCAAGGAAATGTGGCGGTAGAGCGTGGAGCGCGAGAGGAAAAGCGTTGTGGCGATGTCCTGGACGCTCTGGTCCGAAACGACCAAGACCTCAAGCATATCGCGCTCGCGCCTTGTAAGCCCAAAGGTGACGACGAAGGCATCGAGGCGTTCATCGGACGTGGGCCCCGCGGCCTCCACCACTCATTTAAGCACCACTCATTTAAGTACGTCCCCAATGAGTAGGAAAAATGGGCCATGTGTCCCAGTTGTGGAGACTCCTTGAGCCGTCTGGGTATCGTGAAAGGCTGCGCACTCCCCCATCATCAAAGGTGACACACGCTACCAGTTGATGGGAGGCAGCCATGGGCTTCTTTGACAAGATGTTCGAGAAGAAAGAGTGCGCGATTTGCGGTACCGAGCTGGGACTTCTAGGTAAGACAAAAATCAATGAAGGCTACCTGTGCAAAGAGTGCGCCGGCAAGCTCTCCCCCTACTTTCACGGCTATCGCTCCAGCACCGCGGACGATATCCGCGAGCAGCTCGCCTACCGCGAGGCCAATGCCGAGCGTCTGGCGTCGTTCAACCCCACGCGCACGCTTTCTGCCGGGCGCACCAACATCATGCTCGACGAGGACGCGGGCCTGCTGATCATTACCTCGCAGAGCCGCTGGCGCGACGCCAATCCCGACATCATCGAGTTCTCGCAGGTACTCGGCTGCGATATGGATATCGACGAGCATCGCACCGAAATCTATCGCGAGACCGAGGACGGCGAGCGCGAGAGCTACAACCCGCCGCGCTACGACCTGGATTACGACTTTAATCTGACCATCCACGTCAACACGCCGTACTTTACCGAGATCAACCTGCGCGTGAACGACTCCACCATCGATCAGCGCGGTTCCATCGAATACCGCGAGGCCAAGCGCCAGGCAACCGAGGTCCGCGACGCGCTAGTGCAGCTGCGACAGGAGACACGCGACAGCGTCGTGGCCGCCAAGGCCCCCAAGACCGCAGTGACCTGCCCCTTCTGCGGAGCCACCACCATTCCCGATGCCAGCGGGCGCTGCGAATACTGCGGCGGCGCCATCGGCGCATAGCCTCCGGCACGGAAAGGACCGATCATGGCCTTCGAGAGCGTCAACTATCAGTGCCCCGCATGCGGCGGCCCCCTTCACTTTGCCAGTGCCGAGCAAAAGCTCGTCTGCGACTACTGCGATTCGCGCTTTGAAGTCGAAGAAGTCGAGGCCCTCTACCGCGAGCACCAGGACAAGGCAGATGCCAAAGCCGATGCCGCGGCAGCGGCCCCCAAGCCTGCTGTCGATGATGCCGTGCAGGAGCTCGCCCAAAACGCCGGCTACATCTGCTCGTCGTGCGGCGCCGAGCTGGTGTCCGACGGCACCGTCGCCGTCACCACCTGCCCGTACTGCGGCAACTCCGCCGTAGCGCCCGGTCAGCTTTCGGGCGACTTCTCACCCGACCTGGTAATTCCGTTTAAACTCGGACGCGACGACGTCACAGCCGCACTCAAGGAACACTACAAGGGCAAGATCTTGCTGCCCAAGAGCTTTGTCACCGGCAACCACATCGACGAGGTCCAAGGTGTCTACGTGCCGTTTTGGCTCTACGGCGCCCGCGTTGACGGCGAAGTGTATTTTGACGCGACCAACGAGACCGTGACCGAGAAATCCGATCGCACCGTCACGACCACCGACCACTACGATGCCTATCGCAAGGGCAATATCTCGTTTAAGCGCGTGCCCGTCGACGGATCGTCCAAGATGCCCGACGGCCACATGGACGCCATCGAGCCGTTTGACTACGACGCGTTGCGCCCGTTCTCGGTCGCCTATATGCCCGGCTACATCGCCAACCGTTACGATGAGGATTGCGAGACGTGCAAGGCGCGCGCCGAGCGCCGCATGGAGGAGAGCACGATCTCGGCCCTGCGCGAGACCGTCGTCGACGAATACGACGATGCCACGGTCGAAAGCAAGCAGCTCGACTACACCTGGGAAGACAGCGACTACGCCCTGTTCCCCGTCTGGATGCTCTCCACCTCGTGGAACGGCAAGAGCTACCTGTTTGCCATGAACGGCCAGACCGGCCGCTTGGTCGGCGAGCTCCCCTGCTCCAAGCCCAAGCTCGCCATTGCCTCGGTGCTGTTCTTTGTGATCGGATTTGTCCTCTCCCAGATTCTCTTTATGGGCGAGAACGCCTTCGATCCGGATTACCTCGCCTTTGATATCGAGGGCATCCTCATCAACATCATCGCGCCGCTGATCATCGTGATTATCGGAGACGTGCTACTGGTAGGCCAGCTCAAGACGGCCAACGAGGCCACCCACGCCGACAAGTACTGCGGCGAGCTCGACCTGACCGAGAAGCACGACACCTTCAGCCACACCGAGACCACCGTTGTCATGAAAGACGACAAGGACGACTAAGCAATCCAACCAATACCACCCGGTCTTTGACGAGAAAGGAAGATCACCATGGGACTCTTGAAAGCTGGATTGGGAGCTGCCGGCGGCGTCATGGCCGACCAGTGGAAGGAATTTATCTACTGCGAATCGATGCCTGCTGACGTCTTGGCCTGCAAGGGCAGCAAACGCACCGGTGGCCGCAGCTCCAACACGCGCGGCGAGGACAACGTCATCTCCAACGGCTCGGTCATCGCCGTCAACGACGGCCAGGGCATGCTCGTGGTGCAAAACGGCAAGATCATCGAAGTCGCACTGGAGCCCGGTGAGTTCGTCTTCGATACCGGCAGCGAGCCGAGCGTCTTTAGCGGCAACCTGGGCGATTCCATCAAGGAGACCTTCGCCAATATCGGCAGCCGCTTTACCTTTGGCGGCGACGCGGGCAAGGACCAGCGCGTCTACTTCATCAACACCAAGGAGATCATCGGCAACAAGTACGGCACCGCCTCGCCCGTGCCCTTCCGCGTGGTCGATAACAACATTGGCCTGGACGTTGACATCTCCGTGCGCTGCAACGGCGAGTACTCGTACCGCATCACCAACCCGCTGCTGTTCTACACCAACGTGTGCGGCAACGTGACCGATAGCTACACGCGCGACAAGATCGACAGCCAGCTTAAGTCCGAGCTGCTCACCGCCCTGCAGCCCGCCTTTGCCAAGATCTCGGAAATGGGCATCCGCTACAGCGCCATCCCCGGTCACACCACCGAGCTCGCCCGCGCGCTCAACGAGGTCCTCTCTGCCGACTGGCGCGACCTGCGTGGTGTCGAGATCGTGAGCTTTGGCGTCAACTCCATCGCAGCCTCGCAAGAAGACGAGCAGATGATCAAGGACCTGCAGAAGGCCGCAGTCATGCGCGATCCCACCATGGCGGCAGCCAACATTGCCAGCGCCCAGAGCGACGCAATGCGCGCGGCAGCCGCCAATCCCAACGGCGCGATGGCAGGCTTTATGGGCATGGGCATGGCAGGTGGCATGGGCGGCATGAACGCCAGCCAGCTGTTCGCCGCCGGCCAGGCACAGCAGCAGGCCGCCCCGCAGCCGGCTCCGGCACCCGCTCCCGCACCGGCTCCTGCCGCTGCCCCCGCGGCCGGCACATGGACCTGCAGCTGCGGCGCCACCAACACCGGCAAGTTCTGCTCCGAGTGCGGCAGTCCCGCACCCGCCCCGGCACCGGCCAAGTGGTTCTGCCCCAACTGCGGCAGCGAAAACGGCGGCAAGTTCTGCAGCAACTGCGGAACGCCCAGGCCCTAGCCCCTCTATCTGGTAATTGGCGGGGGATCCGCCACCCCCGCATTTGCTTCTATGGGTTTCGTTCGATAAAGGAGGACACCATGAAGACAACGTTCAAAAAGTCCGTACTCGCATTTCTGACATGCGTCCTTGCGCTCGTCTTTGCCCTGACGGGCTGCAGCGGCGGCGGCAAAGACCCCAAGGCCAACTTCGTCGGCAGCTGGGAACTCTCGGGTGGAACCCTGGAGGGCGAAGAACTGACCGATGAGTACATGAAGATGCTCGAGGATTGGGGTGTGCACTGCGTCCTGATTCTCGATGAGGACGGTACAGGTGCCCTCGACCTGTTCCTTGAAGTCGTCGACCTTAAATGGGAGGCAAAGGACGCCACCACCGTAACCATCACCGCCGAAGACGAGTCGCATGACATGAAGCTCAAGGACGGCAAGCTCATCCTCGAAGAGGATGACGGCAATCTTGTCTTTACCAAGTCCGACAAGGACCTGTCCGGCACGGTGAAGAAGGATCGCGAGGCGGCCGAGAAGGAAGAAGAGATCGACGAGGCCGTCGAAGACGACGACGTCCAGAAGATTGAAATCTCCCCCGCCGTCACCGTTGCCGATGACGACCTGTGCACCATCACCATCACCGAGAAGTTCAAGGACGAGTGGGGCGACATCGGTTTTGTCGTCAACATCACCAACAAGAGCGACAAGGACCTGACCTTCTACGCCCCCAGCGGCAAGACCAACGTCAACGGCACCATGAAGGAACCCTGGTTCTCGGCTCACCTGATGCCCGGCACCAACGCCACCGAGGAATTCACGTTCTCGAGCGGCGAGCTTGACAGCCTTGACGACCTGGTCAACACGACCATCGGCATCGACGCCTACCTGACCGATTCCTACGAGGACGTCGCCTCCTACAGCGCAACCATCGCGTAGCGGTAGACCACGACAGCCGCGGATTGGCGGACACATCCGCGCACACCAGACGGGGCCGCAGGAGATGATCCTGCGGCCCCGTCGCTTGTATGCCGATGCGTAACGAGCGCTAGCGCTCCATGTTGGGAACGATGCTGCCCTCGGTCACCGCATGCACGGCCAGGCGCATGATGTTGTCGTAGCCGGTCTTGCTCAGGATCTCCGAGATGCGGCGCTTGATGGTGCCCTCGCTCATAAACAGCTCGGCCGCAATCTCGCGGCGGCTTTTACCCTCGCAGGCAAGGCGCAAGATCGACAGCTCGACATCGTCGAGGGCCGCCGTGCCCGAGAAGATGCTCTCGGGCGGCTTGGGAAACGTGCAGTAACCCGCCAGCGTGGAGCGCATCACGGCGAACAGCTCGTCGATACCGACGTTCTTGTACACAAAGCTATCGACGCCCGCCTCGCGAGCCTGATCGACAAAGGTGATCTCGGGCATGCCTGTCATGATAATGATGCGACACTCGGGCAGCTGTTCCTTGATGCGTGCCGCCGCCACGATGCCGTTTGAATCGTGTTCGGTGCACACGTCCATCAGTATCATGTCCGGGCGCTCCTTGAGCGCGACACCCAAGGCCTCGGAGGCATCGGCGATCGCGGCAACGACGGTCATATCGGGCTGGTCGCCAACGGAGCGCGCCAGGCTCTCGCGCAGGATGGCCTGATCTTCGACAATTAACACGCGGATCATGAGTTTCTCCTTTGGGACGTGTCGTTGGCGTTAAGCGGAATGGATACCGTAAGCGTAAAGGGCGGGGTGGCGTGGACCTCTAGACTGCCACCCAGATCTTGCGCGACATGCCTCATACCTGGGATACCCGTTCCCTCGCGATACGATACGGGGGCCGGGGACCCGTCGTTAGAAATCGTCATGTGCGCGACGGCGTCAGCATCCGTCCTCTCCTGCCACAAGCGCACATGGACCCGATGCGCCTGCGCATGCTTGGTGGCGTTGGTCGAGGCCTCGCGGATAATCTGCAAAAAGGCGGCGGCGACACGCGCGTCCTCAGGCAGCGCACCCTCAACATCGATCTGCACGCTCACCAGGCCAAAAGCATGGACGATATCGCCCAGTTGCTCTGCCGGTTCGGTGTCGCCCCCGCTGCGCAAATCGGCAGCGATTGAGCGCAGCAGCGGGTCGATCTGCTCGAGCGACTCGTCGTCCAAGCGCCCCTCCTCCAAATAGCGATGAAGGATTGATAGGCGTTGGCCGATCACATCGTGAACGCGGGCGCGCATGCGCAGATAGGCCGCATTGTCGGCAACTTTTTTGACTTCTTCGATCTGGGCCTGGAGCTCTTGGCCCGCAAGCTCAAGCAGGTGGTTGGCCTGCGCCAGGCGGTCATGCGCATGCGCATACTCTGTCACGTCCAGACCGATTATGCGCTCGAACGAACGGCCCAAGACCATAACGTCATCGCACACAAACAGGCGAATCTCGGCGGGAGAAACCTCGACCACCGCACGCGCCTCACCAAAGCGGTCCAGGTTGATCCGCACGCGGTTCTTACCGCCTTCGGGCATTTGCATGCTGAGCTTGCGCAGGTCGTTCCATGTACCGCTCATATCGCCTAGGTCGGTGGGCATATGAAGCTCCACCAGGTTTTTGCGCATGCAGCGGTTCATAAGCAGTGGACGGCCCCTCGAGTCCAGATACAGGATGCCCACGGGAATCACGTTGATGGTTTCGATCGTCGAGAACGCGGTGATATCCTCCTGGCGGTTACGGACGTCCATCAAGAGCGCCGCGACGGAACGGAACAGGAAGAACGCTCCCTCTGCGATAAGGACAACGGCCCACACCGAGCCCATGGCAAAAACCACCGACGGTGTCACGGCGCCAACAAGCAGCAGCTCGGCCAGCATGACAGGGCGACGATAGTGCACCATGAGGACCACGCCATAGGCAAAGATCGCGGCATTGAGCCACAGCACTCCGCCCATTGCCCTGGCGCAAACGTCAAGCGGCGCCACCAGATACGAGCCAGACGACGCGAATAAGATGAGCGCCGAAATCATCAGGTGAAGCACGAGGCTCGTCTCATAGGCGCAAATCACCTTACGGTTATAGGACGAGCGGCGCGATGCGATGAGCGGGACGTGGATCATCTGCAGACACGCAGCCAGGGCAAAGACAACATCGAGCGCAACGATTTGGGGAAGGATGAACGAAATCTGCATCGTCACTCACCCGCCCTCGGCATCAAGACGATCATGCGCAGCTGGCCGGGCTCGCCCTCAAGGCGGTATGCCACGTTGCGCCCTTGCAGAGCGCTTTCGAGCTCTTGCGCAGCGGGCGTCTGCGAAAGATCTTCATCATCGCTGGAAAAAAGCGTGGCGCGCAGCTCGACACTGCACCGGTCATGGTCGCCCAAGTGATACATAAGCGCCGGATGGTCGGTGGTGTAGGCAAAAAACGCAAAGTCATACACGCAGTCGTACAGGGCGCTTACCGTACTGGCGTGCATCGGGCGCCGTATGGCGATAATCGAGGCGCAATCGACATCGATGGTGCGCAGGTCACTTGCAAGCTCGTTGGCGATGAGCTGAATGCGGTCGCGGTCAAAACCGCTCTCCCCGTGCTGTGCCAACGTGAGCGACCCCTTGCGTTTGCAATAGGCGACGAGCATCTTGGCGCGCTGCAGCATGCGGTAACGCTCGTGCGAAGATGCCTCATCGGTCAACGGCGGCAGCGAGCTCAACAGGTCGTACATCCCTTCGAGCGCACGGGCAAGCGCTTGGTCCACGTCTTGGACCAGTAAGGTCTCGGCCTCTTGGTCTGCCAAATGTGTCTTAAGGTCGTAGTCGGCGGCAAGCAGCTCATTTTGGCGTTGCAGCTCCATGCGACGATGCGCCAGTTCGCGATTGAGTTCGTTGAGCTCCGAGACGTCCTGGGCAAGGAGAGCCGATCCACCCAGCAGCGGAAAGGCGCGATACATTACATCGGGATCGGACGCCACGGCAAAGGCGTGAGCGTGCCCGTGCTCTTGGACCCGCAACTCCTCACGCACGCCTACCGGCATTGGCTTTGACACCGGCGTGACATAGACTTCCTGCAGGTCACGCGTTAGAACTTTGAGGTCAAGCGGCAAGGTGCCGAAAATACCGGCGATATCGTGGTACGACGGGATGACACCGCAATCGAGACAGATTTCCATCGCCACCACGCACAGGACGCAGTAGACAAGTGAAAAATTAAGCCTCCATGCCCAGGGCACACGCAGCGCATATGAAATGGCAAAGAACGCGCCGCCCAATAGGACAAGCGCGGCCGTGCCCGAGAAACGCTGAATACGAAAAGACGAGGACCGTCCTACCAAGATAAAAAAGGCAACGAAGTTAAAGGCTGTCCATACCAGAACGGTACCGTAGCCCCAACCATATGTGTAATCGTTGCTCCAGGTTCCACTCGATCGATCGAAATGGAAGACCTGCTGATGAACATCGTTAGTAAGCACAAAGCTGATAAGCAGGACAGCCATGACCCACAAAACGGTGCGGTACCGACGCCCCATACGATGCTGTTCCAAACCCGCGAGGCGCAGACCGCACAGCTGGTAGATCAGCGGAATGAGCGTCATGGGCACGTAGTACAGGTACCACAGCACGGTGGCATAGAACGGCGTGAACGACTTATATTTGAGGATGACCTCGATCATCCACAGGGCACAAATGGCGGCGATGGCAACAAGGCGGCGGCGCAAGACGTAGTCCAAGCAGCGTAGGTACGCCAACACACCCCAGATTGAAAATGCAATTGCGGCGACAAGCAGCGGGAGAGAGCTCGAGTGGACGAGCGCATCCACGACCTCTTCGGACACCTCGCTATAGGCGGGCACGGTGTTGGAAAGCTTGGGGTCGGAGGCGAACAGTGCCGGCAAGACTGCCAAAAGCATAAGGAACAGCGCGGTAATGGCGCCGGCGATAACAAAGACGCGGTGGCGATACACGCCATGCGATATGCCAACAAGGAATCGCGGCATGGCGAAGAGCCTGCCGCCCCTGGGATCCGCCACGGGTGCGGATCGGGCGGCCGCGTGGCCGATATGTCGCTCGCAGGTACCCATAGTGCTTTTAGTGTACCGACAGGCGGGCCCAAAAAGCGGGCCACATGTCCCAAAATCCGCCGACGGCGAGGGACGTCGCCAGCGACTAGTCGTTTAAGAACGTCCCCAATGACTAAGACAAAACGAGCGAGGATTTTTGGACGCCCAAATGGCGAGAGTGGATAATCTCCCACTTTGAGCCCACAAACAGGCTAAAAACGGGAGATTATCCACTCTCATTCTGCGGGCGCTCATTTAAGTACGTCCCCAATGAGTGCTTTCACTTCTTTTAACAAAACGCCCGGCGGGCATTAACTGCTCGCCGGGCGTTTTGGTTAGGAGGCTATGGTTGTTGGGAAGCCTTAGGCCAGGTCCTCGCCGTTCGTCTCGATGACGTGTTTGTACCAGTCGAAGCTCTTCTTTTTGGAACGCTTGAGGGTGCCGTTGCCCGCATCATCGCGGTCGACATAGATAAAGCCGTAGCGCTTGGACATCTCGCCCGTGCCGGCAGACACCAGGTCGATTGGGCCCCAGGTGGTGTAGCCCAGCAGGTCAACGCCGTCCTCGGTCACCGCATCGCGCATCGCGGCGATATGCTGGCGCAGGTAGTCGATACGGTAGTCGTCGTTGATGGAGCCATCCTCCTCGACAACATCCTTGGCGCCCAGGCCGTTCTCGACCACAAACAGCGGCTTCTGATAACGGTCGTACAGGTCGTTGAGGGTGATGCGGAAGCCCAGCGGATCGATGGCCCAGCCCCACTGGCTCTCCTGCAGGTAGGGGTTCTTGGCGCCGGCGAAGGCGTTGCCCTGGGTGCGCTCGACATCGGGGTTATCGGCACCGGCGGAGCAACGGGTGCTGTAATAGCTAAAGCTGATGAAGTCGACGGTGTTGGCGGCCAGGATCTCGCGGTCCTCATCCGTCATGCCCACATCGATGCCCAAACGCTCGAGCTTCTTGACGGCATAGGCCGGGTAGTAGCCGCGGCTCTGAACGTCGACGAAGAAATAGTTGCTCTGGTTGTCAATCTGCGCTTGGCGCACATCGCCCGGACGGCAGCTGTAGGGGTAGTAGCTACCTGCGGCAAGCATGCAACCGATCTTGACCTCAGGGTCGATCTCGTGAGCGATCTTGGTTGCCCAAGCGCCGGCGACGAGCTCGTTGTGGGCGGCCAGGTACTCGACGGCCTCCTTGTTCTCGCCCTCCTCAAAGACCAGACCGGCACCCATAAACGGCAGGTGCAAGATCATATTGATCTCGTTGAAGGTAAGCCAGTACTTCACCAGACCCTTGTAGCGGGTGAAGATCGTGGTCGCGAGGTTCTTGTAGAAGTCGATGAGCTTGCGGTTGCGCCAGCCGCCGTACTCCTTGATGAGGTAAATCGGGCAGTCGAAGTTTGTCGTGGCTTCAGTATCCCCGTAAGCAGCGCGCTACTCAACGGCAACGGCACAGGCCGATACTTCTTTTCGCGTGCAGGCGCCCGGCAGCCGCCCCGTCTGACACTTTTTGATACCTCCGCCCCCAACCACCACAAAGGGGGACAGGCACCTTTGTGGTGGTTGGGGGCGGTTTGTCTTGATCTGTAACAGGTAGGCCGCCAAAACCGGGACTGGTGTTACAGATTGAGATTGTTCGGTCTTTCCCCTGCAGTTTGTCTCGATCTGTAACAGGTAGAGACGATTTAGCCCGATAGATGTAACAGATTGAGACGGAAGATTCTAATCGCAGGCGATGTCGAGATTTTTGCCGACGAGGCCTACGTAGCCGCCTTCGGCTGCCTTGGGGCTGTCGGCGTGGCAGAGAACCCACTTGTCGGCCTTCCAGCAGCAGTAGCTGTCACCGGCGGCAGGCATGTCGGCTGCAGCCTCGGGGCGCGGGCCGTTGGTGCCCGCCGGCAGCGCCACCATCACCTGGAAGCCGCCGTCGTCGACCATGCAGGGCGTATAGTGGAGCGTGGTGTTGAAAACCTCGACAACCTTGCCCGCCGGCACGCGGAACGCCTTGACGCATGCGGTGTCGAGCTTGCCGTCCTCGATCTCCCAGCGATGCGCCACGAGCAGGATAAAGTCGCGCGCCCCCAGGTTGAACTCGCTCGCACGGTGGTACTCCAGGCAGTTGAGACGCGTGTTGTGGCCGTTGCACCAACCGAGCTGGAAGGGACGGCCGCCAAACATGAGAAAGCCCAGTTTATCGGCATCCTTGACGCCCTCGAGCTCCGGCGCACTTGCTACGTATTTGCTGCCCTCGGGAATGGGCGTGGCAGAGAGCGCCTCGAGCACGGGCGACGTGAGCTCGGACGGAACGTCATCCCAAACGTTGCCATAGGATTTGAATTCGGGATCGTTGACAGAGTAGATATGCATGTTCACTCCTGTTCGTAAATGTGACTATACGAACATTCTAGAACAAACATGAGCGATTTTGAACGCTCGTCCCGACCAATCAACAAAAAGGCGCCCCCGCATAAGCGAAGGCGCCCAATGCGCGCGTTTTGGGCGATAAAGCCCTTACGCCTGCTGATAGTGCAGGTGCTTCTCGTCGATATCGGCCAGGTCGCGGTTGAGGTAACGACGCGCGAGCCAGTTCGCCATGGGAAGGTTCTGGTCCAGGTAGTTACCGCACTCCTCGGGAGCGGCACCGGGGACATCGTCCTCAAAGCCGGCGACAAACTCGAACAGCTCACGCACGAGTGGCAGAATCTCCTCACTCGTCAGCTCACCAAAAACGACGAGGTAAAAGCCCGTGCGGCAGCCCATGGGGCCAAAGTAGACAATGCGGCTCGACCACTCGGCATGATTGCGAAGGAACGTCGCGCCCAGGTGCTCGATGGTGTGGCACTCGGCCGTGTTCATGACCGGCTCCTTGTTGGGCGTGGTCAGGCGCAGGTCAAACGTGGTGACGGCGGCACCGGTCGCCGGATCGCGGTCGATGCGGCTCACATACACGCCGGGCTCAAGCAGCAGATGATCAACGGAAAAGCTGGCGATGCGCTCCATGGCAGATCCTCTCGATAGTCAAATTGGGACGTGGCTCTTTTAGCTGGTTCGAATGGTCGCACTAATCATACCAGTCAAAAAAGCCCCGTCCCAAAAAGACAACTTAGCCAAGGACACGGGCCATACGCGTCTTGAACTCGGACAGGAAGCGCGGAGCATCCACGGTCAGTGCCACAAGCGCGCTCTTGTCCGGATCGGACAGGCGGCGCTCATCGCAGATGGTGCGGCCGCGATACTCACCCAGCAAGTCAACACGCAGGTTACAGCCGAGCGCACCCACGAGCGTTGGATCAATCGCCACGGCAACCGCCAGCGGATCATGCAGCGCGCAGCCGCCCAGGTAGGGCGCGTTCATCTCGTACGAGCCAATGTAGTGCTCGACCATGCTCGCAAATGCGCAGCCAGCCATAGTGCCCGAGCCCGTCCAGCCGGCAATGTCGCGGCGTGTGAGCACCACGCGATGCGTCACATCCAGACCCACCATGGTGAGCTTACGGCCCGAGCGCAGCACCGCGTCGGCTGCCTCGGGGTCGCTCGCCATGTTGGCCTCGGCGCCCGCGCTCACGTTGCCGGGCACGGTAAGGGCGCCGCCCATCACGACCACGCGGCCGATGGACATCATCGCCGCCGCATCGCGCTCCAGGGCGAGCGCCAGGTTGGAGAGCGGGCCAGTCGCTACGTAGACCAGATCGGGACCATAGGTACGCGCGGCATCGATCAGATAATCGACCGCCGCGTTGCCGTCGGCCGAGGTCGCTCCCACCGGCTCGTAGGGCGACGCGGGCACGCTCGCGCCGCCGATGCCGTTCTTGCCGTGAATGAGCGCGGTGGACGCCGGCGGCGTATAGGGCTCAGTCGCCTGCAGAGGACGGTCGGCACCCAGGTACACCGGAACCTCGGGGCGGCCCAGCAGATCGAGCACCGCCAGGCAGTTGTGCGCCGATTGCTCGACGCGCACGTTGCCAAAGCACGTGGTGATGCCCACGAGCTCCACCTCGGGGCTCGCGATGGCATAGGCGAGCGCCATCGCATCGTCCACACCCATATCCAGATCAAGGATCAGCTTCTTGGTTGCCATTGTTCTACTCCGCTTCTCCGTCTTTATCGTTTAACCAAACCAATGTTCAACTTCGGCGCGCGTGGGAATCGATTGCTGAGCGCCCAGGCGCGATACCGTCACTGCCGAGGCGCGAGCACCCGCGGCCATGCACTCAAAGAGTTGCAAGCCCTCTAGGCGAGCCGCCGCCAACGCACCGATAAACGTATCGCCGGCGGCCGTGGTATCGACTACCGTACTTGAAAGTGCCGGCATGCGCAGCAGCTCACCGCCATCGCCGAGCGCAACCGAGCCGGCACCGCCCAGCGTGATGACCGCGGCGCCGGCGCCCTTGTCGAGCAGCGCATTGAGCGCGGCGACGCAACTCGCATCATCCATGGGCAGAATGCCCGTCAGAACCTGGCACTCGGTCTCGTTGGGGCAGACCAGGTCGACCGCAGGCCACGCTCCTGCCGGCAGGTCGCAGGCGGGCGCCGGGTTAAAGATCGTATAGAACCCCAGCTCGTGAGCACAAGCAAGCGCCTCGGCCGTCGCCGCAAGGTCACATTCGCCCTGGGCAATAAAGACGCTTCCGACAGCCGGGGCAATCTCGCTGGCATCGCCGTCGAGCCCGTCGGCCACCAAGCGCCTCAGTGCGCGGGCAACGTCCTCGCCCGCAAGCGCATGGTTGGCGCCCGGCGACAGCACGATGCGGTTGTCGCTCTCACAGCGAATGATAGTCGCGGTACCGGTCTCCACGTCATCGCGACGCGCCACAAACTCAACGCCCACGCCGGCATCCTGGAGCCCTGCCACAAGCGCATCGCCAAAGGTATCGCGCCCAACAGCGCCGATCATGCACGTGCGCGCACCCATGCGCGCAGCGGCAACGGCCTGATTGGCTCCCTTACCGCCGGCGTTGGTGATAAAACCGTTGCCGCCGACGGTCTCGCCCGCACGCGGTATGCGCTCGCACGCCACCGAAAGGTCCATGTTCATACTGCCGAACACCGCAACGATGCCGCGATCTGCCATGGAAACCTCCTCATCTGCGGGCCTTATGCCCACCGTCGGCCGTCGATCGTGCACTCTCGCACCCCCTATAACTTTAGTTCACTTTGATGTGGACGCGCGCTTGAGCTTACGCCAGCAGCAAGCATTCACAGGGGCAGGCAGCTACAATGAATACGTGCTGATTATTCTCGTCATTGGATGATGTTTTATGGAACAATTCTCGCAATCGGGCTCGCGCGGTCGACGCCGCACGGGCAACGAGCCGGCGCCGCACGAACGCGTGAAGGGCGAACGCCGTGCCAACGAGCCGCGACGCACCGCGAGCCTCCATCGCGCTTCTGCCAACAA
Organism: Collinsella aerofaciens; assembly: GCF_028209625.1. GTDB lineage: Bacteria > Actinomycetota > Coriobacteriia > Coriobacteriales > Coriobacteriaceae > Collinsella > Collinsella aerofaciens_AM. The sequence goes on along the minus strand of NZ_JAQLDU010000008.1, from coordinate 17,844 downwards.
CGCGGGCCGCGCCAACACTCCCGCCGCGGAGCAGACGCCCGCTCGCCCCAAGTCCCGCTACATCCCTGCCCTTGACGGCCTGCGCACGCTTGCCGTCGTCGCAGTGGTGCTCTATCACCTCAACCTCACGTGGGCTCAGGGCGGCCTGCTTGGCGTCACGATCTTCTTTGTGCTTTCGGGCTATCTGATCACGCGCTTGCTGCTCAACGAAGTCGCTAAGACCGGCCGCATCGACCTTAAGAGCTTCTGGATTCGCCGCATCCGTCGCCTAGTCCCCGCCGTGGTAACGGTAGTGTTCGTGACCTGCGCGCTGTGCACCATCTTTAACCACGTGATGCTCACCAAGATGCGCCCCGACATCCTGCCGTCGCTGCTGTTCTTCAACAACTGGTGGCAGATTGCCCAAAACGTCTCGTACTTCAATGCTCTGGGCGACCCCTCGCCGCTTACGCACTTTTGGTCGCTTGCCATCGAGGAACAGTTCTACCTGATTTGGCCGCCACTGCTGTTTGCCATGGTATCCATGCATGTGAGCAAACCCAACACGCGCCGCGTGGTTCTGGGCCTTGCCGCGGTATCTGCCCTCGCCATGATGGTGCTTTACAACCCTGCCGCCGACCCCAGCCGCGTGTACTACGGCACCGACACCCGCGTGTTCTCGCTGCTGCTGGGTGCCTGGATGGCCTTTATCCCCGATCGCGACCTGGCGCCGGTGCGTCTCGCTCATCGTTTGGGGCTCAATCGCCTGGCTGGCGCCGCCAAGCACGGCAAGAACGCCGAGGGCAAGCCTAGCGAGAAGGCCGACAACGCAGCCGAGACCGTCCCGGCACAGCCGAGCGCCCTCGTGCGCTTTTGGTCCTCGCCCGCATCCATCGATGTGTTGGGCGTCGTGGGTCTGGTTGGCCTTGCCGCCATGGTCGCGCTCACCAACGGCTACACCGCGTTCCAGTATCGCGGCGGCACGCTGCTATGCTCCATCCTCACGCTCATGGTCATCGCGGCCTGCGTGCAGCCCCAGGGAATGGTTGCCCGCGCACTGTCCGCCGAGCCGCTCGTGTGGGTTGGCAAGCGCTCGTACAGCATCTACCTGTGGCACTATCCGCTACTGCTGCTCATGAACCCGGTCGCCAACATCAACGATACGCCGTGGTGGCAGTACATTTTGCAGGTGTTGTTGGTGGTCGCCGTAGCCGAATGTTCATATCGCTTTATCGAGACGCCGTTTAGAAAGGGCGCCTTTGGGCGCACCGTATCCGAGTTCCGCGACGGCACCACCACGCCCGCCAACTGGGTGCGCGCGCACGCCCCTGTCTGCGCAGCCTGCGCTGTCGTGTTGGTCGTTGCACTGGGCGGCCTGATCTTTGTGCCCGAGACGTCTGCGCTGAGCGGCGAGGGCGCCGAAGTCCTCAACAAGGAAGCCAAAAACACCGCGCCCGCCGACCAACAGGCAGCCGACGACACCGACAAGGACAACGACGGCTTCCCCGATGGCTCCTACGATCTGCTTATGATCGGCGACTCCGTGTCGCTGCGTGCCGTAGACACCTTTGACGGCGTGTTCCCGCACAGCCATATCGATGCCGAAAAGGGCCGCCAGTTTGATGCGGGCCGCGCGACATTTGAGGGCTATCTCCAACAGAACCTTGCCGGCAAGATCGTGGTCTTTGCACTGGGCACCAACGGCTTGGTAACCGACGACCAGGTCGACGCGATCATGGCCGACGCCGGCGAGCAGCGTACTGTCGTGTTTGTAAACACGCGTAGCCCGCAGCCGTGGGTCGGGTCCACGAACCAGGCCATCGCCAACGCCGCCACGCGCTACAAGAATGTACGCGTTGTCGACTGGTACGGGTACAGCGCCAACCGCAACGACCTGTTCGACGGCGACGGCACGCACCTGTCGACTACCGGCGTGACCGAGTACCTCAACCTGATCCACGATGCGGTCAAGAAAGACCTGCCCGTGCACCCCGAGGACCACGTCAACGATCCGCAGCCGGCAGCCGTCAAATCCGCCGCCGACGCACTCGTCAATGCCCTCGCCTACAAGCCACACAAGCTGGGCACCGACAAGTAGCACGCAGCAAAATCTGTGTACACCCGCAGCAACCAACCAAAAATCGCTCTTTTCGAGCCGGCTCCGAGAGGCCATGGGCAAAAAAGAGGCCGCAGCCCATGGCCGCGGCCCGCTCGAAACCCAAAAGAGGCGCTACGCGCTGTAGCCCATCGCCTGCAGGACAAACATGACGACCGTTAGCACCGTAATCACGCCGATAGTCGCCCACGTGAGCACGTTCCACACGCGGCCGTTGCGGTTGGCACCCATAATGTGACGGTCGGCGGCGATAACCACCTGGAACACCAGAACCACGGGCAGTAGCACGCCATTGATGACCTGCGAGGTCATCATAATCTGGAACAGATCGACACCGGGCATAAGCACCAGCACGGCAGAGATGCCGATGATGACCGTAATGATGCCGCGATAGACCGGGGCCTCGTCCCAGCTGCGATCGGCACCGCGCTCCCAGCCAAATGCCTCGCAGATAGCACTCGACGTAACGCCCGGCAGCACGCAGGCAGCCAAGAAGCTCGCCGCGACCAGGCCCGAGGCAAACAGTACCGTAGACCACTGACCCGCAATAGGCTCCAGCGCGCGGGCAGCATCGGCAGCATCGCTAATCTGAATACCCGCCGGGAACAACACCGTACCGGTCGTGATGATAATAAAGCCGGCAATGACATCGGCGGCAAGCGAGCCGCTCACGGTATCGATGCGCTGCAGCACGATATCGTCCTCGCCCGCGTTCTTATCGACCACGTTGTTCTGCGCCAAGAAAATCATCCATGGCGCGATGGTGGTACCGATCGTTGCGACCACGAGCGACACGTAGCTGGGATCATTTTGAATGTTAGGCACGACCAGGTCGACCGCGACCTCACCCCAGTTGGGGCCAGCCATAAACGCGGCAACGATATAGGTCACGAACACGCAGCTCACCAGCAGCAGAATCTTCTCGATGCGCTGGAAACTACCCGACATGGTAAGCATCCACACCAGCAGCGCCACCAACGGCACCGAGATGCTCGCCGGCACGCCAAAAAGAGCAAGGCCGCTGGCGATGCCCGCAAACTCCGAAATGGTCACAGCCGTGTTGGCGATCAACAGCGCCGCCATAGCAAGTACACTCTTGCGCACGCCAAAGCGCTCGCGAATGAGCGATGCCAGGCCCTTGCCCGTGACGCAGCCGCAGCGCGCCGCAGTCTCCTGCGTCACGATGAGCAGCACAGTCATGACGGGAAGCATCCAGAGCATCTTATAGCCATAGCTGGCGCCCGCGCTGGAATACGTTGCAATGCCGCCGGCGTCATTGCCCGAAAGCGCCGCCAGCAGACCGGGACCCATAGCACCAAAGATGGCCGCGATGGTCAGCTTTTGCTTGGTGCCCGACTTTTGCTTGGTATTTTGCACGCGACCACCTAGCCCATGACTGACATGGCGAGCAGCACCGCGGCGATGCAATACGCCACACACGAGATCATGACGGCAATAACGTTCATGGCGGTGCCCGACGTGTTGAGGTCATGCTCGTCACGCCAGAACAGCACCGTCAGGTAAATCACGGCACTCATGTTGCCAACCAAGCAAATGATGGCAGCGATATTAAAGCACCCGGTAAAGAGTTGCTCCTCAAACATGGGCGCATCGGGGAATGCAGCGGTGCGCACCAGCTGGGCGCACAGGTAGGTCACGAGTGACAGAATCAGGCCCATGCCCGTGCTCTGGAAGAAGAATCCCAGATACGGCTTGGGCTCGTCGTCGTGACCGTCATACTCCAGGAAGTAGTTCTTGACGAACGACACCATGCGCGAGGCCGCCAGCAGCACGAGCGGCATGGCGCACATGGGGAACACCACCAGATGCGCGGAGCCGAGCGCCGTTCCCAGCACGGTCGCCATGATGCACGATGCGATGCCCCATACAACAACCCAGTACTGACGATGCACGAACCAGCTGAGCACGTTCGTCGAGTCGTCCGACGCGCTATCGCCCGAGCCGACACCGGCGATCTGCAGGTCCTCCTGATGCTCCTCGGCGATAACGTCCATGGCGTCGTCGAAGGTCACGATACCCAGGATGTGGCGGTTCTCGTCGCAGACGGGGATGGCAACCAGGTCGTACTTGGTCATCTCGTCCGTCACGTCTTCCTGGTCCTCGTCGGGCGACACATAGACCAGGTCGCGATAGGCCAACTGACCCAGCGTGGCGTCGCGGTCGGCTACGATCAGCGTGCGCAGCGAAAGCACGCCGGTCAGCATGCCACTCGGATCCTCGGTATAGACGTAATAGACGCTCTCGAAGTCCTCGTCGAGCTCGCGAATCGCCTCGATGGCGTCACCGACCGTTGCCGTAGCGGGCAGGGAGACAAACTCCGAGGTCATGATGCGGCCGGCGGTGTTGTCCTCATACCCCAGCAGGTTACGAATCGCCTTCTCCTCCTTGACGCCCATCAGGCGCAGGAGCTTCTCGGCCTTCTCGTAATCAAGCTCGTCGATCAGGTCGGCAGCGTCGTCCGGGTCCATCATGGCCAGCATCGACGATGCGTCGGTGTCGGACAGGCCCTCGAGCATCTCGGTCATAAGCTCGTCGTCATCGAACTCCGAGATGGCCTCGGCGGCCTGGGCAGTATCGAGCTGCGCAAACACCTGCGCACGCAAGCGCGGGTCGAGCTGCTCGATAATGTCGGCGATGTCGGCAGGGTGCAGCTCGCCGAGCGTCTTGTGCGACACCGAGAGTTGAATGTTCTTGGTCGAGCGGTCGAGCAGGTCCATGTAGGACCAGGCGATAATGTCCTCGCTGAGCGGCTTGCCCAGGTGCTTCATAAAGCCCTCGACGACGTGCTCGAGCGCGGGGCTGATTGCACGCAGCAGACCGCGGGCGCCGACCTCGGCACCCAGCAGGCGCAGCTGATTTTCGCCCGACATGGAAAACTTGATGTCGTTGACGCGCACGACCTTCATGCCCTGCGTGTCGACGATCTGCTTATTGAGAACATCGCGCGCCAGCAGGAGCTCGGTCGGCTGCAGGTACGAGAAGCGAATATTGGTGGCAGACGTATTGAGATACACGCCTGTCTCATCGATGCGGTCGACCCATTTGCGCCAGCTGATCATGAACGGCGTCTTGCCGGGACCGCGGAACGCGAGCGACGTCACGTGCGGAAAAACTTCGCCGGTTGCAATGCCAAAATCGTTGACCACGCCGAGCTTTTCGCCGTCGACGTCCAAGACTGGCAATTTGAGCATCTCACTCAGATAATTCAATGGTGCTCCCCATCATTATTCCTCCGGGCGCGGCCGCGCGTGCGGCGTCCGGGGGCTTCTGGATATGTATACGCATGCGCGGGCGGCACGCCGCTCGACGCTTACACCCCGTGCATGCGCAAAAAGCACCTGCATGGGGTCATCGACTGTATGGTCGAGGTTTGGATTTCACCTGTAACCTTTCTCTTGACCCTCATTAACCGCAGTAACTATAGCATCAGCATCGCCCTGCGGCATCGAATTTATGCGCTGCACATTGCAGGCATACCAAACGCTGACGTATCCGTGACATAGCCATTGGGGACGTTCTTAAACGACTACCCAATGACTACTCTGTGGTGTCATCGTCCTCGGCAAGTTGGGGGAACACGGCGTCCTTGGGCATGGTGACCTTCGTCAGCGAGGTGAGCTTTTTGCTCAATGCCGTGTCCGTCTTAACCAGGTCGCTGAGCGTCACGATCTTGTAGCCGTCGGCGACAAGACCGTCGATAATCTGCGGCAGCGCCTCGAGCGTCTGCTCGGCGCATTCGTCTCTATCGGTGAGCAGCACGATATTGCCCGGCGTCACCGAATCGAGCACCGTTGAGACCTGCTCGTCGGCACCGTTGAGCAGCCAGTCGCCCGAGTCAATATTCCACGAGACCACGGCGGAGACCAGGTCCATCGCATCAATCCAGTTTTGCTCGTCAAAGGCAGCGTAGGGAGCACGCAGCAGCATCGTCTTCACGCCGGTCGCCGACTTAATCGCATCGGTGCCTTTCGCGATCTGCTCGCGTACCGCCTCACGGTCCTGACCCTTGAGCGAATCGTCGCTGTAGCTGTTGGATCCGATCTCGCACCCGGCATCGACAATCGCCTTGGCCGTGGCAGGCGAGGCCTCGGCCGCATCGCCCGACAGGAAGAACGTCGCGGTGACGCCCTTTTCCTTGAGTACCTGCAAAATCTGCTTGGTCGCACCGCTCGGACCCTCGTCAAACGTCAGCGCCACGTACTTTTCGTTGCCCTTGGGCGCCACGCTGGCGCACGCAACGACGCAATCGGTGGCGGGCACAACCTCGCCGCGGTCCTGCGTCTTGCCCGACTGCTCACCGACCCACACCTCGGAGCGGCCCTGGACACCCCACGTCTGCACATACTCGATGGCGCCCGTGCCCTCGACCTTGAGCTTGGGCTCGATAACCGTAGCCTGAACCTCATGCTTCTCGTAGGTGTTACGGCCATCCTTGACCGTCACCTTCTCGCCACCCTCAAGTTCGCGGCTATCCCATTTGCCCTGTTTTATGCGCTTGCCGTCCACCTTAACCGACAGCTTTTCGCCGCCATGGCGCTTGAGCACGCTGTCATCGACGGCCAGCAGGTCGCCTGCGTCGTAGGTGTCAGTCAACTCCTGGTCGTCGATGAGATTCTGCAGCGTAGAGCCCACGCGCACCGCGGTCTTTTGCCCGTTGAGTTCCACGTCCACGCTGCGGTTGACGTAGCCCACGACGGCAGCGATAAACAGCACGAGCGCACAGCCCACGGCAATGAGCGCATAGGGCAGACGGGACGGTCGGCGCGGCGAGCGCCCGTTGCCGATGCGCGCGCTGCGGTCGCTAAACCCGCGGCTATGGTTGAGGTACATCGCGCCGGGCTTACGGCGGCGACGGCGCTGACCGCTGGGCAGCTGCCCCAGGTCGCGGCGCGCCGTCGGACGCGCACCCGAACGCCCGTTTAAGTTGGATCCGTTTTGGCGCATGTGCCCTCCCCCTTAAACACAGCAAGCCGGAGCAACAGGTCTCCGGCTTGCCTCCCATCATTTGGTACGTCGCTATTTTGTAGCTTTAGACGAGCCTCCGCTCGCCTTTTGGTATTCGTCCTTAAAGGCCTTGAACATGCCGCGCGTCTTGCCGAGCTGCTTGCCCAGTGCGCGACTGCCCTTGTCCACGGCAACCGACCCCTTGTCGTCGAGCACCTTGGCGCCCTTTCTGACCTTGTCGCCCACCACGACGCTGGCCTCGGCGGCCTTGGCAGCCGCACCGCCCGAATACCCGAGCGACTTGACCTCGTCCGAGACGACCATCGCGCCGTTCTCGTAGCCGCGCAGCATCGTCGGCGGCACCTGCGTGTCACCAACCAAAACACTCGAAGCAGCACCGGCGGTCACATAGAATGCCTGCACGATGCCCGAGCGTGGCTTAAACTCAACGTCCGAGCAATAGCCCACGACGTCGCCCGATTCCGTGCGCACGTCCATACCGACCCAGATGATGCAATCGTCCAGGTTGATGTCGAGGCGCTTGGCGGCGGCGGCATCGTACGTGTCCTTGACGTCATCGACCGCAATGGCGCCCTCGTAGACACCAATGGCGTCGAGCGCTACGAATCGATCGGGACGCTCGATCATGCCCGCGATATCGGACTGGCGGACCATAAAGCCGACCACGCGCGTACCGCCCGGGGTAAAGACCGGAAAGTGAATCTTTCCGAGCTTTTTAGGGCTGCGCGGTGTGCCGTCCTTTTTGGTGCGCTTGTCCTCGGTAGGCTTGCGATAGATCTTGGCGCCGACAAAATCCCCGGCGCGCATTATGCCTCGGTCGAGGGCTCCGCAGCCTCGGCATCAGCCTCGACGGCGTTCTCGACCACGACGTCGGCGGCAGGCGTCACGTTGCCACCCGAAATGGCGTCGTTGAGCTGCTCGCGCAGCTGGTCCATGCGCTCGCGGGCCAGGTCGACCTTGGCGCGTAGGTCGTCAGTCTTGGCGTCGACCATCGGGCCAAAGTCATTCACCGCAGCACGGGCCTCCTCGGCGCTGTGCTCGTAGGTGTCGCGCATATTGTCCCAGGCGTCGTTGGCGATATCGGCAGCCATGGCGCGGGTCTCGGCGCCCGAGCGCGGAGCCAGAGCAACACCGATAATAGCGCCGGCAGCAGCACCAAAAAGTGCGCCGGAGACAAAGCTGAAAGTCTTACCCATGATCATTCCTCTCCTGCGGGCACGTCGGTGCCCACCGTTTGAATGCTGTCCATTATACCCGCAGCGCATCACTTGCCGCTCCGCTCATCTGCGTACGGCAAAGGTGCAGGTGCGTGATGGTGATAAACGCGTAGGCCTACTCCTGAGGCATAGCCGGCATGGCCACCGTGGCACCCGGGTCCTCGCCGGCGCCGTCCACGAGCGGCAGGCCGCCCTCATGCGCAGGTCCTGCCGGAACCGTCGCCGCACCGCCAAAGACGGCAGCGGAGGCCTCGTGGTTCTCGGCAACCGCGCCCTCGGTATCAATCGCCACCTGGGGCTCGTCGTCAAAGTTGGGGACGCCCTGGGGCTCGGTGGGAACGGGCTCGGCGGTCGCATCGGCAACGGGCTCGGCGTCGACCGGCACATCGCCCTCGTCAGCGCCCTCGTCCTCGGCAGCATCTTCGCCGTTCGCGGCGGCGACGGCCTCGTGAGGATCCTTGCCCTCGGCCTCGGCGCGCATGCCCAGCACCAGGTTGCGCAGGCCCGCGACCGTGCCTTCCACGTCGGGGGCAGGCTGGTCGGCGTGCAGGTACGCCCAGTCCATCATAAAGGTGGCCGACGACAGCGCACCGATGGCCAGTGCGTCGTCGGGACACGAAAGCTCGACCTCAAAGACACGCTCGTCATGCTCGCTTACGCGCGTGCGGCCGCACGAGATGCTACCGGCAAGACCGGTCTCGTTCATGAGCTCGACCGTCACGTGCTCCAGCAGGTGGCAGAGCTCGGTCTGACCCATGCAGTCCTGGAACTCGCGGCCGGAATCGCCCAGGCACAGGTGCTTGGCAATCGCCGGCACCAGGTAGTACACGCGCGCCGTGGCCTCTATGTCCTCCGAGGTCATGAGCGGCATGCCGGGGTTCACCAGCACATGCGCGCAGATCTTGTCCTCGCTGACGGTGACCTTAAGGATGTTGAACAGGCCTGCCATAACTCTCCCCTACTCTTCCTTGTCCTACTCGTCGCCGTCGTGCGGATTCGCGGAACCCGCACCCGACGTCGTCGGCTCGTCTGCCGAAGACTCGGAATCCTTCTTATCGGTTTCGGCCGGAGCGATCACGCGAATGAGCGAGATGCGCTGGCCACGCATCGACTGCACTTTAAACTTGTACCCCGCGACCTCAAACACCTCTCCGATGTCGGGCACCGAGTCACAAAGCTCCAAAATCCAGCCGGCGATGGTCTCATAATCATCGCTTTCCTCGAGCGGCCAACCAAGCTCAATCGCGTCATCGCACGAAAAACGCCCATCGACGAGCCACTCGCGGCGTGAGAGGCGCGTGAGGTACTTGTTGTCGGGGTCGAACTCGTCCTCGATCTCGCCGACGATCTCCTCGACGATGTCCTCGATGGTGATAATACCGGCCGTGCCGCCGTACTCGTCCACGACCACTACGATCTGGTCGTGCGAGGTCTGCATCTCGGACAGCAGCGGCAGGATGTCCTTGGTGTCGGGCACAAAGGTGGCGTCGCGCAAAAAGTCGGCGATAGGCTGGTCGCCCTTGCCATCGAGCGAAGGCTGGATCAGGTCCTTGATGTGCGCGATGCCGGCGACGTTGTCGGGATCCTCGTGATAGACGGGGATGCGGCTAAAGCCGGTCTGGCGCATGGTGGACAGCACGTCGGCGACCGTCTCGTCATCCTCGCACATGGTGGTGTCCACGCGCGGCACCATGACCTCGCGGGCAACGGTGTCGCCCAGGTCGAAGATCTCGTGGATCATGCGCTTTTCCTCGTCGAGCAGGTCGTCCTGCTCCGAGACCATGTACTTGATCTCTTCCTCCGAGACGTTCTGGCGGTCGTCGGCGCTCTTGATGCGCAGGATGCGGGCCAGGCCGTCGGAGCAGGCACCGGTCAGCCACACGAGCGGGCGGGCGATCTTTTGGAATACGGAGAGCGGTCCCACGACCTGCTTGGATACGCCCTCGGCGTTAGCAAGGCCGATGCGCTTGGGCACGAGCTCGCCGATCACGATGGATACGAAGGCGACGGCGACGGTGATGATGACCGGCGCCAGGCCGCGCGCGATGGCGGAGAGCGGCGCGATGCCAAAGCTCATGAGCCACGTGGCGAGCGGGTCGGACAGGCTCGTCGAGGCGACGGCAGACGAGGCGAAGCCCACGAGCGTGATGGCGACCTGGATGGTGGCGAGCAGTTGGTCGGAGTCGGCAGCCAGCTTAATGGCACGCTCGGCGCGCTTGTCGCCTTCCTCGGCCTCGTGCTCCAGCACGGCGCGCTTGGCCGTGGTGAGCGCCATCTCGGACATAGAGAAGTAGCCGTTGATGAGGGTCAAAACGAGGGTGGTGATAAGGGAGATGGTTATGTCCATCGGGAGTTTCTCGAACCTCCAAGATTCGGGACGTTGGGTAGTAAGCGTAGGTGACGGGTAGGGCAATTGCGCCGGCGCCCAAACAAGGACGCGAGCGCGCAGGCGTGGTCGCTAGATTACGAAGAGGATCACCGCCATGAACTGGAAGATACTGCCGGCGAGCACCCACAGGTGGAACACACTGTGCAGATAGCGCACGTTTTTGGCGATATAGAACGGCACGCCCGCGGTGTAGCACACGCCGCCGACGGCGAGCAGGGCAAGTGCCACGGGGTTGAGCAGTGCCACAAGTTCGGGCAGCTTAAAGACGACAAGCCAGCCCATCAGCAGGTAGACCAGGCCGCTTACCCAGTGCGGTTGACGCTCGCGCATAAAGCACTCGAGGGCGATGCCGATAATGGCGATGGCCCATACGGCAAAGAACAGCACAGCGCCGCCGTCGTTTGCGAGCGTGATGAGGCAAAACGGCGTATAGCTGCCGGCTATGAGCAGGTAGATGCAGCTGTGGTCGATGATGCGGAACACGCGCTTGGCGCGCGCGGGTTGAATCGCATGGTAGAGCGTGGAGGCTAGGTACTCGAGGATGATGCTGACGCCATAGACAATTGCCGCGGCCATGTGGGCCGGGCCACCGCCGCGCAGTGCAGCGAATACGATCAGGAGCACCAGACCCGCGATACCCAGCAAGCAGCCGACACCATGGGTGACGGAGTTCATGATCTCCTCGCCCACCGTGTAGTGCGGAACGGCCGCGATCTTGGGTCGCGGCTTGGAACTGTCGCTCGAATCGGACATGCCGGTTACATCCTCCAATGTAAAGAGTTCTCAACACTATATCAAAGCGTCTGGGTACGTGCGAAATTTGCACCATACGTGACCCTTTGTTTACCCATTCTTTGCTTGTTGACGCATCAACGGCGAACATCCATAATGCGCTTGTTTTAAATGTTGATGTATTAACATCTTATAGGAGAATACCGCATGGCTCAAAACGAACATTCCCATCGAAAGCTCAAGATAGCCGGCATCGTTGCACTGGTGGTTGTCATTGTGCTGCTCGGATTTGCCGGCAACTTTCTGTTTGACTTCGCGCTGAATCCCCGCGCGCCATACACCATGAAGATGATGCAGGACGGCAAGGACGACAAAGAAAGTGAGCAGCCGGATGCCGAGGGAACCGAGGCGCGGGCATGGTTTAAAGAGAACCGCGAGAGCAGCAGCCTCACCGCAGATGACGGAACCGAGCTCTCCGCTTGGTATTTTGCCGCCCCAGAGAGCACGCACAATTACGCTATCTGCCTACACGGATACACCGATGAGCCCATCGGTATGGCCCGATACGCCAAACGATTCCATGACCGCGGCATGAACGTGCTCGCGCCTGCCGCCCGTGCCCACGAGCGCTCCGGCGGCGACTATATCGGCATGGGCTGGCCCGAGCGGCTCGATGTCGTTGCATGGATTGGGCGGATCGTTCAGGCTGACCCCGAGGCGCGCATCCTGGTCTTTGGCGAGTCGATGGGTGCGGCAACCGCCATGGACGTCGCGGGGGAATCTTTGCCGTCCAACGTGAAATGCATTATCGAGGACTGCGGTTATACAAGTGTTTGGGACGAGTTTTCCCTGCAGCTCAAGGACGTGTTCGGCCTGCCCAGCTTTCCCTTGCTCGATGTAGCAAACTTGGTGTGCGACGCGCGCGCGGGCTACGACTTTCATAAGGCAAGCAGTGTGGAGCAACTCAAACACGCGACGGTTCCCATGCTGTTTATCCACGGCGACCAGGACACCTTTGTGCCGTACGACATGCTCGACCAAAACTACGACGCGTGCTCCAGCAAGGTCAAGCAAAAGCTCACCATTCATGGCGCCACCCACGCCAAGAGTGCGCAAGTTGACCCCGAGCTCTACTGGAACACGGTCGACGACTTCCTCGGAAAGAATTTTTAGGCAAAAAGCAACGTCCGGGGCTTTATCTGGCCCCCTATTTTCGGAAGTATGCGGCAAAATCTGGAACTGCCGACCAGACCGCAGTTTTATCAACAATTTATCAGGGGTTTTGTTGCCAAAAAACGTCGTGTGCTCGGCGGTCTCGAAATTTGCCGCATACTTCCGAAAAGCCGCCCGTGGGCGCTGTGCTCACGGGCGGCTTTTGCTCGACTTGCGCCACAAAGGCGCTTGTTTTGTCCAATAGCTAAGAGCTACTTGACCTCGATGAGCTCGTACTTGCTCGTGCCCAGGCCGATCTTCTCGGCATGCGCGATGCACGCGCGCCAGTCGGTGTCGGGATGCGTGATGCAGAAGGGATCCTTGGCCTGCTCGCCCTCCAGATGCTCGTGATTATGCTCCATCTTGGCCGCGCTGTCGGTAAGCTCGGTGTTAGGCAGCGGCTCGGACGCCAGGACGGCGTCGGCGCAGGCCTGGTCGATGGCGACCGGGTCGAAGCTCGCGAACATGCCGATGTCGTTGACGATGGGCGTGTCGTTTTCGGGGTGGCAGTCGCAGTTGGGGCTGATGTCCATGGCAAGCGAGATGTGGAAGCTGGGGCGATCCTGAACAATGGCCTTCGTGTACTCGGCGATCTTGTAGTTGAGCACGTCGGCCGCGGCATCATAGTCGGGCTTGATGCAGTCCTGGTTGCACGCCGCAATGCAACGGCCGCAGCCCACGCAGCGATCGTGGTCGATAGCGGCGACGTGAACCGTACGGGTGTTGCCGTTGGCAAGCTCGCGCTCACGCGTACCGTCAAACGTGATGGCGCTGTGCGCGCATATCTTCTCGCAGGCACGGCAACCTACGCAGTTGGTGGTATCGACGCTCGGCTTGCCAGCGGCGTGCTGCTCCATCTTGCCGGCACGGCTGCCGCCGCCCATACCCAGGTTCTTCATGGCACCGCCAAAGCCGGCCTGCTCATGGCCCTTAAAGTGGGTGAGGCTGATCACGATATCGGCATCCATGAGTGCCTGGCCGATCTTGGCCTCGTGCACGCACTCGCCGCCCTCGACCGGAACGAGCGCCTCGTCGGTACCCTTGAGTCCGTCGGCGATGATGACCTGGCAGCCCGTGGCATACGGGGTAAAGCCATTCTGGTAGGCGGTGTCGATGTGCTCGAGCGCATTTTTGCGGCTACCCACATAGAGCGTGTTGCAGTCGGTAAGGAAGGGCTTGCCGCCCAGCTCCTTCACGACATCCGCGACGGCGCGGGCGTAGTTGGGGCGCAAAAAGCTCAGGTTGCCCAGCTCGCCAAAGTGAATCTTAATGGCGACGAACTTGTTCTCAAAGTCGATCTGCTCAATGCCGGCGCGACGGATGAGGCGCTTAAGCTTGTCAAGCTGGCTCTCGCGAGCATGCGTGCGCAGGTTGGTGAAGTACACCTTAGCGGGTGCTGCGGGTGCAGTTGCGGTCATAGTTATATCCCCTCGGTCTATATGGCGTTACAGACATAGAGGATGGTACCCATTGAAGTGGGGTTGAAGTCAAGCGCAACGCCGAGTCGCTACGGCCACTCATTGGGGACAGACTTAAATGAGTGCCGCCAGGGACAGTCCTTGCCAGTCCGGCCGGCGAGCCGGCGAATCGGCAAAGACTGTCCCCGATGACTACTCCTGCACCTTGAGGGCTTCGGCCAGGCTGACGCGCTTGATGGAGCGCGTGTGTAGCAGCGCCACGACCAGGTAGGTCGCAAAGCCGATGCCGACGCATGCAGCCATGGACCAAGCGGGCACGTAGATCTCGATATTGCCGTTATAGGCGAGCAGCATCGAGCGGAAGATGGCCGTGAGCGAGCCAATAATGACCGGCAGGCTCAGCACGAGCGACGCCGCCACGCACAGCGTGATCGAGCGGATGTACAGATGCGAGATCTCGCTATCGCGATAGCCAAAGACTTTCATGTAGCTGATCGAACGGGCGCTGTGGTCGATCACCGCCTTGGTCAGCAGGTACATAAACAGCAGGAAGATAAACACCGCGAGCCCGACCATCATGCCGATCATTTTGCTCATCATGCCGATGAACTGGTCACCCACGGCGCGCATGTCGTTGGGCGTGGTGTCACCGGCAAAGTAACGAGCATCGAGGTCGAGCTTCTCGTCGCTCACATAGCCGTTAAAGTAGGCGGCGTCGTTGCCGAACAGCTCGTTAAAGTCATCGATGCTCATATAGATATTCATGTCCGACTTTGAACCCCAGATACAGTCCTTACCCGCGTACTCAAGAGAATAATCCCGAGCCTCGTACTTGTCGCGAAGCTCGACCTTCTGGCCCTCGCTCCAGCCAAACTTATCGAGCAGACCGCCGCCAAAGACGACGCGCCCGTCGCCGACGTTGAGGTCTTTCCAATAGCGCGAATGAGATGAAATGCCGTAGACGGAAATCGTCTCCTCGCCATTACCATCGCCGCGGTCGTATTGCAGCTGGTAAAAGGCATATTTCTCGGCCTGCGCGATTGCGCCCGCGCCGTTGTCGGTCGTGTTGATCGGGTGAATGTCGTCGTTGTCGGTGTCGATCTTAGAGGCCTTGTCGATCAGGTCGATGGCCTCATCGCGGTCGCAGCCGAGGGCATCGGCAAGATCGTCGAGGCGTGCGTAGAGCGCATCCTTCTTGTCCTTGACCTTAGCAAGCGCATCCTGCGCTGCAGTCAGGCTCTCGGCAGACGGAGATGCGGTCGCGGCATCGGCTGCCGTCTGCGCCGCATCGGCCGCGTCGTCAAGCTCGTCATCGGCATCCTGGGCGGCGGAGAGCAGCGCGCCGTCAATCGACTGCAAGCGCTCGAGCGCCGACCACTGCTCGCGCTCCTCGGCAGTGCCCTCGAGCTCCAGCGGCGCCTTGAGTGTGTACTGATGCTCGGCGACCAGGCTCGTCTCGAGGTTGTCCGCGTAGTGCGTCATCGTGGGCAAAATCGCCAGGCCAAAGAGCAGCAGCAGCGAGGCGAATGCAATGCCCACGAAGAGCGTGGCGAAGTTGCCCAGGTTGCGCAGGAAGACGCGCAGGCGGAAGCGCGAGACAAAGCCCATGCGCTCCGGCAGCTGCAGGCCGCGCTTGGTGCCCGATTTGCCGCTCGCCTCGTGACGAAGGAACTGCAACGGCGTCTTGCCCATCTTGCGAAGCAGGCCCACCAGCGTGATGAGAATGAGCGCGGCGGCGGGAACCACGGCGCACTTCACAAAGATCTCCCAGCTCCAGTACACCTGGAAGGGCGGCAGGCTGTACGAGCCGTAGTAGAGACCGCGCATGGGCTCGGTAAAGAACGCAACGCCGAGAGCGGTGCCCAGTAGCGCCGCGGCCACGCCTACGATGGCGGGAAGCGCTAGGTAGTGCAGCACGATTTCGCGACGGCGATAGCCGCTGGCGAGCAGCGTGCCGATAATGGCGCTCTCCTCCTCGATGGTGGCGTCGGTGAGCACCACAAAGACAAACGCCATGATCACGATGATGATGTCGAGCAACGTCATCCACATCATGGAGTCGCCGTCCACGTCGTCGCGCGCATAGCCAATGCCCTGATTGGAATCGGCATCGATCAGATCGTCCACGCGCGCATCGGCATCGGTCAGCGCCTCGACCATATCCTGCTCCGCATCGATGCGATCCGCGGTGGGGAGATCGCGATCGGCAAAGGTGAAGGAGTAGGTGTAGGCAGGCGCGCCGCCGGCGTCCTCAAGCGCGGCAAAGCCGGCGTCGGTGACCTCGGCCACGCCGTACGTGATGGTGTTCACCGTAAAGTCCGAATTGTCGAGGAACAACGCCTGGCTATCGGGCTGGGTCATGATGCCGCAGATGGTGTAGGTGCGGCCCTCAAGCTCGACCTTATCGCCCACGGCGAGGTCGTTGTTGGTGGCGAAGACACGGTCGATTGCCACCTCATCGTCCGTCTTGGGCTGCCTGCCTTCGCAGTAGGACGCAATGTCAACCTTGGTGCGATGCGCGTAGGTGCGCAGGGTGCGCTTGGTGCCGTCGTCGCCAGCCGCCTTTTTGATGATGGCGTCGATAGAGAAGTTCTTGTAGAACGTAACGCCGCCGACGTCCTCAGCCGCGTCTTCGGCAGCCTTGAGCTGATCTTTGGTGGCCTCGAAGGAGGTAGTCACGCGGCCGTCCTCAATCGTGTAGTCGTCGCGCATGTCGTCAATGAGGCAGCCGATGGAATGCGCCGCGAGCAAAAAGCCCGACGTGAGGGCGATGCTTCCGCACATAAGCAAAAAGATGCCCAGGTACTTGCCGATATTGCGGCGCAGCTCGCGCGGGAGACGTTTTGCGAGAGGTGTCATGGCGCCGCCTACCAATCGAGCTCGGCGGCCGCGACGGGCGACTCGTTGAGCTCGTCCTCGACGATGCGCCCGTCGCGCAGGCGCAGCACGCGATTTGCCATGCGCGCGATGGCGGCATTGTGGGTGACAATGATGATGGTGCAGCCGTAAGTGCGGTTGACGTCCTCCATGAGCTGCAAGATTTCCTTGGATGTCTTGTAGTCGAGCGCGCCCGTGGGCTCGTCGCACAGCAGCAGGCCCGGGTTTTTGACGAGCGCACGACCGATGGCGCAGCGCTGCTGCTGGCCGCCCGAGACCTGACGCGGGAATTTGTTGCGGTGTTCGTAAAGGCCCAGCGAGCGTAGGAGGTCGTCGATGTTGAGCGGTTTTTTGGACAGGTGCGCCGTGACCTCGATGTTTTCCTTGATAGTAAGGTCGGGCACCAGGTTGTAGAACTGGAAGACAAAGCCCAGCTCGCGGCGGCGGTACTCGCCCAGATCGGCAGGCTTGAGCACGGTGAGGTCGCAGCCGTCCACCATGATGGAGCCGCCGTCGGCATCCTCCAGGCCGCCAATGAGGTTGAGAAAGGTCGACTTGCCCGAGCCCGAGGGCCCCAGCATGACGCAGATCTCGCCGCGGTTGATGGACGTGTCGATGCCATCGAGTACCGTCAGGCGCGCATCACCGTCGCCGTAGTGTTTCTTAAGCCCGCTGACCTGGACATAGGCTCGCTTTGTCGCCATCTTATCCCCCGTTGTTAGCCATCTGCTACTTTTCTAGGTTAATAGTAAACCCGGGCGAACTATTTTTAAGCGACGTGCGCGAACTATTTTCCAACCTACTCATTGGGGACAGACTTAAATGACTGAAACCACTCATTTGAACTGCATCCCATTTCTTGGACTTTGAAATTAAGGTTCGAGAAAAGGGAGGCATCGGAAATGCCCCGCAGGAAGA
>NZ_JAQLDU010000007.1 GCF_028209625.1 Collinsella aerofaciens | reverse complement strand
TGGGCGAGGACGAGAACCGCAAGCTCGACGAGCGCGTCCGCGCGTTCCTGACCCGCGGCGTGACCGGCGACACCGACGTCAACGTCATCGACACTGCCGAGTTCGCGATCCCCGGCCTTGACGACGAGTTCCGCGTCATCGTCTCCCCGTGGATCCTCTCCTCGCTGATCACCGATCGCCTTGCCGCTTACTACGAGACGGTCACCAAGCACAACCTCAACTACCGTCGCTACTATCACCAGTTCGACTACTAAGAGCAAATAACGTTTGTGTAATCGGGCCTCGCTCCTATATGGAACGGGGCCTCGCTTGGGTTGGAGAGTAATTATGAGCTATCCCCAGCTTGCCGTCATGAATATCAGCCATCGTTATTTTGACCTTGAGGAGTTCTTTTCTTCGGCGTCGGCTTCGGGCTACACGTGTTGCGAGCTTTGGACCGGGGCGATGCATCTGTATGTCGATTGCCATGGATACGATTCGCTCGAACGGGTACGGGAGCTGTCGCAGCGGTATGGGGTTCGGATTGTGGGGCTTTGTCCCGAACAGAACAACCCCAAGCCGTGGAATATCGCGGCGCGCGGGAATGAGGCGCGTGCCCGCACGCTCGCGTACTTTAAGAACGTTGTAGATATCGCGGCGGAACTTGGAGCCGAGCAGGTCATGGTCTCGAGCGGCTGGGCATTTTTGAACGAGCCGATCGAGGACGCGTGGGGTCGCAGCGCCTCGATGCTGCGTGCGATTGCCGAGCATGCGGGAGAGCGCGGCGTGCGACTGGTGCTCGAGGCCCTACAGCCGGTTGAGTCGATGATCGTGAACTCGGCGGCCGACACGAAGCGCATGATCGAGGCAGTTGATCATCCGGCACTTAAGGCGTGTCTGGATTTGGGCGCTATGGCGGTGGCAGGGGATACCATCGACGATTATTTCGATCTGCTTGGCGATGATGTCGCCCACGTGCATTTTGTCGATGTTGCGGCAGATGGCACGACGCATCTTGCCTGGGGTGACGGCGACCGCGATATGCGCGCCGACCTGGATAGGCTGGTGGCGCGCGGCTATCGCGGAGTTGTTTCGGCCGAGACCTATGACTGGCGCTATTTTGCCGACCCCGCAGCTGCCGATGCGCAGGTAATGGCAGAGTATCGTCGTGCGATTGGCGTCTAGGTGGGGTTGGGTTGCGACAATCCGTTCCAATGTTTCCAAATGAATACGCTGTGAGCCGAGAGAGACGATTTTCCCCGCAAGCACTCTAGTATGCTAAAGTACCCAGAAGACCGGCGGAGCTATGCCGGTCTTCTGCTCTATATGAAACACAGCATGAGGAGGCTCACCAGATGACGGCCACACCGTGGGGATTCCGGGACATATTGCCCGAGGAGGCTCAGGCGCGCGAGGAGATTGCGCTGACGGTGAAGGGCTGCTTCAGGGAGCATCATTACCTTCCGGTCGAAACGCCGCTGCTCGAGGACAAGGGTTCACTCGAGGAAGGCGGCCGCATCGCGGACACGCCGTTTAAGCTTTTTGACGATGATGGCCGTCTGCTGGTGGTCCGTCCCGACAACACATTGCCGATCGTGCGTCTGGTCTCGACCCGCATGCGCGCGGCCGACCTGCCCCTGCGCCTGCGCTATGAGGCGCCGGTGGTTCGCGAGTGCCAGCGCAATGCCGGTGGCTCGCGTCAGTTTACGCAGCTGGGCTTTGAGCTTATCGGTGCGGGCGACACCGCGGGCGATGTCGAGATTGTCTCGCTCGTGGCCGAGGCGGTACGCAAGCTGGCGCTGCCCGATGCGCGCATTATCGCAGGTAGCGTGCGTCCGTTTAAGGAACTGCTCGCGGCGTGCAAGGACCGCGAGCTTGCTGCCGAGGCGCTGCGCTGCGTGCACGCCAACGACTTTGTGGGCCTCGATGCCCGCGTGGCTGCAAGCGCCGAGCCCGATGCCGTCAAGGCCGCCATTGGCGAGCTGCCGCGCTTGCACGGCGGTGCCGAGGTACTCGACCGCGTCGATGCGCTTCTGGCGGCGGCGGGCATTGTCGCGCCGCTCACGCGCGAGCTGCGTGCCCTGGTCGAGGGCCTGGCTCCCGAGGACGCCCAGGTGCTGTCGTTCGACTTCTCCATCATGAACTCTTTCGATTACTACACGGGCCTGGTCTTTAAGGCCTATGCCGGCGGCTTGCCCGATCCGGTCGGTTCGGGCGGACGCTACGACTCCATCTTTACCGGCGCATTCGGCGATGGTATCGAGGTGCCGGCGGCGGGCTTCGCCTTTTCGCTCGAGCGTCTGGAGGCCGCGCGCACCTCGGCCGAGGACGCCGCCTCCGACGGCGATCACGCTGTGGGCCGTGGCGCCGAGGGCCCGCTGCGCATCGCCGTGCCCAAGGGCTCGCTCAAGGCCGACACGCTCGACGTGCTCGAGGCCGCGGGCCTTGATGTCTCTGAGCTGCGTGACCCCGGTCGTCACCTGATCGTGCGCGGTCGCGACACGCGTGCCGGTGAGGGCGCGGTCGGCGATATCGAGTTTGTCATTGTGCGCCCCAGCGACGCGCCCGCCTTTGTGGGCTGCGGCGGCGCCGACTGCGGCATCTGCGGCTGGGACTCGCTTATCGAGGCCGACCTCAACCTGCTGCAGCTGGTCGATCTGGGCTACGGCCTGTGCACGTTTATCGAGGCGGAGCCCGCATGGCGCGCCGGCCAGGCCGAGCGCAACTATGCCCGCCGCGGGTCGCTTCGCGTGGCCACCAAGTACCCGCGCATCGCGAGCGCCTGGTATGCCGAGCGCGGCGTGAACGCCGATATCGTCTCCCTGCACGGTAACATCGAGCTGGGCCCCATCGTCGGCATGACCGATCGCATCGTGGATATTACCGCGACGGGCGCCACGCTGCGCGACAACGACTTGGTCATCACCGGCCGCATTATGGACTGCACGGCCCGCTTCTTCGTCAATCCGGGTGCCGCGCGCCTGGATCCGCGCGTGCGCAACTTGGCCGATCGTCTGGCTGCTGCCGTGAAGGACAAGCATTTTGAGCCCGTCGCGGGCTCGGCACAATAGCGCGAGCACGCACGGGCGCCCCCATATCCGGGCTGCGGACCGATTGGTGTCGCTGCCCGGCATCTCGTTTTTCAAATGCAACCTCAACCGATAGGGGATACCGATATGAAGACCATCAAGCTCGCTCCCGGTGAGCGCCTCGTTACCAACCAGCTCAACCGCAAGGGCGTGCTGCCGCAAAACATCGTCGATGCCGCCCGCGATATCGTGGCCAACGTGCGCGCTAACGGCGATGCCGCGGTGTGCGACTATTGCCGGCGCTTTGACGGCGTTGAGCTGCAGAGCTTCCGTCTGCCGCAAGAGCAGATCGATGCCGCGCTCGAAGGCCTCGACCCGACCTTTGTCGCCGCGCTCGAGAAGGCTGCACGCCAGATTCGCGAGTTCCACCAGCGCGAGGTCGAGCAGAGCTGGTTTACCACGCGCGCGGACGGCACGATGCTCGGCGTTAAGGTGACCCCGCTTGCTGCGGCTGGCATCTACGTGCCGGGCGGTCGTGCACAATACCCTTCCACCGTGCTCATGAACGCCATTCCCGCCAAGGTGGCCGGCGTCAAGCGCGTGGTCATGGTGACCCCGCCGCAAAAAGACGGCCTGATCAGCCCGTATACGCTTGCGGCGGCCAAGCTCGGCGGCGTGGACGAGATCTATATGGTGGGCGGCGCTCAGGCCGTGGCCGCGCTGGCGTACGGCACCGAGACCATTCCGCGTGTCGACAAAATCACCGGCCCGGGCAACGCCTTTGTTGCCGCCGCCAAGCAGATTGTCTCGGGTGATGTGGGTATCGATATGGTCGCCGGTCCCTCCGAGGTCTGCGTGCTGGCCGACGCCACGGCCAAGCCCATGGTGGTCGCGGCCGACCTGATGGCCCAGGCCGAGCATGATCCGCTGGCGGCCTGCTATCTGGTGACCTGCGACGAGCAGTTTGCGCGTGAGGTTGAGGCAGGTATCGACATCCTGGTGGCACAGTCCCCGCGTGCCGAGATCACGCGTGCCTCGCTCGACAACGAAGGCACCATCGTGGTGGCCGCCGACATGGCGGCTGCCGTCGAGGCAGTGAACACCGTGGCGCCCGAGCACCTTGAGCTGCATTGCAAGGATGCGATGGGCCTGCTCGGCGGCATTCGCAACGCCGGCGCCATCTTTGTGGGCGCTTGGAGCTCCGAGCCGCTCGGCGATTACGTTGCTGGCCCCAATCACACGCTGCCGACCGGCGGCACGGCCATGTTCTCCAACCCGCTTTCGGTCGAAGAGTTCGTCAAGCGCTCGAGTGTCATTTGCTATACACCCGAGGGCCTGCTCTCCGACGCTCCCGCTACGCAGCGTCTGGCCGAGGCCGAGGGCCTGTGGGCGCACGCGCTTTCGGCCGCACTGCGTCGCCGCGTGTTGGAGCAGGGCGAGGATGCCGTGAGCGCCGAGTCGCTCGCCGCGGCCGACCTGACCAAGGTTGCCTGGCCGGGCGACGCCGTGGCGACGGTTGCCGAGGGCGTGGACCTGGCGGCTGCAGGCGCAGATGGCGCTGGCGTAACCGGCGGGGAGGCCTAATATGGCCGAACTCACGCCTCGCATGAAGGAGCTCGTCCAGCCTTACCTGGCCGGTATTGAGCCCTACGATCCCAACTTTACGCCCACGCGCATCAACCTTTCGGCCAACGAGAACACCTATCCCGTGCCGGCTGGCGTGCGCGAGGCGGTCGACGCCGCCCTGGCTGCCACGCCGCTCAACCGCTATCCCGATCCCATGTCCAACGATCTGCGCGACGAGCTTGCCGCTTGGCATGGTGTGGCGCGCGAGAATGTCTGCGTGGGCAACGGCGGCGACGAGCTGCTCTATAACTACCTGTTGGCGTTTGGCGGCGCGGGACGGACCCTGCTCAACTGCCCGCCGTGCTTTAGCGAGTATGCGTTCTTTGCGTCGCTCTGTCAGACCGAGGTGCGCGACGTGTGGCGCGACCCCGCGACCTTTGAGCTCGACCAGGCAGCCGTGCTTGCGGCGGCGTCCGAGTGCAACCTGGCAATCGTGACCTCGCCCAACAACCCCACGGGTGACGTGGCACCGCTCGACTTTGTCGCGGCGCTGTGCGATGCGTGCCCCGGCATGGTAATGGTTGACGAGGCCTACGTGGAGTTTGCCGACGATTCGTTTGGCGCGGTCACCACGGCGCAGGGGCTTATCGCCGAGCATCCCAACCTGGTGATTCTGCATACGTTGTCCAAGGCGTTCGGCGCTGCCGGTACGCGTCTGGGTTACGTGATCGCGGCGCCGGAAGTCATCGACGTGTTCGCGGCGATTCGCCAGATCTATTCGGTCAACGTACTGAGCCAGGCGGCAGCACTTGCCTGCGTGCGTGCCCGTGATGCCTACACGCCCGTGGTGGCGCAGGTCGCATCCGAGCGCGAACGCGAACAGGCCGCTCTGCGCGCGATGGCTGCCGAGGGCATGCCCGTGGAGGCATGGCCGAGCGCGGCGAACTTTGTGCTCGTGCGTACGCCGCATGCCACGCGCGTGCGCGAGCGCCTGCGCGACGAGTATTCAATTTTGGTGCGCGACTTTAGCTATGCGCCGGGGCTCGCGGACTGCCTGCGCATTACCGTGGGCACCCCACAGGAAAACGACGAGGTACTGGCTGCGTTTGCCGCGCTGGTGAAGGAGGGGATGTAGATGGACCGCTATGCCGAGGCAACCCGCAAGACGGACGAGACCGACATTGTCGTAAAGCTCGACCTGGACGGATCCGGTGTGTGCGATATCTCGACCGGCGTGCCGTTTTTCGACCACATGCTCAACGCTTTTGGCCGCCATGGTCTGTTCGATCTGACGGTGCACGCGGTGGGCGACGTGGAGGTCGATGCGCACCACACCGTCGAGGACACGGGTATTGTGCTGGGCGAGGCGTTTTGCCGGGCGCTGGGCGACAAGGCGGGCATTACGCGCTTTGCCGACGCGGCGATCGCCATGGACGAGACGCTTGTGATGGCTGCTGTTGATATTTCGGGCCGCGGGCAGGCCTACTGCGAGCTGCCCGTGCCCACCGAGCGCGTGGGCAGCTTTGATACCGAGCTGGCCGTCGAGTTCTTCTACGCCTTCGCGCGCGACGCCAAGCTCACGCTGCATGTGCGCGAGTTGGCGGGCGGCAACTCGCATCACATTATCGAGGCCGCCTTTAAGGCCGTGGGCCGCACGATGCGCCACGCCTGCGAGCTCGATCCCCGCGTGCAGGGCATCCCCAGCACCAAGGGCTCGCTGTAACCGCTACAAAGGTAAAACCACTACGAAGGTGCCTGTCCCCTTTGTGGTGGTTTTTGGACAAGACGAGGAGGAGGGGTCGCGTGGGCGAACCGAAGATCGTGGTGGTCGACTACCACAAGGGCAACTTGTCGAGCGTCGTGCGCGGGCTTGCGCGCGCCGGTGCCGCCGCCTGTACATCGGATGATCCGGAGCAGATCCGCGACGCCGACGGCCTGGTCATCCCGGGCGTGGGCGCGTTCTATGACGCGATCGCCTTTATGCGCCAGAGCGGCGAGGCGGACGCGGTGCTCGGTGCCGTTGTCGCCGGAACTCCGCTGCTCGGCATCTGCCTGGGTCTTCAGCTCTTTTTTGAGCGCGGCAACGAGGGCGTGCCTGCGGACGAGGGCGTGGCCGCGGATGGCGGCACCCCCGAGCAGGCTGGCGGCCCCTGGGTCGATGGCCTGGGCATCATGCGCGGTTCGTGTACGCGCTTGGAATCGAGTCGTCTGAAGGTGCCGCACGTGGGCTGGGACCAGGTGCACATGACGCCCGCCGGTGCTGCCGACCCGCTGCTCGCCGGTTTTGCCGAGGGCGCCAACATGTACTTCACCCACAGCTACGCGGTGACCGACGACGCCGATGCCGCTGATGTTTTGGCGCGCACACACTACACGCGGAGTTTCCCGTGCATCGTGCGTCGCGGCAACGTGTGGGGCTGCCAGTTCCATCCCGAGAAATCCTCCGCGCTTGGTCAGCGCATCCTTAAGAACTTCGTCAACATCGTCGAGGAGGCCGGCCGATGATCCTGTTTCCTGCAATCGATTTGATCGGCGGCAAGGTCGTGCGCCTGGAGCGCGGCGACCGGAGCCGCTGCAAGGTATATTCCGACGACCCCGTGGCCGTTGCTCGCTCCTTTGCCGAGCAGGGTGCGAGCTGGGTGCACGTCGTCGACCTGTCCGCTGCCTTTGGCGAGGACGAGGACGCGTGCGCTGCCAACTCGGCGGCGATCGAGGCCATCTGCGGCGTCGACGGTCTGTCGGTGGACGTGGGCGGCGGCGTTCGCTCGCTCGCGCGCATCGACGAGCTGGCCGGCTACGGCGCGCGTCGCATCGCACTGGGCACCGTGCTGGTGACTGAGCCGGGTTTTGCCGAGGTGGCGGCCCAAGGCTTTGGCGAGCTGCTGGTGGCAGATATTGCCGCCCGTGACGGCCAGGTCAAGGTGAACGGTTGGCGCGACGGTGCGGGTGTGGCGCTCGACGATGCCGTGGCGCAGCTCACGGAGCTGGGCTTTAAACATCTGGTGTATACCGATATCGCGCGCGACGGTATGCAGACGGGCATCGACGTGGCAGCATATCGCCACGTGGCCGAGGTCGCGGGCTTTCCCGTTGTGGCGTCGGGCGGCATCTCGACGCTCGATGATATCCGTGCGCTCGCCGCGGTGGGCGAGGGCGCTATTGAGGGCGCCATCACCGGTCGTGCGCTCTACGAGGGCAACTTTACGCTGGTACAGGCGTTGGCCGCCGCGCGAGGGGAGGAGTAGCCCATGCTTACCAAACGCGTCATTCCCTGCCTGGACGTTAAGGACGGCCGCGTGGTCAAGGGCGTCAACTTTGTGAGCCTGCGCGATGCGGGCGATCCGGTGGAGCTTGCCCGTGCCTACGATCGCGAGGGTGCGGACGAGGTCGTGTTCCTGGACATCACTGCCACGAGCGACAACCGTGCGACGACCATCGAGATGGCGGCGCATGCGGCCGAGGAGCTCGCCATTCCCTACGCCGTGGGCGGTGGCTTTCGCGACCTTGCGGGCATGCGAACGATGGTGGCGGCCGGTGCCGACAAGGTATCGCTCAACTCTGCCGCTGTGCGCGACCCATCGCTGATCAGCCAAGCTGCCGCGGCGTTTGGCAGCCAGGCCGTGGTCGTGGCGATCGATGCCAAGCGCGTCGGCCTGCCTGGGCAGCCGGATGCCGACAAGTGGGAGGTCTTTACCGCGGGAGGCCGCAATGCCACGGGTATCGACGCGGTGGCGTGGGCCGAGGAGGCGGCTCGCCGCGGCGCCGGCGAGATCTTGCTGACCAGCATGGACCGCGACGGCACCAAGGCCGGCTTTGACCTGGCACTCACCCGCGCCGTGGCGCGTGCGGTGCCGATTCCCGTCATCGCGAGCGGTGGCGTGGGCACGCTCGAGCATTTTGCCGAGGGCGTGATCGAGGGCGAAGCCGACGCCGTGCTGGCGGCCAGCGTCTTTCACTTTGGAACCTTCAGCATTCGCGAAGTCAAAGAATATATGGCTAGCCAGGGAATCCCCGTGAGATTGGACTTCTAAATGGAGCAAGTGACAACCGCGGCAGAGCTTAAATATGACGACTGTGGGCTCATTCCCTGCGTGGTTCAGCAATATGACACCGGCGAGGTGCTTATGGTTGCTTGGATGAACGAGGAATCGGTGGGGCTGACGCTCAAGACCGGGACCACGTGGTTTTGGAGCCGCAGCCGCCAGGAGCTCTGGAACAAGGGCGCGACGAGCGGCAACATGCAGGAGGTCCGTGGGCTCTGGGCCGATTGCGATAGCGACACACTGCTGGTCAAGGTCGACTCGCCGGGTCCTGCCTGCCATACCGGCAACCGTACCTGCTTCTTTAAGAAACTCGCGTAGGGCGGGCGTTCGATTAGACGCTCGGCCACCAGAAAGGATTGAACTATGGGTGTGCGCACCGCAAATGTTCAGGATGGAAACATCGGCGAGACGCTGACGGGTCTGGCCGAGGTGATTCACGGTCGTCGCGATGCGTCGCCACAGGAGAGCTACACCGCCCGTCTGCTGACCGACGTCGAGGACGAGCTGCTCAAGAAGCTTGCCGAGGAGGCGAGCGAGGTGATCATGGCCTGCAAGGATAACGACCACGATCACATTCGCTACGAGGCCGGCGACCTGATCTACCACCTGCTCGTGACGCTCGAGCGCTACGGCATTACCCTCGACGAGCTGGCCGGCGAACTCAACGCCCGCCGCCACTAGTCAATGGACGTTCTTAAACGACTAGTTAGGCGAGGGGCGTGGACTCCCATTCGCTGGTGGCGTGGGGGATGTCGAAGGTTCGATAACCGCAGTCGTAGGCGTGGGCCTGAGCCTCGCGAATGTTCCAGCAGATGTCGCAGGCGCGGTGCGCGTCCGAGCCAAAAGTGATTGGCACCTCGGCGTGGGCGAAGCAGCGCAACAGCCCCGTCGAGGGGTAATAGTCGTCGAGGCCCTTACGCGGCGCGGCGGTCGAGACTTCGACACGGCGACCCGTATCGTGCGCGCACTCGGCCATCTGCCCCCAAAACGGCGCCGGGTCAAAATCGGGCGCAAAGCCCTCCTTCGAAAAACGCATGACCAGGTCGGGGTGGGCCATCACGTCAAAGTTAAGCGAGCTTTCGCAAGCACGGCACCAGTCGTCGACGTAGTGTTCCCATACGCCGCGCACGCCTAAGTTTTCCCAAACGTGCAGGTTGGTGTCGTCGTCGATCCAGCCGCAGCGTGAGTCGGGCGTATCGGGGCGCGCGACGTCCTCTGTCCCTGCCGTGCCCGCGGCACCTGCCGCAATATCTCCCGGGTTGCCAATCCAGTGCACACTGCCCAAGCGCACTATGGCACCCGCGGACCAGCCCTCAACCAAAGGCTCGCAACCTTCGTACCAGTCGCATTCAAAGCCATAGATAAGCTCGAGCTCCGGCGCGATTTGCGTGGCAAGCCTGCGGGCGTCCTCAAATGCCAGGCGATGCGCCGTCAGGTCGTCCTCGACAACCTGCACTTCGCAGTTGGCGTCCATGCTGGCGGGCAGGGTGAGGTGGTCAGTCGAGACCATGACGCGGCAGCCGGCTGCAGCAGCGGCGCGGACGTTGTCCTCAAACGAGGCATGGCCATCCGAAAACGAGGTGTGGGTATGGCAATCGACCAGCGGGCAGGCGGACATGGCGACTCCTTTGCATTTGGCGAATCCGCTCCATTGTAATGGCGCAGCCCTCAACACGCCGGGCACGCCGGGGGTCGAAATCGATTGGGAAGGCTGCGCGGCGCGCGGTGCGGCCTCGCTCCAAAATGTGTACGTCAGCCTCCAAAACCGACAAAAAATGACATGTCTGGAGGCTGACGTACACGTTTGAGACGAGGGCGAGGGGCGGGGCAGCGCGTGCCGGCGACGGCGACTACTTGCTTCGTGTCGCCGCGCGTTTGGCCTGCACCGTCACAATCGCGTGCCGGACGGCAGTGATGGGGCGATAGCAGATCATGCGCGGCCCTGACCAGCGCATGACCTCGCGAATCTTCTCGCGCATGGCAGACCGGTAACAATGCGAGGGGCAAGCCGAGCAAAATGTCTTGGTGCCCATGTGGGGGCAGCGCTCGATGCGCGCGACGGCGTATTTCTGCAGCTCGGCGCATTCGGGGCAGAGCGTAATGGTCCGAAGACCGAGCTTCACGCGCACGGGCTCATCGTCGCCAGCCTGCTCGACCGCATGCCCGCCGCCATGATGCCCACGACACCACAGCGCGATCATCTGCGACACCATTTGGGTCTCGCGCTCACGTTTGCGCGCCAGCTCCGGCGTGTCGACCGGGCGCGCCATTAGCTCAGCCTCCCGTGCTCGACCGAAAGCGAGCAATCGGCAAAGGCGCAGGTGCTGGCGCGATGGCTTACGAGCACGATGGTCTTGCCGCGGCGCTTGAGCTCGTCAACGGCCTGCATTACGGCTGCCTCGTTGAGAGCGTCGAGTGCGCTGGTGGGCTCGTCGAGCAAGATGAAAGGCGCGTCGTTGAGGAAGATGCGCGCAAGGCCGATGCGCTGGCGCTCGCCGCCCGAGAGCGAGTCGCCCAGCTCGGCAACCGGGGTGTCGAGACCCTGCGGCAGGCGGTCGATGAGCGTGGTGAGTGAGGCGGAGCGGCAAGCGTCGAGCAGCTCGGCATCGGTGGCATTGGCGTGCGCGACCAGCAGATTCTCGCGTACGGTGCCGCAGAACAGATGTGTGTCCTGGGTCATATAGGCCTCGTGGCTGCGCAGGCTCGCCGTGTTGATGTGGCGGGCATCGACGCCGCTCACCGTGATGGTGCCGGCTGCGGGGTCCCAAAAGCGCATGAGCAGCTTAAGCAGCGTCGACTTGCCCGAGCCCGAGCGCCCCATGATGCAGGTCATGGTGCCGGGCGCAAAGGTGCAGGTCACGTCGTCGAGGATGAGACTCGCAGCGGCGTTGTTCGCGATCTGCTCTGTGGCGCCCGCACCGCCCGCGTCCACGCCGCCCGCATAGCTAAAGCTGACATGCTCGGCTGCGGCGCCGGCAAACTCAACGTCCTGTCCATCGGCGACCTCGGCGCACTGGGGCTGCTCGTCGAGCAAATCGAGCACGCGTGCGCCCGAGGCGAGCGTCTCCTGCAGTGAGGCGCCCAGGCGGCTCACGGCCATCACCGAGCCAAACGACGACACAAAGGTAAAGACGGCGACAAACGCTGCGGCAAAGTCAATCGTTCCCGCAGCTACCAGCTGCAGCGCGCGCCCGAGCATCACCAGATTGGCCGCAAGAATAAGCGCATCGGCTACGGCCTCACTGGCCGCTTGGCGGCGCTTGAGGCGCGCGTCCACGGCGCCGACTTGCTCGGTCAGCTTGCCCAGGGCACGGCTGCGATCGGCGCCACCGGCAAACTGGATAGTCTCGGATGCGCCGCGCAGACTGTCGAGCACAAAGGCGCCCAGCTTACCGGCGCCCTCGCGGCTCTGGCGGCCGGTGGTGCCGCATGCCTTGGCCGAGGTCAGGGGCAGCAGCACGCCCAAGACCGCGTAGGCCACGAGCGCGATGCCCGCGAGCTCGGGGCTCACAGCCAGCAAAAAACCCTCAAACACAACGGTGCAGACCAGAGCTATGGCAATGGGCGAGATGGTGTGCGCGTAGAAGACCTCGAGCAGCTCGATATCCGAGGTGACCAGGCTCACGAGCTCGCCCTTGCCGCGGCCCTCGAGCTTGGCGGGGGCGAGCTGGCGCAGGGCGCCAAACACCAGGTCGCGAATGTGTGCGAGCAGACGGAATGCGATGTAATGGTTGCAGAGCTGCTCGCCGTAGTGGAGCGGCCCGCGCGCGATGCCGCAGGCGGCGCAGGCCGCGCATGCTGCGATAAGACCAAGCCCCAAGGCGTTGCGGCCCAGCGCGGCCATAAGGCCAAGGGCGCCAAAGGCCGGCACGAACGCGGCGGTGAGCATGCCGATGCTGCCCAGCGCGACGGCTAGCACAAGCCAGCCGGCAAGCGGTCGGACGAGCCCCATCATGCGCCACATGATGGACGGCGCCGAGCGACGGGCGCGGCCGGAGTCAGGCGCCGCGGCAGCGGAAGACGAACTAGTACCGTTGAGGCCATCGGCACAGGCGGCGCTGCCGTCAACAGCCTCAACCGCGCCGGCATCCTCAGCATCACCCTCTGCATACGCATATGCCGAGAGCTGCTTCTGGCTGTTCCACATGCGCGCATAGGCGCCCGCGGCGGCCAAGAGCTCGCTGTGAGTCCCGTGCTCGGCAATGCGGCCGCGTTCCAGCACCAGGATCTGGTCGGCGTCCACGATCGTCGACAGGCGATGCGCCACCACAATTACGGTGTGCTCGCCGGCAAGCGACGCGATGACCTCGCCGATCGCGGCCTCGCTTGCGGCATCGACGTTGCTCGTCGCCTCGTCAAACACATAGATGGGCGAGTCGTGCAGCAGGGCGCGGGCCATGCACACGCGCTGGCGCTGGCCGCCCGAAAGGTTGGTGCCGCCCTCGTTAATCACCATGTCGAGCCCGCCGTTGGCCTGCACAAAGGCCGCCACGCGCGTGCGGCCGAGCGCGCGCAAAAGCTCGGCGTCGGTGGCGTTGGGCTGGGCGAGCAGCAGGTTGTCGCGCAGGGTGCCGGCAAACAGGTAGCCGTTGGTGGGCACCAGCGTGACGGCGCGCATGAGTGAGGTGGCCGTGGCATCGCGCAGTTCAACGCCGCCGATGCGAACGCTGCCACGGTAGGCACCCTTGCGGCCCGCGATAATCCCCGCGAGCGTGGACTTGCCGCCGCCGCTTTCGCCCACGAGTGCCACGAGCGAGCCGTGCGCAATGGTCGCGCTGGCGCTGTCCAGCACGGTGCGGTCGCCGTAGGCATAGCTCACGCCTGCGAGCTCGATATCGCCGCGACCATCAAGCTCAACATCGCCGCGCTCGGGCTCGGGCGTATCCAAAATGCCAAACATGCGGCGCGAGGCGGCCATGCCGTTCATGGCCGTGTGGAACAGCGATCCCAGGCGGCGCATAGGCAAAAAGAACTCCTGTGACAGAAAGACGATGAGGAAGGCAGCCTCAAAGCCGATCTTGCCCGTGGCGAGCTGCAGTGCGGCCACGATAATGCCGAGCGCGGCGCCCATATAGACGACCAGGTCCATAACGCAAATGGAGCGCAGCTGCATCACCAGCAGGTGCATGGTCGCTGTGCGGAAACGCTCGGACTCGGCGTTGATGCGCTCGTGCCAGCTTCGATCGGCCTGGTAGACCTTAAGGGTGGTGAGACCCTGCACGGCCTCTAGGAACATGCCGCCAAGATCGACATAGCTGCCCCAGTACTCGGCACCGATCTTTTTGGCGTTGCGCATGACCATCATAATGGAGACGGGGATGATCGGAACGCAGGCGAGCAGCAGCGCGGCGGGAAGACCCGCCTGGCCCACGAGCAGTACAAACAGCGTGATGGGTGCCAAGCCGGCAAAGAAGGGCTGCGGCAGGTAGCCGCCAAAGTACACCTGGAGTTGCGTGGCGCCCTCGACGCTGGTCTGGACGGCCTCGGCGGTAGGGACGGTCTCGGTGTAGGAGGGGCCGAGTGCGGTGAGCTTGTCGTAGACGAACGAGCGCACGCGGCGGACGGCCTCGAACGCGGCTTTGTCGCCGGCGCGTTGGGCCAGGTAGATGGAGGCGGCGCGCACGATGATGGCGGCGGCGAGCGGCAGGGCCGCCTGTGCGAGGGCATCGACGGCGAGCGCGGCGGAAAGGCCGTCCGTGACGATGCCGCCCAAGATGCGCGCAAGCACCCACATCACCGTGATGTTTGCCATGAGCGCGATCCACTTAAACAGGACGCTTGCCATAATGTAGGGCGTTGCCTGCGGAACCAGGGAGAAGAGCCGCTTCTCGAACATGAAACCTCCTATGCCGTAACGGTGCCGGGCGGGGTCCTCGGCAGCCGCTTAGTTAGCCAAATGCAACTAGAGTAACATCGTGCAGCGGGTAAGTATGCCGAGGGTAATTTTTGGTCGATGAACTGCGTAGAAAGTCCAAAATTGTTGAGTGCGGCGAACTTTGTGGTGGACGGAGTGCGGGCGCAATTCTGATCGTGTGCGGCCTCGCTCCAAAACGTGTACGTCAGCCTCCAAAACCGACAAAAAATGACATGTTTGGAGGCTGACGTACACGTTTGGATAGGGGTGAGGGCGGCGACGGGCGAAAGTCACGCCTGTGCCACGTCCGATGTGCTAGCGTTTGGGTGAATAAAACGAGCCCGTGCGGAAAGGATTCGGACCGTATGCAACGTGGAAGTACATCTCCGCTGTCCCGCGAGACCGATGCGCCCGAAACTATCGTCAAGCTGGAGTGCGACATCGATGACGCGTCGCCCGAGGTGCTCGCCTACGCCGCCGACCGCCTGCGCGAGGCCGGCGCCCGCGAGGTGCACTGGCTGCCCCTCTACTGCAAAAAAGGCCGCCCCGGCTGGCAGCTGCAGGTGATTTGCTCGCACGAGGATATCGAGCGCCTACAGACGATTATCTTTTTGGAGACTACGACCAACGGTATCCGGCGCCAGATTATGGAGCGCGTCTGCCTGCCGCGCCGCTTTGAGCAGGTGGCGACGCCTTGGGGCGAGGTAGCCGTCAAGGTGGCCACCCTGCCCGACGGCAGTGAGCGTGCGGCGCCCGAGTACGAGGACTGCGCCCGTCTCGCCCGCGTGCACAACGTGCCGCTCCAGCGCGTGATGCAGGCGGCACAAGCCGCGGCGCTGCGATTTGAATAGCGCGGCCAGTGGCACGCCACGCCCAGCCCCATCAACCCCACCCGAAAGGACCCCCCCATGAAATACCTCATCGCCTCCGACATCCACGGCTCGGCATACTGGACCGAGCACCTGTGTGCCGCCATCGAGTCCGAGCAGCCCGACCGCATCGTGCTGCTGGGTGACCTGCTCTACCACGGCCCGCGCAACGACCTGCCGCGCGACTACGCCCCCAAGCGCGTGATTCCGCTGCTCAACGCCCTGGCCGACCGCATCATTGCCGTCCGCGGCAACTGCGACGCCGAGGTCGACCAGATGGTCCTCGACTTTCCTGTCATGGCCGACTACGCCACGCTGTTCGATGAGGCCGGCCGTGAGCTGTTCCTGACGCACGGCCACGTCTTTGGCGCCGGCATGCACAACAGCGTCGACCACGCGCCCGCGCTGCCCGAGGGCTCCGCGCTCGTCTACGGCCACACGCACATCAAAGTTAACGAGGCAAGCGAGACTCACCCGGGTCTGTGGCTCTTCAATCCCGGCAGCGTGAGTATTCCCAAGGACGGTACGCACAGCTACGGTATCTACGAGGGCGGCGCGTTCCGTCACGTGATCCTGGAGGAGGAGTAACCATGGCGCAGCACATGGCTCAGCAAAATGCCGAGGGCTCGCGCGACCTGTCCACGCTGGTCGACGCGTCGGCCGAGCTGCAGCATCTGGTGCAGACCATCTGGCGCCTGCGTCAGCCCGACGGCTGTCCGTGGGACCGTGAGCAGACGCACCGCAGCATTGGCAAGAACATGATCGAGGAGGCCTATGAGGCGCTCGACTGCATCGAGGCCGACGATGCCACGCATCTGCGCGAGGAGCTGGGCGACGTGCTCATGCAGGTGGTGCTGCATGCGCAGATTGCGGCGGACGCCGGCGAGTTTACGCTGGCCGACGTGGCGCGCGATATTGACGCCAAGCTCATTCGCCGCCACCCGCACGTGTTTGGCGATGCGGATGCCGACAGCCCCGACGAGGTGCTCAAGATTTGGGACGAGGTCAAGCTTGCCGAGAAGGCTGCCAAGGACAAGGCTGTGGCGGCGGACGAGGCTGCGCCCGAAGGCCTGCTCGACGGCGTGCCCACGCACCTGCCGGCGCTGATGCAAGCTCAGAAGGTGTCGCGCAAGGCGGCGGCCGTGGGCTTTGAGTGGGAGACGGTCCAGGATGTGTGGGACGAGGTCGCCGAGGAGCGTGCCGAGTTTGAGGCCGAGGAGCCCGGCTCGCCCGAGCGCGAGATGGAGTTTGGCGACCTGCTCTTTGCCCTAGTCAACGTTGCGCGCAAAGAGGGGATTGACGCCGAGAGTGCCCTGCGCGCGAGCACGGCCAAGTTCCGCCGCCGCTGGGCTGCGATGGAGCAGATGGCGGCTGACGCCCACGTGGATCTTGCCGAGCTTTCGACCCACGGCCTTAACGACCTGTGGGATGCCGCAAAGGCGGAGGAGTAAGACTGCGGGAACGACGGGCTGACACGCCTCATCGTTCCCGCTAAATTTTTCGAAAATCAAGTGTATCCCTCGGCTAACTTAGGGCATAATGCAAAAAGTGCGACATG
The DNA here is from genome assembly GCF_028209625.1 of Collinsella aerofaciens. Taxonomy (GTDB): domain Bacteria; phylum Actinomycetota; class Coriobacteriia; order Coriobacteriales; family Coriobacteriaceae; genus Collinsella; species Collinsella aerofaciens_AM. Next base: position 96,913 of record NZ_JAQLDU010000007.1, on the reverse strand, counting down.
GCTAACTTACGGAGGCGCACCGACGGTGCACGGTCAGCCGGTCGCTTGCATCCACTATGTTTCCAAGTGAGAGGGAGACAACATGAGCGATATTTTGGACGTCTACGGTCGCGAGGTGCTCGACAGCCGCGGCAATCCCACTGTCGAGGTCGAGGTCGTGCTCGAGGACGGTAGCTTTGGCCGCGCAATGGTGCCTTCGGGCGCTTCGACCGGTGCCTTTGAGGCCTGCGAGCTGCGCGATGGCGACAAGGGTCGCTACCTGGGCAAGGGCGTTTCGCAGGCCGTCGAGCATGTCAACAAGGAGTGCGCCGACGCCGTCGTGGGCCTCGACGCCTTTGACCAGCGCGCCGTCGATGCCGCGCTGATTGCCGCGGACGGTACCCCCAACAAGACCAAACTCGGTGCCAACGCCATCCTGGGCGTGTCGCTGGCCGTTGCCCGCGCCGCTGCCGAGTCGGCGGGTCTTTCGTTGTACCAGTACCTGGGCGGCGTCAACGCCCATCTGCTGCCCACGCCCATGATGAACATCCTCAACGGCGGCGTGCATGCCGACAATAACGTCGACTTCCAAGAGTTCATGATCATGCCGGTGGGCGCCCCGAGCTTTGCCGAGGGTCTGCGCTGGTGCGCCGAGGTCTACCACACCCTCAAGGGCGTGCTGCACGAGGCCGGCTTGGGCGGCGGCGTGGGCGACGAGGGCGGCTTTGCGCCCAACCTTAAGACCAACGCCGAGCCGTTCGAGTACATCACCAAGGCCGTTGAGAAGGCTGGCTTTAAGCCCGGCGTCGACTTCATGTACGCCATGGACCCGGCCTCGACCGAGTTCTACAACGCCGAGACCGGCATGTACGAGCTCAAGGGCGAGGGCGTGGAGTACACGAGTGCCCAGATGGTTGATTACTGGGAGAAGCTCGTCGACACCTATCCCATCATCTCCATCGAGGACGGCATGGCCGAGGAGGACTGGGACGGTTGGGTTGAGCTTACCCGCCGCATTGGCAACAAGGTGCAGCTGGTGGGCGACGACCTGTTCGTCACCAACACCGAGCGCCTCAAGAAGGGCATCGAGCTGGGTGCCGCCAACGCGATCCTGGTCAAGGTCAATCAGATCGGCACGCTCACCGAGTCGCTCGAGGCCATCGAGACCGCCAAGGAGGCCGGTTACGCTTGCATCGTGAGCCACCGCTCCGGCGAGACCGAGGATTCCACGATCGCCGACTTGGTCGTGGGCGTCAATGCCGGCCAGATCAAGTCGGGCGCCCCGTGCCGCAGCGACCGTATCGCCAAGTACAACCAGCTCATTCGCATCGAGGACGAGCTCGAGGGCAGCGCGCGCTACGCCGGCAAGGCCGCGTTCTACAACATTCGCTAGGCAAGTGGCGTGTGCGGGGGCGGGGCTGACTCGGATTCACCTCGCTCCCGCCGGGCACTGTTGAGCACCATGGGGCGCTGGGCCATATGGCTCAGCGCCTTTTTTATGTCGAGCAAGGGCCGCCGAAGGCGGTGCGCGCACTCGTGCTATAACTAAAAGACTTAGCGCAAACAAACCTCAACCGCACAAGGCGCACATGGATCAGATTTACGACAACAGGTACTATTCCGCCGGTTCGCGTGAGCCGTCACCTCGCCGTGCGCGCACGGTGCAGCTCGGCGGGTCCGATTACGCCGGTGCCGACCGCTCCATGCAGCGACCGACAAGTGCCTCACACTCCCGTGCTCAAATGAATACGTCGACGGGCCGCCCGCCACACTCGACGCATGCCCAACGTCCCTCGGCTCAAACGCATGAAAAGCCGAGTAGGCCCTCGAACCGTCTTTCGGGCTCGGACTTCATGCATTACGCCAACGATAACGCGGTGGTCAAGGCAATCTACGACTTTACCCACGGTCCCCAGCGAGGGCTGTTTGTTGGCATTGTCGTCGCCCTGGCGCTCGTGAGCCTGTACTTTCCCGTGCGCGACCTCTACGTTGCCAAACGCTCGAGCGACATCTTGGCCAAGCAGGTCGAGATTCGCGAGCAATATAACGACGAGATGAAAAAAGACACTGACAAGTGGTTCTCGGAAGAGGGCATTAAGGATTCGGCACGAGACCTGGGCATGGTGATGCCCGGCGAGAAGAGGATTGAAGTGCAGGGCCTGGACGACGATTCGGACTCGTCGTCGAGCAAAAAGTCCTCAAACGCCAAGAAGGCCAGCGAAGTGGCCAAGGAAATCGAAGAAGTCGGCAAGGACGCGCCGTGGTACATCCAAGCGCTCGACATGCTGTTTGGGTTTAACGGCGTCGAGGGCCAGACGGTCGTGTCCAACGGCAAATAGCGCCCGGGGGGAGCCCGCAATGACAAATTGCAAACGCTATAAGGTGGCCGCGATCGACCTGGGAACGGTGTCGTCGCGACTGGTGTTGGCCCAGGTCGAAGGCGGGGCGATCGTGGAATCGTCCAAGCATACCGAGATTACCGACTTGGGCGAGGGCGTGGATGCGACGGGCCGCTTTCGCGAGGCGGCGGTCGAGCGCGTGCTCGCCGCATGCCGAATGTTTGTGGACGAGGCCCGTGCCTTTGGGGCTGCGTGCGTCTGCACCACCTGCACGAGTGCCGCGCGCGATGCGTCCAACGCCGCGCTGCTGCTGGACGGCCTGCGCGAGCTGGGGCTCGAACCGCAGGTGATTCCGGGCGAGGTCGAGGCGCGCCTGACGTTTTTTGGCGTGGCGCACGACTTTGCTGGCGAGCGCATCATCGTTGCCGATTCGGGCGGCGGATCCACGGAGCTCGCGACGGGCGTCTATGCACCGGAGCGCGGCGTCTTTGCGCTGGAGGGAACGCGCTCGCTGGACATCGGTTGTCGCCGCGTGACGGAGCGCTTTTTCTCCGCGTTGCCGCCCGCGGATGGCGAGCTTGCTGCCGCTGCCGCGTGGGCAGGCGAGCAGTTTGCCGCCTATTTTGAAGGCCTGCCCAGCGACTTTGAGCGCGCCGAACGCCTCGTTGCGGTGGGCGGCACCGTCACCACGCTCGTGGCACTCGTTCACGAGCTGGAGCCGTATGATTCGAGCTTTGTGCACCTGCGCGAGCTTTCGATGGAGCAGGTTTCGGCTGCCATCGAGCGTATGTCCGCGCTGGATGTGGAGGGTATCGCCGCGCTACCGGGTGTACAGCCCAAACGCGCGGGCGTGATTCTGGCCGGCGCCGTGGTGATTCGCGAGCTCATGCGAGCCGGCGGCTACAAGACGCTCACCGTAAGTGAGAACAGCCTCCTCGCCGGCATGGCCGCCACCATCAACGAGGTTCTCGACGGCGCGACCCCCACCATCGCCTGGACCCCGAGCCTGAGCACCCTTTAAAAGTAGTCAAAAAGGCTCTGTCCCAAATGAGCTGCTCTGCAGTTGACGGCACCTAAAAGAAACGAGCCCGCATCCCTGGGGGACACGGGCTCGTAAGCACTACATGGTAGGGGCGGTGGGACTTCCGCGTATTTGCTGCGCAAATCCGCACCGGCTTCGGCCGCCTGCCGGCGCCCTTGCCGGCTCGCTGCGGACGCTGCGCGTCCGCTTGACGCTCGCCCCCTCGCGGGTTCGAGCCCCACCGGCGTCCGAAAAAAACGGGCCCGCATCCCAACGGGACACGGGCTCGAACGCTTCATATGGTAGGGGCGGTGGGACTCGAACCCACAATCCTTGCGGCGAGAGATTTTAAGTCTCCTGCGTATGCCAATTCCGCCACGCCCCCGTGAGACTAGAAGTCTAGCACAAGCCGTCCGTTACGCGTTGACGGCCATCGAGTGCTGGCCTGACTTTTCCAAGTACTCGGCAAACTTGGCTTCGTCGCCCTTGTTCTGGTACTGCAGGGCCAGCAGGTACTCCAAGCGGCAGCGCTTGACCGGGTCGTCGCCGACATCCTCGAGCATGCGCTCCAGCTCGGGAATGTCGTTGTGGCGCTTGAGGATCATCGTGTCGTACATCAGCTGGCATTCGTGTGCGACCGCCTCGGCCTGACCGCCCTCAAAGCCCTTGATCTCGTGCAGGAGCTCCTTGGACTTTTTGCGGTCCTCCTGGCCAACGTAGTAGTTAAAGGCCTTGATTACCAGGTCGACGCGCTGCATCTTGGGCAGATTGAGCCCCAGCAGCAAATCGAACATCTCATCGGCGCGCTTGTGGTCCTCGCGCAGCAGATAGGAGTTCAGGCGCAGGTAGTCGCGGTTGTAGCGCGGGTACAGCATGCTGGTGAGTTTGCCGTCGAGCAAACGATCGAACTCGTCCCACTGCTTAGCGGCCATAAGCTGCTGCAGGCGTTTAAACGTGGTGCGTTTTTTGACGCTAAAGAACACCGACACGGCGATGCAGATGATAACGACGGCGGTCCAGAGTGTGCGGGAATCGGGCATATTAGGGTCCTTAGTCACTCATAAAGCGAGCGGTATGACAACACGTACTGGATGTATTATACGCAGCGCGTAAGCAAACTGGCATAAAAGCGCATCGAGGCTGAGCGCCATCGCTCGCTGCGGTACACTTACCTAAAGTAAACCATGAAGGGAGACATTACCTATGAAAAAGATCGTTTTGGCTTGCGGTGCTGGCGCTGCCACTTCCACGCTCGTTGCCCAGAAGGTCGCCACCATGCTCGACGCCAACGGTTATGCCGACAAGTACGAGATCGTGCAGTGCGCCATCTCCGAGGCCAAGGACGCTTGCGACGAGGGCGCCGACCTGCTGATCGCCACCACCGTTGCCCCCGAGGGCCTCACCTGCCCGTACGTGAGCGGCGTGCCCTTCATGACCGGCATGAACCGCGTCGCTGCCGAGAAGGCCGTTCTTGACGTCATGGCTCAGTAGGCGCTGACTGCATGAGTGAGCAGAACGCCAATCCGGTAGAGCTCTTTGGTATGCGCGTCGCCCATGTGGGCATTAACGCCGCCGACCCGGCAGACGCCTTGGAGATTGCGGAGCTGTTCTCGACGATGATGGGCCTGCCCGTCATCGAGACCCCCGTTTCGTACTTTAACGATTCGCTGGTCGAGATCATGAAGCAGAACGGTCGTGGCACCAAGGGCCACATCGGCTTTGCCGTCAACGACATCGATGCGGCCGAGAAGTGGTTTGCCGAGCGCGGGCTCGAGGTCAACGAGGAGTCGCGCGCGCTGCTGCCCGACGGTTCTACCAAGCTCGTGTACTTTAAGCGCGAGTTCGCCGGCTTCGCCGTGCATCTGTGCCGCGAGTAGCGTACAAGCTGCCATAGCTAGCAAAAAGGGATAGGGCCGCATGGCCTTATCCCTTTATTTATGCCGAGGGATCGACTTTTGCAACGGTCAAAAAACCGAAGTCTAATACTTTTCCGAGAAGTGAACGAGACAAATCAGCCCCCCGAAGCATCGACACTTTAAGGGCATCGTTTCCTGCAGTTTCGATGCTGGAATCCTGCGATTTTGCGGCCGAAAAATGCGGATGCTTCGGGGGTCCGAATATGGTCGTTCACTTCTCGGGAAAAGTATTAGACCTCGATCCACGAGGGGGCATCCCTACCGTGGCAGGCGAATCGTAAAGCGGCTTCCGACGCCCTCGACCGAGGTCACGCCGATGACGCCGCCGTGGCTGTCGACGATCCACTTGGCGATAGCGAGCCCCAGACCCGAGCCCTGCGCGCCGGCATCGCGCGCGTTGTCGGCGCGGTAGAACCGTTCGAATGCGTGAGCTGCGGATTCCTGGTCCATGCCGATGCCCTCGTCCTCAACACTTATGTCGATCGTGCCCGCGCCCGCATCCGGCACTACGCCAAATCTGATGGACGTGCCCGCGTCCGAATACTTGGCGGCGTTTTGCACGATCACGCGCAGAGCCTGCTTCACGAGCGCCACGTCAACGGGCGCGTCGCAGCGCGGGTCGCTGACAAGCGCAGCGTCGTACGCCGGTCGATACGTGTGCGCGGCATCGATCATCTGTGACTCCTCGCATACCTCGCCGACCAGCGCGGCCAGGTTGGTATTCGCACGCCGCAGGACCGTGCGTCCGGCGTCGCCGCGCGCCAAAAACAGCAGCTGCTCCACGAGCTCCTGCATATGCTCGCTTTCGGCCTTGAGGGACGCGATAGACTCCGCCAGCACGTCCGGGTCGTCTTTGCCCCAGCGGTCGAGCATGTTTACGTAGCCCTGAATCACCGCGATGGGCGTGCGCAGCTCGTGGCTTGCATCGTTGACAAAGCGCATCTGCTGCAGCTTGGCCTCTTGCATCTGGCGCAGCAGGCGGTTGAGTGCGACCTCGATGCTTGCCAGGTCGGCATCGCCGGTGGTGACGCTCGGCGAGTCGACGCTTGCGCGCTCGATGGCCTGCTCCAGCGTTTCCATCTTGCCGCCGGAGAGCTGCATGCGGCCGAGCTCGTCCACGCGCAGGGCCAGGTCGTTGAGCGGTGCCATAGTGCGGCGCACGCGACGGGCACCGCTGAGCATGTTGAGCACGCTGATGACTTGCTCGCCCGCAACGACAAGATAGAGGGGCCACAGCGCAATGAGGTCCTGCGCGAGGGGGAAGGTCTTGGTGGTGCGCGCAAGCTCGACGGTATAGGTGAGCGTGGCCAGGTCCCAGCCGCGCGTGGGTGCGAGCGACATGCCGTGAACGGTGGTGCCGGGAATCCAGCCTGCGGTAAAGGTGCCTGTGGGCAGCGTCTGGTTGTAGCCATAGACCAGGATCGCCGCCGCAACAACCAGCAGCCACAGATCGAGCCAGACGTAGCTCATCAGGCGGCGCCACATGTAGCTCCAGTTGATGGCGCGGGCAATGGAGGTGACGCGCTTGGCCTCGGCGTTATGCGCGGCAGACATAGCCCACCCCGCGCACGGTCTGGATGATGCGGGCGCTGCCGGCGTCTTCGATCTTGGCGCGCAGGTGCGCGATGTGTACGTCGACGTTGTTGGTGTCGCCCACGTATTCGTAGCCCAGCGCCTCGTGCGCGATGCGCTCGCGCGTGAGCACGGTCTCGGCATGCGCCATAAGCAGGGCGAGAACATCGAACTCGCGGGCAGTCAGCACGATGGGCGAGCCGCCGACCGTGACTTCGCGGCGGTCGGGATCGAGCGCGACCGAGCCCACGGCGAGCGTGGCGGGGGAGGGCGCGGCGGAAGCCTGAGTCGAGTCGCTGACCGGGGGTATCGCAGTGGCGCCGACACCCGCGCCGCCTGCCGCGCCCGCTCCGGCGCCGACGCCAGCCGCGTCCGAAGCCGCCCGCACGGCCTCTGAGCGCTTCAGCGCCACGCGGATCCGTGCGAACAGCTCCTCAATCGCAAACGGCTTGGTCAAGTAATCATCGGCACCGGCATCGAGCCCGGCCACCTTGTCCATCACGGCATCGCGCGCGGTTACCATGATCACCGGCACATCCTTGTGCTTGCGGATGCGCCGCAGCACCTCCATGCCGTTGAGCTGCGGCAACAGCACGTCGAGCAGAATCAGATCGTAGTCGCGCTCCAGCGCCAGGTCCACGGCGGTGCGGCCGTCGGCAGCGTGCTCCACCTGGTAGCCCTCGTGCTCCAGTTCGAGCGTCACAAAGCGGGCGATTTTCTCCTCGTCCTCTACGATCAGGATTCGTGCCATACGTGCCCCCGTCTGCGATTATTTGTCGTCGTTCAGATTTTGCTTGATGTCGTCCGCGGCGTTAGCAGCGCTATCCATAAGGTTGTTGATGCTGCCGGGCACGTCGCCGTCGCTGTCGATGCGGTAGCGCATGCCAAAGAACAGGCCAATCAGCATCAGCCATATCGTGGCGCCCCAGGCAAATAGCGCGACGATGGGGATCAGGATGGGGATATTGAGGATGATCGCATCGCGGCGCGTGGCGATAAACTTGGTGTCCAGACTCAGGCGGAAGAGCTTTTTGAGGTACTCCCACACGCTGTCCATCTTCTTGGAGAAGTCGGTCTTTTCGCTCGACTTTTCGTAGGCGGCCTGCGCGGCGACCATCTCGGCCGAGGGCTCATCGGCCGGCTCGGACTCGGTGGCGGCGTGCGCCGACGTGGTCTGGGTCTTGCCCTGCGACTCGAGCCAAATGATGGCGTCCAGAACGTTGCCGTCGGCGGCGTCGAGCGCGGCCTTGGCGTCGGTGTAGCTCACGTTGCACTTGGTGCGGATGGTTTCAACTTTTTCGAGGTCGTCCATGACCTGTCCTTTCGTTCGATGGGCGCGACGTCGGGCGATCTGCCCGGGCGCGAGCGTTGCGTTCGGCGGCCTGCGTTGCGCGCCGCCGCCCCGCCCTTGGTCGAACTCTATAGTGCAGGTTATAGATTAAGCGATTCTTGAGCCAAGATTAATGTTGGATGAGTTTTTGGGTGGCAGTGGGAAAAGTATTAGACCTCGATAGCGGGAGATGGGGTGCCGGTATCAAGCCGGCGTCAGAAATGGGATAAGCAAGGCGAACGGATCATATGGATTAAAATCGCGTTGCAAAAGTATGAGTTTCACACACGGCAGCCATGGAAGGACCTTAATATTACTTAGGCATGCGGCATTTGACGCCAGTCCTAATTGAAAGGCCAAGGGTAAATGGCTCCATGGGCAAGTGATTCTGTTTGCTAATGACCGAAAGCACCAATCCGTCATGTTGATTAAGGTTTCTGTTTGCTTGCATGGTTCGCTAGCTGCTAAAAGGTTGACCGATTGACTGTTTATGGCATCGTTAGTCGTCGGTGTTTTATAACATTAATTTAAAATAGCTGCAGTGGCTGAATGAATATAGAGAAAGGACTATCAATGGAGTGCAACTGGATTTACTTCCCATTAAACGGTCGTCCGCCGCAGCCGTTAATGGACGTTGTAAAAGCTGTAAATAAAAATATTGAGCAGATTCGTTCTGATAAAAACAGCGAGCACAGCGATAGCGTGCTCCGAATTTTGGCGTTCGATTTGGAGCAATTTGGTTTCAATGTTGAGGTGGGGAAAAAGAAAAACGAGAAACTATCGATGCCAGTGTTGTATGGGGAGAAAGGCTTAATTGATAAAGCTTTTGAGGTCGATGCCGTCCATAGGGACACTAACACGATAGTGGAGATTGAGGCCGGGCGCGCTGTCGCGAACAACCAGTTTCTGAAGGATTTTTTTGAAGCGTGCATGATACAGGATGCAGCATATCTTTGTGTAGTCGTTCGTAATGTGTACAAGAGCGGTGACAACTCAAGCAGAGACTACGAAAAGGTCGTAACTTTTTTCAAAACATTGTATGCAAGCGGGCGCATGCCTGTTCCGTTAAAAGGCATTATGGTTATTGGGTACTAACTGCAGTGGTTCTTTCGGTTTTGGAATAGTTCCGCGTGTAACTATTTGTGTGTCGGGCACATGGTGACTTGGGCAGCGGCTCGGACTCAGCGGATGCGAACAGCATGTATGCGGCAAGGTTTTCAAATTGTTTTAGAGGAAAACCTCTGCTGCTCAGTCAGCATTCGGCACCCTTCCCAACGCACGTATGATTAGCTTTTGAGATCGCTTCTGCTCTCTAATGGCGGCCGCAAGAGCCCTTCGACGTTCGATTTTGGCTTGCAGCTCATCAACCTTTGTAGCGGGTACATAGTCACTTTTGACCTTGTCGCCGACTCGATAGTTGAGATAGCAGTATTCGTGGCCCTTTATGTTTCGCATGCGGATGCTGCCCTTTGGAAGGAGACTGATTTCCTGCTCCATGAGGCCCAAGAGGCGGCTCGAGCGTGCATATTCCTCTTCTAGGACATCTTCTAAGACGGACATGGAGCCTCCTTTCCGAGTAGTTACCCTACATTCTATCAAATCCATTAACTTGTAGGGTAACTCAAGCATGTCCGCACGACATGTGACACTTACCCTGCCGCCCTGCTCTGCCGCGGCGGCATGTACCCAAACAACGGTCCTCTAAGGAGTTCGATATCGATGAGTGATAACACCAAGCATCTCGCAAAGAAGTGCGTCAAGAACGCGGGGCCGTGCCTCGTGCTGTGCCTTGCCGGCGCAACGGTCGCGCTGCTGGCTGTTCTGGGGCCGTTTGATGTGCTCCGAAGTGCCAGTTCTCTGCATGTTTGCATGGCTCTTGCCGGCGCCATGATGACCGGCGGCGTGCTCGATCTGATCTTTTGGGTGTTTGACCCGTTTGGATGGAAGAGCGAGGGGTAGGTCCCAAAGGATGGAAGGGCTGGAACGGTTGACTTAGTGATCGTGCAGAATGTGGGCTAGCGACTTACAGGGAAGTGGTAATCCGATGACGGTCTATGCGACGGGCGATATTCACGGCGGCGTCGACATGCAAAAGCTGCGCGACTGGGAGCTTGGGGATAGCCTGACGAGCGACGACTATCTCATCATCGCGGGCGACTTTGGCTTTCCGTGGGATTTTTCTGCCGAGGAATGTGCCGACATCGCTTGGCTGGAGTCGTGCCCCTATACCGTGCTGTTTGTCGACGGCAACCACGAGCGTTTCGATCACTGGGCGGAGCGTCCCATGGAGCTGTGGCGCGGTGGGCTGACGCAGCGCCTGTCGGATACCTCTCCCATACGGCGCCTGACGCGCGGCGAGGTTTTTGAACTCGATGGCTCAACGATCTTTACTATGGGCGGCGCCACGAGCGTGGATAAGGAATACCGCATTCCCTATTCCAGCTGATGGCCTCAGGAGCTGCCGGACGAGCGCAACTTTGAGGAGGCGCGGGCAAAGCTCGACAGCGTGGGTTGGAAGGTCGACTACGTAATCACCCACACCTGCTCTACGCACATGCTTTCGCCCACGCTCTATCCGGGGCCCGGCTGGAATTGCCCCGGCGTTGATCGACTTACGGCGTTTTTCGATGAGCTGGAAGATCGCTTGGATTACAAACGCTGGTATTACGGGCATTTTCATCGGGATGCCAACCCGGCCGAGCGCCATACCGTGCTCTACGACTGCATCGTTCGCCTAGGCGACGAACTCCAACCCTGGGATGTTGCGTAGGGGCGGAGTGGCTGGCTACTCGGCCGTTACAGTGATGTTTTCCCGGTGCGCGCGGATAACGTTCCAGCTAAAGTGCTCGACCAGCTGCTCGGCAGAGCGCGGTGTGGCGTCCGGCGCGATGCCCGTTTGCCCGGCGAGCCAGCCCAACAGTGCCTCGGGCGTACCAAAGCGGGCGCGGAGCTCGCCCAGGTCCAGATCGCGGTCGCGCTTGGAAAGGCGGTGGCCGCCCGGCGACATGAGCAGCGGAATGTGCGCGTAGTGCGGCGTGGGAAGTCCCAGCAGATGCTGCAGGTAGATTTGGCGCGGCGTGGAGCCCAGCAGGTCGCATCCGCGCACGACCTCGGTGACGCCCATGGCGGCGTCGTCGACCACCACGGCCAGCTGATAGGCAAATACGCCGTCGCTGCGGCGTACCAAAAAGTCGCCGCACTCGGTGGCAAGTGCCTCGCACTGGGCTCCGTACGTGCGGTCTACAAACTCGATCACGTCGTCTGCGAGGTCGTCGACGGTGGGCACGCGCAGACGTGTGGCCGGGGCGCGCAGGGCGCTGCGGCGGGCCACCTCCTCGGCCGAAAGACTTCGGCAGGCGCCACGGTAGATGGGCGTGCCGTCGCTCACGTGCGGTGCACTCGCGGCGTGGAGCTCGGCGCGTGTGCAAAAGCAGGGATAGGTGAGGCCGGCGTCTTTCAGCCGGCGCAAGGCGCTCTCGTACAGGTCTAGGCGGTCGTGCTGGTAGTAGGGGCCTTCGTCCCACTCCAGCCCCAGCCAGGCCAGGTCGTCAATCAATTGGGCGGCAAGTTCCGGGCGCTTGCAGCGATCGTCCAGGTCCTCAATGCGTAACACGATGCTGCCGCCCTGGCTGCGGGCCGAAAGCCATGCGCACAGGCAGCTGAACACGTTGCCCAGGTGCATACGGCCCGAGGGCGACGGGGCGAAGCGCCCCACGACGGGCGCGGGAGCGGCCGGCGTCGTTGGCGCGTCGGCGGCGGTTGTTGCTATGTTGCGTGCGTTGATGTCCATGCGGACGAGTATAGCGCGGGGCGCGGTGGGGGAGACGCTGCCGTGGCCTGCAAGTTGCTGAGGCCACACGTTGCGCGTGCCGGACCACCGGCTCGGCGCCTTAATCGTCGTCAATCAATCTAGCCCTCAAACGACAGAAACCCCGGCAGCTCTTCGCAACTGCCGGGGTTTCCGCGGAAAAGGGGGACATGATCCTCGAGCGAACGGGAAAGGGGCAAACCGTTTTCGCTCAACTGCTTTATGCCCTTCGCCCGCAGGCTCAATCAGCGTTTTAGCGGCAACACAAAGCCGCTACACCTGTGACGGAGCTGTGAAGTGGTGTCTGCTGCTGGCGCGGGCCATGGCAAGGAGTGTCCCAGACTGCCGGCAGATAAGGAACGTCCCCAAGTGCCGGCCGTGGACGTGACTTTCGTCCCGTTTGATACTCCGCTGGCCTAGATGTTCGTCACATGAACTCGCAAACGTGGGACAATGACGCTACTGGTACCACAGACAAAGGATGTGCCTATGAACGCCCCCGTTGCCCAGCCCTGTCGGCAGCGCCGCCTGTTTGCGCGGTTCGCTTCCGTCTGCGCACTCGTCGCGCTTGCGTTGTTGCTGCTGCCTGCCGTCGCGCACGCCGACGGCTACTCCATGAGCCAAACCTATATCGGTGCCACGGTTGAGGCCGATGGCTCGCTGACCGTTGTCGAGGGACGCCAGTTCGATTTCGACGATGACATTAACGGCGTGTATTGGGATATCAATACAGGCTCTAACCAGCAAGGCGGCTCGGTGGTCGTCAATGTGCTGAGCGTCGAGGAAGACGACACTGCGTTTAACAAGGTCGACAGCGCAAATAAAGGCGACGACGGCGTTTACACGGTGGAGCAGTCCGACGACGGCGTAAAGATTAAGGTGTTCAGCCCTCACGAGAGCGGCGACAGCGCAATCTACTACGTGAGTTATTCCATGACCGGTGCGGTTATGAACTGGGCCGATACCGCCGAGCTCTACTGGAAATTTGTGGGTGACGGCTGGTCTGCGGACTCCGATGACGTCGAGATGGAAGTCTACTTTGCAAATGCCGCTGCCGGGACGGCTGCCGTCAAGGGCGATAACTTCCGCGCATGGGGCCACGGCCCGCTGACGGGCGACGTGTCGCTCGATGCGGACGAGCCCATGGTCACCTATACCATTCCCTGCGTGCATGAGGGCGAATTCGCCGAGGCACGCATCGCCTTCCCCAGCGACTGGGTGCCGCAGCTTGCCGTCTCGGGCGAAAAGCGCATGTCGACGATTCTGAGCGAAGAGAAGGAATGGGCCGACGAGGCCAACGCTCGCCGCGCTCACGCTCGCATGATTGCCAATGCGCTTGCCGTGCTAAGTGTTGTCGCGGCGGTGGCCTTTACCGGCACAATCGTTGTGCTCAAGCTGCGCCGCCGCAAGCCCAAGCCGCTTTTCCAGGACGAATATTTCCGCGATGTGCCTTCGGCCGACCATCCCGCCGTGCTTTCGGCCCTCATGAGCTGGAACGAGGTGCCCGATCAGGCATATATCGCCACGCTTATGAAGCTTACCGACGACCGCGTGATCAAGCTGGAAGAAGCGACCGAGACCAAGAAGAAGGGTCTGCTCCGTCGCGAAAAAGAGGAGCAGACGTATCGCATCACAGTGACCGACGAGGCCTGGAAGGCTGCCAAGAAGGACGGCATCGATCGCGATGTGCTCAAGGTCTTCTTCGCCGGCGTTAAGCCCGATAAAGACGGCGTCCGTTCACGCACGTTTAGCGAGCTGGAGGAGTATGCCAGCGAGCGTACTGAATCTGTTGGCAACAAGCTCGAGGACTATCAAAGCACGGTTAAGGGCAAGCTGGAGACGCGCGAGCTTATCGCCTCGGACGGCACCATCGCCCTGGTTGCCGGCTTGGTTCTCGGCATCATCATCGTCTTTGGCATTCTGGGCTCTCTGATCTATACCGACTTTGCGGACGCCAACGTCGGTGCCGCTATGATCTCGATCCCCGTCACGATCGTGGGCTTTGTCCTGAGCTGCACCTTCCGTCGCTACACGCCGGAGGGCGCCGAGGTGGCGGCTCGCTGCAAGGCGCTCAAGCATTGGCTCGAGGACTTTACGCGCCTGAAGGAGGCCATTCCCAGCGACCTGATCTTGTGGAACAAACTGCTGGTGATGGGCGTTGCTCTGGGCGTTTCGAAAGAAGTGCTGCGACAGCTGGCCGAAGCCGTGCCTGCGGACCTGCGCAACAGCGACGATTTCTACGACAACTACCCCTGCTACTGGTGGTATTACCATCACTACGGCAACGAGTCCCCACTCGATTCGTTCAACGATGTGTACCACGAGACCATCCGCGAGCTGGCTTCGAGCTCCGACAGCTCGAGCGGCGGCAGCGGCGGCGGCTTCTCTGGCGGCGGTGGTGGCGGCGCCGGCGGAGGCGGCGGCGGAACGTTCTAGCGAGCGCTTGCTTTGGGGTGGATCTTTCTGGGCGGTTGCCAGGGAAGATTCATCCCATTTTTGTGCATCGAAACGGGTCAAACTTTCCGCTGAGGACCTTCGCGCAAGGGGCAGTGGACAAAAAATGCCAAATATGAGTACTGTTGCTGCGTTGGTCACATATGTTTGCACATAATAATGGCTCCTAATGAGAGTACTTCTCGTTAGGAGCCCATTTTATTGAACATTTGGGGAGCTACGTCAGCTCGTGCAGCTGGTCGTCATGCCTACAAGCATCAAAAATGCCCCAAATCGCTGCTACTAAAAAGGTAACAGTACTCATATTTGATGTTTTTTGACCAAGGCTATCTACAAACCCCCTAGGCCACTCATTGGGGACAGACTTAAATGACTAGTTGTTGGGGATCAGTCATTGGGGACGTTCTTAAATGACCAGGTGTGGCTGCTTGGGCTAGGCTGTTAGGTCGAGTTCGTAGAGAAAGCTTTCGCGCGGCATGTCGTGACGACGCTCTTCGCGGTTGGCGCGGTGCGTGGCCGTGCGCTTAAAGCCGTGCAGCTCGTAGAACTTCCACGAGCAGTTAGAGTCGGTGTACAAGTGCGCCCTTGTCGCCCCGCGCGAGGACAGGTACGAGACCGCGGCATCGAGCAAAACCGAGCCAACGCCCAGGCCATGGACATCGGGATCGACGGCGAGCAGCGTGACCTCGTTGTCATGCGGCAGTGGGCTTTTCTCGAGCAGGCGGTTGTTGGTTCGAATGGTGGCGCGCACAAACGAGAGATACTCGGCGCACGACTCGGGTTCTAGCTCACGCATCTGCGATAGCAGCGCGCGTTCGGTATCCATCCAATGTTCCTTAACGGTGGCGCCGGAACTCTGTCCCGCGCGCGCGAGCGCAATGCCACGCGCCTCGCCGTCAATCACTGCAACCTGCGAAAACGTCGAGGATGAAAGGCAGTAGGCGAGGTCGCACGCGGCCTCAAGGCGGTTGTACTCATCGTTATCCGAATTGTTATGCCAAAGCTGCTGCAGAATCAGCGCGATGGCGTCGAAGTCTTCGGTATCAAACGGTCGGTAGAGAACCCGCGAGACCATGGTGCCTCTTTCTTTTGCGGATGCATATCGAGCACAGTTCTACCACGCTATTGGCATCTAATTATGGTGCCCCTGTGTTCCATGAACTCACCGTGCCTGGTGCCGTGCCCATCCCCCCGCTCGTAAACTTTTTCTGCACAGCCGTGCGTTGCGGGATGCAACGTCGCGCTCGATGCGCTACATTGAATCAGTATTTTCAATGCCGCTGCGCGAGCGCTGCAGATCGACGTATCACCGACTCACAGAGCACGGCGGCGTACCAGACAGGAGGACTGCATGGGATCTGATGTGAAGATCGCACGCGCGTTGATCTCGGTTACCGATAAGACGGGTGTCGTCGATTTCGCACGGACGCTGGTTGATGACTTTGGCGTCGAGATCATCTCTACGGGCGGCACGGCTCGTGCCATCGAGGACGCGGGCGTTCCCGTAACCCCCATCGAGGAGTTCACGGGCTATCCCGAGATGATGGACGGCCGCGTTAAGACCCTACACCCCAAGGTTCACGGCGCGCTGCTGGCCCGCCGCGATTCCGAGCAGCACATGCAGGAGGTCGCCCAGCACGGCATTAAGCTGATCGACCTGGTCGTCGTCAACCTGTACGAGTTCGAGAAGACCGTCGCCAACCCCGAGGTCACCTTTGCGGATGCCATCGAGCACATCGACATCGGTGGCCCCTCCATGTTGCGCTCTGCCGCCAAGAACGCCGCGAGCGTTACCGTCATCTCCGACCCGGCCGACTATGATGCCGTCCTGGCCGAGATGCGCGAGACCGGTGGCTGCACCACGCTTTCCACCCGTCGTCGCCTGCAGGTGAAGGTCTACCAGACCACCGCCGCCTACGACACGGCTATCTCCCGTTGGCTTGCCGCCCAGGCAAGCGACGTGGCGGACACCTCTGCCAAGCTCGAGATTTCGCTGGAGAAGGTCGACGACCTGCGCTATGGTGAGAATCCTCAGCAAAAGGCTACGGTCTACCGCTTTGCCGAGGGCTGCGAGAACACCGCGAGCTCTCAGTTCCCGCTTGTGGGCTCCGAGCAGATCCAGGGCAAGCCGCTCAGCTACAACAACTATCTGGACGCCGATGCCGCCTGGAACCTGGTCCGCGAGTTCGACGAGCCGGCCTGCGTGATCCTCAAGCATCAGAACCCCTGCGGTTCCGCCGTTGCCGAGGACATCACGGCCGCCTACGACCGCGCTTTCGCCTGCGATCCCAAGAGCGCCTTCGGCGGCATCATCGCCTGCAACCGCGAGGTTCCCTTTGAGCTGGTTGAGCACTTCGCCGACCAGAACAAGCAGTTCGTCGAGGTCATCATCGCCCCGAGCTACACCGATGAGGCGCTCGAGCGCATGGCCAAGCGCCCCAACCTGCGCGTGCTGGCTACCGGCGGCGTGGACCACGGTGCCCAGGTGGAGCTGCGCTCCATCGACGGCGGCATGCTGGTGCAGGAGGTCGACCACGTGACCGAGGATCCCGCGACCTTTACGTTCCCCACCGACCGCAAGCCCACCGACGCTGAGATGGCCGAGCTCGAGTTTGCCTGGAAGGTCTGCAAGGGCGTTAAGTCCAACGCCATCCTGGTCTCCAAGGGCAAGGCCGGCATTGGCATGGGCCCGGGTCAGCCCAACCGCGTTGACTCCGCACTGCTTGCCTGCGAACGCGCCGAGGACTTTTGCGAGCGCGAAGGCGTGGAGAAGGGCGGCTTTGCCTGCGCAAGTGACGCGTTCTTCCCGTTCCGCGACAACGTCGACGTGCTTGCCGCACACGGCGTGACCTGCATCATCCAGCCCGGTGGCTCCAAGCGCGACGACGAGAGCATCCAGGCCTGCAACGAGCACAATATTGCGATGGTTTTCACGGGTGCCCGCCACTTCCGCCATTAAGTAGGGAGGTGGCGCTGCGGCTTGCCCAACCACCGCACCTTGCCGCTCATTCGTCGCTCGCGTACCCAAGTACGCGTCGCTCCTCTTTCACGGCAATCTGCGGCACTTGGGCAACCCTCGCCGACCTGTTAGGTTGACTGGGGAGGATGGGATGTTATCTCGTCTCTTGGACCGCCTCGCTTCTAAAATAATCTCTGCAAAAGACGGCCGCTCCGTTTGGAGGGCCGTCTTTTTGGTATAAGAGGACGGAATGACTAACACGAAAGGTACAACCATGCCCCAGATTGATGATGCCGAGCTGTTTGGCAATGCCGAGGATCAGCGTGCGTACGAGGACTTTTGCGCCAATCAGGAGGCGGTCGAGAAGTTTACGCTCGACAAGCCCGCGCTTGTCTGCCGTTGGCGCATGTCCAACAAAAAGGTACCCATGCTCAACCGCCACATTCGCGCGCTGTCCGAGCGTCTGGTGCAGGGCGAGCCACTTACCCATAACATGCTCAGCTGGGCCAAGCAGCACGTTGAGTGGTCGCTAGCCGAGGGCGACTATACCGCGCACGACGGCGTGCTCATGCTGGTGATCGACATCAACGGCAACGCCGCCATGACAGTGGGGGAGTACGAGCCGCTCGCCGATACGTCAGCCAAGGCGCTGCGTGCCCGCTCTGCCGAGGCCCGTTCCGAGGCCGACGAAACCGGCGTGGCGCCCGAGCTGCTTGCCGCCGTCAACGACGGCGAGCTGGCCTTTGTGGCGCCGGCGGACGAGTGCCTGTGCGGCACGGCGACACTCATCGAGCAGCTGGCCCAGACCAAGGGCATCCCGGTCACGCGCGTAGACATTCCCGCACAGCTCAAGGGCGCCTTGTTCCTGGTAAGCGACGAGCACGGCGTGGTGCCTGCCACCGACGCCGACGCCGCCGAGTCTGATGCCGCGACGGTCGCCTTCTTCGCCGACGGCTACGAAAAGCTTCGCGCCCGCCGCTAAATGATTATTCTGGGACGGGGATTAAAGAATCATTTTGGTTCCCGCCACCGCTGCGAGTGCGAGGCGGACAAAACGCCCCCGCTCGCGAACAGTTCTGTCACCTTGGCGACGTGCGTGGCGCGCACCTGCAGTTTCGCAGCCATAATGGTGGCAAGACAACCAAGAGGGGAGCGGAATCCATGGCGCTAATCTATATCGTTGAGGACGACGAGCTCATTCGTCGTGAGCTTGTCGACATCCTTGCCCGCGCCGGGTTTGAAATCGAGGCCTGCGAATCGTTCGAGCATGTCTCGCGCGATATTCTCGCCGCCGCGCCCGACCTGGTGCTGCTCGACCTCACGCTTCCCGTCAAGGACGGCCAGCATATCTGCCACGAGGTTCGCCGCGAATCCGAGGTCCCCATCATCGTCCTCACCTCGCGCACGACCGAGATCGACGAGGTCATGGCCATGACGCTCGGCGCGGACGACTTTGTTCCCAAGCCCTATAGCGCGCGCGTGCTCGTGGCGCGCATCAACGCACTGCTGCGTCGCACCGCGGCGTCAGGCGAGCGCAGCACGCTCGTCCACAAGGGGCTGGAGCTCGACCTCGCCCGCTCTATGGTCACCAACACGGCGACCGGCGACAGCACCGAGCTCACCAAAAATGAGCTGCGCATTCTCTCGCTGCTCCTGAGCCGCGCGGGCAAGATCGTCTCGCGCTCGGCCATCATGCAGGACCTGTGGGACTCCGACGCCTTCGTGGACGACAATACGCTCACCGTCAACATCAACCGCCTGCGCACTACGCTCGAAAAAATCGGCATCAAGGGGTATTTGACGACGCATCGCGGCCAAGGCTATTCGGTCTAGGGGCCGGCTATGTCGTTTGGCAAGTTCTTTAAAGATGCACTGCTTCCCGTCGCCGTGTGGACGTGCGGCGTGCTGCTGAGCTGCTTTGTGCTGACGGTCGCCGGCGCACCCGTTTCTATCGTGGTCGTGGCGGTTGGCGTGTCCTTTATCTTCGGTATGCTCGGCATCGTGATCGAGTACGCTCGCCGTCGCCGTTTTCTGCGTCAGTTGGAGCGCGCGGCAGAGGAGCTCGAGAGTCCCGCATGGGTGCAGGAGATGGTGCAATGCCCGACCTATGCCGAGGGCGAGCTCGAATACGAGGTCTTGCGCCGGGTGGGCAAAACTGCCTGCGACGAGGTTGCCGAAGGCCGACGTCAGACCGATGACTATCGCGACTATATCGAGAGCTGGGTCCACGAGGCCAAGCTGCCCCTGGCGGCGGCCCACCTGATTTTGGAAAACCTGGACGGCAGCGAAGACGACCTGTCGCGTGTGGATGACCTGGGTCGCGAGCTGGCTCGCGTTGAGCGCTATATCGACCAGGCGCTGTACTATGCGCGCTCGGAAGTCGTGGAGCGCGACTACCTGATTCGCCGTTGGGATCTCAAGACCTTGGTGACGGGCGCGATTAAAGCCAACGCGCGCGAGCTTATCGCGGCGCACGTGGCTCCGGTGTGCGAGAACCTCGACTTCGAGGTCTTTACCGACGAGAAATGGCTGGAGTTCATCTTAGGCCAGCTTATTCAGAACAGCATCAAATATGCGCGCGAGGACGGCGCAAAGATCGTGTTTTCGGGCGCGTTGCTGGACGAGGGCCTGGCGAGCGAACGCATCGAGCTTACCGTCGCGGACAACGGCTGCGGCGTGAGCGCGGCCGACCTGCCGCGCGTGTTCGAGAAGGGTTTTACCGGCGACAACGGCCGCACCACCAAGCGCGCAACGGGCATCGGCCTCTACCTGGTGGCGCGCCTGTGCTCCAAGATGGGCATCGACGTCACCGCGGCATCCGAGCCCGGCGAAGGCTTCGTCGTAACATTCGCGTTTTCAACGAATAAGTTTCAATATTTCGAGTAACGCACGCGGCAGACGCCCACCCAAACAAAAACGTGCAGCCCAAACAAAACGTGCCACCCCAAACGGGGCGGCACGCCATCTTTTATCAGCCAACTCGCTGAAGTAAGGCTGCGAAGGCCGCGGGGCCGGGAGGGGTTTCCTAAGGGCATATCCCGCAGCCGCAACGCGGCGAGGACGTGCCCGTGGAAACCCCGCAGGCCCCGCGGCCGGTGGGAGCAACGCTACTTCACAACCAAAATGTCGCAGTCCGTATTGCGCAGCAGGAACGTCGAAATTGAACCCAGCAGCGCATACTTGATCGAGGACAGGCCGCGGGCGCCGCAGAGCACCAGGTCGGGCTTAACCACGTCGAGCATCTCGTCCTTGAGCGTCTCGCGAATGCGGCCGGCGCGAATCATGACCTCGACCTCGGGAATGTCGGGATTGGCCTTGGCCTCTTCGAGCTGCTTGGCGATGGAGTTCTTAAATGCCTCCTCTAGGCCGTTGACCAGGTCGACCGGATAGGAGCCGGCGCTCTCGAGTGCCGTGGAATCGATAACGTGGCCGATAATCAGCTTGGCGCCGTTGTTCGCGGCGACCTTGATGGCGCGTGCGAGCACAAAATCCTGCTGCTCAGTACCGTCGAGTGAAACAAATACCTTGGTGTAGCCCTCGTTCATGGTTTCCTCCTTGGTCTATCGCACGGGCGCGGGGCTCGTGCGTCGGGCGGGCGCGGGTGCGTTGACCGCCGGACACTTTATCTTGTTGCAGTTATACCCAAGGATTTCGGTTTAACTGCTCGCAATTCTGTGAACGGGCGAGTTTTTTGGTAAGGGTAGGCGCGGTCGCACCGCCAACGGTTGATAATGGGACATCGCCCGCATCGTCCGCAGAACATCTACCGGCGGGTGTCTAACGAGGGGGTCCCTTTGGATATTATCGAGCTTCTAAAATCTGCCTTCATGGGCCTGGTCGAGGGCATCACCGAATGGCTGCCCGTTTCGTCGACGGGTCACATGATCTTGGTGGACGAGTTCGTCAAGATGAACGTGAGCGAGACGTTCTGGAATATGTTCCTGGTCGTGATTCAGCTCGGCGCCATTCTGGCCGTCTGCGTGCTGTTTTTCCACGAGCTCAACCCGTTCTCGCCCAGCAAGGGCAAGGAGGGCCGTCGCGACACCTGGGTGCTGTGGGGCAAGATTGTGCTCGGTTGCATTCCTGCGGCGGCGATCGGCCTGCCGCTCAACGACTGGATGGAGGAGCATTTCTACAACGCTCCCGTCGTGGCGCTGGCGCTCATTGTGTACGGCGTGCTGTTTATCGTGATAGAGAACTGGCGCGCGAGCAAGCGCGAGGAAATGGCCGTTGCCGGTTCGTTTGGTTCGCGTGCTGTGGTGTCGGGTGGACGTCCCGCCGGTGCGCACTTTGCGGCGTCCGCCACGGCTACCGCTGAGGATGAGGACGATGACGAGAATCTGGACTTTGGTTCCATCGCCACGCTCGAGGACCTGAGCTGGAAGACTGCGCTGGGTATCGGCTGCTTCCAGGTGCTTTCGCTGGTGCCTGGTACGTCTCGCTCCGGTTCTACCATCATCGGCGGCCTGCTTTTGGGCTGTACGCGTTCGGTGGCGTCTAAGTTCACGTTCTTCCTGGCTATTCCTGTTATGTTTGGCGCGAGTGCGCTCAAGCTGGTCAAGTACTTCATCAAGGGCGGCACGTTCGGCACCAACGAGATCGCCATCTTGGGCGTGGGCTGCGTTGTGGCCTTTGTGGTTTCGCTCATCGCCATCAAGTGGCTCATGGGCTTCGTCCGCCGTCACGACTTCAAGTGCTTCGGCGTCTACCGCATCATCCTGGGCATCGTAGTGCTCGCATACTTCTTCGTTCTGGAGCCCATGCTCGGCCTGTAACTTGGTTGACGCTGCGCGGCGGCCAGAGCGACAACTTGTCATTCAAAGAGGGTGGCATGACCAAAAGGTCTATGCCGCCCTCGTTTTTGGGCGATGGGGTGGGCCTGACGGCGGCGCACGGAGTCGTGGTGTGATTTGCGTCGGTGTCCGCGCGGCTCGGTATACTGGTACGGCTCAAACTATGGCGCTGCCCGCAGGCGCGCCGTCCGTCAGATGAGGAGTCGCCCATGACCCAGCCCTTGCCCTGGGAAAAGAACGCCGCGGTACCCGTGCCGCCTGCGCCGGAACCCGTGCCGCTCGATGCATACACCGCCCCCGCTGCGCCGGAGCCCGAGCTCGTTCCGCTCGACATCTACGACGCTTCCGCGCCGGCACCCAAGCCCGCCAAGCCGCTCGTCGACATCGATAGCCTGAACCCCGCCCAGCGTGAGGCGGTACTCACCACCGAGGGTCCGTTGCTGGTGCTCGCCGGCGCCGGTTCGGGTAAGACCCGCGTCCTGACCTTCCGCATCGCGCATATGCTTGGCGACCTGGGCGTTAAGCCCTGGCAGGTCCTGGCCATCACGTTTACCAACAAGGCCGCGGCCGAGATGCGCGAGCGTCTGGCAGCGCTCATCCCCAGTGGCACCCGCGGCATGTGGGTGTGCACCTTCCATGCCATGTGCGTGCGCATGCTGCGCGAGGACGCCGACCTGCTGGGCTACACCGGCCAGTTCACCATCTACGATGACGATGACTCAAAGCGCATGGTGCGCGACATTATGCAGGCGCTCGGCATTGAGCAAAAGCAGTTCCCCATCAACATGATCCGCAGCAAGATCAGCTCGGCCAAAAACGCCATGATCGGGCCCGAGGACATGCTCAAATCCGCTGACAGCCCCAATGACAAAAAGGCCGCGCAGGTCTACTTGGAGCTGGAGCGCCGCCTGCGCGCCGCCAACGCGATGGACTTCGACGACCTGCTCGTGCGCACGCTCGAGCTGCTGCGCACCCGCCCCGAGGTGCTCGACAAGTATCAAGAGCGCTTCCGCTACATTAGCGTCGACGAGTATCAGGACACCAACCACGTCCAGTACGAGATCGCCAACCTGCTGGCCGCCAAGTACCAAAACCTTATGGTCGTGGGCGACGACGACCAGTCCATTTACAGCTGGCGTGGCGCCGACATCACCAACATCCTGGACTTTGAGCAGGACTTTAAAAACTGCAAGACCGTCAAGCTGGAGCAGAACTATCGCTCTACGGGCCATATCCTGAGCGCCGCCAATGCCGTTGTTCGCCACAACTCGCAGCGCAAGGACAAGCGCCTGTTTACGGCCGAGGGCGATGGCGAGAAGATTCAGGCTTTCCAGGCAAGCGACGAGCGCGACGAGGGTCGCTGGATTGCCGGCGAGATCGAGAAGCTGCATGCCAAGGGTACGAGCTACGACGATATCGCCGTGTTCTACCGCACCAACGCCCAGTCGCGTATCCTCGAAGATATGTTCCTGCGCGCGGGCGTGCCCTACAAGATCGTCGGCGGCACGCGATTCTTCGACCGCGCCGAGATCCGCGATGTCATGGCCTACCTCAAGATGATCGTGAACCCGGCCGACGAGATGAGCGTCAAGCGCGTCATCAACACGCCGCGCCGCGGCATCGGCTCCACTTCGATCCAAAAGATTGAGCAGCTGGCGCGCGACAACCGTTGCTCGTTCTTCCAGGCCTGCGAGATCGCAACAGCCGAGACGGGCATGTTTAGTGCCAAGGTGCGCAACGGCCTGTCGAGTTTTGTGGCGCTGGTGCGCGAGGGCCGTCGCATGGACGGCGAGCTCAAGGATGTCGTCGAGATGATTGTCGACAAGACGGGCCTGCTGCAGGCGTTCCGCGCCGAGGGCACCATGGAGTCCGAGAGCCGCGCCGAGAACATCCAGGAATTCCTGGGCGTCGCTGCCGAATTTGAGGAGACGCACGAGGATATCGAGGGCACGCTCGAGAGCTTGGAAGAGCTGCGTGCAGCCGGTGTTGCCGATGTGCCTGTCAGTGCCGAGCCCGAGCCCGTCGTGGTGAGTGCGCCCGCGCCCGAGCCGGGGCCGTCCGCTCCGGCATCCTCGTTTGAGGCACTTGTCGGCGCTCGTGACGCCGCGGGCTCCAATCCGCTCGATAGCCTAGCCGCCCCGGCGTTCTCGCCGCAGGATGCCTTGGCCGCCGCCATCGCGGGCAACGCCTATGCCGCACCGACGGAGCTGCCGGCGGGTGCTGTACATGCCGACGAGATCGAGCGCACCTATGGCCCGCTCACTTGCAAGGCGTTGCCGGCGCTCATGGAGTGGCTGGCCCTGCGCTCCGACTTGGATTCCCTGGCCGGCGAGACGCATGCTATCACTATGATGACCATCCACTCCGCCAAGGGCCTGGAGTTCCCGGCGGTGTTCGTGGCTGGCATGGAGGAGGGCATCTTCCCGCACGTGCACGACTTTGGCGGTAGTGACGATCCGGGCAAGCTCGAGGAGGAGCGTCGCCTGGCCTACGTTGCCATTACGCGCGCTCGTAAGCGCCTGTTCTTGACCTATGCGGCCACGCGTCGCACCTACGGCTCGACTTCTGCCAACCCGCGTTCGCGTTTCCTCAACGAGATTCCGTTTGGGGACATCGAGTTTAGCGGCATCGGTTCTGCCGGTTTTGAGGGCACGGGCTGGGAGAAGCGCGGCGACCGCCACGGCACGTTTGGCTCGGGTATGGGCTCGGACATGTATGGCGGCAAGGTGTTTGGCTCGCATACGCGCTCGACCGGCGGTTCCGGTTCGCGCGGCGGATCGAGCTTCGACGATTTCTTTGGCGGCAGCAGCTACGGGACCGAGCGTCATCGCGGGGTCTCACCCGACGCCGGCCGTGTCGCCTCGACCTTTGGCTCGGGCGCGCCGCGAGCCAAAAAGCCGTCGTCCAAGGTGTCGCCGACGGTGGAGCGCAAGGTCGATCGCGCCAGCGCATCGCAGGACTTTGCCGCGGGCGATACCGTGAGCCACAAGACCTTTGGCACGGGTACCGTGATCTCGGTCGCCGGAGACATGATCGAGGTTCAATTCGAAAAAACCGGCCAGACCAAAAAGCTTATGAAGGGCTTTGCGCCGATCGTCAAGCTGTCGTAATCTCGGCGGCCCCGGACAGGCGCCATGGACAACGTCGCCTGCTCGGACAGTCCTGCTCGCGCGGAGAGCACTTAATGTGCTCTCCGTGCGAGCAGGACTGCCCGAGCAGGCGATCAAACCCCGCGCCCATCCCGGCGAGCACTCGGGTACCAGTGACCTACAGGTGGCTAATAATCAGTTCCATCTTGCCTTCGAGGTCGATGGAGCTGACGGTGCTCGGGGCCAGCAGGTGGCTTCCCTTGTGGACGGGGTCGCCGCAGACGGTGCCTTCGCCGTTGATGACCGACAGGCACATGAAGGGCCAGCGCTGGTCGAGGGTCTTGCTGCCGTCGACACGCACACGATCGACGGTGTAGCAGGGATTGGACTCGAGCTCGGTCACGCCGTCGACCTCGGGCGCGGTCACGGTGCCGTCGGTCGGCGCCTGAACATCAAAATCGATGCAGTCGAGGCTCTGCTCAATATGCAGCGGGCGCAGCTTGCCGTCGGTGCCGGGGCGGTCGTAGTCGTACAGGCGATAGGTCACATCGCTCGACTGCTGCGTCTCCAAAATGAGCGTACCGGTCTTGATGGCGTGCACGGTACCGGAGTCAATCTGGAAAAAGTCGCCCTTGTGAATCGGCAGCACGTTGAGCATCTCGTCCCAGCGGCCGTCCTCGATCATCTGTGCTGCCTCGGCGCGGTCCTTGGCGCGCTGGCCGACGATGATTGTGGCGCCGGGCTCGCAGTCCAGCACATACCAGCACTCGGTTTTGCCCAGGCTGCCGTTCTCGTGCTCGGCGGCGTACTCGTCGTTGGGATGGATCTGGATCGAAAGGTCGTCCTTGGCGTCCAGAATCTTAATGAGCAGCGGGAACTCCTTGCCCTCGCAGTTGCCAAAGAGCTCGCGGTGCTCGGCCCACAGCCATGACAGCGTGTGACCGGCGTACGGGCCCTCCGCGATCTGGCAGTCGCCGTTGGGGTGGGCCGAGATAGCCCAACACTCACCGATGGGACCCTCGGGAATGTCGTAACCAAATACGGTTTCGAGCTGGCGGCCGCCCCAGATCTTCTCGTGGAAAATCGGCGTGAGTTTAATCAAATCGGACATGTGAATACTCCCATAAGGTTGTGCGGGTGCCGCGTAAGACAGCTCAAAACGAGCACCCACCGGATTACAAAACTAGGCCAGCGTTACGTTGTGCAGCTCAAAGCGGTCGCCTACGTTGTGCGAGATAGAATATTCAAACGCGGTGCCGCTATCCAAGAAGCCAATCTGGTTGAGTTCGAGCAGGGGAGAGCCGGGTTTGGTATCCAGGCGCTCAGCCTCTTCCTCAGTTGCCGCGACGGCGCGAATGGTGCGGTGGAAACTCGAGATCTTGAGTCCGCACTGCTCGCGGATGAAGCTGTAGACCGACGCGTACAGGTCTTTTTTCTTAAGACCCGGAATCAGCTCGAGTGGCATATAGGTATACTCGATAACGATGGGCTGACCATCGACCTCGCGTACGCGCACGATGTGATAGGCAAAGTCGTCTTCGGCCATTCCCAGCTGGGTCGCAACCTCTGCCGGCGGATTGACGATCGAGAAATCGTAGACCACCGAGGTCACTTTCTCCCCGCGATGCTCGTACGAAAAGCCCTGGGAGCGATCGTTCTTGCCCTGGAAAAACGCCTGGCCGGGAAGCCCCGCCGTGTCCTTAACGTAGGTGCCCGATCCGCGCCGGCTGGTAACAAGACCTTCATCGGTAATCTGCTCAATAGCTCGTTTGACGGTGATTTTGGAAACGCTATAGAGCTCGCAGAACTCAACGACGGTGGGCAGCTTGTCGCCCGGCTTTAGAGCGCCGTCCTCGATGCTTCGACGGATATCTGCAGCTATTGCCTCGTATTTGGGAATCATGGAACCTCCTTTCCGGCTTGATTGAGTACAAACGAAAGTATAGTCCACGCCTAAGCATCCCTATTGCGTTTTGAAAAGTTCGAGAAAGATATAATCAAAAAACGCTTTTCTATATTAACTAGAGCGCTCTAAATGAATATGCATTCGAATAATGTGGTATTGAGCAAATTGATCGGCTCGAAGATGGGGTTGGGCCGTTTTGCCGCCCAGCGAACCGAATCTCATGCCTTGCGTTTTCCCAGATAAAACCTGCCAAAACAAACCTGTCCCTTTTTGGCAGGTTTTTGCCTTGGGAGCGGTACCATACAGGCAATGTTTAAACGAGAAAGGCGGGCTCCCATGGAACCTAAGCAGTATTACATCGGCATCGACGTCGGCGGCACTTCGGTTAAGGAGGGCCTGTTCGACGAGGACGGCAACCTGCTGGCCAAGGCCAGCGTGCCCACGCCTCCCATCGTTGACGCTGCGGGCTTTGCCGCGGTGACCGAGGCTATCGACCAGGTGGTCGCCAAGGCCCAGATTCCGCGCGCCTTTGTGGCGGGTATTGGCCTGGCCGTTCCGTGCCCCATCCCGGCATCGGGCGATGCCAAGGTCAAGGCCAACATTGCCATTAACCTGCCTGAGCTAAGAGTCGCCATTCAGGAGCACTGCCCCGACGCGGTCGTTAAGTACGAGAACGATGCCAACGCCGCTGCCATGGGCGAGGCCTGGCTCGGCTCTGCCAAGGGCGTACAGAACGTGGTGATGGTCACCATTGGTACCGGCGTGGGCGGCGGCGTTATCGTTAACGGCGACGTGGTATCAGGCGTTGTGGGCGCCGGCGGCGAGATTGGCCACATGTGCCTGAACCCGGCTGAGGAACGCACTTGCGGCTGCGGCGGCCATGGCCATCTGGAGCAGTATTCCAGCGCCACCGGCGTGGTGAGCAACTACCTTGCCGAGTGCGAAAAGGCGGGCGTCGAGCCCATCGAGCTGACCGGCCCCTCCGATTCCAAGGACGTGTTCCAGGCCTGCCGCGAGGGCGACAAGCTCGCGCTGGCCGCGGCCGATACCATGGCCGACTATCTCGGCCGCGCACTGGCGCTTATTGCCAACGTGGTTGATCCCGAGATGTTCCTCATCGGCGGCGGCGCCTCCGCCTCGGCCGATGTCTACCTCGACAAGGTTCGCGAGCACTTTAAGCAGTACGCGCTCTCCGCCTCGCGCGAGACGCCCATTAAGGTCGCTTCGCTCGGCAACGACGCCGGCATCATCGGTGCCGCCTACGTAGCCCTGCGCGCCGCCGGTAAATAGCTGATGCAAGGGGCGGGTGGTGAGGGGGTAGGCCTCGCCTCAACGTTTGTCCCAAATTGCGCTGCGCCCCTTCCGTTTCAGAAGGTTCGGCGTCAGCGTGCTACCATAGACACGTATGAGTACACACACGCATATGGAGGAAACCCATGGCAAACGTTCTTGTCTTTGGTCACCAGAACCCCGATAACGACGCCATCATGAGCGCCGTCGTCCTGTCCCAGCTGCTCAACCAGGTTGAGTATGCCGGCAACACCTACGAGGCCTGCGCCCTTGGTCAGCTTCCGGCAGAGTCCGCCAAGCTGCTTGCCGACGCCGGCATCGCCGAGCCCCGCGTGATTGAGTCCGTCGAGGCCGGTCAGCTCGTCGTCCTCACCGACCACAACGAGTCCGCCCAGTCCGTCGCAGGCCTTAAGGACGCCACGGTCTTTGGCGTCGTCGACCATCACCGCATCGGCGACTTCGAGACCGCCGGCCCGCTGCACTACATCTGCCTGCCCTGGGGCTCCAGCTGCACCATCGTCACCAAGCTCGCCGACGTGCTCGGCGTTGAGCTTTCCGACGTCCAGGCCAAGCTGCTGCTCTCGGCCATGATGACCGACACGCTCATGCTCAAGAGCCCCACCACCACCGATGTCGACCGCGCCGTCGCCGCCAAGCTCGGCGAGCAGGTGGGCGTCGACCCGGTCAAGTTTGGCATGGAGGTCTTCCTCACCCGTCCGTCCGGCTCCTTCACCGCAGCCGAGATGGTCGGCAACGACATCAAGATGTTCGAGCCCGCTGGCAAGAAGCTGCTCATTGGCCAGTACGAGACTGTCGACAAGAGCCGTGCGCTTGGCATGATTGACGAGATCCGCGAGGCCATGCGCGCCTATGCCGCCGAGAAGGGTGCCGACGGCATCGTCCTGTGCATCACCGACATCATGGAGGAGGGCTCGCAGGTCCTGCTCGAGGGTGAGACCGAGGCCGCTCAGAAGGGCCTGGGCATCGCTGACGAGCACGACGGCGTCTGGATGCCGGGCGTCCTCTCCCGTAAGAAGCAGGTCGCTGCCCCCATCATGGCCGCCTGCTAGGTTTAGTTGACCGAACGCCACGACCGGATCGCGGACGCCCCGCGCTCCGGTCGTTTTTTGTGCACGGAACCGCGTTGTCTCTTGGACAGGCGTGCCCGTGCCGTTGAGCAAATAATGTTCAACCTGTGGTTCCGCTTTTCGGCCACGCCTGCGTGCTTGTCGTGCAGGGTAGGCTAGATGCAAGCGTAATACGTTAGAGCGCGGCGCCGCCACTTGGGCGGGCCGTGCTTTTTTAAGACGGGAGCTTTCCCGTGAAAGGAGCCGCCCATGGCAGCAACTGAGCAGCTGTTCAACGTTCGTGAGCGCAAGCGCTTTGAACGTCACGACATCTGGGAGCGCATCGCCGAGAACGGCACGATTTCCGCCGCCGTCATGGTCTTCGCCGCCATCGCCGCCGTCATCTGCGCCAATACCGATGCCTACGAGGCCATCCATCACTTTTTGGAGACCCCGCTGTATGTGGGTCTGGGTAACCTTACGGCTGGTCTCACCGTTGAGCTTTTCGTCAACGACTTCCTCATGGCGATTTTCTTTTTGTTGGTGGGCATTGAGCTTAAGTACGAGATGACGGTCGGCGAGCTCAAGAATCCGCGTCAGGCCATGCTTCCCATGTTGGCGGCCGTGGGCGGCGTCGTCGTTCCCGCCTGCATCTACCTGATCTTTAACCATGCCGGCGCCCGCAACGGTTGGGCCATCCCCATGGCAACCGATATTGCCTTTGCGCTGGGCGTGCTGTCGCTTTTGGGCAATCGCGTGCCCAACGGCGTGCGCGTGTTCTTCTCGACGCTCGCCATCGCCGACGATCTGATTTCCATCGCCGCCATCGCCATTTTCTACGGTCAGAGCCCCAATCCGTTTTGGTTGGGCGCCGCCGCACTTGTGACCTGCGCGCTCGTGTGGCTCAACAAGACGCAGCATTACCGCCTTGCCCCGTATTCGGTACTGGGTCTGCTGTTGTGGTTCTGCATGTTCAAGAGCGGCGTACATGCCACGCTTGCTGGCGTCATCCTGGCCTTCACCATTCCGGCCAAGTGCGGCGTCAAGCTCGATAGTCTCACCGATTGGCTGGGCGAGTGCCTGCCGCTGCTCGATGACCGCTACGACGACGAGGCACACATCCTGGGCCAGCATGACTTTACCGTCTCGACTACCAAGGTCGAGCGCGTCATGCACCGCGTGACCCCGCCGCTCATCCGCATGGAGCGTCTGATCTCCACGCCGGTCAACTTTGTGATCCTGCCGATCTTTGCGTTCGTAAACGCTCAGGTTCGCTTAGTGGGCGTGGACATGAGCACACTGCTCACCGACCCGGTGACGCTCGGCGTGTACTTTGGCATGCTGCTGGGCAAGCCGATCGGCATCTTTGGTATGACGTTTGCCCTGGTTAAGCTTAAGGCCTGCGAGCTGCCGCACAATGTCAACTGGCACATGATTGCCGGCGTGGGCATTCTGGGCGGTATCGGCTTTACCATGTCGATTCTCATCAGCGGCCTTGCTTTCCCGACGGCCCAGTTTGAGGTTCTTGCAGCCAAGGCCGCTATTCTCGCCGGTTCGGTCACCGCAGCCGTGCTCGGCATGATCTACATGAGCGTGGTCTGCAAGCATCCCTCGCCCAAAGACGAGTAAGAGCGCGAAAACCGGCTCCAGAACCGATTCGGGCGCGTTCAAAATGCGGATTCGGGCGGTGCTTGCCGCCTGCCAGACACGCCAGTGGTCAAAAAACGCCGTTTGTGAGTACTGTCACAAACGGCGTATCATTTTAGGTGCGGAAAATAATGAACAAAGTTATAAGAACTGTACGTTAATGAGTGACCATCGACTTCCAATTTGGCGCTAGCTGACGGTGATTAGGGAGTTTCAAGTCGAGTTTTGCCGATTTCGACCAAGAAACGCTGCTACTAAAAAGGTGACAGTACTCATATTTGCCCTTTTTTGGCCACAAGCCCTAAAACAAGCCTCGCCAGGGTCGGGAAACGGGCCAAATGCCGGCCTCGAGGCTTATTCCACGGTGCCGTAGACGGCGCCCCAGCCGTGGGCGGCCAAGGCGGAGTTGAGCTGGTCGCAAAGTGACTGGCGGTCGTAGTAGCCGGGCGGCAAAAGGTTCACGATTTCCATGAGGTCGGGCGCCAGGTCCAAGATTTCGGCCTGTACGATCAGATCCAGGCGGTCGATGGCGTGGCGGTCGTAAAACAGTCCGTCGACCAGGCGCTGCAAGTCGCCGAATTCCTCGGCCTGAAACGATCCGTACTCCATAGTGCCTCCTTGGGCGCCCCACGCCGGCATGCGCGGCGATTCGTAATTGATTGCGATGAACTTAATCTATCACGGCTTCATAACGTTGCGACGATGGCGGTCTATACTTAGACGAACTGCAACGTACCGCTTCGCGAAAGGTCGCACCCCATGCAGACGATCTACCAGAAGATGGAAACCACCGAACTCGATGCCGCCATCGAGGCGCTCAAAGCCGAGGTCGCCGAGGTCAAGGCCAAGGGCCTGGCGCTCGACATGGCCCGCGGCAAGCCGTCGCCCTCCCAGGTGGACATCTCTCGACCCATGCTCGATATCCTCAATGCCGATGCCGATCTGCATGACGGCAACGTCGACTGCTCCAACTACGGCTGCTTTGAGGGCATTCCCTCGGCACGCAAGCTGGCGGGGGAGTTCCTGGGTTGTCCTGCCGAGCAGACGCTCGTACTGGGCTCATCGAGCCTGCTGATCGAGCACGATATCGCCGGTATGTTCTGGCGTTGCGGCTCGTGCGGCAGCGACCCTTGGGAGGCTTACGAGGCAGCGCACGACGGCAAGAAGGTCAAGTTCCTGTGCCCTGTTCCCGGCTACGATCGCCACTTTGGCATCACCGCCGATCTGGGCATCGAGAACGTCCCCGTCGCGATGACCGACAACGGCCCCGACATGGACGAGATCGAGCGCCTGGTTGCCGCCGACGATTCCATCAAGGGTATCTGGTGCGTGCCCAAGTATTCCAACCCCACGGGCATCACCTTTAGCGAGGACACTGTGCGCCGCTTGGTCGAGATGCCCACGGCCGCGCCCGATTTCCGCATCTTCTGGGACAACGCTTACTGCGTGCACGACCTGTACGACGAGACCGACGAGCTCGCAAATATCTTTGACCTCGCTCGCGCGGCGGGCACCGAGGATCGCGTGGTGGCCTTTGCCTCGACGTCCAAGATCACCTTCCCGGGCGCCGGCATCGGCTTTATCGGTGCGAGCCCCGCGGTCATCGCCGAGTTCTCCAAGCGCCTGAAGGCCGGTCTTATTAGCGCCGATAAGCTCAACCAGCTGCGTCACGTGCGTTTCCTTCCCACCATCGAGGCGGTCAAGGAGCACATGAAAAAGCATGCCGAGTTCCTGCGCCCGCGCTTTGAGGCCGTTGAGCGTAAACTCACCGAGGGCTTGGGTAACACGGGTTGCGCCACTTGGACTCATCCCCATGGCGGCTACTTTGTGAGTTTCGATGGCCCCGAGGGCTCGGCCCAGAAGGTCGCCGCGCTTTGTGCCGACCTGGGCGTCAAGCTCACGCCGGCTGGTGCCACCTGGCCTTATGGCAAGGATCCGCGCGACACCAACATCCGCATCGCGCCGAGCTATCCCACGGTCGAGGACCTGGAGGCTGCGCTCGATGTGCTGGTGCTGGCTGTCAAGCTCGTCGCTGCCGAGCTTGCGCGTGCCGAGCGCGCCTAACGCGTAGGGCCCCGCAAGTCCGCGCCTAGTACTATCCGCACTTTCGATACGTAAAGGAGCGTATACATGGATTTGGGTATTTCCACCAACCCCACGCCAGAGCTCTACACCATTAAGGTGACCGGTGAGATCGATATCTCTAACGCCGATAGCCTGCGCAATGCCATCGACCTGGCGCTCGAGCAGCCCACTGAGGCCGTTGAGCTCGATTTTGCCCAGGTGAGCTATATCGATTCGACGGGTATTGGCGTGCTCGTGGGCGCCGCGCACCACGCAGCCGATCACGGCAAGCGTTTTAGCTGCGTTAACGTGCAGCCTCCGGTGATGCGCGTGGTTCAGCTGCTGGGTGTCGACCAGGAGATTTCGATCACGGCCGCATAGGCCCTGCCCCAAAAGGGGCGTGCCGTTTGGCATATGTTTGTGATGCGCTCGGACGTTTTGGCGTCCGGGCGCTATACTTGACCGAATGAATAGACGAGTTCCGGCCGAATGGCGCGGTGCGGGCTCGACTCACATCGAGCCTTGGAGGTATGTGTGTTTGGTATTGGAGAGGGTGAGCTCGCGATCATCGTGGTCTTCGGCTTTTTGCTGTTTGGCCCGGATAAGCTCCCGCAGATGGGCCGTACGATCGGCCGTGCCATCCGTCAGTTCCGCGAGACGCAGGAAAAGATGACGGCCGTTGTTCAGTCCGAGATTATCGATCCGGTGAGTGAGGCCGCGTCGGCGCCGGTCAAGCCCAAGAAGGCTGCTGCGGCCGACGACGATTCCGATGCGGACGAGGATGCCACCGAGACGGCAGCGCCCGCCAAGAAGGAGACCTTTGCCGAGCGTCGCGCCCGTCTTGCTGCCGAGAAGGCCGCAAGCGAGGGTGCTGCTGAGGGCGAGGTCGCTGCCGAGGGTGCTGCCGTTGAGGTTGCGACCGCCGATGCTGACGCTGCTGCTGCGGACCCCGAGCCTGCTGCAGAGCCCAAGCCCGAGCCGGCAGAGCCCACGACGGCTGATCTCTACGCCCGTCGTCCCCGCAAGCGCAAGGCCGTCGTCGACCAGCTCGCTCGCGAGCTCGAGGTCGAGGACGATGCC
The DNA here is from genome assembly GCF_028209625.1 of Collinsella aerofaciens. Classification (GTDB taxonomy): domain Bacteria; phylum Actinomycetota; class Coriobacteriia; order Coriobacteriales; family Coriobacteriaceae; genus Collinsella; species Collinsella aerofaciens_AM. Next base: position 62,599 of record NZ_JAQLDU010000007.1, on the reverse strand, counting down.
GAGGCTGCTGCCGCCGACGCCCCGAAGGGAGGCGATGAGTAATGCCGATCGGACCTGCGCGCATGCCGCTCTTCGATCACCTGGGAGAGCTCCGTCGCCGCCTGACCATCGTGGTCGTTTCGGTGTTTGCCGCCGCCATCGTGCTGTACTTTGCCACGCCCGTGGTGCTCGATATTCTTGAGGACCCCATCCGCTCCTTTGTGCCGGACGGTAAGTTTTACATCACCACCACGCTCGGCGGCTTTGGCCTGCGCTTCTCGCTTGCCATCAAGATGGCCGTGGTCATGTGCACGCCCATGATCATCTGGCAGATTCTGGCATTTTTCCTGCCGGCACTGCGCCCCAACGAGCGCAAGTGGGTTGTGCCCACGGTGCTCGCCTCGACGGTGCTGTTCTTCCTGGGTGCCATCTTCTGCTACTTCATCATCATCCCGGCGGGCTTTGAGTGGCTCATCGGCGAGACCTCGGCTGTCGCTACGGCGTTGCCCGATCTGGAGAACTACGTCAACATGGAGCTGCTCTTTATGATCGGCTTTGGTGTGGCGTTTGAGCTGCCGCTCATCATCTTCTACCTGTCCGTTTTCCACATCGTGTCCTATGCGGCCTTCCGCAGCGCCTGGCGCTACGTGTACGTAGGCCTGCTCGTGGGTTCGGCTGTGATTACGCCCGACGGCTCGCCCGTTACGCTGGGTCTCATGTATGGCGCCCTGCTCTCGCTCTACGAGATTTCGCTCGCCATCGCTCGCGTGGTCATTACCGCGCGCGAGGGCAAGGAGGGCCTGTTCGTGAGCCGTCTGGACCTGTTCTCGGACGACGAGGACGACGAGGAGTAAATCGGTATGCACGAGGTTGGCATTGTCAACGGCATACTCGATACAGTGATTCGCGCGGCGCGTGGGGCGGGGGCCTCGCGCGCCGTTTTGGTAACGCTGCGTATCGGGGATATGACCGAGGTCGTGCGCGAGGCGCTTGACTTTGCGTGGGAGACGTTTCGCGACGAGGACCCGCTCACGCGCGGCTGCGAGCTTGCCGTGGAGGAAGTCCATCCACAAAGCGAGTGTCTGGACTGCGGTGAGGTCTTTGAGCACGACCGTTTCCATTGCCGTTGTCCCCAATGTGGCGGTGCCAACGTGCGTCTGCTGCATGGCCGCGAACTCGACATCGCAAGTATCGAGATCGAGACCCCCGACGATTAGCACGCTCGCCATCTAGCGATGGGGTATAAAAGGGCCAAAGTAAGGAGCGCTAAGTATGGCCGAGAAAACGATTGATATCGCGTCGCCGATTCTGTCGCGCAACGAGCGCCTGGCAGATCAGCTGCGTAAGCGGTTTGAGCAGACGGACACCTACGTGATCAATGTGCTGTCGAGCCCTGGCTCGGGTAAGACCACCACGATTCTGGGCACCAACGAGCGCCTGCGTGACAAAGCCAGCCTGCGCTGTGCCGTTATCGAGGGCGATATCGCCTCGGACGTCGACGCCATCACCATGAAGGAAGCCGGCATGCCCGCCATCCAGATCAACACGGGCGGCCTGTGCCACCTCGAGGGCAACATGATCATGGAGGCCGTTGACGCCTTCGACCAGGCTGTGGGTCTGGAGAACATCGACGTCATCTTTATCGAAAACGTGGGCAACCTGGTCTGCCCGGTCGACTTTGACCTGGGCGAGAACCTGTCCATCATGATTCTCTCGGTGCCCGAGGGCGACGACAAGCCCATCAAGTACCCGGGCATCTTCCAACACGCCGGCGCGCAGCTGCTCAACAAGGTCGACGTGGCCCCGGCTTTCGATTTTGACATGGATAGGTATACTAAGACACTCGATGACCTCAATCCGCAGGCGCCGCGGTTTGCCGTGAGCGCGCGCAAGGGCGAGGGCATGGATGCCTGGTGCGATTGGCTCATCGGGCAGATTGAGCAAGCAAGGGCGTAAGTCGGCCGCCAAGAGGGCGGGCGCAGCCGCAGACACACGAGATAGGAGCCTCTTTTGAAGCTCATCATCGCTGAGAAAAACGACGCCGCGCGTCAGATCGCCGAGCGTCTGTCCACGGGCAAGCCCAAAAAGGACAAGGTGTACAACACCGCCATTTACCGTTTTGAGTGGAAGGGCGAGGAGTGCGTGACGATCGGCCTTGCCGGTCACATCCTGGCACCCGATTTTTGCGACAGTGTGCTGTTCGATAAAAAGTTGGGCTGGTATTCGGTCACGGAGGACGGCGAAATGCTGCCGGCCGATATGCCCGATGGCCTGGCCCGCCCGCCGTACGACACCAAGCGCAAGCCGTTCCTTGCCGATGGCATTTCCATCAAGGGCTGGAAGCTCGAGAGCCTGCCCTATCTCACCTGGGCGCCCGTCATTAAGCTTCCGGCCGAGAAAGAGCTCATCCGCTCGCTTAAGAACCTCGCCAAAAAGTCCGACAGCGTCATCATCGCCACGGACTTCGATCGCGAGGGCGAGCTGATCGGTTCGGACGCCCTCAACAAGGTGCGCGAGGTGGCGCCCGACTTGCCGGTCGCCCGCGCCCAGTATTCTTCGTTTACCAAGGCCGAGATCACGCAGGCCTTCGATAACCTTGTCTCGCTCGACCAGAACCTGGCCGACGCCGGCGAGAGCCGTCAGCACATCGACCTCATTTGGGGTGCGGTGCTCACGCGCTACCTGACGCTCGCCAAGTTTGGCGGCTTTGGCAACGTGCGTTCCGCCGGCCGCGTGCAGACGCCGACGCTTGCCCTGGTGGTCGAGCGCGAGCGCGAGCGCATGGCGTTTGTGCCCGAGGACTATTGGCAGATTCGCGGCATGGGTGCCGCTCAGGGTGCTGCCGAGGATGACCGCTTTAAGATTGCGCACAAGACGGCGCGTTTTACCGATAAAGATGCTGCCGAGACGGCGTACGGCCACGTCGACGGCGCTACGACGGCAACCGTCGCCGCGGTGACCAGGCGCTCCCGCAAGCAGCAGCCGCCCACGCCGTTCGCGACGACCTCGCTGCAGGCTGCCGCCGCGGCCGAGGGCATCTCGCCTGCGCGTACGATGCGCATCGCCGAGTCCCTCTACATGGCGGGCCTCATCAGCTATCCGCGTGTCGACAACACCGTGTACCCTGCGACGCTCGATCTGGGCGCCGTGGTGAGCGACCTGGCAAAGATCAACCCGGCGCTGGCGCCCGTGTGCAAAAAGGTACTCGCCGGCCCCATGAAGCCCACGCGCGGCAAGGTCGAGACCACCGACCACCCGCCCATCTACCCCACGGGCGAAGGCGATCCGTCCACGCTCGATGGCGGCCAGCGTAAGCTCTACGACCTCATCGCCCGCCGCTTCCTGGCGACGCTTATGGGTCCCGCGACCATCGAGAACACCAAGCTCGAGCTCGACGTGAGCGGCGAGCCGTTCGTGGCCTCGGGCGACGTGCTCGTGACCCCGGGCTTCCGCGAGGCCTACCCGTACGGCCTTAAGCGCGACGAGCAGATGCCGCCGCTTGAGCAGGGCGACACGGTCGACGTGTTCGACATTAAGCTTGAGGCCAAGCAGACCGAGCCGCCCGCGCGTTACAGCCAGGGCAAGCTCGTGCAGGAGATGGAGAAGCGCGGCCTGGGCACCAAGTCCACGCGCGCGAGCATCATCGAGCGCCTGTATGCCGTGCGCTATCTCAAAAATGATCCCGTTGAGCCGAGCCAGCTGGGTATCGCCATCATCGACGCGCTGTCGCAGTTTGCCCCGCGCATCACGAGCCCCGATATGACCAGCGAGCTCGACGGCGACATGACCCGCGTGGAGCGCGGCGAGGACACCGAAGAGCATGTCGTGACGCACTCGCGCGCGCTGCTGGCCGGCGTGCTCGACGAGCTGCTCAAGCATACGCAGGAGCTGGGCGACGCCATCAGCGACGCCGTCACGGCCGATGCGCGCGTGGGCGCCTGCCCCAAGTGCGGCAAGGACCTGGTTATGAAGACGAGCGCCAAGACCCGCGGCAGCTTTATCGGCTGCATGGGTTGGCCCGACTGCGACGTGACCTATCCGGTGCCGAGTGGCGTCAAGGTGAGCCCGCTCGAGGGCGAGGCCGCCGTGTGCCCCGAGTGCGGCGCGCCGCGCATCAAGTGCCAGCCATTCCGCCAGAAGGCCTTCGAGATCTGCGTGAACCCCACGTGCCCCACCAACTACGAGCCCGATCTTAAGGTGGGCGAGTGCAAGGTGTGTGCCGAGGCCGGACGTCACGGCGACCTGATCGCGCACAAGAGCGAGAAGAGCGGCAAGCGCTTTATCCGCTGCACCAACTACGATGACTGCGGCGTGAGCTATCCGCTGCCGGCGCGCGGCAAGCTCGAGGCGACGGGCGAGACCTGCCCCGAGTGCGGCGCCCCCATCGTGGTGGTCAACACGGCGCGCGGTCCGTGGCGTATCTGCGTCAACATGGACTGCCCGACCAAGGAGAAGAAGCCCGCCCGCGGTCGCAAGACCACAACCAAGGCGAGCACGGCAAAGAAGACGACGGCTAAGAAAGCCACTGCCGCCAAGAAGACGACCGCGAAGAAGTCGACTGCCAAGAAAGCAGCCGCCGACAAGTAACGGCGCAGTCGAAACATTGCCCAAAAAAACGAGCGAGGACCCCGCGATCCTCGCTCGTTTTTTTGACCGGCAGTTAGGGACGTTCCTTTTCTGCCGGCAGTTTAGGAACGTCCCTAACTGCCGGCTCGGGAACGACAAAGCGCTAGTTCACCTCGACAGGCTTAGCGCCGGGATAGCGCTCCTCAAAGTCTAGGCGGTACTTATTGTCATTGGTGCCCGCCACGTTGTCGCGCGACAGCGGCGCCACGATCTCATTCTTGTGGTCCGCAGGCTTGGCGTATTTCAGGCTGATCTCCCAGGCATCACAGATTGCGTCAATGCGGTGATCCAGGTCGTCGTACAGGGCGATGATATCCTTCCAGGAGCTGTAGTTCTTGGAGCTCGTCGGGACGTCCAGGTCCTCGACGATGTCGTAATACTGCTCGATGGTGTCCTCCGTGCGCTCGGCGACGTCGGCGAGATTTTGACGGGTGGTTTGATCCTCTTCCAGATAGTTGCCGTTGAAGTTCTGCGCGCAGCCACGGACCTGGCTGTCGAGATCTTCGAGCAGGTCGTAGTATTCGCTCAGGCGACGGTAGAGGTTCTGCTCGGAGAGCGTTGCTTCGCCGCCATCCTCGTCGTCATCGTCATCATCGTCGTACAGGCTGTTGGGATTGCCGAGAGGCTTTAGGTCATCGTCGTCGACGTCATGGTGCAGCTTAGCTACCTCGGCAGTCGTCTGCGTGGCGGCGTTGTCGAACGGTCTGATCGCAAAGAAGATGACCAGGGCGATGATGATCGCCACCAGCACAACGATAACGGCGATAAGCGGCCCGGTGCCGCTCTTTTTGGGAGCGGGGGTCTGTGGCGAAGCGGGCGCGTATGCGGGAGCCGGCTGCTGTTGGGGCGAGCCGCTCGCGACGGGTATGCGCTGCGTGGTCTCGACGGCCTCGGTCCTTGCGGCGGGGTCGGGGCTATAGGCGAGGGGGTCGTCCGCCTTGGCTTGCGGCGTATCAAGGGAGCCGGTCTGCTCAAAAGCGGGCTGGCTATCGCTCGCGGCTGTTTGCTCAACGGGTGCACCGCACGAGGTGCAGAACTTGGCATTATCTTCAAGAAGCTTGCCGCACGAGGCGCAATACCGAGACATTGCCACTCCTTTCGCCACATTTCAATGCAATACGACGATTATACCCAGCATCCAAAATTCCCCATCATACGTTGCGGTGAAATAGGGACTGTTTGGCGGTCTTAGAGCTTCAATCAGTCCCTATTTCACCGCAACTTTGGAAAGGCGCCTTTAGCCATTGGGGACGTGCCGAGCACTGGGGTATCATGGCTTGGTTGCTATAACTCGCATTTACGCGCCTTGTAGGAAGGGGCTGCGCCCATGGCTTTTGAGCCTGCTCAACATAGCTTTATCACGCTCGAGGGCGTCGACGGTGCCGGCAAGTCCACGCAGGCGCGCCTGCTTGCCCGTGCGCTCGACCTTGCCGGCTACCAGGTTGTGACCCTGCGTGAGCCGGGCGGCACTGCCATCAGCGAAAAGATTCGCGCCCTGCTGCTCGACCCTGCCAACACGACGATGGGCGATACCTGCGAGCTGTTGCTCTACGAGGCTGCGCGTGCCCAGCTGGTGCACGAGGTCATCGCGCCCGCCCTCGCTGCCGGCAAGGTGGTCCTGTGCGATCGCTTCTACGATTCCACGACCTGCTACCAGGCGTTTGCCGATGGCCTCGATCGCCAGATAGTGCGCGACGCCAACAACCTGGCCGTCGCGGGTACGCACCCGGCGCTCACACTCGTCTATCACATCGCGCCCGAGCAGGCGGCGCTGCGCATGGCAGCCCGTGGCGCGGCAGATCGCATGGAGGCAAAAGGCGTGGCATTCCAGGAGCGTGTCTACCAGGGCTTTTGCGCAATCGCTGCCGAGGAGCCAAACCGCGTAAAGCTCATCGACGCCACTGCGACCGTCGAGGAAGTCTTCGAGAAGACGGTCGAGCAGGTTCGCGCGTATGGTCTCGACATTCCGCAGGAAGCCGTTGCCGCCGCGCTTGCCAAGGAGGCCGAGTAACATGGCCCCCGCTCAGGCAAGCCTGCTGGCCAGGCTCGACACCCAAGAGCGCGTGCGCGACTTTTTGACCAATGCCGTCGCTAGCGGTCGCGCGTCGCACGCCTACCTGTTTTTGGGCGCGCCCGGCGCGGGCAAGCTCGACGCCGCGTGGGCGCTCGCCCAAGCCTTCCTGTGCGAGCAGGACGGCTGCGGCGCATGCGACAGCTGCGTGCGCGTCTCTCGACATACGCATCCCGACGTGCACTATTACACGCCCGAGAGCGCCACGGGTTACCTCATCGCCCAGACCCGCGAGCTGCTCGACGACGTGCCGCTGGCGCCCATCCGCGCCAAGGCAAAGGTCTACATCATCGACCGTGCTGAGCAGCTGCGCGCCAACACCGCCAACGCGCTGCTCAAAACGCTCGAGGAGCCGCCCGAGGGCGTCATGTTCATCCTGTTGGGTACCTCGGCAGACGTGATGCTGCCCACCATCGTGAGCCGCTGCCAGTGTGTGCCGTTTCGGCTGGTGTCTCCCACCGTGGCCGCGCAGGCCGTGAGCCGCGCCACCGGGCAGGATCCCGCGCGCTGCCGCATGGCCGTCGCCGTGGCGGGAAGCCCCACGCGTGGTATCGAGTTCCTCAAGAGCGCCGAGCGCCAGGACGCCCGTCGCCAGATGATCCGTGCCATCGACTCACTCATTGCCGCCGACGAGGCCGATGTACTCAGCCGTGCCAAGTCGCTCATCGTCGCCGTCAAGGCGCCGTTGGCCGAGGTCAAGTCCACGCAGGAAAAGGTGCTCGAGCAAAATGCCGACTACCTGTCGCGTGGAGCATTGAAGCAGCTTGAGGACCGCAACAAGCGCGAACTCAACGCGCGCGAGCGTTCGGGTATCATGGAAGCGCTGGCGAGCGCGCGGACGCTCATGCGCGACGTGCTGCTGACGCTTCAGGATGAGGCGGCCGACGTCGTGAACGAGGATGTGCGCGACACGATCGGTCGGCTTGCCGCCGCGACCAATGTTGCGGGTGCCACCCAGGCGCTCGAAGCGGTCGCAACCGCCGAGCGCAACATCGCCAGAAACGTTACTCCCCAGCTGGCCATCGAGGTCATGCTGTTCGATATCAGGAAGGCACTGAAATGCCGTTAGTCGTACCCGTTAAGTTTACCTACGCCTCGCGCGACCTGTGGTTCGACCCGCAGGATTTGGATATCCTCGAGGCCGATTATGCCATCTGCTCCACCGAGCGCGGAACCGAGATCGGCCTGGTCACGGCCGATCCCTTCGAGGTACCGCAGGACGAGATCGGCCAGCCGCTCAAGCCCGTGCTGCGCGTGGCGAGCGACATCGACCTGCAGCTTGCCGATGATCTGGCCATCCAGGGCGACGAGGCCATGGTCGATTTCCGTCGCCTGGTCAAGGAGCTCGACCTCGAGATGAAGCCGGTCGGCGTGGAGTACCTGTTTGGCGGCGAGAAGGCCGTGTTCTATTTTGCGGCCGAGGAGCGCGTCGATTTTCGTCAGCTCGTCAAGGACCTTTCCTCGACGCTGCACATTCGCGTCGACATGCGCCAGATCGGCGTGCGCGACGAGACCCGCCTGGTGGGCGGCTATGCCCAGTGCGGACAGGAGCTCTGTTGCACGCGCTTTGGCGGACAGTTTGAGCCCGTCTCGATCCGCATGGCAAAAGAGCAGGACCTGCCGCTCAACTCGTCCAAGATCAGCGGCGTGTGCGGCCGCCTGATGTGCTGCCTGCGCTACGAGTTCGAGGCCTACAAGGACTTTAAGAGCCGCGCGCCCAAAAAGAAGACGCTCATCGATACGCCGCTCGGCAAGGCGCGTATTCAGGAATATGACACGCCGCGTGAGCAGCTGGTGCTGCGCCTAGAGAACGGCAAAGTCTTTAAGGTCAACCTGGCCGATATGACCTGCTCGGAGGGCTGCAAGAAGAAGGCTGCCGAGCAGGGCTGCAATTGCCGCCCCGACTGCGTGACGCGCGATGTGCTCGAGCGCATCGAGTCGCCCGAGATGCGCCTGGCGCTCATGGAGCTCGACCGCGAGAACGGCGTCGACGTGGGCGATGGCCTGTCGAGCGCCGACCGTCTTGCTGGCACGTCGATGCCCAAGCGTCGTCGTCGCGATGCCGAATCCGATGCTCGCGCCGGTCAGAGCCAGGGCGAGAGCCGTGGCCGCGGAAAGGGCCGTGGCAATGCCGCAACGCCTGAGGCCGAGGAGGCCGCTGGCGGCCGTCGCCGCCGCAAGCGTGCGGGCTCTGCCGATGCCGGCGAGGCCGCAGCCGCCGGCAAGAACGGCGCTCGCGAGCGCGAGGTTCAACAGCCCCAGCAGCAGAATCGCGGCGGTGGCATGAACCCCACACGACGTCGCCGCCGTCATCTGTCGAGCGAGGAGCGCGAGGACGCCTTCCGCGCCGCAGCTGCTCGCGAGGCTGGTGCCGCTTCCAAGGGCGCCTCGGCCTCCGACGCGCCTGCCGACAAGGGCGGCAAGTCACGTGGCGAGGAGGAGCGCGCGCCGCGTTCGCGCCGTCGCCATTCCTCGGGCGCGCAGCAGAAGCCTTCAGTGCCCTCCGTGGCCGATCAGGTCTCGGATGGCGAGGTCAAGGTCACGCGCCGCCGTCCCGGAGATGGCGGGGGGGCTGCTGCCAAGGCTTCGCGTGGCGCGGCTCGCGACGAGCGCGAGCCGCGCGAGGATCGCGGTGGCGAGGGCTCGGCCGACCAGGGTCAAAAGCGCCGTCGCCGTCGCCGTTCCCGCAAGCCGCGCCAGGATGGTGGCGAGGGCTCGACCCTGTCTTCGTCTGCACCACAACCGCCCGCCGGCGAATAACGCCCGCGAGCGGATTTAGCTCGCCTTGCCCCGAGCGCATCGGGGTATCATAGCGCTGAATCAACAACCCTCCCTGCGACCGAACGTAGGGAGGGTTGTGTCTTGAAGAGCCATCTGAACATATTGAGCCGTCTGCAGGGTGCCGGCGCCCTACCGTTTGCGGACGAATTGCTACCGTTTGCCGAGCGGGTGGCACGCGAGGCGCTCGAGGCATTGTCGCCAACACGATGTGCCGGCTGCGAGCGCGCCGGTGCGCTTATTTGCCAAGACTGCCTGGCTGCGCTCACGCTCATCGACCCACGTCATAGCTGCACCCGATGCGGCGCCCCGTTTGGGGATTTGCTGTGCACTGAATGTTCGGTCGAGGGCACGTCCTCGGCAATGTCGGAGGCGCTCGACCGCTGCCTGGCGTGCGCCGTCTACGCGCATCCGCTGCCGCGCATCATTAAAGCGTACAAGGATGCGGGCGAGCGACGTCTGGCTCCGTATCTGGCGGAGCTGCTTTACGACACCGCCCTGCATGCCCAGGTCGTAGCGCCCGAACGCTTAGGAGGTGTGCTGTCCGGTGCGGATGCGGTGGCGTTTGTGCCTGCGACGGCGGCAGCGTTTCGGCGGCGTGGTTTTGATCATATGGAGGCTATTGCGCGCCCATTTTGCGAGCTGTCGGGTGTTCCCCTGCTCGATGCTCTCGTCAAGTACGGGCATGGCGACCAGCGCGAACTCGGTCGTGAGGAGCGCCGCGAGCGTGCCCAAGGCATGTACGAGACGGTTGAGGACGTGCACGGCCGCCGCCTGCTGCTGATCGATGACGTTATCACCACGGGCGCGACGATGGCCACGGCTTCGGCGGAACTCAAGCGCGCCGGCGCTGCGGCAGTCGATGGCATTGCTATCGCACGTGTTTGGTAGGGGTGGTTTTGTGGCAGTGAAGATTGAGCGGCGCAACGAGCCGACAGGCGAACAGCTAGCGGCTTCCGTAATCCTAACAGGTGCCTCGGCGCTTCGCATGATGCGCGCCGAGCGCCGGCAGATGGGCTATATCAGCTGGAAGGACCTTAATCCCGATGAAGAGCGCCGTGTGCTGCGCACGTCGTCGCCCTCGACCGAGGATATCTATCTTCCTGACTTGGTGCGAATTGGAGCCAAAAGTGGCGAGGTGCAGGAAGATCTGTGCTTGTTGGTGGGATCTGCGGCGCAGCGCCGCCGCATGCCTGGCGTAGGCTGGTCCGTGTGTTCCGGGTTGCCCGCCGGCTCGATTCTAGAGGTGGAACCGGGGGTGTACAGCCTATCTCCCGAGGCCCTTTGTGTTGCCGTTGCGCGTGAGGTCGGCTGCATCCAGGCGTTTGCCCTGGCCCAGGAGCTGTGCTCTAAGATTTCACTGAGCGACCGCGGGAAGTATCTGCCTCCCTACACCTCGCCTGTTACGAATAAACTTGCAAAGGACAAGGACCAGCCAGCAGACGTGGGCTACTTTGAAGTCGAGCCGGTGCTGATGCCCGATCGTCTGGCAGATTACCTTGCGGCATGCAAGGGGAATGTGGCCAAACAGCTGCTGCGTCTGTGTCCCTATCTTTCGGAAAACCTGCTCTCGCCCATGGAGTGCATCATGCTCGCCCTGTTTTCGCTTCCGTTTTCCTATGGCGGGTTTGCCTGCGGACCTTTTAAGACCGACTACAAGATCGAGTTCGATGACCGTGCGCAGGCAATCTCGGGGATGCCCCATGCAGTTTGCGATGCATATCAGGAGGCAGCCCGGTTTGACCTGGAATACAACGGTGAGCTGGGCCATTCCTCTCGGAGGGGACGTATCCATGATGAAAAGCGCAACACGGGCTTGATTACTATGGGAATCGAGGTCGCGACGGTCAACAACGAAATGCTCTGTGACATGGAAGCGATGGAAGCGCTCGCATGGCGCATGCACCAGCGTATGCGAAAGCGGTACCGGAATCGTGTCGATGCCCGCAGGAAGAAGCAAGAGGCGTTGCTTAACACGCTGCGGGCGTGTTTTGGGCTTAAGCCGGTCTAATTCACGTCGAAAATAGGGGGTTAATCATATGCCCTGGCCAAAATATGGCAAATATGAGTACTGTCACTAAATCAGTAACAGCAAAATCAAGGAATTTAGGACTCGGAGGCGTCATAAAGTAAGAAGATAATAAACAAATGTAGAATAACTAAGCATCAGGTTGGCGACACTGAGCGCAAAATCTGTCCGAGAGGCTAAAACTGCCTGTTACTAAATTGGTGACAGTACTCATATTTGCCATTTTTTGGCCACAGCACCCTAGGAAGGGTGCCCCGGAGCTCCCCATAGGGGAGCTCCGGGCTTCACAGGGGCACGAATAGCCCACTCCGACCTGCGAAATCTGTACTCGCGATGCGAATGACGCCCCTAACCTTAAACTTTAGCTTGAACTTAGCTATAATGCGCTACGTTCCTACCAGGCTGTGGTTGCGGACGGACGAAATGCCCGTCCTAGTCCAAGACAGACGCGGTCAAAGGGATCCACGTAAGCGACCGCGTGCGCGCGGCGCGATCATGGCGCGTCCTAGATGTAAGCCGCACCGTCCGTTCTACTTTCTTTGGGGCAATACCGCCTCGCGGGCGAGCGGGCCAGTCGTGAAGGTGGCTGCGGCCTCCCGAGCAAACACCCCGGTGCGCAAGTGTGGGGTCAAATACCAGGTCAGCTGGTGGGAACAATCTGATATTCCGCGCATCGCACGGATCGTATACGACACAGAAGGCAGGGTAGTGGACATGGTGAGGGGCAGCTTGATGCACGCGGCTCGGTTAGGTGCTGGGACCGCAGCGGTCATCGCCGTTTTGGGTCTGAGCGGATGCGCGTTCAACCCGCTGTCTACGTTCACGACTCCCACGATCGACCAGATCGAGTACGAGACCGTCACGCCCACGGTGTCGGATGATGCCCTGTTCACCCCCGGTACCCTGACGGTCGCCCTCGATACTTCCGATGCGCCGCAGGCCATGCAGGGCACCGACGGCGAGCTCACGGGGTATGCGGTCGACGCTGCCCGCGCCCTTGCAAGCCGTATGGGCCTTAAAGTTGCCTTCGTCGATGCGTCTTCTGCTGATTCCGTGCTTGGCGACAAAAAGGCCGACATCTTCATTGGCGATATCAATTCCACGGATGATGACATCAGCACGCTTGGTACTTGCCTGTACGACGCTGCGGCAGTATTCGGAAAGACGAGCGACGGCGAGTCGCTGAGCGTTTCCACCGAAACGCTTAACACCGCTACCCTGGGCGTTCAGACCTCCTCGGCCTCGCAGGAAGCGCTCGCCAAGCAGAGCATCACGGCCAACCAAAAGACCTTCTCCAACATCAACGAGTGCTTTGAGGCACTCGAGTCCGGCGAGGTCGACTACGTGATCTGCGACTCCACGGCCGGCGGCTACCTTGCGCGCCTGATGAGCCAGGTCTCTTACGTCGGCACGCTCGAGACGCCCTCGACGCTCGGCGTCGCGGGCCTCGCGGCCAACGACGAGCTATGCCGTGCCGTGAGCGATGCCCTCGACGGTATCACGGTCGATGGCACGCTCGAGGCGGTCCACTCCGTCTGGTACGGCACGATGCCCTATGACCTCACCACCAAGACGGTCTCGGGCGCCGACGTGCAGCCGACCGACACCGGATCCAGCGAGTCCGCATCCTCCGATTCGAGCAGCGATGGTGCATCCTCCGAGGATAAATCGTCCAGCCAGGAGGGCACTATCACCGACGACGACATTAACAAGCTCAATAGCTAGTTATTGCTAGGGGTGGCGTCTCCTATGCGCTAGGAGGGACGCCTCTTCACGGTTTCAACACGCATCGCCGGGCTCTCCCAACAGGGGAGCCCGGCTTTTTCGTTTCCATAAAACCAGCAGGTCAAAGACATTTTTTAGGTGCAAAACCAAAGTCGCCGTCGCTCTTCCATAGCGCACTTTGCCACAGAAAAGTGCGAGACTTCGGTATGCGGTATCAAGCAATCGTTATTCGGGTCTTTGGGAATCCGCGTGATTAAATGCACGGCAATGGGTACATAGCCAGTACAGTAAGTCCCCGAGGCAGATTGGAGCCACGTATGGATATCAAGGTTTCTGGACGCAAGACGACGGTAACCGATGCTCTGCGTGCGCATGTGGATGAGAAGATCGGCGAGGCGCTCAAGGTTTTCGATATCGAGCCCATGACGGTCGACGTTGTACTTCGCTATGAGAAGAACCCCTCGAACCCCAACCCGGCAATCGTCGAGGTTACGGTTCGCGCCCGCGGTTCGGTGATTCGCGTTGCCGAGCACGGTGCAGATATGTACGCCGCCATCGACCTCTCCGCCGATAAGGTCACCCGCCAGCTGCGCAAGTTCAAGACCAAGGTCGTGGACAACCGCCAGGGTGGTGCCAGCGCAGCGGATGTTGCACCGGTCGAGCGTGTCGAGGATCTGGCCGACCTGCTGCTGCCCGAGGAGGACGACGACCTGCTCGTCCGCGAGAAGGTCATCGATGTCACCCCGATGACTGAGGAGCAGGCGCTGGTGCAGACCGATCTGCTGGGCCACGACTTCTACGTGTTCGAGAACGCGACGACTGGCCTCATCAATGTGGTGTATCACCGTAAGAATGGTGGATATGGCATCATCAAGCCCCGTATCGAAACACTTGACGAGTAAAATACGTTAACTTGCATGAGTTAACGGTTGGCGGCCATCCCATGCGGGTGGCCGCCTTTTTACGTAAGGAGTCGCTTTGATGGACAAGGCCGCATCTACCGGTCATTCGGACCGTTGCCGCATCGTCGTCGATACCTGCTGCGACTTTAGCCCCGAGGTCGCCGCGAACCTCGATGTCGATATCCTGGGTTTCCCCTTCATTATCGATGGCGAGGAGCGCACAGACGACATCTGGTCGAGCATCACGCCCAAGGAGTTTTACGACCGCATGCGCGCCGGTGCCCGCGTGTCCACCTCGGCTGTGTCGCTCGGTCGCTATATCGAGTTCTTTACCGAGTGCGCCAAAGAGGGCACGCCCACGGTCTACCTGTGCTTTACCTCGGCGCTGTCGTCGAGCTACAACTCCGCGTGCCAGGCGGCGGACGCCGTGCGTGCCGAGTATCCCGATTTTGAGCTCTACGTGGTCGACAACGCTCTGCCCTGCGCGACCGGCGCGCTCTTGGCGCTCGAGGCCGTGCGCCAGCGTTCGGCGGGACTGACCGCCAAGCAGCTGGTCGATTGGGCAAACGAGGCAAAGACCTACGTCCACGGCTACTTTACGCTCGAGAGCTTCGACGCACTGGCTGCCGGCGGCCGCATTCCGCCCGCGGCGGCGCAGCTCACGGCAAAGCTCGATGTCAAGCCCGAGCTCTCCTACGACCTGGCCGGCTCGCTGTCGCTGATCGGCGTCAACCGCGGCCGCAAGAAGGCGCTCAAGTCCATCCTCAAGTCGTTCCGCGAGAACTACGTGCCCGATCGCACCATGCCCATCGCCATCATGACGGCCGATGCCGAAAAGGATGGTGACTGGCTCGAAGCCGCCATCCGCAAGGAGGAGGGTTGCGCCGACGTCACGATCATTCGCGGCTCCGTGGGTCCCACCATCGGCTCGCACGTGGGCCCCGGCATGGTGGGCTGCGCGTTTTGGGGTAAGAACCGCGCCGACAAGGCGTCGCTTTCCGACCGTATCGCCCGCCGCGTGCGCGGTCAGTAGGCAAGCGCTGCGTCCGTAATCGCCCTCGACTCACAGCCCAAACGCTGGCACCGAGTATTCAACCTGGTAACAACACCCAACCCAAAAGGATAGGTTTCATGGCAAACAAGCTCTCCGTCGCATTCATTGGCACCGGAATCATGGGTGCCCCCATCGCCGGCCACATTCTGGACGCCGGCTATCCCGTCACGGTCAACAACCGCACCAAGTCCAAGGCGGCGGCGCTTATCGAGCGCGGCGCCGTCTGGGCAGATACGCCGGCCGATGCCGCGGCGAACGCCGATGTCGTCTTTACCATGGTGGGCTATCCCTCCGAGGTCGAGGAACTCTACCTGGCGGGCGACGGCCTGCTCGCGTGCACCAAGCCGGGTGCGGTCTTGATCGACCTCACCACGAGCTCGCCCGAGCTTGCCCGTGACATTGCCGAGGCCGCCCAGGTTTCTGGTCGCATGGCGTTTGACTGCCCCGTCACCGGCGGCGAGTCGGGCGCTATCGCCGGTACGCTCACGGCTATCGTGGGCGCTACCGAGAACGACATCGCGCCGGTCCGCGACATCCTTGCCACCTTTGCGGCCAACATCTGCTGCTTCGACGGCGCCGGCAAGGGCCAGGCTGCCAAGCTCGCCAACCAGGTGTCGCTGGGCGCCTGCATGGTCGGCATGGCAGACGCCATGGCATTTGCCGAGCTGAGCGGCCTTGACCTGGAGAAGACCCGCCAGATGATCCTGGGCGGCACCGGTAAGTCCGGTGCTATGGAGAGCCTGGCCCCCAAGGCGCTCGACGGCGACTACAAGCCCGGCTTTATGGTCGAGCACTTCATTAAGGACCTGCGCTTGGCGCTCGCCTATGCCGACGACCGCGAGCTTGCGCTGCCCGGCGCCGACGTGGCCTTTACGCTCTACGACATGCTCGACGCCATCGGTGGCGCCAAGCTGGGCACCCAGGCCATCACGGTCCTCTACAAGGAGGAGGCCGACGCCATCGCCGCCGGTCTGGACTGGTCGCAGTATCGTCCCGAGGAGCATGGCGCTCACGAGGACGGCTGCGGTTGCGGCGAGCACGGCGACGACCATGAGTGCGGTTGCGGCCACCATCACGGCGAGGACCACGAGTGCTGCGGCGGCCACGGCCATGACGACGGCCACGAGTGCTGCTGCGGCCATCATCACGGGGAGTAGCGCCCATGAACTGGACGTTCGTGGTGCTTGCGCTGGTGCTCTTTCTCTTTGCGATCTACATTGGCTTTTTGTGCGGCCAGTGGGCGTGCGAAAAGCGCGTGATCACCAAGCGCGACTACTGGATCGCCAATTTTGCAGGAGCGGCGGCAGTCGTCCTGCTGACCTGGGTGTTTTCGCTGTTTCCGTTGGTGCAGTTTGCGCCGATCGGCTGGCTCGGCGGCTTTATCGCCGGTCTTAAGATGAGCTTTGGCGAGTCCGTTGGTCCATGGCGCAAGCACGACGAGGTTTTTAACGTCAACAAGGCTCATCGCGCCGCCGCCGACGCGGGCGACGCCGAGGAACGCCGCCGTGCGCGTCGCAATGGCGCGGCCGACCGACAGCTCATCTCGGTCACCGATGACAGCAAGGGTGCTGGCAAGCACGCTAAGAAATAGTAAGAAGAGGTAACTATGGCAGAAAACAAAGACGAACAGCTCACCGACGAGGAGCTGGCACAGCTTCAGCTGGCAGAGGAGAACGAGAACGCCGTCGACCGTCTGGTCAAGGAGCTCGGCTGCCCCACGCGCCGCATCCGCCAGTTTGCCGCCCGCGTGCTGCACCTGCTTGCCGAGCGCGATCCGCAGCGCGTCGTGCCCTGCGTGCCCGCGCTGATCGAGGCGCTCGACCGCCCCGAGGCGCAGACCCGCTGGGAGGCCCTCGATGCCCTGACGGCGCTCTCTACCACCTGCCCCGAGCAGCTGGGCGATGCCTTTGAGGGCGCCGAGACTGCGCTGTTCGACGAGATCTCCTCCACGCTGCGCTATGCCGCCTTCCGCCTGCTGTGCGTGTGGGGTGCCACGAACGTCGAGCGTTCGCGCGAGGCTTGGCCCATCCTGGACGAGGCCATCCAGTGCTACCACGGCGACCTTGAGTATCGCGACATGCTCGGTTGCCTGTACGAGTTTTGCCAGGGCGAGATCGACGCCGAGGTTGCCGAGAAGCTCGCGCTGCGCCTTAAGTTCGACGCCGAGAACGGCAAGGGCAGCTATCTCAAGGCCCGTTCGAGCGAGATTTGCGAAATGCTTGTTAAACGTTTTGGCCTGGATCTCTCCAAAAAGAAGAAGCGTGCTAGCGTTAAAAAATCTGACGACGCCGAAGACGAGGAGTAACAGATTATGGCGCACGATGTAGTCCTGATTCCCGGTGACGGTATCGGTCCCGAGATTACGCAGGCCATGCGCCGCGTGGTCGAGGCCACTGGTGTTCAGATCAACTGGAACGTCCAGGAGGCCGGTGCCGGCGTCATGGACGAGTTTGGCACGCCGCTGCCCCAGCACGTGCTCGATGCGGTCGCCGAGACCAAGGTTGCCATCAAGGGTCCCATCACCACGCCGGTCGGCACGGGTTTCCGCAGCGTCAACGTGGCCCTGCGCAAGCATTTTGACCTGTACGCCTGTGTGCGCCCCTGCCTGTCGCAGCCGGGCGACGGCTCGCGCTTCCGCGACGTCGACCTGGTCATCGTGCGCGAGAACACCGAGGATCTCTACGCCGGCATCGAGTTCGATGAGGGCGCTGCTGAGGTCGAGGAGCTCTCGCAGCTCGTTGAGCGTTCGGGTCAAAAGACCTTCGCCGCCGATTCCGCGATCTCGATTAAGCCGATCTCTATCGCCAAGAGCCGTCGCATTGTGGAGTATGCCTTTGAGTATGCCCGCCGCTGCGGCCGCAAAAAGGTGACGGCCGTGCACAAGGCCAACATCATGAAGGCGACCGACGGCCTGTTCCTGCGCGTGGCGCGCGAGGTGGCCGCCAACTATCCTGATATCGAGTTCAACGACAAGATCGTCGACGCCACCTGCATGGGTCTGGTCCAGAACCCCAATGACTTCGATGTCCTGGTGCTGCCCAACTTGTACGGCGATATCGTCAGCGACCTGTGCGCTGGCCTGGTGGGTGGCCTGGGTATGGCTCCGGGTTCCAACATCGGTGCCGATTGCGCCATCTTTGAGGCAACGCACGGCTCCGCGCCCGATATCGCGGGTCAGGATATCGCCAACCCCACGGCCGAGATTCTATCTGCGGCTATGATGCTCGATCATCTGGGCGAGAACGATGCTGCCAATCGCATTCGTGCCGCCGTATCTGCCACGCTCGACGAGGGCGAGCAGGTTACCGGTGACGTGCGTCGTGCCCAGACCGGCTCCGTCGAGGGGGCCGTGGGCACGCAGGCCTTTGCCGATGCCGTTATCGCGCACCTGGCCTAAGGTATGCACGCTGCAAACGCCTAAATAGTACTTAAGTGTTTGCGTATAACCTAAGAATCAATACGCCCGGCGCTCTGCCGGGCGTATTCTATTGGGGACTATGTTTCCTAACAAGGAGTAACTGATATGGGTCTGATTCAAAAGAAGGACGAGAAGGACGAGATCGACGGCATCCAGATCATCGAACGCGGCGAAGGCCCCGACGGTGATGAGGACGAGAAGATCGACCTGGTCGCCGGCACGTCTGCCGAACATATTGCCGCCGGCACGACCGCCGAGGAGGAGGACGCTCGCCTGGAGGCTCAGATTGCCGCGGATGCCGCTGACGAGAATCTGATGCCCGAGGAGCAGGACGAGGACGACGACTCTGACGTGGGCGACCACGCTTGCAAGCACAAGAAGACGATGATTGCCGCCTTTGTGGTCGCCGTCGTGATTGCTGCCGTGGTCGGCTTCTTTATCGGCAACGGTGGTTTTGGCGGCAAGGGCGTCGGCTCGGCGACCCTGTCCGAGGACCAGCTCGATTCGACCGTGGCAAGTTATAGCTACAACGGCAAGAAGAGCGACATCACCGCGCGTGAGGCCATCGAGAGCCAGTACAGCCTCGACACCGTCAAGGACGATGACGGCAACTACACCGCTCCGTCTGCCGACGTTATCCTGTCCTACGTGCGCAACCAGATTCTGCTGGACGCTGCCGAGGACGAGGGCATTACCGTCTCTTCCAAGGAAATGAAGCAGTACGCCGAGGATTCCATCGGCACCTCCGACTACAAGACCATGGCCACGCAGTACGGCGTGTCCAAGGATCAGGCCAAGCAGATCGTCCGCCAGTCCGCGACGCTGCAGAAGCTCTACAAGAAGAAGGTGGGCGATAGCTCCGCAAGCATGCCGACCGCCCCGACCGAGCCTGCTGACGGCAACGAGGAGACCGCGAGCAAAGACTACGCCGACTACATCATCAACCTTGCCGGCGATGAGTGGGATAGCTCAAAGGGCACTTGGAAGGATGCCGACAGCACCTATGCCAAGGCCTTTGCCGATGATGCCTTTACGACCGATAACGCCACCTATAAGCAGGCCATGACCGCCTACTACACTGCCTACCAGCAGTACTCCTCGCAGGCTTCGAGCGCCAGCTCCAAGTGGACCGAGTACGCCAACGGCCTCTACGCCAAGGCCAACATCAGCATCTACGGCCTGTTTGCGTAAGGGCTGCCCGAGCCGCCGAGTACGTAGCCAAAAATCTGATATGCCCGCTAGAACGGACATCGTTCTAGCGGGCTTTTTGCACTGTGGGGAGGGCGATGAGAGGGGGTGGTTGTATGCAAATTTTGGGACACTTTATTCATATAAAGTGAAAACGATTTCGGCTAAACTGGTAGTAACAATGTGGTACCACTGTTCATCTGGTAGTAACCAATTTTGAGACGAAATCGAATGGAAATTGCTAAGAATTAGTTTGGTAATGAAAGAAACGCACCATGTCTACCTGCGTAAATTACCGTTTACGGGCCAAAAATAACCGTTTGGCAACGATATAGTAATTTGAACGAAATGTGGTGGACGTTTGAATTGAGTGTGTGCTGCCGTACATACCAGCAACCCCAAATAGGGACTGGGTTGTCTAAGTTTGCGCATCAATGCCGGCAAGCGGAGAAGCCGGTATGCACAAGGCGCGGACATGGAACTCGTTGGTGAACAACGAAAGAAAGGTTGGAGGAGATACCATATGATGAAGTACCTCCAGAAGCTCGGCAAAGCGCTGATGCTTCCCGTCGCAGGTATTCTTATGGGCGTGGGCTACCTGCTCGCTCCCGCAGTCATGGGTGCTGCCGGTGACACTACCGGTTTTGCCTATACCGCCGGTTTCCTGCTCATCAAGGCAGGCGGCGCTCTTATCGATAACATGGCCTGGCTGTTCGCAGTCGGCGCCGCTGTCGGCCTTGCCGACGATCACGATGGCACCGCTGGCCTCGCTGGCCTCGTCGCCTTCCTGATGATCCAGCAGCTCCTGAACCCCGCTGTTGTTGGCACCATTCGTGGTATGGACGCCGATGCTCAGACCGCTTGGCTTGCCACGACCGAGGGCATCGCGTTCTCCAAGATCGCTGGTAACTCCTTCATCGGCATCCTGTCCGCCGTCATCGGTGGCACTTGCTACAACAAGTTCAAGGACACTCGTCTTCCCGACTGGCTGGCCTTCTTCTCCGGCAAGCGTTGCGTCGCCATCATGACCGCCGTCATCTGCATCGTCGTCTCCGTCGTCCTGCTCTTTGCTTGGCCGCTCATCTTCGGTGCTCTTGTTGCTCTTGGTGAGGGTATCGCCGCCATGGATGGTATCGGCGCTGGCATCTACGCCTTCCTCAACCGTCTGCTCATCCCGACCGGTCTGCACCACGCTCTGAACAACGTGTTCTGGTTTGACACCATCGGCCTGGGCGACCTGACCCACTTCTGGGCTGGCGAGACCTCTGCTGACGTCAAGTGGAGCCTCGGTATGTACATGTCCGGCTTCTTCCCCTGCATGATGTTCGGTATCCCGGGCGCTGCCCTGGCTATGGTTCAGACCGCTAAGAACAAGAAGGCTGCTATCGGCCTGGTTGTCTCCGCTGCTATCTGCGCCTTCGTCTGCGGCGTCACCGAGCCCTTCGAGTTCGGCTTCATGTTCCTGTGCTTCCCGCTCTACGTCGTGTACGCTGCCCTGTACGGCATCTTCACCGTCGTCACCTACTATGTTGGTTTCCGTGCTGGCTTCTGCTTCTCCGCTGGTGCTACCGACCTCCTGTTCTCCGCTAGCCTCCCGGCTGCTGCCAACACCTGGATGATCATCCCGCTGGGCATCGCTGCCTTCCTGGTCTTCTACCTCGTGTTCCGCTTCGCCATCACCAAGTTCAACCTCATGACCCCTGGTCGCGAGGATGAGGATGTCGAGGAGACCTCCGCTTCCGCTGCCGCTGGCGACGACAAGTTCGCCGCCCTGGCCGCTGCTGTTCTCGCTGCCGTCGGTGGCAAGGAGAACGTCAAGACCGTTGACTGCTGCGCTACTCGCCTGCGCTTTGAGCTTGGCGATTCCGAGCTGGTCGACGAGGCCGCCTGCAAGAAGGCCGGCGCTCTGGGCGTCATGAAGATGGACAAGGGTGCTACCCAGGTCATCATCGGCACGCAGGTCCAGGCTGTTGCCGAGGAGCTCAAGAAGCTTCTCTAAGCCTTAAAGACGTATCTGTCTTACAAAGGGTCGTCCCGCTCCGTGGGGGCGGCCCTTTTTGCTACCTCGATACTTGATGCAGTGATGTAATTGGTATTACAGTGTGCAGGCTATCAACCGGCAAACAATATTGAAATATGCTGGTTGACCTGCTGTTATTCCATTAAAACTGCTATAGTACGTGGTGTCTGGTTACAACCAATTTCGAGTCATTTATCCGGCAGGTATCATTATGGCAATGGGAGCGCGCAAACAACCTCTGTACGATCAGCTCGTCGATTTGCTGACCGATAAAATCGATCACGAACTTCGACCCGGCGACTATTTGCCGTCTGAGCGTGACCTGTCGGAACGCTATGGGCTCTCGCGTACGACGGTTCGCCTTGCCCTACAGGAGCTTGAGCGCCTAGGCTTGGTGGTTCGTCAGCGCGGCCGTGGAACCATGGTGTGCGACCGCTCTCTGCAAACGGCAAATCTCACGCAGACCTATAGCTTTACCGAGCAGATGAAGGCGATCGGCCGTGTGCCCAAGACGACGATTCTTGAGTTTACCGAGGTCGAGGCTGACAAGAATATTGCCGTAGAGATGAACGCGCGCCTGGGCGAGCGTCTGTACAAGATCAAGCGCCTGCGTATAGCCGATGGTGTACCGCTGATGATTGAGTGTACATATCTGCCAAGTCGCAAGTTCTTTGCGCTTAAGCGCCCCATGATCGAGAACAAATCGCTGTACGACATGATTGAGCAGGACTTTCACGAGAAAGTTCGCGTGGCAGAGGAAGAATTCTACGCGAGTATCGCCCGCCATTCCGACGCTCGTCTGCTCGAGATTACCGAAGGCGCGCCGGTGCTGGATTTGATTCGTACCACATATGACATGAACAACGAGGTTATCGAGTATACGCGTTCGGTTGCGCGTGCCGACCAGTTTAAGTACAAGGTCTACCACAACCGCGCAGTCTAGAGTTATTGGGTATAAACGGCTTGGCGTGTTTTGCGGCGGGTGCAAATTATACCAAGCGGTAGAAGGCAACGAACAATCGCTCGAATTAACAATGCAGTGGTTTTTGATCCGCCCTAAAATGCACTGCGGGTACGGGAGCATAGATGAGCACGTATGCTATCAAGGCCGACAAGTTCTTTTTGCCGGCGGGGCCGCAGCTGGGCGGCTACCTCATGGTCGAAGACGGCGTCTTTGGCGTTTGGCAGGCCGATGAGCCCGCTTGTGAGATCAAAGATTATTCGGGTACATGGATTGCGCCGGGCATGGTGGACACCCACATTCATGGCTTCTATAACCATGCCACGACCGATAACGATGCCGAGGGCATCAACATCAGCTCGACCGAGCTCGCACGTCGTGGTACCACCAGCTGGCTTCCCACGACCTTTACCGACGGCGTGGAGCAGATTAAGGACGCCTGCGCCGCCATTGCACAGGCGGAAGAAGAGCGTGGACCCGAGTTCTGCGGTGCTCGTATTCAGGGCATCTACCTGGAGGGCCCGTTCTTTACCATGAAGCACGTGGGCGCCCAGAACCCCGCTTATCTGATTGACCCGTCCGAGGAAATTTTTGACGAGTGGCAGGAGGCCGCCGGCGGTCGTATCGTCAAGAGCGCCATGGCGGCCGAGCGCGATGGCGCTGCCGCTTACGCCGCGGCTTTGAGCGCAAAGGGCGTCGTGACCTGCATTGGCCACTCCGATGCCACCTATGATGAGTGCGCCGCCGCCATCAATGCTGGCGCCAGCTGCTTTACGCATACCTACAACGGCCAGCGCGGTCTGCATCACCGTGAGCCCGGTGTCGTCGGGGCCGCTATGACCACGCCCAACACCTATGCCGAGATCATCTGCGACGGCAAACATGTGAACCCCGCTGCTATCAAGGCCCTGCTGCAGGCCAAGGGCTGGCAGCACACGGTGCTGATCACCGACTGCCTGGGTTGCGGCGGCATGCCCGAGGGAAAGTACACCAGCGGTGGCATGGATGTTATTATGAAGGACAACCTTTGCTGGCTTGCCGATGGCTCTGCTATCGCCGGCTCGGTGCTCACGCTCGCGCAGGGCGTCAAGAACATCGTCGACTGGGGTCTTGCGAGCGCCGATATCGCCATTCGCATGGCGACCGAGGTACCCGCGCGTTCTGCTCACGTCGAGGATAAATGTGGCAGCATTATGCCTGGCCGCGATGCCGACTTTGTTGTGTTCAATCCCGACCTTACCCTGGTCGAGACGTATGTGGGTGGCAACAGCGTCGGTAACGCGTTTGCCGAGTAGCCGCCAAAGAAGCGATCCGAGAGGGGATTTAGATGATTTACGGTGCATTGGGCGATATCGAGGAGTACCGCGGAATGCTCAAGGGCCTCGACGTGTTGATCGACTGGCTCGAGGAGAACGACCCGGCGCAGCTCGAGGTCGGCAGCCATCCGATTCTGGGCGACAAGGTCTTTGCGAACGTCATGGCTCCCACGACGCGTCCCGAGGCAGAGGCTCACTACGAGACGCATCAGCGCTATCACGACCTGCAGATCGATGTCGAGGGTCGCGAGGCCTTCAAGGTCGCCACGGGCAGCCTGACGCTGGTCCAGGAGTTCGACGAGAAGGACGACTACGATCTGGTCGATTCCGACGCCTCGATCGCCGGCGATCTTGCCGACGACAAGTTCGCGCTGTTCGTTGCCGGCGAGCCTCACATGCCCACACTCGAGTTCCCGGGCGATGGCGCACAGCCGGTCAAGAAGATCTGCTTTAAGCTGCTTGCAGACGCTTACTGGGAGGAGTAACGCGCTGCTCGGCTGAGTTGTTCGCCTGATGGCGTGATTTCCCTAGGGAAATCACGCCACGACCCCGCCAAGCGTGTTTTCCCTAGGGGAATCACGTTTGGCGGGGTTTTATGTTTATGAATAGGGGAACTGAAGCCGTGACGATGCTTGGGTTGGCGCACGCGCACTCAAATCGGCAACAACAAAGTAGATAAGCATTTGAAGAAATGCGATTGGAGCATAATGTAACTAGTATGAAATAGTGGATAGCTGGTACATACCACCTTTCAAATATAGAATCGTTAGAAATCTATAGTTAAAAAGTAATTTACCAGCGGGTTTATATTTTGTTCATTAAAGCCGTTCATCGTCATTTGGCTACCGTTTACGGACCACTTCAGATTCTGACTACATAATTGCGTCAATGCGTCCATAATAGGCAAGGCGTTTAGCTGAGGGTCGGGGAACCGGCATCCGCGTCGTAGAGCACGAAGATCGGGAGTAGCATGCATTCGTTTAAGATCACCAATCAATTCCTACTCGATGATGAGCCGTTCACCATCTTGTCGGGGGCGATTCACTATATGCGTGTTCATCCGAGCGACTGGCACCACTCGCTCTATAACCTTAAGGCTCTTGGGTTTAATACGGTCGAAACGTATGTACCGTGGAATCTTCATGAGCCAAAGCCTGGCGTCTTCGATTTTTCTGGCTCAATCGATTTGGCGGCATTTCTTGATGAGGCAGCATCGCTCGGTCTGTATGCAATTGTTCGGCCCTCTCCGTTTATTTGTGCAGAATGGGAATTTGGCGGCATGCCAGCATGGCTGCTGCGCGAACATGATATGAGGCCGCGTAGCAGCGACCCCAAATTTCTTGCTCACGTTGCGCAGTACTACGACCATCTCATGCCGATACTCGTCTCGCGTCAGATTGACAAGGGCGGAAATATCATCATGATGCAGGTTGAAAACGAGTATGGATCATATTGCGAGGATAAGGACTATCTTCGCGCGATTCGTCGCCTTATGGTCGAGCGTGGGGTTTCCGTGCCCCTTTGTACTTCCGATGGCCCGTGGCGTGGGTGCCTTCGTGCCGGTACGCTCATTGACGATGATGTGTTGTGCACCGGCAACTTTGGTTCTCATGCAAAGGAGAACTTTGAGGCTCTTTCTGCTTTTCACAAGGAGCATGGAAAACAATGGCCTCTTATGTGCATGGAGTTGTGGGACGGCTGGTTCAATCGCTATGGGGAGAACGTCATCAGACGCGATCCCGAAGATCTTGCCTCTTGCGTTCGCGAGGTGCTCGAGCTTGGAGGATCTTTAAACCTCTACATGTTTCATGGAGGCACCAACTTTGGATTTATGAACGGATGTTCTGCACGCCATACGCATGACCTGCACCAGGTGACATCATATGACTACGATGCTCCATTGGACGAACAGGGCAACCCGACCGAGAAATACTTCGCAATTCAAAGGACAGTTCACGAGCTGTATCCCGATATCGCGCAAAGCAAGCCGTTAACAAAAAAGGCGTTTTCCATGCCCGATATTTCGGTGAGTGAGCGCGTAAGTCTCTTTAATGTGCTCGATATTCTTTCGGAGCCGATTGAAGCCCAATATCCTATGCCCATGGAAGAGATGGGTCAGTCGTATGGATATACGTTATATACCACGACTGTCGAGCGTGACCGTGCAGATGAAGAGCGTATTCGGGTTATTGACGCCCGCGACCGCGCTCAGGTGTTTGTGAACGGTGACAAGGTGGCGACGCAGTATCAGGAGCACATCGGGGAAGATATTCACTGCGTTCTTCCCTGTGAACACAACCGCCTGGATGTTCTGACCGAGGATATGGGTCGCGTCAATTATGGTCACAAATTGCTCGCTGATACGCAGCATAAGGGCATTAGGACAGGAGTTTGCGTTGATCTTCACTTTGTTACCGGTTGGGAGATGCGTTGTCTGCCACTCGATAACATCGATAATCTTGATTATTCCGCCGGCTGGGTAGAGGGGCAACCTTCCTTTTATCGCGCAAAGTTTGATATATCTGAGCCGGCTGATACCTTTATCGACACTACGGGTTTTGGAAAGGGTGTGGCATTCGTAAACGGAACGAATGTCGGACGTTTTTGGGATAAGGGTCCCATCATGACGCTCTATGTTCCGCACGGTTTATTACACCCTGGTACCAATGAACTCGTTATGTTCGAAACAGAGGGCGTGTATGATGCGAAAATCTCCCTTCGCTCTGAGCCCGTTATCCGTACACTTGAACAAGAAGGAGTTGAGTAGAAATGATTGTAGGCGCACGAATCGACTTTCGCTTGATTCACGGACAGGTGGCAAACCTCTGGTCTAACGCCCGTCAGGTAAGCCGCTTCATGGTAGTTGACGACGAGGTATCGCAAGATGCTACCCAAAAGCAGGTTCTTCGCATGGCTTGCCCGGCAACTGTGAAGTTGTCCGTGCTTCCTGTCGACAAGGCCGCTGCCAACATCACTGCTGGCAAATATGATGCGCAACGTCTCTTCATTGTTGCGAAAAAGCCTGAGGTCTACGTTCGACTTTTGGAACAAGGTGTTAAGCTTGAGCAGCTCATCGTCGGTAATATGACGACAATGGAGCCGGTCAAGAAGCTGAATCGCAACATTAGTTGCGACCAGGGGGACCTTGACGCATTTGCCAAACTCAAGGCCGATAATCTTCCTATTGTCATTCAGCTGACGCCGCAGGATAACCCAGAGGCTCTCACGCTCTAGTCGAATTAACGCTAGGCCGTGAAGGGGGATGCACGGTTTATATAAGCGTATTGGTATTGTAGAAACTGTTACACCTTAAATAAGGAGTTTACCATGATTGCTTGGTGGCAGATTCTTCTGTTAACCCTGTATGCGGGTTATCAGATTATGGATGAGCTGAACTGGTACACCTGTGCCGGCTCAGCCGTCTTCTCCGGTATGATTACCGGTTTGATTATGGGCGACCTGCAGACTGGCCTGTTTATCGGCGGCAGCATGCAGCTCACCGTCCTGGGCGTTGGTACCTTTGGCGGCGCCTCTCGTATCGATGCCAACTCCGGCACTCTGGTCGCCACTGCCTTTGCCGTGGGTGCGGGCATGAATCCCGAGACGGCTCTTGCCGCCATCGGCGTACCTGTCGCTGCCATTCTCGTTTACACCGATATCGCCGGCCGTTTCGCCAACACGTTCTTCGGTCACATGTGCGATGCCGATATCGAGAAGATGAACTGGGGCGCCTACAACGTACACTACTTGCTCGGTGCCGTTTCCTGGATGTTGTCCCGCATGATTCCGGTCTTCCTGGCTCTCGCATTTGGCCAGGGCGTGGTCGAGGGCATCACCACCGCCCTTAACGGCGACTGGAAGTGGCTGGGTGACGGTCTGTCTGTTGCTGGCGGTGCCTTGCCCGCCGTTGGCTTCGCCATCCTGCTCCGTTACCTGCCGGTCAAAAAGCACGTCGCCTACCTGCTGCTCGGCTTTGTAGTCGCCGCCCTGTTTGGTACGGCCTTCACGAGCATCATGAACCTCAACGCCAACATCGTCGCTGTGAACGGTGCGCTTGGTAAGGGCGCCGTGGATATGGTCGGTATGTTCAATAACATGTCGATGCTGGCGATCGCTATTATTGGCTTTGCTCTGTCTTTGCTGTACTACAAGAACAACCAGCGTCCCGTCGCTGCTGCTGGCGCTGCGGAGGGAGACGACGATGAGCTCTAATGAGAAACTCGCCAATGGCACCACTGGCTACAAGATTACCAAGGACGACCTTGCGCAGATCAACCGTCGTAACCTGTTTGGTTTCCAGGATGGTTGGAACTACGAGCGCATGCAGCACTCTGGTTATCTCTGGATTATCCTGCCCACGCTGCGCAAGCTGTACGGTGACGGCACGCCGGAGCTAAAGGAAGCCTGCCGCGCCCAGTGCGCACCGTTCTTCAACACCTCAAACTTCCTCAACACGATCATCACCGGTATCGATTTGGCGATCGAGGAAGAGGAGGGCATTGAGGGCCTCGAGGCTGTTGCCGGTCTCAAGACTGGTCTCATGGGACCGCTGGCTTCCATCGGCGATTCCATCTTCGGTTCGCTGCTCCCGACCATTTTCGGCGCTCTGGCTGCCAATATGGCCATGAACGGCAACCCCTTGGGTATCTTCATCTGGGTCGCCGTGAACATCCTTGTTGACTGGTTCCGCTGCAAGCAGACCCACATGGCCTATGAGCAGGGTATGAAGCTCGTCACCACCATGAGCGATCGCCTGAATGCGTTGACCGACGCGGCCTCCGTAATGGGTGTCTTTATGGTCGGTGCTCTGGTCGCAACCAATGTCGGTATCGTTATTGCGGCGAAGCCTGTTATCGGCGGCGTTACCGTTGACTTGCAGAACATCTGCAATATGATTTGCCCCAAGCTGGTTCCTGCCGCACTCGTCGGCTTCGTATACTGGCTCCTCGGTAAGAAGGGCATGACCTCGACGAAGGCCATCTTTATCGTCTTGGTTCTGTCCATTGCCTTGGGTGCATTCGGTATCATTTGCAAGGGCTAAATACCCCATATTGTCACGGCATTTGAGCCTCAATTGAGACGTGGCGCACACCTCCAAGGCGACTTTATCGCCATATCCCCTGGAGTGTGCGCCTCTTTTGTTTTGTCGGACACCGCTGTTCATAGGCGGTTATGCAGTCATCGTGTTCGATTAATTCCTTAAGGCTGCCTTGAAGGGAATATAGTGCAATGCCATTTTGGATCGTCCTGTTTATTTGTGTTGTCGTGGCTTATTTCGCTGTGACCGAAGGAGCGAAAAAATACTTCGATATGAAATTGCAGGTATTGTTTAACTTGGGCTTATACCAAGATTGCATAGACCTGCTCGATCGCAAACTTGCGCGCATAGTAATGTCTACGTATAAGCAGTATTACCTGCGTTTCACGATCTATGAAGCTGCTGATATGGACGCATATGCAGATCGAATGCTTGACCACTTGCTGGAGATGCCGTGCAGCGACAAACAACGTCGACAGCTTGCGGTTCGCGCCTTTAATTTCTATATCAAGACGGGTGACCGGAAGCGGGCGGCGTCCATGTTGGAAGAGATGCGCCCCATCGTGTCGAAGGGCATTTTGGCGGACAGTCAATTAACCTACGACATAGTCTTTTGCCGTCGGCATGATAAGATCGATGAGATGGAAGCTATGCTGGATACGAGCGACCTTGGGTTACGCGGAAAGCTCTATCTGCTGCTTTCATATCAATATGAGAGCAGCGGGAACAAGGGCGAAGCACTTAGATATCGCAACCTTGAAAAGCAGCTTAGAGACGCTCACAGACCTCCCACGATAAAACAAAATACTCACTAAACTTTAATGATGCAGTGGTCGTAAGAGCCCTTTTGTGGGGTTCTTTGGCTAGAGAAAGCGAACGGTAGAAAGGTAGATAGAATGATTGGATTTGTACTAACTGGTCACGGTCAGTTTGCACCAGGTTTGAAAAGCGCTGTGGATATGGTCGCCGGCGAACAACCTAATTTTGAGGTAGTTCCTTTTGCGGGCTCGGAGGCGGTTACTTTTGGTGATGATTTGCGAACCTGCATTGCCAAGATGCGTCAAGCTTGTGATGGCGTATTGGTGTTTGTTGATTTGCTTGGCGGTACTCCGTTCAATCAAGCTATCCCAATGACGACTGAGCTCGATAACGTGACCGTTGTCACCGGAACAAATCTACCTATGCTGGTGGAGCTCGTTATGACGCGTGCGTTTGGAGACCCAACGCTTGATGAACTTGCCGAACGCGCACGGGTCGTTGGTCGTGAGGGAGTCGATCTCAAGAAACTCGAGAGTGCTGACATTGATGAAGACGATGAGATGTAGTGTCGCTATTAGCCCATTTATTGGACATGTTGGTGCGTTACCTGAAGGCTGAAGTATTGGTCAATTGCTCATTACGTGGAGAATATCATGACGTGCACGAGGCACAGACAACCGCTATATGACCAGCTCGTAGATATTCTGATCGAAAAAATTGATCATGAATATCAGCCAGGTGATTTGATTCCGTCCGAACGTGAGCTTGCCGAACGTTTCGGGCTTTCGCGGTCGACTGTCCGGCTTGCAATTCAGGAACTTGAGTATCTTGGTCGGATTGTACGAAAACAAGGTCGCGGTACGTTTGTTGCCGATCGACTGGCTCAAGCAACAAATCTTACCCAATCGTACAGTTTTACTGAACAGATGAAAGCGATGGGCCGGCGGCCAGGAACAACCATCTTAGAGTTCTGTGAAATGGAAGCAGATAAAACGCTCTCGATACAAATGGGGATTCGTTTGGGTGAAAAGGTATTAAAACTCAAACGTTTACGGATGGCAGATGGTATACCTATGATGGTTGAGCGTAGCTATCTTCCAGCAAGGCTCTTTATTTCACTCAAGCGTCCTCTACTCGAACAGAAGCCCCTTTACGATGTCATTGAGCAGGATTATCAGCAGAAAATTCGAGTAGCGGATGAGGAGTTCTCTGCGGGTATAGCACGTCCATGTGACGCTCGGCTTCTAGGTATTAGTGAGGGTGCGCCAGTTCTGGACATAGTCCGAACTACTCACAACACCCAAAATGATGTTGTCGAGTTCACGCTTTCGGTGGCTCGCGCGGACAAGTTCAAGTACAGAATCTCTCACTATCGAGATACTGTGTGATCGGATACGAGTGCTAACGAAAGAAAAACAGCCTATGACTACTACTCGATTTGACTTTTCAGGTTGAGTCTTTGTATATCAGACAATTTAGTAAAGAAAGAAGTATTAGAAATGTTCGAGAAGAGTGTCGAGGAGCTCACCGAGCTCGGCGCCCAGATCACCACGGCCGAGATTGCTCAGCAGCCCGAGCTTTGGCGTGATACGCTCAACATCTATCGCGAGAACAAGGAGGCCATCGAGGTCTTCCTGGCCGAGGCTCGCGCTATGGGCGAGGGTCGTCTGTCCGTTGTCTTCACCGGTGCCGGTACGTCCGACTACGTTGGCGATACCTGCGCCCCGTACCTGCGTCACGCTGGCAACACTGATCTCTACGACTTTAAGCCCATCGCCACGACCGACATCGTGAGCGCCCCGCGCGACTTCCTGCGCGCCGAGGATCCCACGCTCGTGGTTTCCTTTGCCCGCTCTGGCAATAGCCCCGAGAGCCTTGCCGCCGTTGCCGTTGCCAAGGAGCTCGTCCACAACGTCAAGTTCCTCAACATCACCTGCGCTCCCGAGGGCAAGCTCGCCGTTGAGTCTGCCGATGATCCCAACGCGCTGACGCTGCTCATTCCGCGCGCCAACGACAAGGGCTTCGCCATGACTGGTTCTTATTCCTGCATGACCCTGCTCTCTACCCTTATTTTCGATACGGCCTCTGACGAGCAGAAGGCCGAGTGGGTCGAGACGATTGCCAAGATGGGCGAGGAGGTCATCTCTCGTGAGCCTGAGATCGCCGATTACCTGGCTGGCGACTTCAACCGCGTGACCTACTTGGGTTCTGGCTCCTTCGGTGGCCTTGCCCAGGAGAGCCAGCTCAAGATCCTCGAGCTCGCTCACGGTCTGGTCGCTACTTCCTACGACACCTCCATGGGCTATCGTCACGGACCTAAGTCCTTCGTCGACGATAAGACGCTCGTCTTCGTGTTCGTCAATAACGACGCCTATACCCGTCAGTACGATATCGACATCCTCAACGAGATCGGCGGCGACGAGATCGCTCAGCACACCGTCGCCGTTCAGCAGGAAGGTGCTACCGTCTATGAGGGTGAGTCCTTCACCTTTAAGGGCTACGAAGCGCTTCCCGAGGGCTACCTCGCTCTGCCGTTCGTGATGTTTGCCCAGGCCATCAGCCTGCTCAACTCCGTGCGCGTGGGCAACACGCCCGATACGCCGAGCCCCACCGGCACGGTCAACCGCGTGGTCAAGGGCGTGACGATTCACCCCTTCACCGCTTAATCGCGTCCCTCTGTAAGGGCGCCCGTCCGCTCATAACGGCGGGCGGGCGCTTTTTGTTTTACCTGAGCTGGGTATAGCATCACCACAGTCAACTGCTTTAAAGCGAGGAGTGCATATGAGCACGTACGCAATTAAGGCTGACAAGTTCTTCTTGCCGGCAGGTCCGCAACTGGGCGGCTATCTTATGGTCGAGGATGGCGTCTTTGGCGCCTGGCAGGCCGACGAGCCCTCTTGCGAGATTAAGGACTACACGGGGTCGTGGATCGCACCGGGTATGGTCGATACTCACATCCATGGCTTCTACAACCACTCGACTACCGATAATGATCCCGAGGGCATCGATATCAGCTCGACCGAGCTCGCCCGTCGCGGTACCACCAGCTGGCTGCCCACGACGTTCACCGATGGCGTCGAGCAGATCAAGGACGCCTGCGCCGCCATCGCTCAGGCGGACGAGGGTCGCGGCCCCGACTTCTGCGGTGCTCGCATTCAGGGCATCTACCTGGAGGGCCCCTTCTTTACCATGAAGCACGTGGGCGCGCAGAACCCCGCTTATCTTATCGATCCTTCCGAGGAGGTTTTCGATCAGTGGCAGGAGGCTGCGGGTGGTCGCATCGTCAAGAGCGCCATGGCGGCCGAGCGCGACGGTGCCGCTGCTTATGCGGCTGCTCTGAATGCCAAGGGTGTGGTGACCAGCATCGGTCACTCCGACGCCACCTACGATGAGTGCATCGCCGCCATCAACGCCGGTGCCAGCTGCTTTACGCATACCTATAACGGTCAGCGCGGGCTGCATCACCGTGAGCCCGGTGTCGTGGGTGCTGCCATGTCCACGCCCGAGACCTACGCCGAGATCATCTGTGACGGCAAGCACGTTAACCCTGCCGCCATCAAGGCGCTGCTGCAGGCAAAGGGCTGGCAACACACGGTGCTCATCACTGACTGTTTGGGCTGTGGCGGCATGCCCGAGGGCAGCTACACCAGTGGTGGCATGGACGTCATCATGAAGGACAACCTGTGCTGGCTCGCCGACGGCAAGAGCATTGCCGGCTCGGTGCTCACGCTTGCCCAGGGCGTCAAGAACATCGTTGACTGGGGCATCGCCAGCGCCGATATCGCCATTCGCATGGCAACCGAGGTGCCGGCACGCTCCGCGCACATCGAGGGTAAGTGC
This sequence comes from Collinsella aerofaciens, assembly GCF_028209625.1. Classification (GTDB taxonomy): domain Bacteria; phylum Actinomycetota; class Coriobacteriia; order Coriobacteriales; family Coriobacteriaceae; genus Collinsella; species Collinsella aerofaciens_AM. The sequence goes on along the minus strand of NZ_JAQLDU010000007.1, from coordinate 28,895 downwards.
GGCAGCATCATGCCGGGTCGCGACGCCGACTTTGTCGTGTTCGACCATGAGCTTACCCTCGTCGAGACGTATGTTGGCGGCCAGAGCGTCGGCAACGCCTTTACCGAGTAACGATAGAAAAAGACGGCGGGCCCGAATCTGCTCGGACCCGCCGTATGGGTTAAACGCTCAAAAGTACCTTCACAATTACAGCTTGTTAGCGATCTTCTTTGCCGTGCGCTTGACGCCGGCCACAAGACCTCCCGCAGGACGCTCCTTTTCGTAGGCTAGACGCTTCTCGCGCTTGGCGTACTCTTCGACGATGATGTCGCCATACTCGTCTTCGATCTTGTCGAAGAAGTCGATGGCGCCCTTAATTTCCTCAGCGGTCGGGTGCCCCTTTTGGACACCGCCGGTGAGTTTAAACGGCCCCCACGTATCAAAGCCGGGGCAGCCGTAGACGCCCATAAAGATGGCCTGCCTCATGCGGCAGATACCATCGATATCCTTGCTGTACCACTTGTTTTTGCCACCGTAGGTCATAAGGCCAAACACCTTGTCCTGCGGCTGCAGCACGTTCGTGAGCACGCGTGCCATATCCTTGTCGATCTCGGAGTAATAAATGCCCGTGGCGACGCCGATCAGATGGTATTCGTGCAGGTCGGGGTACTCGTTTTTACCGAGTGACTTCACGTCGAGGGTATCGATTTCGGGGTGTGCCTCAACGATGGCGTCCACGAGCTTTTTCGTATTGCCGTGATGGCGCGAGGCGTAGAGGATGATGGTTCGAATAAGAAGGCCTTTCAGCCGTAATTGCTTCAATGTCTGTATGGTACCCCGTTGCATGGCCGGGATACCGGACGCATCGATGAACGTGCGAGTTTGTCCTTTGGTCAGGGCCGAGACAGGTACTTGCGAGCAAAAGCAGTTGTTCGAAAGGATGGGCAATGGAATACGCTCTCTCTAACGATTCGATTTCTATTAAGGTGTCCACGGCCGGCGGCTCGTTTACCTCGATTGAGGCCGACGGTCGCGAGTATTTGTGGCAGGGCGATCCCGCCGTGTGGTCCGGCCAGGCGCCGATTTGCTTCCCGATTTGCGGAGGCTTGCGTGACAACAACGCCATGACGTTTGCCGGGCATCATGTAAAGCTCGCTCGCCACGGGTTTGCGCGCAAACAGGAGTGGAAGCTGCTGAGCCAGAGCGAGAACGAGCTGGCGATGTGCCTGGATTCGGAGGATAACGCGGCACTGCTGAGCGATTATCCCTACCCGTTTAAGCTTGTCGCCCGCTATGCGCTTGAGGACGCTGCCGTGCGCGTTTCCTATGAGGTGACCAACGAGGGCACCGAGGACATGCCGTTCTTTATCGGCGGTCATCCCGGCTTTAGGTGTCCGCTCGATGAGGGCGAGGCCTATACGGACTACGAACTGCGCTTTGAGAAAGACGAGGCTGCGGAGCTTTGCACTGCTGTCCCTTCGACTGGCTTGATTGACGTGGCAAACCGCTCCAAGAACCCCATGGTGGGAAAGACGCTGCCCCTGTCGCACGAGCTCTTCGATTTTGCGGAGACCATCTTTGACGTGCTCGAGAGCCGTCAGGTCACGCTTTCCAAAAAGGGCGAGGACAAGGGCGTCCGCCTGAGCTTTGATGGCTTCCCATATCTCATTGTGTGGAGCAAGCCCGAGGGCGATTTTGTGGCGGTTGAGCCTTGGGGCGGCCTTTCGACCTGCTCCGATGAGGACGACGTGCTTGAGCATAAGCGCGGCTGCCTTGTCGCCAAGCCCAAGGAGACCGTCGTTCGCTCGTTCACGATTGAGATTCTGTAATTCCGTTTTGTCGACTCGTATCGCGAGGCACAAGGAGCCTGCGAGATAAGGAGCTAAAAATGATCCTCACCGTTACGATGAACCCGTCTGTTGATACGCGCTATCAGCTCGATGAGCTCGTTATCGACGACGTCAACCGTGTGACGCCCGAAAAGACCGCCGGCGGCAAGGGCCTCAACGTGGCCCGTGTGCTGGGTCAGCTGGGCGACGACGTTGTGGCAACCGGTTTGCTCGGCGGCCACATGGGCGCCTACATGGCTGAGCTTATGGACGCCAACGGTATTAACAACGACTTTGTGCCCATCAAGGGCGAGACTCGCATTTGCCTCAACATCCTCCACGCCGGCAACCAGACCGAGCTGCTCGAGAGCGGCCCGACAATTGCCCCCGAGGAGCTCGATGCCTTTACCGCCAAGTTTACTGAGCTTGCGGGCAAGGCCGACGTTGTCACCATTTCGGGTTCTCTGCCCCGCGGTGTCGAGGCAGGCTACTATGCCAAGATCACGGGCATTGCCGAGAACGCCGGAGCCAAGGTGCTGCTCGATACCTCGGGTGCTTCGCTCGAGGCCGCCCTTAAGTCCGAAATTAAGCCCGAGCTGGTCAAGCCTAACCTGACCGAGATTAACGGCCTTCTGGGCACGAGCTTTACCACCGACGATGTGGACGAGCTCCGCGCCGCGCTCGCCTCTGATGCCCGCTTCTCCGATATCCCCTGGGTCGTCGTGTCCATGGGCGCTGCCGGCTCCGTGGGCTTCCATAATGGCCGTGCATTCCGCGCCAAGACCCCCGATATCCCCGCCGTTAACGCTACGGGCTCTGGCGATTCGACCATTGCCGGCTTCGCACATGCGATTGCTGCTGGCGCGGATGACGAGACGGTGCTGCGTACCGCCAACACCTGCGGCAAGCTCAATGCCATGGATCCCATGACTGGCCACTTGGTTATGGATCGTTGGGACGAGGTTTACAACGGCGTTGTCGTGACCGAGCTGTAGGAGCTTGTGCGCCGCCCCCGGCATCGGTTGCTTGCTTGTGGTTAGAGTTGACGGCAAGTGCGGTAGCATTATGCCGGGGCGCGACGCCGATGCTGTCGTGTTCAATCCCGACCTTACCCTGGTCGAGACGTATGTGGGTGGCAACAGCGTCGGCAATGCGTTTGCCGATTAGCCGCCAAAGAAGCGATCCGAGAGGGGATTTAGATGATTTACGGTGCATTGGGCGATATCGAGGAGTACCGCGGAATGCTCAAGGGCCTCGACGTGCTGATCGACTGGCTCGAGGAGAACGACCCGGCGCAGCTCGAGGTCGGCAGCCATCCGATTCTGGGCGACAAGGTCTTTGCGAACGTCATGGCTCCCACGACGCGTCCCGAGGCAGAGGCTCACTACGAGACGCATCAGCGCTATCACGACCTGCAGATCGATGTCGAGGGTCGCGAGGCCTTCAAGGTCGCCACGGGCAGCCTGACGCTGGTCCAGGAGTTCGACGAGAAGGACGACTACGATCTGGTCGATTCCGACGCCTCGATCGCCGGCGATCTTGCCGACGACAAGTTCGCGCTGTTCGTTGCCGGCGAGCCTCACATGCCCACGCTCGAGTTCCCGGGCGATGGTGCGCAGCCGGTCAAGAAGATCTGCTTTAAGCTGCTTGCAGATGCTTACTGGGAGGAGTAGCGAACTGCTCGGCTGAGCTGTTCGTCTGATGGCGTGATTCCCCTAGGGAAATCACGCTAGGACCCCGCCAAACGGGTTTTCCCTAGGGAAATCACGTTTGGCGGGGTTTTCTGTTTTGAATAGGGAAGCCTCATTTATTTGCGAAGAACATCGGCTAGCCGCAGGATTGAAATCATCGACCGATAAGTGAGTTCCACTTTTTCGCCCGCAAGCAGTCGTTTCGAGCCAATCTCATCTAGCCCCACAAGCCGAGAAAACAGCGGGCCGCTCATCGTGCCCTCGTCAATTGACTCCCTTATGGTCTTCAAAACGTCCGTATCATGAAGCGATGCCGAGCTGTAGGGGGCAACACGAGCGGAACTCTCAATTAACGACGAGACAAAAGGATGGAGATGCTTTGGACATAGTCCATCAAACACCACATCCCCATTGTCGTTCGAGCCGACCAGGCGCCAAGTATAATGATCGACCCAGTCATCCCCGTCGTATATGGCGTTCATGAGCAACTTCCCGTCTAGAGAGAGAAACCTATTTGGACATCGGGGCGCAAGACCGCAATCCATATCGGGCCTGCAGCAGCTCCAACCCAACGCACCACATAGGTTCCCTTTCGTACATGTGTATCAATCTGCCCCGAAATGCCGGTGAATGCAATTCCAGACCCGTTTGTCGGATAGCAATCGACGTATTTTTGTTTTCCGCTCACAACCTTGTATAGATATATCGTTCCAGCAAAAGAGAAGGGATCGTTCGCAATTTTGTCCGGAAGAACTTGCCACCTCAAAATCCCGCTACCAATATGGTCAAGCTTGACCGTTCCGCCGTCCCCCTCAAAAGTGGCAAGGGGATTTACCCAAGACTGAGAGTCGGCATCGCCCTCCTTAGCAGTTATCAGCAGACTGCCCGTATAAGACTGCTGAGGCTCACCTTCAGGACAGACAGCCTTGGCCCAAGAAGGGCCACTCAGGCAGAACAGTCCGAGCAGCATCAACACCAACAAAAGAAAACCCTTAGTTCTTTTCATCTATATCCCCAACGTCTCTCGACATTTGTATATCGTGACTATTTTAGATCTATATGGCCAATTCGAGCCCTCACCATGGCAATTGTTGCAGCTGGGTTTCTTTTCATTAAGATTTCACTTTGGTAAATCCCCGCCCCTAAGCATTAAACCCGAAGTCCACCGAGTGGGCCGCTGTTGACGTGGCGATGCTTGGATTGGCGCGCACGCACTCAAAATCGGCAACAAAAAAGCCGCCCGAAGGCGGCTATCTTGAGCAATGGAGCCAGCGACCGGGCTCGAACCGGTGACCCCCGCTTTACGAGAGCGGTGCTCTACCAACTGAGCTACGCTGGCGGCCATGTGATGACGCAACTGAGGCGTCAACGGCTGTCTATGATACGGGACATCGCACATCCGCGCAAGTGTTCTGACGGCTTTTCTCACTTTAAATGCACTAATATTAGAGGCGTGATGTCTGCAGTGCCCATTTGGTACTTGACCTGCTGTTGAGTTGGTGGCCGACGTCCCGCTCGTATGGGTCTCAAACAGAATGGGGCAGCCATGGCTCAACCCAAGATCCTTCTCACGCGTATCGATGACCGTTTCATTTACGGGCAAGACGTTGAGCTGTGGAACGAAGCCGTGGGTTCCAATCTTGTCTTAATCGTCAACGATGAGATCGCGGCGGATTCGCGCCAATGGGCACCCATGAGGGTGGCGGCGCCAGAAGGCGTTTGGACGCGGTTTTTCTCGGTGCAAAGGACCATCGACATCATTTATACCGCAACGCCGCGCCAATGGATTCTCATCATGGTGGCGTCGCCCACGGATGCACTCGCGCTGGTTAAGGGCGGTGTGCCAATAACCAAGATCAGCATCGGCCATATGCGGGCGAGGGAGGGCAAGCGCTCTGCAACGCCTGCCATTGCCGTAGGCGATACGGACATCGCCGCCTTCAAAGAGTTGCAAAAGCTCGGCATAGAGCTAGAAATCCGTTATCTCCCCAGTTCCGCCCCCGACCCCATTGGCAATCTGTTCAACTGATCCCTTGGGGACGGAGGAAAACGGATCATTTTGCCCTTGCGAGGGATGCGCGCGATGCCGCCTGTCAAAAACTATGCCCATTTACTACGTTTGGTCGGCTATCGCCGAGCATGTCGAATTTGAGAAAAACAAAACCGCAGGTAGACGGCTTGCGAATTTAACAAAAACCGGTGCATGGTCGAGCATCCCGGGCTAAACGTAGTAAATGGGCATAGTTTTGATATGTCACTCATACAGTCACAGCGAAAATGAGCCAAAGGATGAAAAAACGCCCGTCGGCGGTGGTGCCGGCGGGCGTTGCTGTGCGATATGTCGCGTTGTGGGCTTAGTGCCTCATAAAGTGATATTCGATCACATTGCTATAGGGATGACCCGGGCCCACAATGCCCTGCGGGAACAGAGGCTGGTGCGGCGTGTCGGGGTACATCTCGGCCTCGAGGGCAAAGCCGGCGCCCCAGCCATAGTTGGCATCGTCCTTGGCGTGCTCGTCGCCCAGCCAGTTGCCGGTGTAGAGCTGCACGCCCGGGGCAGTGGTGTAGTAGTCCATCTCACGACCGGTCCACATCTCCTCGACGTGCATCGCGCGGCGCAGGTTGCGGCCGTACTGATAGCCATCGATGCACAGGCAGTGATCGTAGCCACGGGGCTGCTTGATCTGCGGGTCGTCGGCCTCCATGCCGGGTGCGACGGGGCGAAGCTCGCGAAAGTCAAACGGTGTTCCCTCGACCGGAGCGATCTCGCCGGTGGGGATGTTCTGCTCGTTAATGGGCAGGTAGTGGGCGGCGTTGGCGACAAAGAAATGTTCGCAGTCCATGCCGGCGTTATGGCCTGCAAGGTTAAAGTACGTGTGGTTGGTCATGGACACGTAGGTGGCGCGGTCGCTCTCGCAGCCATAATCGATGCGGAAGACGCCGGTGCGCGTAACGGTAAACACGGCCGTAAAGGTTCGGTTGCCGGGCAGGCCCAGCTCGCCATCCTTAAGCGAGGTGGTCATGCGCACGGCGTTATGGACCTCGTCGAGCTCAACATCCCACACACGTTTGTGCAGGCCGTGCTCAAGGTCGCTGTGCAGGTTGTTGGCGCCCTCGTTGGCGGGCATATGCCAGTCCGTGCCGTCGATGGCGATCGTGGCGCCAGCGGTGCGGTTTGCCACAGGGCCGATGGTCGCGCCAAAGCAGGCGGGGTTGTCAAAGTAATCCTCGAGCTTATCGAAGCCCAGCGCCACATCGCGCACGTTGCCGGGAATGTCGGGCACATCGATACCAAGCACCGTGGCGCCATAGTCCATAATGCGAACGCAGATCTCGGGCCCGTCGAGGGTGTAACGATGAACGGGGGTACCGCACGGCGCGGTGCCGAAAAGCTCGGAAGTGATCATTTGGTTCCTAACATCGAGGTATTTCCGACAAACTGTAGCGCGAACAGGCGAGATTATCACTACACCCCACTAAAGCTGGGGGTATTTTTCTCAAAAAAGTGATGATTGGAGCTGTGCGGGCGTTCATTTTTGACGCGTACGAGTCTGATACAATTTGTTCGTTACTGTTTGAATGATATGCGCGCAAAGAACGGCGAGGATTCATCGTGATTAAGGCAGAGCGACAGGATAAGGTTCGTCAGCTGCTCGAGGAGCAGGGCACGGTCTCGGTCAAAGAGATTTCGGATGCGTTGGGCGTTTCGGACATGACGATTCGCCGCGACCTCGAAGAACTTGCGAGCCTAGGCGAGATTGAGCGCGTGCACGGCGGAGCCCGCAGTGCACAGAGCCGTCCGCACGCTATGTTGCGCCATGAGTATTCGCACAGCGAAAAGCGCACTAAGCATGCCGAGGAAAAGCTGCAGATTGCGCGCCGTGCTGTGGAGCTTATCGAGGAGGGCTCGACCATCTTTTTGGGCACGGGCACCACGGTTGAGCAGATGGCCTCGATGCTGCCGACGTTTCGCCTACGCATTGTGACCAATTCGCTTTCGGTGTTTAACCTGCTCGAGGCGCGCGAAGACTGCGAGCTGTGCCTCGTGGGCGGTATGTACCGTCGCCGCACCGCCGCTTTTGTGGGACCAACGGCCGAGGATACCCTGCGCGCGCTGGGCATCGATGCGGCGTTTATCGGCGCCAACGGCATCTTGGACGGTGACGTGTCTACGTCCAACATGGACGAGGGCCGTATCCGGCAGCTCGCCTTTAGCAAGGCCGACTCGCGCTACCTGATCGCCGACTCCAGCAAGATCGGCAAGCGCGACTTCTACACCTTCTGCCGCCTGGACAGCTTGGACGCCGTGGTGTGCGAGCCGGATATTGCCGACGAGGACCGCGCCGCCATCGAGGAGCACACGCAGGTCATTTGCTAGCGAGTGCCGCCGTGCTAGATCAGGCGGGCGTAGTCCTGTGACTGGTGAAAGACGTGGGCGATATAGATCGCATCGCGCTCAAACTTGTAAAGGCACGCGTAGTTGTTGACGGGAAACGATCGATAATTGCGTGTCGCCAGTTCCCGTATGTGGGAGAGGGGCCGTAGGAGCGACTGCTCGCGAAGCAGGTCAAGCTGATATTCAAACTCGGCAACAAAATTGCCCGCTGCACGTGGATTCATGAGGATTTGAGCAAGGTATCCGACAATACTCTCGTACTCATATCGTGCGCTTTTGAGTATTACGACGTTATAGGTCATATTTGTCTCGCATCGCGGTCGCGAAGGAGTCGTAGTCGCTATAGTCGCCTTGCGATATCTCGTCTTCTGCCAGCATCATACGAGACAGCAGCTTGGCTTTGGCGATTTCGTCTTGCATGAGGCGATACTGGTCGCTGCTGATGCAGTGCATGGCCTCGTAGCCGTTTTTGGTTACGGTGACGTCGCGCTCGGACTCGACAAGCGCGGTAAATGCAGCGGTGTCCTTCATGTCTCGGACGGGCACACAGGTGGACATAGGTACCTCCTTTGCGTTGGGCCATAATTGTGCCACGCCGTATCGAATAGTCGGCATCGTTGAATTGTCTTGATCTGTAACAGATAGACGCCCAAAATCGGGTTTGGTGTTACAGATCGAGACGGCTCGGCATAGCATCCGTTATACATGAAGCTCGGTATTATTGTATGTTTAGACCAATGCAATAGTCGGTATTTTTGTAGCTATAAGCTCATTTAAAGGTCGGTATTTTTGTATTATTAGATATATCTAAAGGTCGGTATTTTTGTAAACTCGCACGTAAATTATGCTGAGGTGAGATTATGTTTAAACGAAAGGCATATGATCGTCTGAAGGAGTGGAAAGAACGCTCGCAAGGGCGCACTGCGGTGCTTATTGAGGGTGCAAGACGCGTTGGCAAAACGACGCTCGTCAAGTGCTTCGCGCAAAATGAATACAAGGATTATCTGTACATTGACTTTTCGGCTGCTAGCAAAGCCACGCTCGATATATTTCTGAACCATCGTGAAGATGTCGATCTTTTTTTACGCATGCTTCAGCTGCAGTATGGTAAGGCCCTCGAACCGAGAGAGTCGCTGGTCATTTTTGATGAAGTGCAGCGGTTTCCCATCGCGCGCGAATACATAAAGCATCTTGTAGAAGACGGCAGATTTGATTACATCGAGACAGGCTCTCTTGTCTCCATCAAAAAGAATGTCGATAGCATTGTCATACCGTCAGAGGAAGAAAGAATCCCTCTCGAGCCCCTCGATTTTGAGGAGTATCTTTGGGCGACCGGAAAAGATCTTTATGCAGAAGAGATCCGTAAAGCGTGCGAATCTCGGACCGCGCTTCCGGACGGCGTTCATGCGACGTGCATGAGATTATTTGATGAGTATATGCTTGTCGGTGGTATGCCTCAGTCGGTCGACTCCTTTGTGGCAGAGAATGATTTTAGAGGATGCGACAGGGTTAAACGGCAGATTATCGCACTGTACAGGGAGGACATTGCCAAGTTTGGAGGTTCGGACGCTAGACGTGCGCGGGCGGTTTATGACGATATTCCGGGTCAATTATCTGCGGCAAATAAACGGTTCAAATTTGACAGCTTGGAGAAGGGGTCCCGTTTTGAGACATATGAGTCGGCGTTAATCTGGCTTGAGGATGCGCGACTGATTAACCGTTGCTATTTATGCAGTGATCCGAGCGTGGGTTACCGCCTGCACGAGGACGCGTCTTCGCTTAAATGCTATATGGCGGACACGGGATTGCTCGTGAGCTTGGCGTTTGATGATGGTCCGGACCTTATGGATGTTCATAGAGACATTCAATTTGGAAGAATTTCGATTAATAAAGGAATGTTGATCGAGAATATCGTGGCACAGCAGCTCAAGAGTCTGGGGCATTCGCTTTTTTATTACAGCTGGCAGGAGCCTTCCAAAACGGAGGGGAGTCGTCCCAGAACGCGTGAGATTGATTTTCTTGTTTCGCGCGGCTTTGAAGATGCGGCTAGAAAACCGCGGGTCACTCCTGTTGAAGTTAAATCTTCCAAATCGTATTCAACAATCTCACTTGACGATTTCGGCAGAAGATTTGAACGACGAGTCGGAGAGGAGATAGTTCTTCACCCAAAACAGCTCAGGGCTGAAGGGCATAGGATATATCTTCCTCTGTATATGACGATCTTTATCTGATCGATGGCATGCGGTCGCGCCGCCATCGAGGAACACACGCAGGTCATTTGCTAGCCGATGCCGCGGGGCTAGATCAGGCGGGCGTAGTCCTGTGACTGGTGAAAGACATGGGCGATATAGATCGTATCGTGCTCAAACTTGTAAAGACAGGTGTAGTTGTTGACGGGAAACGATCGGTAATTACGTGCCGCCAGCTCTCGTATGTGTGAGAGAGGTCGTAGGAGCGGCTGCTCGCGAAGCAAATCAAGCTGATATTCAAACTCAGCGACAAAATTGCCCGCTGCGCGCGGATTCTTGAGGATTTGGGCAAGGTATCCAACGATACTCTCGTACTCATATCGCGCGCTTTTGAGTATTGCGACGTTATAGGTCATATTTGTCTCGTATCGCGGACGCGAAGGAGTCGTAGTCGCTGTAGTCGCCTTGCGATATCTCGTCTTCTGCCAACATCATGCGAGACAGCAGCTTGGCTTTGGCGATTTCTTCTTGCATGAGGTGATACTGGTCGCTGCTGATGCAGTGCATGGCCTCGTAGCCGTTCTTGGTTACGGTGACGTCGCGCTCGGACTCAACAAGCGCGGTAAATGCAGCGGTGTCCTTCATGTCTCGGACGGGCACGCAGGTGGGCATAGGTACCTCCTTTGCGTTGGGACATAATTGTACCACGGCGCATCAAAAAATCGGTACCGTTAAGTTGTCTCGATCTGTAACAGCTGGGATCAAAAATCTCGGCCAGATGTTACAGATTTAGATTGAGAGGATTGGCCGGTGAGTTTATCTAAATCTGTAACAACTGGACATCAAAAACCGGGTTTAGTGTTACAGATCGAGACAATCCGGCTCGGACTCCCCGGTTCATCTCGATCTGTAACAGGTAGGACCGAAAAACTCGGCTAGATGTTACAGATCGAGACAAACGGCCCTCGACGACCCGTCCAAAAACATAAAGACCGGGGGCGGCGCGCCGTGTGACGTGCCGCCCCCGGCTGAGAAATGGGGACAGGTTATGTGAGCGGGGCAATTCCGCCAGACGCTAACCGCAGGCCATTAGTCCAGACGACGAGTCTCCGCCACGTGCTTGTACCAGTAGGCGCTTGCCTTGGGCGTGCGCTTCTGGGTTTCAAAGTCTACGTAGAAGAAGCCATAGCGCTTGTTGTAGCCATTGGTCCAGGAGAACTGATCCTGCAGGCTCCACAGGAAGTAGCCGCCCACGTTGACGCCCACCTCCATGGCCTTGAGCAGCCAGCGCAGGTGCTGCTCGATGTAGTCGATGCGCGGCTGGTCGTCCACAAAACCGTCCTTGTAGGGGTCCTTGTAGCCCATGCCGTTCTCGGTGATGAAGATCTGCTTGTAGTTGGGGTAGCGCTGCTTAATGTAGACGAGCAGATCGAACAGACCCTCGGGATAGATGATCCAGTCCCAGTCGGTGGTGGGGATGCCGGGCTTGTTCGCATGCTCGCCAATACCCTTGACGCGCCAGCGGCCGGTGCCCTTTTCGCCCGTACCGTTGTGGTGCAGGTCATTTTCGCCGTCATAGGCCTTGAGGAAGCGGCACTGGTAGTTGTTGACACCCAGGTAGTCGTTGTAGAGTGCGGCCTCGCGCATAATATCGAGGTCCTCCTCGCGGATCTCGATCGTGCCGCCCGAGACCGCAGCCAGGCGGTTGGCGCACTCGAGGGTGTCGGGCGCGTAGTCCCCGCGGAAGGTGGCGTCGAGCAAAAACTGGTTCTGCAGCACGTGCTCGTTATTGGCGGCCTTGATGTCGGCGGGGTCGTTCTCGTTGAGTGGGTACTTAAACTCCAGCGACTGGATGACGCCGATCTTGCCTTTAAAGCCGCCGTTGTGGAAAGCCAGCACGGCCTTGGCGTGGGCGAGCATCATGTTGTGCTCGCACTGGAAGGCCTCGGCAAGATGCGCCTTGACGCCACCGGGGAAGGTACCCTCGATGTAGGTGTTGGAGGCGTCGGCCCAAATCTCGTTAAAGGTGAACCAGTAGGTTACCTGGTCGGCATACTCCTTAAAGCAGAAGGTGGCAAAGTCCACAAAGGCGTCGATGGTCTCGCGGTTGAGGAAGTCGCCCTTCTCAAAGAGGGGCAGCGGCGTGTCAAAGTGATGCAGCGTGACAAACGGCTCAACGTGGTGCTTGTGGCACTCGGCGAAGAGGTCGTGGTAGAACTGCACGCCCTCGGGGTTTACCTTGCCGGTGCCCTCGGGGAAGATACGGCTCCAGGCGATGGAGAGGCGGATGCCGTTGATGCCGAACTCCTCGCACAGCTCCAAATCGACGGGGTACTGGTTGTAGAAGTCCGAAGCGGGATCGGGGGAAAAGCGCCCCTGGGCCTCCAGGAAGTCGTCCCAGGCAACCTTGCCCTTACCGTGGGTGCGGGTCTCGCCCTCTACCTGGTAGGCAGCGGTGGCGCCGCCAAAGACAAAGTCCTCGGGAAACTGCGCGGGCGGGTTGGTGACGCTGGCGGGATTAACGGACATGATGATCCAATCGTTTAAATCGAAGGGCCAGCCGATCTTGGATAGTCGGCTGGCACTGAGCGTTACTTACTTCGAGAGTTGCTCGCTTACGAAGGCGAGAGACTTGTCGCCGTTCTGGGAGAGCTCGATGTACTGCTTGCCGCGGCAGGCGACGCACTTGTTGCCCACGCGTTCGCAGTCTTTCTGCAGGTCGGCCAGGTAGCTTGCGGCCTGCGGGGCCAGGACGACTAGGTCAAAGTCGGGGAGCATGTCGACGTGGTTGCCATATGCCTCGGCAGCGGTCTCAAGATTGATGCCGCGCTCCTTGGCAGCCTTGGCCAGCGCGTTGGCGAGCAGACCCGAGGTTCCGCCGCCCTGGCAGAGCACGAGCACGCGCTTGCCGTTGAGGTCGCTGGCGGTCGTTGCCTCGGCAGCGGGTGCTGCAGAAGCGGCAGGGGAGTCGACCTTCACGGCCTCGGCAGCAGCGCCGGCGGCAACGCTCTTGGCGTCAGCCTTGCCCTGGAAGGCGTCGTTGAGCTTGGCGGCCTTCTCGGCGTTCTTGGCGGCGAGCTCCTCCTGAGAGATCTCGGCCTCCTCGGCGCACTTCTGGGCGTCATAGGCACGGAAGAACGGATAGTACAGGACAAAGTCGACGACCAGGATGAGGGCGAGCATCACAAAGGCGAGCGGCTGGAAGCCCAAGCCCATGATGGTGCCGATGGGGCCGGGGACGGTCCAGGGCAGGGTGTACATAAAGCCGTTCATGCCCAAGAAGTCGATAAAGATCTTGAGGATCCAGATGTTGGCGATCGGGGCAAAAACAAACGGGACAAAGAAGACGGGGTTGAGCACGATAGGCGCGGCGAACAGCAGCGGCTCGTTGACGGCAAAGCACACGGGGACGATGGCTGCCTTACCGACGGCGCGCATCTCCTGAGACTTGGCCAGGAAGCAGAACATGAAGACCAGGACGAGCGTGGCGCCGGTGCCGCCCATGCAGACGACGAAGTACTGGGCACCCTGGGTCAGGACAGCGGAAGCGTGCTGGCCAGCCTGGAACGCAGCCAGGTTGTCGGTCATGTTGGCAACAAGGGCGGCGGCGATGGCGGGCTCGACGATCGAGGGGCCGTGGACGCCGACGAACCAGAAGAGGCTCATGGCACCGTAGATCACAGCGAGGCCGATGTAGCCGTCGGCGGCGGTGAACAGGGGCTGGAACACCTGGATGACGCCCTGGGCAAAGCAGAAGCCAAAGGCAGCGCGGAAGACGATGTCAAAGACCCAAAAGACGGTGATGCAGACGGAGAAGGGGATGATGTCCTTAAAGGTCTGCGAAATGTTGGGCGGAACCTGCTCGGGCATCTTGACGGTGATGTTGCGCTTAATGAAGAACTTGTAGATGATGCCGGTCACAAACGCAGCGATGAAGGCGGTCAGCAGGCCCTTGGAACCAAGGTAGGTGGTGTTGAAGCCGCTGGCGGCGTCCGTGGCGATCGTGTCGCTCGAAAGGAGCAAGAAGCCGATGATGGCCGCGCACATGCACGAGATGAAGTTGATCTGGTTGTTCTTGGGCAGATCACGGTTCTGGGCGTCGGCGAAGTGCTTGGCCGTGGTGGCGGCGCAGGCGATGGCCAGGATGCCCAAGGAGTAGTTGTAGCACTTCCACAGGGCGTTGTTGATGTCATCGGGCCAGTAGAAACCCCAGATGTTGGGGACCGAGGCTACCAGGCAGAAGATGGACGAGAAGATGATGATGGGGATGACGGAGATAAAGCCGTCGCGGATCGCCTTGAGGTACTTGTTGCGGGCGATCGCGTTGAAAAAGGGCTGGCCCTTTTCGATGATGGCGATGAGTTGCTCCATGCAATGCTCCTAAGAGTCGGTGGGTTAGCAACGATGGTATCTTTTGGCGTTCGGTTGCCAAAATGTTGACGTTGCCATTTTGCGACACAAAAAAAGACGCGAACCGATGGTTCCTGTGCCTGCGAACCGTCGGTTCCTTGCGCGTAAACGTTTGAGCCGCCCGGTGGCTCTGTGTTTGCACAATGGCAACGTTAACATTTGATCGACAAAAGCCGTTCGGGGAAGCAAGATTGTCGGTGAACGGTAGGTTTTGGGTGGTGAGCGTATGGCAGGAGAGGCGTTGGATATACTTGGAGGCGTTCATTTTGTCTGTTGGGATGCCCGCGATGGCATCGTTGACATAGAAAGATCGACCTATGGCCGCTGTTAAAAAATCGGTTTCCGTTAAGGACGTGGCGCGTCTCGCGGGCGTCTCGGAGCAGACAGTCTCGCGTACGGTGCACGATTCGCCCAGCGTGCGCCCCGAGACCAAGGAGCGCGTGCGTGCCGCCATGCGCGAGCTGGGGTATCGCCCCAATTTTGCCGGTCGATCGCTGCGCCGCGGCAAGTTTAAGACTGTCGGCGTCGCCATGTTCAACATTACCGGCACCGGCAACCTCGACCGTATGGAGGGCTTTGCCGCCGCTGCCGACAAACACGGCTATGCCATCACCCTTACTAAAGTAGACGGACACCCCTATACCCTCGAGAGCGCATCGTCGCGCATGAGCGCACTGCCGGTGGACGGCATGGTTGTGATTATGAACCGCATGCCGGCGGACTTTGGCACCTTCGAGCCGCTGCCCGGTATGCAGACGGTGCTCGTTACCATGCTGGAGCACCCGCTCTGTTCAACAGTCGATAACGACCAGTTCGATTGCTCGCGCCAGGTGGTCGAGTACCTGCTGGAGCAGGGGCACAAGACCGTGCACTTTATCTCGTGCCCCGAGCGCTCGCTTTCGGGCATGCGTCGCGAGGAGGGCTGGCGCGAGACATTGCGCGCGCATGGTATTGAGCCGCCGCGACTCGTCCGTGGGGATTGGACGGCACAGAGCGGATATGCCGCCGGCCAGGTGCTTGCGGACGATCCGACCTGCACGGCCATTTATGCCTCCAACGATGCCATGGCCTACGGCTGCATTCGCGGGCTCGAGTCGCGCGGAAAGCGCGTGCCCGAGGACGTGAGTGTGGTGGGTGTTGACGATAGTCTGGGCGATATCGTGCCCGATCGTCGCCTGACTACGGTGCGCTTTGACAACAAGCGCGTCGGCATGTGGGCGGTCGACAAGATTGCCGGCGCCGAGGGCGCTGCACCCGGTGTGGAGCACATGCTGTTTCCGGGCGTGCTCGTCGAGGGCGATACGGTGCGCGATGTACGCTAGGGTGCGGACCTGTTTGGGTTGCCGCTAATTGTGTTTGAGAATGTTCAGATTGGTTTAAAAACCGTTCACGGGTGAAAAACAACCGTTCATAGCTCGAAATAACGTTTTGCGCTGTTCTTTTTTGTTTGAATGTTAATGTTCCTGCCATACACAGCGCAGCGCGTATGCCCGGACGCGATGCTCTCCGTTGGTTCATATGTGAAAGGAACGCAATATGGCAACCAAAGAAGAAATCTCGATGGTTGGATTCGAGATTGTCGCATACGCGGGCGACGCCCAGACCGATCTGCTTGCAGCGCTCGATGCTGCTCGCGAGGGTGATTTTGAGAAGGCCGAGCAGCTGCACAAGGATGCCGGCGATGCACTTATCGGCGCCCACGACACGCAGACCAAGCTGCTTGCGCAGGAGGCCGGCGGCGGCGAGATGGAGATGACCTTCATCATGGCCCACGCTCAGGACACTCTCATGACCACTATGATCCTGGAGAAGCAGGCCCGCTTTACCATCGATGCCTACAAGCGCATCGCTGAGCTCGAGGCCAAGCTCGCCTAACGAGTTCTCACAACCAAGCCCCCTTCCAAAAGCTCTGCCGCTACCCGCGGCAGGGCTTTTTCTGCACTCCTCCAAGTTGCGGTGAAATAGGGACTGAATAGGGACCGGCGGGCGCAAAACAATCCCTATTCCACCGCAACTCATCCCGAAATAGTCATTGGGGACAGTCTTGGTGCGCTCCGTTGTCCTCCCGTTCGGTTTTTTACTGGGTGGGTATACTTCCATCCGCAATACAGACCGGACTGAGGAGGTATCCAAATGCCGGATAACGGGTCAATACAAAAAAGAGATGCGCGCGAGATGGCTCATGGGTGTCCTGTCCAGATAACCGAGCACACGACGGTAACCGAGCTGCAGCCCAGCTTGTCCGATGTCGTGTGCGCAAACAAAAAGCTGCAGATTGGCTTTATCGTTGCACTCGTGGTACTGGCGCTGCTGTCGGGCTTTGTGGCTCGTCCGCATTTTGCCGATACCAAAACATGGGACTCCACCATCGAGGTCATCGATCAAAAGAAAGGCAACGTACTGGCGCTCACGACCTCGTGCGTGGCGCTGTCTGCGGGCATTACCGCGCTGCCGGGTGATACGGGAACGCCGGTTGCCGAGCAGCTCGCGCAGCTTTCGGGTAACTTGGGCATCGTGCTTGCCGTGCTCTACCTCGAGAAATACCTGCTGACCATTTTGTGGTCGGTTGGCCTGGGCATCCTGATCCCGTTTGCGCTGGTACTCTTTGCGGTGTCGCTCGGCATTCACGGGCGCTGGAGCACGAGCGCCGTCCTGCGCCGCGTGGCGACTCGCGTGCTGGTGGTCGCCATGATCGGAATGGCCTTGGTGCCTGCAAGCGTATGGGTGTCGCAAAAGGTCGACGAAACGTATCGAGTGAGCATCGAGGTGGCCGAGCAAAAGGCGGCCGACGCTGCGGGTGCGGCAGATAGCGACAGCTCCAAAGCAAGCAAGAAAAAGACCGAGTCCGCAGAGTCCAAGAATGTGCTTGAGCAGCTTGCCGACGGCGCCTCGAGTCTCGTCACATCGGTGACCAGCGGTGCCAAGCAGATGACCGATGAAATTGTGCAGCAGGTGACCGATCTGATCGAAGGTGTCATCGTGATGATCGTGACCTCGTGCGTGATTCCATTGCTGGTGCTCGCGGCGTTTTTGTGGCTGGGGCACGTGCTACTGGGGATTGATATTTCCGGCCCGGCGAACTATTTGACGGGTCGCTTTCTGAGCGCTCCGTCCAAACATGCCAAGAAGAGCGGGCGGTCTGAGTAGGCGGCAACGCGATCTTTGGAAGATCAACCGCAAGAAGGGCGGCCGAGACACGTTCTCGGCCGCCCTTTTGTTTGTTGGACACATGGTCGCTACGTCCGTGCCGGGCCCAAACGTTCAACAATCATCCGTGAACGGCATTTGTTCAAAAAAGAACAAAGATAAACAAATAGTTGTTGCAGTCGATGTTCGAATGTGTTCAAATAAACATGAACAGTGAAGAACCGCACATTCAGATGCCCGGACCTGAGCGCGATTCAACACTTCCAAACAGAAACTACGCACCTGCGTATCTCTCAAGGAGGATGTCATGAGGGTTGTAATCGCTTCCGATGCCGACGGTATGTCGATGAAGGAGTCCATCAAGGAGATGCTCATCGCCGACGGTCACGAGGTCGTCGACTATTCCGAGACCCCTGCCGCGGACTTTGTCGATTCCGCGACCGCCGTTGCCAAGGACCTGCTGGAGCACAAGGATTCCCAGGGCTTCGCATTCGATAAGTACGGCGTCGGATCCTATATGGCCGCCGTCAAGATCAAGGGCATGGTCGTCGCCAACATTTCCGACGAGCGTTCCGCCTACATGACCCGCGAGCACAACGGCTCGCGCATGGTCACCATGGGCCCGGGCGTTGTGGGCACCGAGGTCGCCAAGAAGATCGCCCGCGAGTTCCTGCGCGCCCAGTACGCCGGCGGCCGTCACCAGATCCGTGTCGACATGCTCAACAAGATGGCCTAACGAGAGCCACCGAGAACTCGAACTTCTACCTCAACTTGTGAATTCAGACGAAAGGACGTTCTGATGAAGAAGACCATCGCAATCGGTTGCGACCATATCGTTACGGACGAGAAGATCTATCTGGCCGACCGCCTGGAGCAGGCTGGCTACAAGGTGCTCGACTGCGGCACCTACAGCCACACCCGTACGCACTATCCCATCTACGGTAAGGCCGTGGGCGAGGCTGTTGCCAGCGGCAAGGCCGACTTTGGCGTGGCCCTGTGCGGCACCGGCATCGGCATCACCAACGCCGTCAACAAGGTTCCCGGCGCTCGCTGCGCCTTGGTTCGCGACATGACCTCCGCCCTGTATGCCCGTCGCGAGCTCAACGCCAACATCGTGGGCTTTGGCGGCAAGATCACCGGCGAGTTCCTGATGGCCGATATCATGCTTGCCTTCCTGGAGGAGCCCTACGAGAAGACCCCCGAGCACGATGCCCTGATTGCCAAGATCGATGCCTGCAATAAGGTCGACGCTGAGGCTCAGGCTGACCCGCACTTCTTTGACGAGTTCCTCGAGAAGTGGGACCGCGGCGAGTATCACGACTAAGGGGGTTCCGGCGTTTTAACAAACGCCGGACCGGTCGACGCTGCGAAGCCATCTGGCGGGCAATCTGCCGCTCAGCTTCGACGGCATGACCAGAAGGTCAATGCCGTCTCGCTTCACGGCACCTTGCCTCGCCAGCTGGCTTCTCGCTGATGTCTGAGTGGCCTGTGGGGTTACCGCTGTTGTTGCGAAGCGTTCTGGTATGGCAAGTTGCTCCGATAACACGTTTGCTTGCCGAGCTTGTGTGCTTCGTTTTGGCGGTACCCGGCATTCTGCAGCTTTTCAATTGACGGCTCGCGTTTCTGTGAGGGGGCGCGGGCCGGTTTTCTATCAGCCCTATTGACTTGGCGGGCTGTCGTAAGAAAGGGAAGGCTCCTATGGAGTTTGTTCTTGATAACGGTTTGATTCGTGTGGCGTTGACCACGGCGGGCGGGTCGTTCACTTCTATTGCGGCCAACGGCCGTGAGTACCTGTGGCAGGGCGATCCGGCGGTCTGGTCGGGCCAGGCACCCATTTGCTTTCCGATTTGCGGCGGCCTTCGTGACGGCCGCGCGATGACCATGGGCGGCCGCGAGGTCAAGCTTGCCCGCCACGGCTTTGCCCGCAAGCAGGAGTGGAAGCTCGAGGAGCAGGGCGACAGCATGGTCGCGCTGAGCCTAAGCTCTGCCGACCACGCCGAGCTACTCGAGCAGTATCCGTATCCGTTTAAGATCGTCGCGCGCTACACGATCGATGCGGCTAAGGTGGCCGTGTCGTACGAGGTGACCAATGAGGGCACCGAGGATATGCCATTCTTTGTGGGCGGTCACCCCGGCTTTAAGTGCCCGCTCGACGAGGGCGAGTCCTATGACGATTATGAGCTTCGTTTTGAGCAGCGTGAGGCCACCGAGCTCTGTACTGCCGTTCCCTCGACTGGCCTGATTGATGTTGAGCATCGCAGCAAGAACCCCATGATCGGCCAGAACCTGCCGCTTACCCACGAACTCTTCGACTTCGCGGAGACCATCTTTGACGTGCTCGAGAGCCGCGTGGTTACGCTGACTAAGAAAACCGAGGACAAGGGCGTGCGCCTGACGTTCCCCGATATGCCGTACCTGATTGTGTGGAGCAAGCCCGAGGGGGACTTTGTGGCTGTCGAACCGTGGGGCGGTCTGTCCACCTGCTCCGACGAGGACGATATTCTGGAGCACAAGCGTGGCTGCCTGGTGGCCAAGCCGGGAGAGACCGTCATCCGCGGCTTTGAGATCGAGATCCTTTAACGAGCTATCGTATGTTTGGGGCGGGTCATGCCGCCCCGGAACAGGAGTTCAACATGATTCTGACCGTTACCATGAACCCGTCGATCGATACGCGCTATCAACTCGACAAGCTGATTATCGACGACGTGAACCGCGTGACGCCCGAAAAGACCGCTGGCGGCAAGGGCCTCAACGTGAGCCGTGTGCTGTTGCAGTTGGGCGACGACGTGCTCGCGACCGGTCTGCTCGGCGGCCACATGGGTGCCTATATGGCCGAGCTTATGGATGCCGACGGCGTCAAGAACGACTTTGTGCCCATCGCCGGTGAGACGCGCATTTGCCTGAATATTCTGCACGAGGGTAATCAGACCGAGCTGCTGGAGAGCGGCCCTCAGATTGCGCCTGCCGAGCTTGAGGCCTTTACGGCCAAGTTCGCCGAGCTTGCAGCGAAGGCGGACGTCGTGACGCTTTCGGGTTCGCTGCCGCGTGGCGTCGATGCCGGTTACTATGCCGAGCTCGTCAAGATTGCCGAGGAGGCGGGCGCCAAGGTGCTGCTCGACACTTCGGATGCATCGCTGGAGGCCGCGCTGGAATCTGATGCTAAGCCTGAGCTCGTAAAGCCCAACCTGACCGAGATTAACGGCCTGCTGGGTACGTCCTTTACGACCGATGATGTCGATGCCCTGCGCGAGGCGCTTGCCGCCGATGGCCGCTTTGCCGGTATTCCCTGGGTCGTCGTCTCGATGGGCGCTGCCGGTTCGGTGGGCTTCCATGAGGGCCGCGCGTTCCGCGCCAAGACGCCCGCGATTGCGGCTGTGAACGCGACGGGTTCCGGTGACTCGACCATCGCCGGCTTTGCGCATGCCATTGCTGCTGGTGCCGACGACGTCACGGTGCTCAAGACCGCCAATACCTGCGGCAAGCTCAACGCCATGGATCCCAAGACCGGCCACCTGGTCATGGACCGCTGGGACGAGATCTACAACAGCGTTGAAGTAACGGAGCTTTAAGGTTACGGCGTTTTACCAAACGCCGTAACGGCTCGACGCTGCGCGGGCCGCATTTGGACAATCTGACGTTCAACTTCAAGGGCGCGACCAGAAGGTCAGCGCCCTTTCGTTTCGCGTCACCTTGTCTCAAATGCGGCCCGCTCGCTGTCGTTGCCAAAACATCGGCGTCGCCGTGGTTGTCACTTGGGGTAGCCATTGGGGACGTTCTTTAATGACTGGTCGTTTAAGAACGTCCCCAATGGCTAAACTCAAAAACGGCGCCCGTCGGCGATGTTGCCGGCGGGCGCCGTTGTCTTGAAGACGAAATGATCCGTTTTCCTTCGTCCCCAGGGGATCATTACAGTGAGTCGATAAAGCGCTGCTGGGCGGCGCGGCCGGATTCGTCCCATTTAAAGACGCCGGCGTTGTCGAGTACGTGGCCAAACACCACGCCGACCTCCTCGTGCAGGATGTCGATGGCATTATCCGCCGTAAGATCGTCGGCGCGGCGAGCAAAAACGTCCTCGGCCCATGCGGCGTGGCTGTGGCAAAGGTCGTCGCCCTCGAGCGCGCTGGCAAGGTCGTAGCTGGCATCGGCCTTGGCCGCCAGCAGGTGCTCGCGGACAGCGCCGAGCTCGGGAACCAAGCGCGGCGGCAAAATCGCCAGGCCCATGACCTCGATCAGGCCGATGTTCTCCTTCTTAATGTGGTGATACTCGGCATGCGGGTGGAACACGCCCAGCGGATGCTCGTCGGTCGTGATGTTGCAGCGAAGCGCCAGGTAGGCCTCGTAGATCTCGCCGCCGGCATTGCCGCGGGAGTCGACGCGGCGGATGACCGGCGTCACGGTGTTGTGCGCCACGCCGTCGGCCGTGTGCGCGATGACGCCCACCGACTCATCGGTCCACTCGCGCCAGGCGAGGATAATCTTCTCGGTGGCATCGAGCAGCTGAGCGCGGTCGTGCGAGCGCAGTCGCAGCACCGAAAGCGGCCACTGCAGCACGGCACCCGTAACGCCGTCAAAGCCGGGCACGCGAAACTGCGAGACCTCGGCGGCATGCATCATGGGGAACTCGTGCGCGCCGCCCTGGAAGTGGTCGTGCGAAAGAATCGAGCCGCCCACGATGGGCAGGTCGGCGTTGGAGCCAATAAAGTAGTGCGGGAACAGGTCCACAAAATCGAGCAGGCAGGTCAGTCCCTTACGGTCGACGTGCATCGGGCGATGCTCGGAGCTCATGGCAATGCAGTGCTCGTTAAAGTAGGCGTACGGGCTGTACTGGAAGCCCCAGCGCTCGCCATTAAGCTGAATGGGAATAACGCGTAGGTTCTGACGGGCGGGGTGAGCGCCACCGTCGGCTGCGGCGGAGCGTCCGGGATAGCCCTCGTTTTCGATGCAGAGCTGGCAGGCGGGGTACTTTTCGCCCGTGTTCTTGGCTGCACCTGCCGCAGCGATATCGCGCGGGTCCTTCTCGGGCTTGGACAGGTTGATGGTGATCTCGAGGTCGCCCCAGTTGGTGGGGGTGCTCCATTTGATATTGCGCGCGATGGCGGCACGGCGCACGTAGCCGGCATCGCAGCACAGGCCGTAGAACCAGTCGGTTGCGGCGCGGGGCTCGTTGACGCCCATACGCCCATTGAATTCCTCGTTTACAACCGAAGGCCTCGGCATGAGCGCGCCCATGATGCGCATGGCGATGCGGTCGCGGCCCGATGCCGTGTCCTCGGCAGCACCGTTGGCAACGGCAGCCTCGGAAAGCGCGGCAAGCGTGCCCTCCAGGTCAAAGTCGGGCAGAGTGTCGGGGTGCAAGAGCGAGAGTTTCTCAACCTGGAGCGCCCAGGCCATATCGAGCGCCGGCCCCGTAGCGCCGATGCACTCCAGAATGGTGTTGTATGCCCAGATGCGATCGTCCTGGCCGATCATCGATCGATGAATGGCGTACTCGATCAGGTTCTGCGCGGCTTCGCGCACGTCAGTCATTACAGCCATGCCGCGTAAGCCCCCTTGTCAGAGATGGCGTAGTGGCGGGCAGAGCCCTCGCCCAGCCAGCTGTTCATCTTGGCAATGAAGGTGTCGACCAGATCGAGCGGCACGAAGGCCTGGATGGTACCGCCAAAGCCGCCGCCGTGAATACGAACGGCGCCACGGCCGTCGAGCACGTGCTCGGCCAGTGCCAAGGCATACATGGAAGGCTGCTCGGAACCCAGCTTGGCAACAACATTCTGCAGGTACATGGCGGAGCTGGCGCCGGATTCGCGCGTCAGGACCAGGAACTGGTCAATGTCGCCGGCGTTCAGAGCTGCCCAGCGCTTGTCGACCAGGCCGTTCTCGTACCAGTAGTGAACGGCGCGCAGGCAGGCGCGGTCGCCCAGCTTGGCGCGCAGCTCAGGGAGCTTGGCGTCAAAGTCGGCGACGTCGACCTCGCACAGGCGCGCCTTGCCAAACTCGGCGGCGACGTCCTGCATCTCGCGCGGAACGGCGGCGTAGTCGTCAGTGGCGGCTACGTGGTCGGCACCGACCTTAACGAGCACGAGCGCATAGCCGTGATCCTCAAAGTTGAGCTCGAGCTTCTGGGTCTTAGGCTGAGCCTGATCCTCAAAGTTCATGTAGGCAAGGCCGCCCAGGCACACGGCGGCTTGGTCCATCAGACCGCAGGGCTTGCCGTAGTAGTTGTTCTCGGTGCGCTGGCTCATCTGCGCAAGCGCGACGGGCTCAATGGCGGGCGCGCCCCAGAGGGTTTCCATGGCACGACCGTATGCGGCCTCGACGGCAGCGGAGCTGGAAAGGCCGCCGCCCGAGGGAACGGAGCAGGTGAAGGCGAAGTCGAAGCCTTGGGGCTCAACACCAAGCGCTGCGACCTCGTGGGCCATACCACGCACGAGGCTTGCGGACGTGCCTTTCTCGGACTCTTGAATATCCAGCGTGTCGAGCGTGATCTCAAACGTAGGATAGCCCTCGTCGGCGACGCGAATCTTGTTGGAGTCGGTTGCCACGGCGATGCCGTCAACGGCGACATCGAGCGAGCCGGCGATAACGTGGCCACCCTCGTGGTCGGTGTGGTTGCCGCTGATCTCGGAACGGCCGGGCGCGTGCACGTAGAGCACCTGGCGGTCGCCGATGGGGCCAAACTCCTCCTCAAACAGCTTGGTGAGCGTGGCGAGCATTTTATCGTCGGGGGCGGTCATGGTGTCTTCCTTTCTTGGTTATCCCGAGTTATCGGGCTTTGCTTATGAGTACGTAAACATATCAAGGTGCAAGGGAGTAAGCGGGGGTCATAACGCTGCTCCCTCGCACCTCGACGAGGGTGGGTTAACAAACGGTCGAGAATCGGTAGACGATCGTCGAGCTAAACGGGTGGTCAGGTGTGCAGACGGGATGCGCCCAATCTGTGTGATGGTTGTTGTCAGGCCAAAACTCGGGCTCAAATGCGACGCCGTCGCGAGGACCGTAGCTGCAGCCGTCTTTGGCGTCGATATCGCTGAGCCAGTTGCCGGTATACAGATGTGCGCCCGGTGCGGTTACGAAGATGTCGAGCGTGCGGCGCGAGTTTGGATCTTGCAAGTGCAGTGCGTGGCGCGGGTCGGCGTCGGGGGTGAAGCCATCCAGGCAGAAACAATGGTCAAAGCCCCGTGCAATCTTGAGCTGCTCGTCGTTCGCATCGATGTCACGGCCGAGCGCCTTGGGTGCGCGGAAATCGAATGGCGTGCCGGCCACGGGGCGAACCTCGCCAAAAGAGACGTTGTCCTGGCGCTGGGGGAGGAAAGCCTCGGCGTCGATAGTCACGACCTGGTCCAGAACCGTGCCGGCATCGTGCCCCGCAAGGTTGAAGTACGTGTGGTTGGTCATGTTGACGAAGGTGTCGGCATCGGTAACGCAGCTTTGCGTGCAGGTGAGCTCTGCGGCACCCGTTGGCCCCGCCTGCAGGACATAGGCAACGGTAAAGGTGCGGTTGCCCGGGAGGCCCAGTTCGCCGTCGGCCAACTTGCATGTAAAACTCACCGTGTTGGTAATCTCGTCGACTGTGGCGTTCCACACGCGCTTATGAAGGCCATGCTCAAGGTCGGTGTGCAGATTATTGGCTTTGTCAGGACCATCGTTGCGTGCCATCTGATAGACCGTGCCGGCAATCTCGATTTGGCCTTTATCCGTTCGGTTGGCCGAAGGGCCAATAGTTCCGCCGTAGCACGCCGGATTGTCGAAGTAGCCATCGAGGGCATCGAAGCCGAGCGCGATGTCGGCAACATCGCCTGAGGCATCGGGAACCTCGATGCCAAGAATGGTCGCGCCATAGTCCATGACGCGCACGCGGGCACCTGCGCAAACAAGGTTATAGACCGTAACCGGCGAGCCGCCGGGGGCGGTGCCGAACGGAGTTGTGGTAATCATGAGCGTCCTTTCGAATACGACGCCATGGCCTGAGCGCCCGGAGCGCAGGCCGTCATGGTATCGGTGTGTTTGCGTCATATGTTAACGTACTCATAGCCTGGAACCACTGACTTCTTCGCTTTCCTGCAATCGGTCGAAAATAAGCCGTGAACGGTATTCAGGTGGTGTTGAGGGCGCTGCATAACTGCTGATAGGTATAGTAGAGTACGTTAACATTATCGATAGACAACAAAGCCTCCTGTGTGATCTGCAATTTCGCATGGGGTATTTAGGCTTCTTACAGGAGCGAAGGTGATCTTTATGGCAAGGCGCCCTTCCAACGACACGGGTTCGCGTCCGGTTTCCATGGCCGACGTTGCCCGCGCTGCCGGTGTTTCGCAGCAGACGGTTTCGCGCGTTGCCAACGGATTGCCCAACGTGAACGAGCAGACGCGTCAGCGCGTGCAGGCAGCCATGCAGGAGCTCGGTTTCCGTCCGAGCTATGCCGGCCGTTCGCTGCGTGACGGCCGTTACCATTCGGTCGGCCTTTGCATCAACGATGTCACCAAGTTTGGTAACCTTACGATGATCGACGGCATTGCCAGCGCGGCCCGCGAGCGCGGCTGCGCCATCACGCTGGTCGAGATGTCCAAGACCGAGGAGTTCTCGCTTGCCGAGGCAACGCGTCGCATGGCCGCGCTGCCCGTGGACGGCATCATTATCGGCATGAGCCGTATGGCGCCTGATTTTGAGACATTCGATCCGCTACCGGGTATTGGCACGGTCATCGTCACCATGTATGCTCACCCGCGGGTAACCACGGTCGACTCTGACCACTATGGCTGCTCTCTACTGCTTATGGATCATCTGTTTGAGCTGGGCCACGAGCAAATTCGCTTTATCGGTGGTCCGTCCTTCTCGGTCGACGAACAGTTCCGCCGGGCTGGTTGGAGAGATTCTCTCGAGCGCAGGCATATCAAAATGGCTGAACCGCTCGAGGGCGACTGGTCTGCCAACAGCGGTTACGAAGCCGGCAGGTACCTGGCCGAGCATGACCGCACCATGACGGCGATCTATGCGGCAAACGATCAGATGGCAAATGGCGCGATTGCCGCGCTGCGTGATAGCGGTCTGCGCGTGCCCGAGGACGTGAGCGTGGTGGGCGTCGACGATTCACTCGACGACTTTGTCGCGCACAACGAGCTCACGACCGTGCGATTCGATCTACATCAGCGCGGACGCGAGGTGTTCGAGCATGCGGTTCCCAAAGCGGGGACGTCGGGCAAAACCGTCGCCATTCGCATTCCCGGCCAGCTTATCGTCCGACATACCACAGCAAGGCCGCGCGCATAGTTTTCACAGGTCAACGGCTCAACGTTGCATATCAATAACAATCGGTAAGGATGCTGGCAGATAGCTGTTGGGATGCGGGCGAGTGCTATGATAGACGGGTTCTTTTGTCTATCAAGGAGGCTTTGCCTGATGGAGATCACCAAGGATATCCGCTACGTTGGCGTCGACGATCACGACATTGACCTGTTCGAGGGCCAGTACGACGTGTCCGAGAATGGTATGGCATACAACAGCTACGTCATCCTGGGCGAGAAGATCGCTGTCGCCGATTCGGTCGATGGCGGTTTTGTTGACGAGTGGCTCGGCAACATCGAGGCCGTGCTCGATGGCCGTACGCCCGACTACTTGGTCGTCCATCACATGGAGCCCGATCACTCTGCAGGCATCGTCGCCTTTATGGAGCGCTATCCCCAGGCGCAGATTGTGGCCAGTATGGGCGCTTTCCGCATGATGGTCAACTACTTTGGTACCGATTATCCCGAGCGCAAGACGGTCGTCAAAGAGGGCGACGTGCTCGATCTGGGCAGTCATAGCCTAACGTTTGTCGGCGCTCCCAACGTGCACTGGCCCGAGGTACTGTTCTCTTACGAGGTCACCGACAAGGTGCTCTTTAGTGCTGACGGTTTTGGCAAGTTTGGCGCTAACGACATCGAAGATCCGGAAGGGTGGGCCTGCGAGGCGCGCCGTTACTACTTTGGCATCGTCGGCAAGTTCGGCAAGTTCGTGCAGGCCGTGCTCAAGAAGGCCGCCGACCTGGACATCCAGATCATCTGCCCGCTTCACGGCCCCGTGCTGACCGAGAACCTGGGCTACTACCTCGACACCTACAACACCTGGTCGAGCTATCAGCCCGAGGACGAGGGCATCACCATTGCCTACGCGAGCGTCTACGGCCATCTGAAGGCTGCCGTTGAGGAGCTTGCATCTGCGCTCGAGGCTCGCGGCCAGAAGGTTTCCGTCTTTGACTTGGCTCGCGACGACATGGCCGAGGCCGTTGAGGACGCGTTCCGCTATGACCGTCTGGTACTCGCTTCCATTACCTATCAGGGCGAGATCTTCCCGTTCATGAGCACCTTCATCCACACGCTCGCCGAACATGCCTATCAGAACCGTACGGTGGCGCTCGTCGAGGGCGGCTCCTGGGCGCCCGCAGCTGCCAAGATTATGACCAAGGAGCTCGAGGGTATGAAGGACATCACCCTGACGCAGAACAAGGTGACCGTCCTGGGTTCGCTCAACGACGCCTCGCGCGCTCAGATCGAGGCCCTCGCTGACGAGCTCTCCAAGTAGCGATACGTTCACTTTTAACGCTCAAACCACCACAAAGGGGACAGTGAACTGCCTCCCATTTCTTGGACATCGGGAAATGGGAGGTTTTCCATGAGTATAGACCTCAGGGTGAAGCACGACCTGGAGTCCAGGAGGCGGGCCGTCGAGCTCTTCGACGCCGGCGTCGGCTGCAAGCCGGCGGCCGAGGCCCTGTCCGTCCCCCGCGAGACCGTGAGAGAATGGCAGTGGGTATACCGGGCGTTCGGAAGCGAGGCGCTGCTGTCCATGGACGGGAAACAATCCAGTTACACATTCGAGCAGAGGGTCGCCGCGGCGTCGGCCGTGGTCGACGGCGGGATGGCGAAGGCCGACGCCATGGCCGAGTTCGGGATCAGGTCGAAATCCCCGCTGGAGCGCTGGTGCAGGCTCTACCGCGAGGGCGGCGCCGAGGCGCTGCGGCCCCGCCCGAAGGGCAGACCGAGGGGGTCGAGGTCGAAACCCCGGGCCCGCACCCGCGAGCAGGAGCTCGAGGAGCGCTGCCGCAGGCTCGAGGCCGAGGTCGCCTACCTAAAAAAATTGCGCGCCCTGGTCGAGCGGGACGGGCTCTGACCAGGGCGGCGGCCGAGGCGGTGGGGGCGCTGCGGGCGGAGGGGCACTCCCTGCGCCACCTGCTGGAGTGCTCGGGGCTCAGGAGGTCGACCTACTACTACGCGCTGGCGCA
>NZ_JAQLDU010000006.1 GCF_028209625.1 Collinsella aerofaciens | reverse complement strand
AAGGCTGGCGACAGCCTCAGCCGAGCCGCACTAATCGCCCGAGCTCTTCCGGAACCGCACCTCGCGGCCCGCGGGACATGCGCTCATGCGCGCGGTCCGGGCACGAGGATGCCCCCGAGTCGACTCCCCTATGCGCCATGCGGCCCCCAGGGCACGTAGATGAGACCCAGGACACCGTAACGGTGGGCGCCGCCCACCGGTCAGCGGCCAGAGCATGGGGGGCACGCCCGGTCCCGTTCCGAACCCGGAAGCTAAGCCCCATCGCGCCGAGAGTACTGCGGGGCCAGCCCGTGGGAGGCCAGGGCGCCGCTGACCGGTGGACGGCACCGAGCCGTCATCGAGATTGAAGAAGGGGGAGGCCTCGCGGCCTGCCCCTTTTTTGCGTTTGAAAGATAGTTGTAATACAAGAACTCGCTTTCGTTTAGCTTGTCTTACTGTTTGGCTGTATTTTGAGTCCTTCTTTTGTATTTGCGCGATAATAACTCCCATTGGCGTTAGGGAGGACTTGATGTTTACCGTTTTTGTCTTGGGCAATATTGCTTCGGGTAAGTCGACTGCCTGCCGCTATCTTGAATCTCATGGCGCCATGCTTATCGATCTGGATGAGCTTGCCAAATCGCTGTATGTGCCAGGCTCCGATATCGTCAATGCCCTCGCGGAAGAATTTGGGTGGGACATTCTGGACGAGGAGGGCGGCATTCGCCGCAATGTCCTCGCTACTCGAGCTTTCGCCTCTCCTGATACAGTTGCGCGGCTCAATGGCATCGTTCATCCGGTTCTCATCGAACAGCTGTCACTGAGGATTCTTGATCCGGTTTGCTGCACGGTTTCGTCCCCCCGTTATCCCTTTGCGGTTGTCGAGGTTTCTGCCCCGACTGGTTTTGAGGATGCTTTTGGCCTGGCTGATGAAATTCTGGTAATCAGCGCTCCTTTAGCAGTTCGTCGCGAGCGCGCCATCCATCGTGGTATGGAGTCCTCTGATTTTGATGCGCGCTCTGCATGCCAACCTGATGAGGCTTCGCTTTGCCATCTCGCTACGACGGTAATCGATAATGCGGCAGGCGATAACTCGCTCTATGAACAACTGGACGCATGGCTTGCGCGCCATGGCTTCGGGGATGAAGTGGATAAGGAGGAGGCCGATGCCTAAGACACGTTTCTTTACGTGGTATCGAGTGGCGCCACTTGCCGTCGTGTTCGCCTTCGGCCTTATTTCGCTCGTCTACTCGAATGCCCCTGCCGCCTTTTTTAAGCCTTTGTATCCAATTGACTACGAGGCGTACGTAAAGCAATCGAGCATTTCGCACAATCTTGATCCGTATCTGGTGTGTGCCGTCATAAAGTCGGAATCGAATTGGGATTCCGAGGCGGAGTCGAATCAAGGCGCTCGGGGATTGATGCAGCTGATGCCCGAGACTGCACACGATATGATTGCCAAGGGTCTTGTCGATGGTAACGAGTATTCAGCCGACAACCTTAACGATCCCGCTACGAACATCGAGTTTGGCTGTGCGTATCTTTCATATCTTCTAACGTATTTTAACGGGTCGACTGACAGTGCCATTGCCGCCTATAACGCCGGCATGGGCAATGTCGACGGATGGGCGCAGCAGAGTACGTCGCTTCATAATGCAATCACCTTTCCCGAGACGCAGGCGTATCTGATTCGTGTCAATAATGCCTGGGTTCGCTATAAGACTCTCTATCCCGATTGGTTCGTATAGGACTAAGCCTACCGCCTGCGTATACTGCAGATGTATGAGTTAGGAGTATCCATGGCGGAATTTGAAGTAGAACGCGTTGGTGGTGAACTTAAGCGCTTTGGCGTTGAAGGCTCTGACGTGCCGTTTAAGGTCGTGTCTCCCTATGACCCTGCAGGCTCTCAGCCTGAAGCCATTGAGTCGCTTGTGCAGGGTGTGAGGGACGGAGGCCGCTATCAGGTTTTGCTGGGCGTGACTGGTTCGGGCAAGACCTTCACGATGGCCAAGACTATTGAGGCCCTGGGAAAGCCGACGCTGGTCATGGCTCCGAATAAAACGCTCGCCGCTCAGCTTGCGAGCGAGCTCAAAGAGTTCTTTCCCAACAACGCTGTGGTCTACTTCGTCTCGTACTACGACTACTATCAGCCCGAGGCGTATGTGCCGCAAAGCGATACGTATATCGAGAAAGACTCCTCGATTAATGAAGAGGTCGAGATGCTGCGACATCAGGCGACCGCATCGCTGCTATCTCGACGCGATGTGATCGTTGTCGCATCAGTCTCGTGTATCTATGGTATTGGCTCTCCTGAGGACTATGCGGGTCTGGCTCCAAACGTCGACAAGAAGGTGCCGCTCGAGCGCGATGACTTTATTCATGCACTGATCGACATTCAATATGATCGCAATGACTATGACCTGGCGCGCGGCACGTTCCGCGTGCGCGGCGATGTTGTCGACGTGTATCCGCCTTATGCCGAGCATCCGTTGCGGTTTGAGTTCTTTGGTGACGAGGTCGAGCTTATTGCTGAGATCGATGAGGTCACCGGCGAGATGATTCGTGAGTACGAGGCCATCCCCGTATGGCCGGCATCCCACTACGTGACTGAGAAACCCAAGGTCAAGGCCGCTCTGAAATCGATCAGCGAAGAGTGCGAGAAGCGCGTGGCGGAGCTCAAGGCAACCGACAAGTTGCTCGAGGCGCAGCGTCTGCAGCAGCGCACCGACTATGATCTCGAGATGCTCGAGACCATGGGTTTTTGTAACGGTATCGAGAACTACTCGCGTCATCTGGACGGTCGAAAACCGGGCGAGCCGCCGTTTACCCTGATCGATTACTTCCCTAAGGACATGCTCTGCATCATCGATGAGAGCCATGTGACGGTGCCGCAGATTCGCGGCATGCACGAAGGTGACCGCTCGCGTAAGGTGACGCTGGTGGAACACGGTTTTCGCCTTCCTTCGGCACTCGATAACCGCCCGCTTCGTTTCGATGAGTTTGAGGCAAGGATCCCCCAGTTCATCTACGTTTCGGCCACGCCGGGCGACTACGAGCTGCGGGTGAGCCAGAACGATGTTGAGCAGATTATTCGTCCGACCGGCCTGCTCGATCCCAAGATCGATGTGCGTCCGGTTCGCGGTCAGATTGACGATCTTGAGGACGAGATTCGCGAGCGCGTTGCCCGCAAGGAGCGCGTGCTGGTGACCACGTTGACCAAGCGCATGGCCGAGGACCTGACCGACCATCTGCTTGATGCGGGCATTAAGGTCAATTACATGCATTCTGATACGGCGACAATGGACCGTGTCGAGATCCTGCGAACGCTGCGCGAGGGCAAGATCGATGTTCTCGTTGGCATCAACCTGCTTCGCGAGGGCTTGGATCTTCCCGAGGTCTCACTGGTGGCAATTCTCGATGCCGATAAGGAAGGCTTCTTGCGCAACCGCCGTTCGCTGATTCAGACGATTGGCCGCGCGGCCCGTAACGCCGATGGCGAAGTCATCATGTATGCAGACGTTGTGACCGATTCGATGAAAGAGGCCATCGAGGAGACGCAGCGCCGTCGCGAGATTCAGATGGCATATAACGAAGAGCATGGCATTGTGCCCAAGACGGTGCGCAAGGCCATCAACGACATCTCAAGTTTTATTGCCGAGGCCGAAAAAACCGTGGGTTCCAAGGGACGCTCGAAGGGCGACTCTCTTGGCCATGGCGCATTCTATACGCCCGATGAGTCGGGCGAGGGTGGCGTGCCGGAAACGGTGGCGCCCGAGCAGACACTTGCGGAGCAGTTGGAAGAACTGCCGCATGACGAGCTCGTGCGGATCGTCGAAACCATGGAAGAGGATATGCGTAACGCTTCTGCCGCCATGGACTTTGAGGAGGCGGCGCGCCTGCGCGATGCCGTCGTTCAGATTCGGGCGATGCTCGAGGGTGCGTCTGAGGACGAGACGATCGAGCGCTTACGTTCGCAGGCTCGCAAGGGTTCCACGTTCGCATCGGGCAGAAAACGCCAGGGTGCACGGTTTAAGAAATAGCGAACATGCCCCGAGTTCCCTGCGGAGCTCGGGGCATGCGTCTTTTGCGCGCTGGAATTCGTGCGTTAGAGGTCTGCGATCAGGGCTTCGGCACAACGGATGCCGTCGGTGGCGGCGCTCATGATGCCGCCGGCATATCCAGCTCCCTCACCGCAAGGGTAGAGGCCCGGGGTCGACACGGCATGGCATGTTCGGTCTCGGGTGACGGTGACCGGTGAGCTCGAGCGAGTCTCCACGCCGGTAAGGACAGCATCGGAGCGGTCGTAGCCTCGTAGCTTTTTTCCAAGTAGGGGAAGTCCTAGGCGGAGCGACTCGACGATATGCTGCGGCAGGGCTTCGTCAATTGCCGTCCAGGTCACACCGAGCGGATAGGTGGGCTTTACCTTTCCGGGCGCCTTGCTGGCGCGTCCTGCGAGGAAATCTCCGACGAGCTGTGCCGGTGCGTTCCAGTTGGAACCGCCCAGGCGGTAGGCGGCCGCCTCGCAGGCGCGCTGGAGCTCGATGCCGGCGAGTGGGTCATCGTTGGGAAGGTCCTCAGGCGTGACGTTAACGAGCAGGGCGGCATTTGCGTTGCGTCCGTCGCGGGCATTGAGACTGGCGCCGTTGACGCACAAGTGGCCCTGCTCGGAAGAGGCGGCGACAACCTGCCCGCCGGGACACATGCAAAACGAGAACACGCTGCGGCCGTTGGGAAGATGGGCGACGAGCTTGTAGGGGGCTGCTCCGAGGGCAGGATGTCCCGCCGAGGCTCCGAATTGGGCTCGGTCGATGTCGCGCTGCGGATGCTCGATGCGAACGCCCATGGCAAAGGTCTTTTGTGCGAGGACCACGTTGTGGTCCTTAAGGAGCTCAAAAATATCGCGAGCAGAATGCCCGCAGGCGAGGATGAGGTGCTTTGTCTCGATTGGCTCGCAAGCGGTGTCTTGGGACGATTGGACATCAATACCGGTGATGGCGCCAGACGCGTCGATGCGAATGTCGACGAGCTTCGTTCGATAACGGACGACACCTCCGAGCTGCTCGATGCGCTGGGATATAGCGGTGACGACCGTGGGAAGGATGTCGGAGCCAATGTGCGGCTTGGCATCCCACAGAATATCGCGGGGCGCACCCGCCTCGACGAAGGTTTCGAGGATAAGGCGATGGGCGGGATTTTTGGTTCCCGTATTGAGCTTGCCGTCCGAGAAGGTCCCCGCGCCGCCCAGGCCAAACTGGATATTGCTCTCGGGGTCGAGGATGCGCTCCTTTAGAAAGAGGTCGATCGCCTGCGAGCGGCGAAATGCCGGGTCGCCGCGCTCGATGAGCAAGGGCTTAAGACCTGCTTCGGCGAGCGTAAGCGCAGCGAAAAGGCCGGCGCATCCGGCGCCGACAACGACAGGGCGTTCTTGAGGCGCGTCGGAGGCGGGGGAGGGGAATGAAGGCTCATCGTCTTCTATCGCGCGTACGCGCGAGCGGTCACGCTCGGCAACGCTGTCGACCGCTTCTCGCTCGAGGTGGGGACTAGTCAGCTCAACACGAAAGCTCAGGATAAAATGGACGTCTCGTTTTTTGCGAGCGTCGATTGACTTGCGGTGGAGCTCGATGGACTTGATCTCGGAGTCCTTGCAACGTAGGACGCGCTTGGCGACTCGCTTGCCAACAATGAGACAGGCATTTTCATCGCCGGCTTCATCGGGCGACGCGTTGACTTGGGTGATTTCGATCATCGAGGTCTCCTTAGAGGCAAGAAAGAGGCCGTCCGGTATCCCAGACGGCCCGAATGTGTTTTTGATTATAGACTGCGCGGCTACAGGCTGCTTGCAGCGCGAATGCCCGAGAGCCAGGCCCACGCAAGGTTAAAGCCTCCGCAATCGGCGTCGATGTCGAGCGCTTCGCCGCAGACGTAAAGCGGGGCGTCGACAACGCTGCGCGCGCGTAGACTGGGTGTTGAGATGCTCTCGACAGATACGCCACCACGCGTGACCTGCGCCGAGCGCTCATCGGTCGTCCCCTCGGCAAACAGCTTAAAGTGCTTGAGGATCGAGACCAGATGGATGACATCGTTGGAGCCTGGATGGCACTGCTCGAACGCTGTGCAGACGACGCGGGAGAGTTGCGGGGCGAGCATGCCGTCGAGCCAACGGGGATCGCGGGGTGAAAAGTCACCGAACAGCTCAACGCGCCGGTTGAGCATATCGAGCAACTCGTCTTTGGAGAGGTCGGGGAAAACGTCGAGCAGGATCGTATCGCCGTGCTGGATACGACGAGAGAGGTTGAAGACAGCGACACCCGAGATACCGAAGGTTCGAAACAGCACTTCACCGTCTTCGTGCCAGAGCTCATTATGATTGCGGGCGAGCGTCAAGCAGGCGCGGACGCGCAGGCCATCCAACGTCTTGAGTGCCGCTCGATCGCCAACGACCGTTGCCGATACGGGGCAGAGGATGGGGCGCAGCGAAGTGAGGGGAAGGCGAAACGTATCGGCGATACCGGTGGGGTTGCCGCCCGTAGCGATAATTACGGCATGTGCCTGCAGGGCCTCGTTCTTGCGAGGGACATCGGCGAGCGCCTTCCGAAGCGAGCGGAGCTCCGTTTTTCGGTCGTCGTGCTTTTTTGCCTTGAGCGCCCGCGCTGGACGGTCTATTTGGAGTGCCCAGCCTTCGGAAGCTTTGTGCGCCGTGGTAACGTTGGCTCCGCAGATTAAGGTGATACCTAGGCGGTCGCAAACGTTGAGAAGCGCGTCGCGCACCGATTCGGCGCGAAGGGAGCGCGGGTACAGCCGGCCTTCCTCGGAGGTTGTCATGATGCCCAGCGAGGAGAAGAAACCCATAAGCTCTTGTTCGGGCTGGGGGCCCATGACGGATTCGACGAATGCGGGGTGGTTATACCGCTGAGGATCGATCGATTCGTTGGAGAGGTTGCAACGGCCGTTACCGGTCGCAAGGAGCTTGAGGCCGCAGGCGACATCGCGCTCAACGATGCAGACGCTTTTGCCAGCGCGTGCGGCCGTAATGGCGGCGGCGAGGCCTGAAGCCCCGCCGCCGATTACCAAGACGTCATAGAGGGCGCTCGCGTTCACTTAGGCCTCGTCGGTCTCGTGCGGGGTAATAGCCTCGACGGCAGAGACTGCCTTGGGCAACATGCCATCGGGCAGCGCGGTCTCGACCTCGCCCTTATCGCAGGCCTCGGCGAGTGCCGGATTAATGGGAAGCTGGCCCAAGATGTCGAGGTTATAGCGCTCTGCGACCTCGGGGAGCTTGCTCTTGCCAAAGACCTCGATCTTCTTGCCGCAGTCAGGGCACTCAATATAGCTCATGTTCTCGACAATGCCCAGAATGGGGACGTTCATCTTCTCGGCCATGTTGACCGCCTTGGCGACGATCATCGAGACCAGATCCTGCGGGCTCGTGACGATGACGATGCCGTCGACCGGCAGCGACTGGAAGACGGTGAGCGCAACGTCGCCTGTTCCCGGAGGCATGTCGACCAGTAGGTAGTCGATGGGGCCCCACGAGGTCTCGCTCCAGAACTGCCTAATGGCGCCTGCGATGACCGGACCGCGCCAAAGGACGGGGTCGGTCTCGTTTTGGAGCAGCAGGTTGGAGCTCATGACCTTGACGCCGTGCTCGGAGATTTCGGGCAGCATAAGGTTGCCAAGGGCATGGACGTGGCGTCCACTCATACCGAACATCTTGGGGATAGAGGGACCGGTGATGTCGGCATCGAGGACGCCGACCTTGTGGCCGTGACGGGCAAGCTCGGTGGCGATGGCACCGGTGACAAATGACTTGCCGACACCGCCCTTGCCGGAAAGCACGGCGATGACGCGCTTGACCTCGGACAGCGTGTTCTCCTCAAATTGCGACGGCGACGTTTGTCCGCCGGCGGCCTGTGCGTGTTCGCAACCCATGTATGACTCCTTTGTATATGCTGGGGCCGGGGCCCCGCGATGTGACACGAGCGTCATTGTACCCTCGTTTGCGAGCGGGAGTCATTTGCGATGCGTTTGGGCCGAGCGTGCTTGCAATACGATGGGCCCAAGCGAATGGGCGGGCTTACTGAACTTTGCTGGCGAACTCGAGGTATTGCATGCGCTGCAGCTTGTCGATCGTCGAGGCGTAGGGGCTGTCTTCCGATTCCAAGTCGTAGCGCAGCCCGTCGGCACCGAGATGGCCGGCGACATTGATGGTGGGCACATCTGACCTTGTCGCAAGCAGGGCCTTTTGGTAATTGGTGAGCGGGGCGCCGATCTTATTAAGGGTAATGGCTGCAATCTCGTTTGCCCCGACGGTGTCGTAGACGTTGAGCTCGGTATTGCCGGCGATCTCATAGTTAGCCCAGACGAGATATGTCGACTGATAGATACGGAAAGCGTGGCTTGCCGTATCTTCCTGAGGGTACAGCTCGTCGTTGAGAGTCGTTGCGGCGCTCGGCTGATGGTCGCCAAAAAAGACAAGAACAACCGGTCTGCCGATGTTGCGGAGCTCGTTGATAAAGTACTCGAGGTCCCGGTCGGATGCGTTGATGCAGGTGAGATAGGTGTTGAGCGCGCTGTTGGCGCCCTCGCTGGCTCCCTCGACCCAATAGTTTGTCAGCTCTTCGGCGGGAACGGTGCCATAGTCGTAGCCGCCGTGATTTTGCATCGTGACGTCAAAGATGAACTGCGGCGCTTCGTCGGTTCTAAGCAGGTCGAGTATCTTGTCGTAGGTGGCGTAGTCGCATACGCCGGCATGGTAATAGGGCGCACCTTCGAAATCGCCGATTGAAAGAAAGTCTCCAAAGCCCAGCTGCTGATAGATTTTATCTCGATGGTAGTTGACGGGGTTTTGCGGGTGCATAGCGGTAGTGGTATACCCAAGCTCTTTAAGGTCCTTTGCCAGGCTGTTTACGCCATTCATCTGATACAGCTGATAGGGGATCTTGCCTAATCCGACAAAGGCCGTTGTCGCTCCGGTCAAAAATTCGAATTCGGAGTTCGCCGTTCCGCCACCGGCGACCGAAGCGAGCATGGTGCCGCGAACAAGTGTGTCGGGAAGTGAGTTGTAGAATGCGGGGCCGGAGTACCCGGCCGCCTGGAGCTGCTCAAAGCACGAAAGGTCGCTAAAACTCTCGTTCATGACGGCAACAATCGTCGGCTTGATTTCATTGAACTGGGCAACGGCCGCCGCGCGCTGTTCGCTCGAGCCATATGTGCTGTCGTAGACGGCGGCGAGCTCCTGCTCGATGCTCTGCGCCTCATCGGGCGTATAGTCTTCGGGCTTCTCAATGGGCAACTCGTTGACCATTTCGGTGAACGAAGTGATAAAACCCTGAGACGCATACGTGGTGATGGGCTGCCAACGGTCAAATCCAAAATCCAGCGCCTGCTCCAAGTCGATGTTGGAAAAGCCTGAGAGCCCCACAACGGTCACTAGCAGAAAAGCACAGAGGTTAGCGGCGATAGCGGGGAAGACATGGGTGGGCGTACGGAGCTTTCGCGGTCGGATGAGCGAAAGAAGCCCCAGGGAAATCTCCAGCAGGGCGAGAGAGGTTACGATTCCGGCGGTAAAGGTAAACTCGTATCCCTCGCTCACTTCCATTGCGGTGCCAAGGGCCAAGATATCGCTTGGCAGGATGGCTTCGCCTTTAAACGTTATGACGAAGTGCTCGGCAATGCCAAGGACGCAACAGACGACGGGCACGAGGACCATGACGCCTCCATGACGCTGTCCCAGCAAATAAAGGGAGAGCAGAACCGTCGCGAGCAACCCGACGGAAAACCCGAATGAGTTGGCGGGAATGCGATAGAACGTTTCGTTGCAGGCAATTTCGATTGAAACGAACGAGAGCGCTGAAACAGCGGCGATGACAAGGATGTCGCGGCAAATACAGGCAACCGTTCCCGTCGCAAGGTCGGTTTGGTCGATAAGTCCCGAAACCAAGGGCTCGACAAGAAGCATGACGGCGGCAGCACCGAGCGCCGAATAAGAAAGGACCCATAGGGAGCTGCCCTCATTTACGAGCGATTGATTCGTAATCCATGCAGCTACCACGCCGAGCGGGATGAGGAGCGTCGCGCACCAAAAGACGCGGGCAATGGGTGGCTTTTCGTTGCGTTTGATTGAAAAATACACGCGCACGACGACGGCGGCCACGATAAGGACGGCGATGAATATGGGCAGATTGGCCATGTCGCTCGAAGTGATTTCAAGGGGGATATCTTCGGTCATGGACGTTCCTCTGGTACAGCAAATTAAGTTCAGTATTAGATTACTGTAACCTTTCCACGGCATTTCGAGAAACAAAGCGCCCGATACGCAAAGCTAAAGGTCTGCGAATCTTGTATTACGAACATCTGTGCGCGTCGAGTGCGCTAAACTCATCGGCAGTATGATTCGATGCAATAGGAGGCAAGGAGCTTCCATGTCTGATTCCTCTATCGTTATTCGCGGCGCTCGTGAGCACAACCTCCGTGATATCGATGTTTCCATTCCGCGTGACCAACTCGTGGTCATTACCGGTCTTTCTGGCTCGGGCAAGAGTTCGCTGGCATTCGACACTATCTATGCCGAGGGCCAGCGTCGATACGTCGAGAGCCTTTCGAGTTATGCGCGCCAGTTCTTGGGCCAGATGGACAAACCCGACTTGGATTCAATCGACGGCCTTTCGCCGGCGGTGTCGATCGACCAAAAGACGACATCTAAAAACCCTCGCTCGACGGTTGGCACCGTAACCGAGATTTATGACTACCTGCGACTGCTGTTTGCTCGCGTCGGTACGCCGCACTGCCCCGAGTGCGGTCGGGTTATCGAGCGCCAAACCACCGACCAGGTCGCCGATAAGGTCCTGGCGGCGGGGGAGGGCCGCCGCGCGTTTGTGCTGGCACCGGTGGTGCGCGGGCGAAAAGGCGAGTACACCAAGCTGTTTGAGGACCTTCGCGCCGAGGGCTTTAGCCGCGTGCGTGTCGACGGCGAGGTTCGCTCGCTTGATGACCCTATCGATTTGGATAAGAAATTCAAGCACGATATCGAGGTCGTGGTCGACCGCATCGTGATTCGCGAGAACTCGCTGGGCCGTATTGCCGAGTCCGTTGAACAGGCGACTGCGCTGGCGCACGGCAATGTGAACGTATACTTGCTGCCCGACCGCGACGCTCCCGAGGGGACCGAAGGCGAGTTGCTGGAGTATTCGCTGGCGTTAGCGTGCCCGGAGCATGGACACTCCATCGATGACCTGCAGCCGCGTGATTTCTCGTTCAACGCGCCCTATGGCGCGTGCCCCGAGTGCGATGGCCTGGGCTTTAAGAAGACGGTCGATGCCGAGGCCCTAATCGAAGACCCCTCGAAGTCGATCGCCGACGGGGTCTTTGGCAGCCTGTTTGGCAACTCTAACTACTATCCGCAGATTTTCGCTGCGGTCTGCAAACACTTTAAGGTGAGCGTCGATACGCCGTGGGAGGATCTGCCTCCGCGGGTGTGTCGTGCGTTTTTAGACGGCATGGGCGACCAGAAGATTTCGGTCGACTATCAAAAGCTCGATGGGCGCCGCAGCCAGTGGGACACCAAGTTCTCGGGTGTGCGCAATATCCTGTACGAGCGCTATACCGAGACGACGAATGAGAACACCAAGGCGCGCTTGGAGAAGTACAT
Source organism: Collinsella aerofaciens (assembly GCF_028209625.1). Classification (GTDB taxonomy): domain Bacteria; phylum Actinomycetota; class Coriobacteriia; order Coriobacteriales; family Coriobacteriaceae; genus Collinsella; species Collinsella aerofaciens_AM. Next base: position 107,042 of record NZ_JAQLDU010000006.1, on the reverse strand, counting down.
CCGCGAGGAGCCGTGCTCGAGCTGCCACGGCGCTCGTTTGCGCCCCGAGATGCTCGCCGTCACCGTGGGCGGCAAGTCCATTTACGAGGTTTGTTGTCTGTCGTGCCGTGAGTCGCTCGAGTTTTTTGAGGGCCTGGAACTCACCGAGCGCCAACAGTTTATCGGCGGACGCATCGTCAAGGAAATCCTGGAGCGCCTGCGTTTTCTGGTCGATGTCGGACTCGACTATCTGACCCTCGATCGTGCCTCGGCGACGCTTTCCGGAGGCGAGGCCCAGCGCATTCGCCTGGCAACGCAGATCGGCGCCGGCCTCATGGGTGTTCTGTACATTTTGGACGAGCCATCGATTGGCCTCCATCAGCGCGATAACGAGCGCCTGATCAAGACGCTTGAGCGCCTACGCGATATCGGCAATACCGTCATCGTCGTCGAGCATGATGAGGATACGATTCGTGCTGCCGACTATGTGATCGACATGGGCCCCGGCGCGGGCGTGAACGGCGGACACGTAGTCGCGGCGGGAACGCCTGCCGATATCATGGCGTGTCCCGAGTCGATGACGGGCGCTTATCTGACCGGCAAACGAATGATCCGGGTTCCCGATGAGCGCCGCAAGCCCGGTCGCGGCTGCCTTAAGATCACGGGCGCCCGCGCCAACAACCTCAAAAACGTTACCGCCAAGATCGAGTTTGGTACGCTTACGGTCGTTACCGGCGTGTCGGGATCGGGTAAGAGCTCCCTGGTTACCGACACTATCGCACCTGCCCTTACGAATGCCATTCACCGTTCGACGCGCCCTGTGGGTCCGTATAAGAAAATCGAGGGCATCGAGTGTATCGATAAGGTTATCGATATCGACCAGTCGCCGATTGGCCGCACGCCGCGTTCCAACCCTGCTACGTACATTGGCCTGTGGGATGATCTTCGCGCGCTGTTTGCGAGTACGCCGGAGTCGAAGGCGCGCGGCTACTCGCCGGGACGTTTCTCCTTTAACGTGAGCGGCGGTCGCTGCGAAGCATGCAAGGGCGACGGACAAATTAAGATCGAGATGCACTTCCTTCCCGATATCTATGTCCCCTGTGAGGTCTGCGGCGGCAAACGCTATAACCGCGAGACGCTTGAGGTCACCTACCGTGGTAAGACCATCTCGGACGTGCTCGACATGAGCGTCACCGAGGCACTGGCCTTCTTTGGGAATATCCCGCAGATTAAGCGCAAGCTCCAGACGCTGTACGATGTAGGCTTGGGCTACGTGAGCCTGGGCCAGCCCGCTACGACGCTCTCGGGCGGCGAGGCGCAGCGTGTGAAGCTCGCCAAGGAGCTTCATCGACGCCAGACGGGCAAGACGTTCTATATTTTGGATGAGCCGACGACCGGCCTTCATTTTGAGGACGTCCGCCAGCTGCTCGATGTGCTGCAGCGCTTGGTCGATGCGGGCAACACGGTGCTGGTGATTGAACACAACCTTGATGTCATCAAGGTTGCCGACCGCCTGATCGATATGGGCCCCGAGGGCGGTAACGGCGGCGGAACCGTCGTGGTTTCGGGCACACCGGAGCAGGTTGCGGACTGTCCGCAGAGTTATACGGGCAAGTTTTTGGCGCCGTTGCTCAGGCGTGACCGGGAGCGTCAGGCTCAACTTGATGCTCAATAAATAGGCGATTCAGTTTATGGGCGCCATCGACTCCTTGTGATTCGATGGCGCTTGCTGTGTCGAAGTGACGTATGCAGCCGAATTGGACATATACTTAATCCTTGCGTCCGAATGCGAGGGAAAGGATATGCCATGGCAAAGGCTGTAAAGACGCCAAAAACCAATGCGATGCGCGAGCTGGAAAGCGCCGGCATTTCCTATGTTCTACATACGTACGAAGACGATGGTGATGAGTCGGCGGGCCTGGGGGTCGCGATTTCGGAGCAGCTTGGCGAGGAGCCCGGACAAGGATTTAAGACCTTGGTCTGCGTGACGCCGTCCAACGACCACGTCGTGTGCTGCATCCCTGTTGCCGACGAGCTCGATCTAAAGTCCGCCGCGCGTGCCGCGGGGGAGAAGTCCTTGGCCATGATGCATGTGAAGGATTTGCTTGCGGCGACTGGCTACGTTCGCGGCGGCTGCAGTCCGGTCGGTATGAAAAAACGCTACCGGACGCTCATTGATGAGACATGTGTCCTTTGGGATACCATTTTTATTTCGGGAGGCAAGCGTGGTTATCAGCTTGAGCTTGCACCTGATGATTTAATTGCATTTTGCGGGGCGACGGTCGCCCCGATTACGAGAGAGGACTGAGCGATGCCGCAGGAAGAATTGAAGTGCGGAGCTCATTTTGCAAAAGAATCTGCGCCTCAGACACCCTCATCCGAAGCTTCTTCGTCGCGAGACGACACTGACGACATGGGCTCGTCGGACTACTCCACGGTTGGTCGTTCCGCCGGGCTTATGACCATCCTGACCATCGTGTCTCGCGTCACCGGTTTTATCCGCACGTGGGCAATGGCGGCCGCTATCGGCATGTCGCTGCTCTCGTCTTCCTATCAGGTCGCCAACAACCTGCCCAATATGCTCTACGAACTCGTGATGGGCGGCATGCTCGTGACGGCGTTTTTGCCCGTGTACATGGGCGTGAGGCGTGAGCGGGGTCGCGAGGCCTCTAACGAGTACGTGGGCAACCTGCTCGGTATTCTGCTATTGGTGCTGGGTGGCATTTCGTTGCTGGGGACCGTGTTCGCCCCGGGCTTTATCTGGACGCAATCGTTCCTTTCGGGTGACGGCGGCAGCATGGATACCGCTGCGTTCATGTTCCGTTTCTTTGCCATCCAGATTCTGTTTTATGGTTTGGGCTCGGTGTTTTCGGGCGTCCTCAACGCACACCGCGACTACTTCTGGTCGACGTTTGCCCCGGTCCTCAACAATGTGATCGTCATTGCGAGCTTTATGGGCTTTGCGCCCGTGTCCGCACAGTTTGGCGAACGTGCCGGCATCATCTTGATTGCGGCCGGTACGACCCTCGGTGTCTTTGTTCAGATGGCATGTCAGATCCCCGCGCTTGGCAAGCACGGCGTGCATCCCCATATCCATATCGACTTTAAGGACCCCGCACTGCGCCAGACGATTGCGCTCGGTATCCCGACGCTGCTCGCCACGGTGTGCATGTTTGTCTCGACTTCTATCACCAACGCTGCTGCGCTGGTGGTCCAGCCCGAGACTGGTCCTTCCGTCATCGCCTATGCGCGCCTGTGGTACACGCTGCCCTACGCGCTGATTGCCGCCTCGCTTTCGACGGCGCTCTATACCGAGCTCTCTCACGACGCACAGGAGAAGGATTACGACAGCGTCCGCACGGGCATTTCGCGTGGCGTCGCCCAGATGCTGTTCTTCCTGATTCCATTCGCGCTGTACCTGATTGTCTTCGCGCGTCCGCTCAACATGATCTACTGCGCTGGCAAGTTCGATGAGTCCGGTGTGGCGCTGGTGTCGGAGTTCCTTATCTACCTGGCACTTTCCCTGCCGCTCTACGGCGTGGTCGTGCTGATGCAGAAGAGCTTCTCTGCCTTGCTCGACATGAAGCCCTATAGCCGCTATTGTCTGTATTCCGCCATCGGCCAGGCCGGCTCGGTTCTGCTGTTTGGCGTTGTGCTGGGCTTCGGTATGCCGGCAATCGCGCTTTCGTATGTCGTCGACTACGTGATCTTGGTCGGTTGCTCGCTGTGGTGGCTGCGTCGTCGTCTGCGTGGTCTTCAGGTTAAATCTATCCTGCATGGCGGTTTCTTTGGCCTTTTGCTCGGTGGCCTGGGTGCTGCCGCAGGCGCCGGCGTCATGTGGGCGCTTGAGCACTTTGTCGGGGCACTTGGCGGCTCGATTCTGATTACTCTTGGCTACGTTTGCGTTGCGGGTGTCGTCTCGCTTGCTGTTACCTTTGGCCTTGCCGTCGTCCTTAAGATGCCCGAGGTCTCGGCGCTGATTCGTCGCAAGTAGGTGCGCGTGGCCGGTCACGACAACATTCCAACGCTTGCCGAGCAGGTTTCGCGCGTTCCCACGCAGCCCGGCTGCTACCTTTGGAAAGACGCCAAGGGCGATGTCATCTACGTGGGCAAGGCGAAAAACCTGCGCGCCCGTATGCGTCAGTACGTGACGCTGCAGGACGAGCGCCAGAAGATCCCGCTGATGATGCAGCTGGTGGCGAGCTTTGACTATATCGTGGTGGAGACCGAGCACGAGGCGTTGGTGCTCGAGCGCAATTTGATTGGTCAGTACCATCCGTACTTTAACGTCGACCTCAAGGATGACAAGAGCTACCCCTTTATCGCCATTACAAAGGGCGACCTGTATCCCGCTATCAAATACACGCGTGAGCGTCATAAGCCGGGAACGCGCTATTTTGGACCTTATACCGATAGCCGCGCGGCACGTGAGACGATAGATACGCTGCGCAAGGTTATCCCCATCTGCTCCGCATCCTGTGCGGAGTGGCGTCGTTGTCGCCGTATCGTCGAGTCCCACAAGGGCGAGGAAGACATCGTCAATATGATTTGCGCGCAAAACGGGCGCCCCTGCTTTGACTACCATGTCGGGCGTGGCCCGGGTGCGTGTGTCGGCGCGATTTCCCCGGCAGACTATGCCAAGAACGTCAAGCGTGTCGAGCGCTTTTTGTCGGGCCATCGCAAGGATGTCGTCGATGAGCTGACCTCCGAGATGACGGATGCCGCTGAGGCGCTCGACTTTGAGCGCGCGGCACGCGTCAAACGTCGTTTGGAGGTCATCAGGGGTCTGGACGATCGTCAGCAAGTCGTTTTTCCCTCCAGTGTCGATATAGATGTCATCGGTTTCTATCGCGAGGAGACCATCTCCGCCGCTTGCGTCTTCGTCGTTCGCGAGGGCCGAACAGTTCGCACCTGCGAGTTCATTCTCGACAAGGGTCTTGATGTTGACGAGGAAGAGCTCCAGTCGGGCTTTCTTAAGCGCTATTACGACGAGACGGCTGATATTCCAGCTGAGGTCAACCTTTCCGTCGAGCTTGAGGATGCGGAAGCGCTGGGGGAGTGGCTTGCGGGCAAGCGTGAGCGTTCCTGCCATCTCCATAGGCCGCAGCGTGGCGAAAAGCACCGTCTGCTCGATATGGCATCCAAAAATGCGCGCCATGCCCTCATGCGCTACATGATGCGAACGGGGTACGCTGACGACCGCACCAATCAAGCGCTCCTGGAGCTCGAAAGTGCGTTGGCGCTGCCATCGCCGCCGTTGCGTATCGAGTGCTTCGATATCTCTACACTGCATGGCACCTTTACGGTCGCCTCGATGGTGGTGTTTACCAACGGGCGCGCCGACAAGAGTCAGTATCGTCGTTTTAAAATTCAGGCCGAATTGGACGAGGCAAACGACTTCGTGTCGATGTCCGAGGTTTTGGGACGACGTTATGCTCCCGAGCGCATGGCCGACGAGCGCTTTGGCTCGCGCCCCGATTTGCTCGTTGTCGATGGCGGTAAGCCGCAATTGACCGCTGCGATCAAGCAACTTGAGGCTCTTGGGCTCGATATACCAGTTTGTGGCTTGGCAAAGGCCGATGAGGAGGTTTTCGTGCCTTGGGACGAGACTCCCGTCGTGCTGCCGACCGGGTCCGCGTCGCTCTATCTAATTAAACAGGTGCGCGATGAATCGCACCGTTTTGCCATCACGTTCCATCGCGAATTGCGCGATAAAGCCATGACGGTTTCGGTACTCGATGACGTTCCAGGCGTGGGACCCACCAGAAAACGTGCCCTTATGCGCCATTTTGGCTCGATGAAGCGTTTGCGCGCGGCGAGCGAGCAAGAGATCGCGGAAGTTCGAGGCATTCCTGCCGATGTCGCCAAAGCGGTTCACGAGGCGCTCGTTGCATGGAATGCCGAGCGCGCCGAGGCGGCGGCAAAGCAATCCGAAAACTAAACACGCCTCTAAACAACTGATATACATGATTGCGTGATTTTCAATCATTTATTTCACGGCGATTACCAGCCGATTTCGGGTTTAATTAACGCTAAAACGTTTGACTAGCCATGGTGAACAACCCTGCTATCCTGCGGGTTGACGAAGACTGATATCTCACCTCGTCGATACATACTGTCTGGCGAATCGTTTGTCAATGAATTCGGTGAACGGTAGCAAATACCGTTCAAGCGTATGTATGTATCGGTCGCCGAGCGCGGCACCTCAGTTGGGTTCGTCGGTAGGTAAGGTATATATCGTCCGCAAGTTGCGCGGGGGCACGTCTAGGCGCTCCCGGGTAAGATTCTCTATTGATAGGAGAAGACATGGCCATCATCAACAAGGGTATGTCCAGGCGTTCGTTCCTCGGCCTCACCGGCAGCGTCGCTGCTGTCGCAGGGCTTGGTCTCACCGGCTGCGGTGGCAGCTCTAGCGACGAGGGTTCCGCTTCCGGTTCCACCGATTCCGCCAACCGTGGCGGCGGCGTGATCACCGCTGGTTCCGCTTACGCTCCGTCCAGCTTCGATCCCGCCAGCACCGGCTCCGCTGTGGGCCTGGGTGCTAACTGGCACGTCGTCGAGGGCCTCTACGGCATCGATTACCACGACTACAGCACCTTCAAAGAGCTCGCCACCGACGATCCCAAGTCTGTGGACGACACCACTTTCGAGGTCACCATCCGCAAGGGCGCCAAGTTCTCCGATGGCACCGAGGTCACCGCTGACGATGTCGTTGCCTCCTACACCGCTTGCGCCGCTTCCGCTACCTATGCTCCGTTCTTCCAGCCCTTCGAGTCCATCGAGGCCAAGGACGCCAGCACCGTGACGGTCAAGACCAAGGTCCCCAACTTCTCCCTGCTCAAGGATCGTCTGGCCATCGTCCGCGTTACCCCGGCCACCCAGACCGAGGAGGATCGCGCCAAGCAGCCGATCGGCTCCGGCCCCTGGATGTACGACTCTATCTCCGATACCGAGATCACCCTGGTTCCCAACCCCGAGTACAACGGTGAGTATGCTGCCGAGGATAAGAAGATCCAGTACAGCATCCTGACCGACCCCACCGCTCGCGTTACCGCTCAGCAGGAGGGCTCCACGCTCGTTATGGAGCTCGTTACCGCTGACGCCGTCGACCAGCTCGAGAGCGCCGGCTGCAAGATCGATAACGTTCAGGGTTTCGGCACCCGCTTCATCATGTTCAACGTCGCCAAGGAGCCTTGGAACAACGTCAAGGTCCGTCAGGCTGTCATGTATGCGCTCGACACCGAGAAGATGGTCAGCAACACCTTCGCCGGCCTTGCCACCGCTGCCAGCTGCTACCTGCCCAAGAGCTTCACCAACTATCATGAGGCTTCCACGGTGTACAAGACCGACGCCAAGAAGGCTAAGAAGCTCATCGAGGAGTCTGGCATCACCCCGGGTGCCATCACCCTGCGCACCACCGACAACGAGCAGATTAAGGGCATGGCCGCCCAGGTCAAGAATGACCTCGACGCTCTCGGCTTCGATGTGACCATCCAGACCGATACCTCGCCGGCCACCTACGCTGCCATCGACGGCGGCGAGGCCTACGATATCCTCCTTGCCCCTGGCGATCCTTCCTGCTTCGGCGCCGACCCCGACCTGCTGCTCAACTGGTGGTACGGCGACAACGTCTGGATGCAGACCCGTTGCCCGTGGAAGGAGTCCGCTGAGTGGCAGAAGCTCCACGGTCTCATGGACGAGGCTCTTGCCGCCGAGGGCGACGAGCAGCAGAAGAAGTGGAACGAGTGCTTCGACATCATTGCCGACAACGCCGTTCTGTACCCCGTTGTCCACGTCAAGACCGTCTCCGCTTCCTGGGACGATCCGTCCACTGCGCCCAACGGCGAGGCCCTCGATGGCTTCAAGGGCATCGGTACGACGAGCATGTCCTTCAGGGGCGTTGCGACCGTCAAGGCGTAAGACTCGCTTGAGTCTGTATGCAGGATGTCGGTCGTTGGGACCGTATCCTCATAGTTGAAACAAAGACCCGGGCGACCTCGATGTCGCTCGGGTCTTGTAATGAGTATCCGTACTCATATACCAGTTGGTCCTACCGACAAAAGAAAGGGGAGAGAACGTGAACAACTTGCTACGTTTGATTGGAAGGCGTCTTGTGGCGCTGCCGATCATGGCATTGGGCGTCACCGTCCTGGTGTTCTTCCTTATGTCGTTCTCCAAGACCGACCCCGCCTACACGGCGTTGGGTGACGGTGCCTCGCCCGAGGCGGTTGCCGAGTACCATGAGAAGTATGGTCTGGACGACCCCTGGCCTGTGCGCTACGTGCGCTATATGGGCGATTTGATCCATGGTGACATGGGCACCTATGGTGCTGCTCGCAACTCCGTTGCCAAGCGCATCTCCACGGCCCTGCCCGTCACGATGCAGCTGACCTTCATCGGCCTTGCCATCGGTGCGGTCGTTTCGTTTTTACTCGGCGTCATCGCGGCACTGTATCGCGACAAATGGCCGGACCAAGTGATCCGCGTCTTTTCCATCGCCGGCTTGGCAACCCCGTCGTTCTGGCTTGCCGTTCTGTTGATCCTGCTGTTCTCTTCCTACCTTAAGGTGCTTCCGGCATCGGGTGCTCTGCCTCACTTCACCACGAATCCGGCTGGCTATCTGGGACGTATGATCATGCCCGCTATCGCCTTGGCATTTCCGCTGACGGGCCAGATGACTCGTATCGTGCGTACCGCCATGGTCGAGGAGCTCGATAAGGATTATGTCCGTATGGCTCGCGGCGCCGGCGTTCCCGAGAAGGTCGTCGTCGGCATCAACGTTCTTCGCAATGCGCTGATCACCCCGGTCACTACCCTCGGTCTTAAGATCGGTTACCTCATGGGCGGCGCCGTCGTCATCGAGGTTATCTTCAACCTCCCCGGCATGGGCACCGCGATTCTTCAGGGCGTTCAGGGCAACGAGGCGAACCTGGTTCAGGGCGTCGTTATCGTCGTTGCTCTTGCCTTCATCATCATCAACATCGTGGTTGACATGCTCTACCTGCTCATCAACCCGCGCATCAGGACGGTGTAGATTATGGTAAAGATTCGAGAGAAGCAAACCGAGCAGCTCGAGAAGGCTGCCTCCAAGGGGCTCAAGCTCGGTGGCTGGAAGAAGATGACGCTGTCTTCTAAGATTGCCGCCGTCGTGTTGGTGCTGGTCGCCCTGACTGCGATTCTGGCGCCCCTTCTTGCCCCCTATAGCCCGGTCGAGATTTTTACGGCTCGCCAGGCTCCCGGCAACGGATTTATCTTCGGTACCGACGATAAGGGTCGCGACATTCTGTCGCGCATGCTCTACGGTGGTCGTTACTCGCTGATTATCGGCTTTGGCGCCACTGCCATGGCTCTGGTCTGCGGCTCGGTCGTGGGCGCCCTTGCGGCGGTTTCGCGCAAGGCCGTTTCCGAGACGATCATGCGTATCCTGGACATCATCATGTCCATCCCGGGCATCGCCCTCGCGGCCGTCTTCGTCTCCATCCTGGGCAACTCCGTGCCGTCGATCATCTTCGCCATCGGCTTTATGTACACTCCGCAGATTGCCCGTATCGTGCGCGCCAACATCGTGTCCGAGTACGGCGAGGACTATGTCCGCGCGGTCATCGTTTCCGGCGCCAAGGCTCCGTGGATTTTGATCAAGCATGTTCTGCGTAACTGCATCGCCCCGATCATGGTCTTCACCGTTACCCTGGTCGCCGACGCCATCATCTTCGAGGCCTCGCTGACCTTCATCGGCGCTGGTATCCAGGAGCCCACCGCTACCTGGGGCAACATCCTCGCCGACGCCCGCGGCGGCGTGCTCGCCGGCCGTTGGTGGCAGGCGCTGTTCCCGGGCCTGGCCATCATGATCACCTGCCTGGCACTCAACATCCTCTCCGAGGGCATTACCGACGCCATGGCCGCTGCTCCCTCCGCCGCCCTGGATCCGACCGATTCCTCCAAGCGTCGCGAGGCCGACCTGCTGGTCTCTGACCCCGTTCGCGCCTACAAGGAGCAGGCCCAGTCCCTCTCCGCTCGCCTTGGCGCCCTGCGCGATGTCGAGCTCAAGCGTGACGATCGCCATGTGCCCGACGAGTCTGTCGAACCGATCCTTTCGGTCCGCGATTTCTGCATCCAGTTTGAGCATCACGGCGATATCAACGTCGTCGACCATGTCAACTTTGACGTCCGTCCTGGTCAGACCATGGGCCTGGTGGGCGAGTCCGGTTGCGGTAAGTCCATCACCACGCTGGCCATCATGGGCCTGACCGACGATGACGAGCACCTTTCCGGCGAGGTCCTCTGGGAGGGCCGCGACCTGCTCAAGATGAGCAAGAAGGAGTGGTTCGGCCTGCGCGGTACCGATATCGCTATGGTCTATCAGGACGCCCTGTCCTCGCTCAACCCCTCCATGCTCATCTCTGCCCAGATGAAGCAGCTCACCAAGCGCGGCGGCACCCGCAGCGCCGAGGAACTCCTGGAGCTCGTGGGCCTCGACCCCAAGCGTACGCTCGAGAGCTACCCGCATGAGCTTTCCGGTGGCCAGCGTCAGCGTGTCCTGATCGCTATGGCCCTTACCCGCGACCCCAAGCTGGTCATCTGCGACGAGCCCACGACCGCTCTGGACGTTACCGTCCAGAAGCAGGTCATCAAGCTGCTCAACGACCTTCAGGCCAAGCTCGGCTTTGCCATGATCTTCGTCTCGCATGACCTGGCGCTGGTCGCCGAGGTCGCCCATAACATCACGGTGATGTACGCCGGCCAGGTTATCGAGCAGGCGCCCACCAAGGAGCTGCTCACCAACCCGATCCACGAGTACACCCGCGGTCTTCTGGGTTCCGTTCTGTCCATCGAGAGCGGTTCGGGCCGCCTGCACCAGGTGCCCGGTGCCGTTCCGAGCCCGCGCGATTTCCCCAAGGGCGATCGCTTCGCGCCCCGCTCGAGCCATCCGCGTATTGGCCTGGACACCCGTCCGGTCTTCAAGCGCGTGCCCGGCACCGAGCACTTCTATTCCGAGCTCCCCGACGAGGTGCTCAAGGCAAATGGTTTGACCCCTCACGCGGAGGTGATGTAGATGAGCGAGACCGCAGTCAACGGCGTCGAGCCGATCATCTTCCTTGATGACGTCCACGTCACCTTTAGGACCCGTACCGGCTCGATTCTGCACCCTAACCTGGTTCACGCCGTCCAGGGTGTAACGATTAGGCTCATGCCCGGTCAGACGATCGGCATCGTCGGCGAGTCCGGTTGCGGTAAGTCCACCACCGCCAACGTCATGTGCGGCCTGCAGGCCCCCACGAGCGGCAAGGTCTACTTTAAGGGCAAGGACGTTACCAAACGTACCGCCGAGGACCGTCGCCACATGGGTCGCGTCATCTCGGTCGTGTTCCAGAACCCGGCCACGGCACTCAACCCCCGTATGGTCGTTCGCGAGCAACTGCTCGACCCCATGCGCGTCCACAACCTGGGTACCGAGGCCGAGCAGGAGAAGCGCGTCAAGGAGCTCTTGGAGCTCACCGGTCTGCCCAGCTCCGCCGCCGAGGTTCTTCCCGGCCAGCTTTCGGGCGGCCAGCGCCAGCGCGTCGCAATTGCCCGTGCCCTGTCGCTGAACCCCGATGCCATCATCGCCGACGAGCCCACCTCGGCTCTGGACGTTTCGGTTCGCGCGCAAATTCTGAACCTGCTGACCGACCTTAAGAAGGAGCTCGGCCTGGCCATGGTGTTCATCAGCCATGACATCCAGACGGTCCGCTATATCTCTGACGACATCATCGTTATGAATGGCGGCAAGATCGTCGAGCAGGGCGAGGCCAAGCAGGTCTTCCAGCACCCTCAGGACCCCTACACCAAGATGCTGCTCGGTGCTGCGCCGTCGTTGCTGCATCCCAAGCTCGGCGAGTAGCCTCGCTTTCCCTCCCGTGCGCCCGGTTCCCTTGCCGGGCGCACCTCCGTTGCGATTTCGAAAGGTTGGGTTCACGAGCCATGCCAAGTGCTCAGGAGCTACAACAGCAATTTGGTGGGTATCGGGGCGCCATGCCCCGTCCATCAGATTTCGATCTCTTTTGGAAGGACCGCATGGCCGAGGCCGACGCCGTCGGACTTGACTATGCGATCGAGACGGCATCGGTCACAGATGCCGTGACCTGCCAGCTTTTCGACCTCTGGTATACCGGCATGTGTGGCGCTCGCCTGCATGCCAAGTACCTTAAACCCGTCTCGGACGAGCCCGTGCCATTGGTACTTCAGTTCCATGGGTATCCGGGTGCAAGCCGCAGCTGGTTTGAGCAGGCGTCGTTTGCGGGCATGGGCATGGCACTCATCGCACTCGACTGCCCCGGCCAAGGAGGTCCCTCCGAGGACATTGGTGGATTTGAGGGCACAACGGTCGCGGGCCATATCGTCGCCGGTATCGACGGCGATCCGGCCAACCTCTACTATGTCCGCTTGCACCAAGATATTCGCATCCTGTGCCGCATCGTTCGCGAGCTCGAGGGCATCGATCTTGCCCGTGTGTTTGTGAACGGCGCGTCGCAGGGCGGCGGTTTGGGCATTGCGACCTGTGCACTTAACAGCGAGCTTATCAATCGCGCCGCCATCCTCTATCCCTTCCTGTCGGATTTCCGCCTGGTCTGGGATTTGGATGCCGACGACATTGCCTACGAGGGCCTGCGCTATTGGTCTCGCTGGTTTGACGAGGACTCGACTCGTATCGACGAAGCCTATGCCAAGCTAGCGTACTTCGATTCCAAGAACTTTGCCCCTATGGTCAAATGCCCCGTGCTGTTTGGCACCGGCACAGCCGATACCGTCTGTCCGCCAGCGACGCAGTTTGCGGTCTATAACAACCTGACCTGTGAAAAGCGTCATGAGTTCTTTGAAGGCTTTGGCCACGAGGAGATTCAGGATTTTGACGATCTGATCATTCCGTTTTTCTGCAAGGGAGGGGAGGCTCATGTCTAAGTGCGAGAGCAATGTCAATGAGCTGATTGTCTCCGACCTTGTGGGGATTCCCGGAACGGTCTCGTCGAGGCTCGCTGAATATCGGGACTGGCACGGTGATGTTCAGGCAGATGTTTCTGATTTGGAGACATGTGCTATGGATCTTGAGATTCAAAGCCTGACCATTACGGCGATCGATTTCGCCAATCCGTATGCCCGCTACTCTGAGGTTTCCTTTGAGCTTGGTGGCGATGTGGTCCACGCACGTTTGATCGAGCCTACCGGTCGCGCCCGGGCATCCGAGCTTGTGCCGCTCTGTCTGATGTTTCACGACATCGACCGACCCGTGCGTGGATGGCATCACATGACGAGGTTTGCCGCCATGGGATATGCCGTGCTTGCGCTGGACGATGAGGCGATTGGATCCAGCGAGCTGCAGCAGGGGATTGCCTCTCCTGCTTTTGTCAAGCGCGTCCGTTGGGGTTGCGCGATGGCGAAGGCGGCGCGCAATCTTGATGGCGTGGACCCCGACCGCATCTTTGCATGGGGCGAGGGCCTTGGCGGCGGAGTCGCGCTGGCGGTTTCCGCTCTGGACGAGCGGGGCCTCGCCTGCACGGCGGTTGCCAATCCAATTCCCGGTGGCCTCGAGGCGTTGTCGTCTCGGGTGCGTGGATCGGTGCTCATGGGCACATCGCTCATGGATGTCGTGAGCGATCCCAAGGGCCAGTTTGCCGTATTCAACGGTCTTGAGTGTGACCGGAGGCATATCATCTATGCCAAATACGCTCATGAGCGCATCAATGCGTTCGAAAACGAAGTCATCGACTTTTTTAACCAAACGTTCTACCCGTGTTCTTTGGCCTAGACGGCCTGGACACTGCCAACAAGAGTGGGTGGCATAGGGCCGCCCGCCAGACAACTAAGGAGATTCTTGTGGCAACTCAGAAATTCACCGGCGTTATCCCTCCCGTCGTTGTTCCCGATACCGAAGACCACCAGCTCGACGTTGCCTCCTTTGAGCGCAGCATCAACCGCATGATCGATGCCGGCGTCGATGGCCTGTTCTTCCTGGGATCTTCGGGCGAGGTCGTCTTCTCCACCGACGAGCGCCGTCGCCAGATTATCGCCGAGGCCGTGCGCATCGTCGATCACCGCGTGCCTGTTCTGGTCGGCATCATCGATACCGAGACCGAGCGCATGATTGAGCACGGTAAGGTCGCTCAGGAGCTGGGTGCCGATGCCCTCGTCGCCACCTGCCCGTTCTATGCCCTGCAGGGCATGACCGAGGTCGAGGAGCACTTCCGCATTCTGCACGAGGAGCTCGATCTGCCCATCTTTGCCTATGACATTCCCGTGTGCGTTCACACCAAGCTCCCCTGGAAGCTCCTTGCCAAGCTCGGCGCCGAGGGCGTCCTTGCTGGTGTCAAGGATTCCTCGGGTGATGACATCTCGTTCCGCTACCTCGTTCAGGAGAACGAGAAGAACGGCCATCCGATGAGTATCCTCACCGGTCACGAGGTTGTCGTCGACGGCGCTTACCTTGGTGGCGCCGATGGTTCCGTCCCGGGTCTCGCTAATGTTGAGCCCGAGGGCTACGTGCGCCAGTGGAAGGCCGCTCAGGCCGGCGACTGGGCTACCGTCAAGGCCGAGCAGGATCGCCTTAACGAGATCTCCCACATCTGGGATGTCACCTCAGGCGTTCAGGGCTATGCCGGTGGCGTCGGTGCCTTCAAGACCGCTATGAACCTCATGGGCATTTTCGACAGCCCGACCATGCCGCGCCCGGTGAAGGCCATGACCGGCGAGAACGTCGAGGCGATTAGGAAGGTCCTCCAGGACAACGGTCTCCTGTAAAGCTTCCCCAGGCACCCGACCTCGCCGTTCAACCGTGTGACCATGACCCATTAGGTCAATGGCCACACGGTTTCTCGACGATCTCGGGCACCTGGAAAACCTTTACCGCGCTGTGACGGCTAGCCTGACGGCGCATTTCCTGTAGTTGTTTTTATCTCCGAAGGAGAGCGACATGGAGAACAAGTACGTCTGCTCTGTCGATATCGGCGGAACTAAAATTGCGACTGCCATCATGGAGTACCCGGCTGACGGTAGTGTGCCCCATCCCGTTTTTGAGGCCGAGATTCCTACCGAGGCCCAGGAGGGCGGCGAGGCCGTCTTCCAGCGTATCGAGGCGTCTATCAAGGCCGCTCTTGAGGCGAATCCCGATGTCGAGGTTCTCGGTGTCGGTATCGGTGCCGCAGGCGTCGTCGATCCCAAGACGGGCGCCATTGCTTATGCCAATGAGATCATGCCCGGCTGGTCCGGCGTTCAGTTGGGGCCGCGTCTGCGCGAGGACCTTGGTCTTCCCGTTGCCGTTGTGGGCGACGTGCAGGCTCATGCTCTGGGCGAGGCCCACTGGGGCGTCGGCAAGGGCAAGTTCTCCGTCTTGTGCCTGGGAATCGGTACGGGCATCGGTGGCGCATATGTCGAGAACGGCCGCGTGATGCAGGGCTTCCATGGTGCTGCCGGTCATATGGGCCACATCGAGTGCTCGGCTGCCGCCGGCATTCCCTGCGCCTGCGGGCGTTCCGGCCATCTTGAGTCTGTTGCTTCGGGCACCTCGATTGGCCGTATGTACGACGAACGCTTCGGTCGAGTTGACCCCAGCCGTCCTTCGGTCGGTCGCGACGTGAACGACCTGTGTCGTGCTGGCGACGCAAAGGCGACCGAGGTCATCCATGACGCCGGCTTTGCGCTGGGCGCCAGCTTGGGCTCGCTTGCCAATATTCTGGATCCAGAGGTCATCGTGCTTTCGGGCGGCGTAATTCATCAGGGTCCCGATTGGCGTTCGCAGACGTGGAAGGATTCGGTGCACGAGGGCTATGCCAGCCAGGCGCTCGATCCGCTCCAGGACACGCCGATTCTCATCGGGTCTCTGGAGGGCGATGCTCCGCTCATCGGTGCCGCCGAGCATCTTCTCGCTTCGTTAAAGTAAACGTATCTGCTGTAGGAGCCTCCCGAGACAACACGCCTCGGGAGGCTGTTCTGAGAAAGGTTGCAGCCTTATGACCGTCGATCCTTTGATTCAATCCCTGAAGGGTAAGCTCGTCGTGAGCGTTCAGGCGTATATGGGCGAGCCGCTTCGTACGCCCGAGACCATGGCTCAAATGTCTCGCGCTTGCGAACTCGGCGGCGCCGCCGCCATTCGCTGCCAGGGCCTTGCCGACATTGCCGCCATTAAGGGTCGCTGTGAGGTTCCTGTTATTGGCCTATGGAAGGATGGACACGAGGGCGTTTACATCACGCCGACGCTGCGTCACGCCCGCGCCTGCGTTGCTGCTGGTGCCGATATCGTGGCGATCGACGCCACCGATTGTCCGCGCCCCGATGGCAAGACGGTCGAGGATACCTTCCGTCCGCTGCACGAGGAGGGTGTGCTCCTGATGGCGGATTGTGCCACCATCGAGGACATTCGCCGTGCGGTTGATATGGGCTTCGACCTGGTATCTACCACGCTCTCTCACGGTGTCGCCGCCATCGACTGCACCATGGCCGATGGCCCCGACCTGCCGCTCCTGCGTCAGGCGACCGAGGAATTCCCCGGCCTTCCCATCATTTGCGAGGGTCGCGTGCATACGCCCGAGGAGGCTCGCGCCGCGATCGATGCTGGCGCCTGGGCCGTTGTCGTCGGCACCGCCATCACGCACCCCACGAGTATTACAAGTTGGTTCAAGGCTGCGCTTGAGGCGTAAGACAGGCCTCGTATCCGCTCGGGGCGGTATACTCAATAAAGGCAATTGACCGCGCGGGATCCGGGTTGCTGGGTCCCGCGCTTGTTTTCGGGAGGCAGCACATGCAAAAGGGAGATGCCATGGATGCGGCGGAGCGCTCGGAGCGCATCCCCGATATCGTCATCATCACCGGAATGTCCGGATCGGGCCGCACGCAGGCCATGCACGTGTTCGAGGACATGGGCTATTTTTGCATCGATAACCTGCCTCCGCGTCTGATCGCCCAGCTTGCCGAGCTCGTCGGCATTAATACGGGCGTGGGCAGGCATCTCGCCGTCACCTGCGATTTGCGTAGCCAGGGCTTGTTCGATGAGCTGCTCGATGCGGTCGCCGCGCTCGAAGAGCGTGAGATGAGCTGCGACATCGTGTTCCTGGAGGCTTCTGACGAGGTACTGATTCGTCGCTACAGCGAAAATCGCCGCCGTCATCCCATTGCCAAGCCGGGGGAGACTACGGCCGATGCGATTCAGCGCGAGCGCCTGCAGCTGCAGGGTGTGCGCGATCGAGCCGATATGATTATCGACACGAGCCGCCTACGCACCTCTGCGCTGCGCAACAAATTGCGCATGGCGTTCTCCGAGTTGTCCGACCAGCAGCTCATGGACGTTCACGTGTTCTCGTTTGGCTTTAAGCACGGTATGCCCGTCGAGGCGGACATTATGATTGACGTTCGCTTCCTGCCCAATCCGTTCTACGATCCCGAGATGCGCACCATGACCGGTCTCGATAAGAAAGTCTCCGACTTTGTTCTGGACCATCCCAAGACGCAGGAGTTCTGGAAGGCCTGGACGCAGCTGCTCGATACGGTCATGCCCGGTTATATCGCAGAGGGCAAGCCGCAGCTTTCTATTGCCATCGGTTGCACGGGCGGTCAGCACCGCAGCGTTGCCATCGCCGAGGCCACGGCGCGTTATTTGGAAGGCGCCCAGTATCACGTGAGCATTTCCCATCGCGACTTGTCGCGCGCCAACACGAAAGCATAGGCCTGCATGTCGTTTACCGCCGAGGTGCGTGACGAGCTTGCGCGCTGCGAACCCGAATGTGAATACTGCGATTTGTCGACGCTTGCCGCCCTGACGCGTGTGAGCGGTACGCTTTCGTTGGCCGGCTCCGGGCGGTATCGTTTGACGGTCGCGACCGAGACGGGAGCCGTCGCGCGCACGATGATCACGCTGACGCATCGCATTCTTAAGCTCAAAACGGAATTCACCGTTCGTAAATCGGTCTTGCATAAGGTCCGTAACTATCTCATTACCCTGCCCGATCAACCCGACCTGGACAAGGCTCTGGTGCTGCTGGGCATTCTAGACCGCAGGGGAGGGCTCGTTGCTGGTGTTCCCCGACACATCGTTGCCCGTCCCTGCTGCAGGCTTGCCTACATCCGCGGCGCGCTCATCGCGGGCGGCTTCGTGGCCGATCCACGCGGCGATTTTCATTTGGAGATCGCGGTGCAGGGCGAGCAATATGCCAAGGGGCTTTGCGACCTGTTGGGGCAGATTGGGGTCCATGCTCGTGTTAATGCACGGCGGGGGTCATATGCCGTGTACATTAAGAGCGCCGAGGAAATCGAGCATCTATTAAAGCTGATTGGTGCCAAGCGCAGCGTTGCCGAGATTGAGGAGGCGCGCGCGGTCAAGTTGGTTAAGAACGATGTGAACCGTCGCGTGAACGCCGAGCTCGCCAACCAGACCAGAAGCGCCGGTGCTGCCCAACATCAGCTTGCGCTTATCGATGAGCTCGAGCAGCGCGGCCTTCGCGATGCGCTTCCGGATGCCTTGGCGGTCTTTTGCGACCTGCGCGAGCGCTATCCCGATCTGTCGCTGCGTGATTTAGGGGAGATGGCTGACCCTCCCTTGTCGAAGTCGGCCCTCTACCATCGAGTTTTGAGGCTTGAAAAGCTCATTGAAGCAAACCGGTAGTTTAAAGTATCGACTTATATACGGATTTAGCTGCTATTTTATTCTTTAAAACGTTTTAACGTAAATTTGATTTTCAATTTCGACTATTCTCGTGAAATTCAAGTCAAAAAAAAGGTATATTAGGCGAGTGGTTAGTTTGTGGGCCTCAACGGCGGGCGCTGTAGCTTGCGGGGGCCTTACGAAAGGAGACACAATGGCAGTAAAGGTTGCTATTAACGGCTTCGGTCGCATCGGTCGTCTGGCTTTCCGTCAGATGTTCGGTCATGAGGGCTCCGAGATCGTCGCTATCAACGACCTCACCTCTCCCGATATGCTCGCTTACCTGCTGAAGTACGACTCCACGCAGGGCAACTACGCTCGCGATCACGAGGTCGTTGCTGGCGAGGATTCCATCACCGTTGACGGCAAGGAGATCAAGATCTACAAGGAGGCCGACGCCAACAACCTGCCTTGGGGCGACCTCGACGTCGACGTCGTTCTCGAGTGCACCGGCTTCTACACCAGCAAGGCTAAGGCTCAGGCCCACATCAACGCTGGCGCCAAGAAGGTCGTCATCTCCGCTCCGGCCGGCAGCGATCTGCCCACCATCGTGTACAACGTCAACCACGAGACGCTGACCGCTGAGGACAACATCATCTCCGCTGCTTCCTGCACCACCAACTGCCTCGCCCCGATGGCCAAGGGTCTGAACGACTTCGCTCCCATCGTGTCCGGCATCATGACCACCATTCACGCCTGGACCGGCGACCAGATGCCGCTCGACGGCCCGCAGCGCAAGGGCAACAAGCGTCGTAGCCGCGCCTGCGCCGTCAACATCGTCCCCAACACCACCGGTGCTGCCAAGGCTATCGGCCTGGTTCTCCCCGAGCTCAACGGTAAGCTCATCGGTGCCGCCCAGCGCGTCCCGACGCCGACCGGCTCCATCACCAACCTCTACGCTGTCGTTGACAAGAAGGTCACCGTCGACGAGGTCAACGCCGCTATGAAGGCCTACGCTTCCACCATCTCCGAGACCTTCGGTTACAACGAGGACGACATCGTCTCCACCGACATCATCGGCGAGACCCACGGCTCCATCTTCGACGCCACTCAGACCATGTGCTCTGACCTCGGCAACGGCCAGACCCTCGTTCAGGTCACCTCTTGGTACGACAACGAGAACTCCTACACCTCTCAGATGGTCCGCACCATCAAGTACTTCGAGAAGTTCGTTGCTTAATTTAGCTTTTAGCGAATAGCTCGTTGAGCGTCTAAAGAAGGGCGCGGCCTCATAGGGCTTACACCCTAGGGTCGCGCCCTTTTTATAGGAAATCGTCTGCCGTAATGGGAGGCAGACACGTACGAAAGGTAGAAGCAAACATGGCCTTTACCAAGAAGACCGTCCGCGACATCGATGTCGACGGCAAGCGCGTTCTCGTCCGCGTTGACTTCAACGTGCCTATCAAGGATGGCGTCGTTGGCGACACCACCCGCATCAAGGCTGCCCTGCCCACCATCAACTACCTCGTTGAGCACAACGCTCGCGTCATCCTCATGAGCCACCTCGGCCGTCCCGATGGCACCGGCTTCCAGCCCGAGCTCTCCCTTGAGCCTGTCGCCAAGAAGCTCGCTGAGCTCTCTGGTCTCGATGTTGCCTTTGTCGCCGACACCTACGGCGAGAAGGCCGCCGAGGCTGTTGCCGCCGTCGAGCCGGGCAAGGTCCTCGTTCTCGAGAACGTCCGTTTCGACAAGCGTGAGAAGAAGAACGATCCCGAGATCGCCAAGAAGCTCGCTTCCTATGGTGACGTCTTCGTTCTCGATGCTTTCGGCACCGCTCACCGCGCCCAGGGTTCCGTCGTGGGCCCCGCCGCTTACCTGCCTGCCGTCGCCGGCTTCCTGCTCGAGAAGGAGGTCGACACGCTGACCGGCATCTTCGCCGAGCCCGAGCGCCCCTTCGTCGCTATCGTCGGCGGTTCCAAGGTTTCCTCCAAGATCGGCGTTCTCGATCACCTCATCGACTCCGCTGATACCCTGATCATCGGTGGCGGCATGGCCTACACCTTCTTCCTGGCTCAGGGCCTGACCGTCGGTCAGTCCCTCAAGGAAGAGGACTGGGTCGAGCGTGCCGGCGAGATGCTCAAGAAGGCCGAGGAGAAGGGCGTCAAGATCCTGCTCCCCATCGACAACCGCGTTGCCGATCACTTTGGCGAGGACGCTGTCCCCGAGGTTGTCGCTTCCGACGCTATCCCCGACGATCGTGAGGGCATGGACATCGGCCCCAAGACCGAGGAGCTCTACGCCGAGGCTGTCAAGGGCGCCAAGACCGTGTTCTGGAACGGCCCCATGGGCGTCTTCGAGTTCGATAACTTCGCTCACGGCACCCAGGCTATCGCCGAGGCCGTCGCCGAGGCCGACTGCACCTCGATCATCGGCGGTGGTGACTCTGTCGCGGCTGTCAACAAGTTCAACCTGGCCGACAAGATGAGCTGGATCTCCACCGGTGGTGGCGCTTCCATGGAGCTCGTCGAGGGTAAGGCCCTGCCCGGAGTGGAGGCGCTTCTCGATGCCTAATCGCACCCTTCTTATCGCTGGTAACTGGAAGATGAACAACGACGTCGCCGAGGCCGCCAAGCTCGCCGACGAGCTGGCTCAGGCTCTGCCCGAGGTTCCGGCTGGCGTCGAGGTGCTCGTCTGCCCTCCGACCATTGACATCACCACGGTTCATGACCGCATTCAGGCTGCCCCCATCGCCCTCGGTGCACAGAACGTGTACTGGGAGGCCAAGGGTGCCTTCACCGGTGAGTCCTCTTGCGACATGCTCAAGTCCGCTGGCTGCACCTACTGCATCATCGGTCACTCCGAGCGTCGCGACTACTTCCACGAGACCGACGAGGATCAGAACAAGAAGGCCAAGGCTCTCGTTGCCGCCGGTCTTGTTCCCGTCTTCTGCTGCGGCGAGTCTCTCGAGGTCCGCGAGGCTGGCACCTATGTCGAGCACGTCGTGAACCAGGTCAAGGCTGGCCTTGCTGGTCTTGAGATCACCTGCCCCAAGCAGGTCGTCGTCGCCTACGAGCCCATCTGGGCCATCGGCACCGGCAAGACCGCTACCGCCGAGGACGCTCAGGAGGTCTGCGGCGCTATCCGTGAGACCCTCAAGGAGATGTTCGGCGAGGAGCTCGCTAACGGCATCCGCGTTCTCTATGGTGGCTCTGCCAAGCCCGGCAACATCGCTGAGCTCGTCGCCAAGCCCGACGTTGACGGCGCCCTCGTGGGCGGCGCTTCGCTCAAGGCTGCCGACTTCGCCTCTATGGTCGTCAAGGCAGGCGAGTAGGACATATGGCACAGCGTCATCTTCCTGCACTCCTGATCATCATGGACGGCTGTGGCCTGGCTCCGGCCGATGGCGAGAACGCCGTCGCCGCTGCCAAGACGCCCTTCCTTGATAGCCTGTACGAGAAATACCCCCACACCACGCTCGGCGCTTCGGGCGAGGACGTGGGCCTTCCCGATGGCCAGATGGGCAACTCCGAGGTGGGTCACCTCAATATCGGTGCCGGCCGCATCGTCTTCCAGGAGCTTTCGCGCATCAACAATGCCATCAAGGACGGCTCCATCGCCAAGAACGAGGTCTTCGTCAAGGCTATGGACGATGTCAAGGCCGAAGGCAAGACCCTTCACCTCATGGGCCTTATGAGCCCCGGCGGCGTTCATTCTCACATGAACCATGTCGAGGCCCTGGTCAAGATGGCTGCCCAGCATGGCGTCAAGACCGTTCGCGTCCACGCCTTTATGGATGGCCGCGACGTTGACCCGCAGTCCGGTGCTGGCTACATGAGCGAGTTCTGCGCTTTCTTGGCCAAGATTTCCGAGGAGACCGGTTGCGACGCTCGCGTTGCCACCGTCTCGGGTCGTTATTGGGCCATGGACCGCGATAACCGTTGGGAGCGCATCCAGCGTGCCTACGATGTCATGGTCAACGCGTCCGATGCCGATACCGACCCCGTGGCCGGTATCAAGGCCTACTACGAGAAGGATCCGCGCGGCGATGAGTTCGTCGAGCCCTTCGCTGCCCACAATGAGGGCATCCACGAGGGCGACGCGGCCATCTTCTTCAACTTCCGTCCCGACCGCGCTCGTCAGATGACCCGCGTGTTCACGGACAAGGAGTTCGACGGCTTTGAGCGCGAGCAGATCAAGCTGTCGCACTTTGTGACGATGACCGAGTACGATCCGACGTTTGACGTCGAGGTTGCCTTCCCCAAGACGTTCCCCGAGAACGTTCTGGCCGACGTTATCGCTGCCAATGGCCTGAAGCAGCTGCACACCGCCGAGACCGAGAAGTACGCCCACGTGACGTTCTTCCTCAACGGCGGCATCGAGGAGCCCAAGGAGGGCGAGGAGCGCGTGCTCGTCGCTTCCCCCAAGGTTGCTACCTACGATCTGCAGCCCGAGATGAGCGCTCCCGAGGTTACCGAGAAGCTCGTCGCCGCAATCAACGAGGATCGCGCTGATTTCTACATCGTGAACTTCGCGAACTGCGACATGGTTGGTCACACCGGTGTCTTCGACGCCGCCGTTAAGGCCGTCGAGGCTGTTGACGATGCTCTGTCCAAGGTTGTCCCGGCGATTCTCGCCAAGGGCGGCTTTGCGCTGATTACCGCCGACCATGGCAACGCCGACCACATGTTTGACGTCGCTTCCGACGGTTCCAAGCATCCGTTTACGGCTCACACCACCAACCGTGTGCCGTTCATCATCGTTGATGAGAAGGCCCAGCTCACCGGTATCGAGGACGGCCGTCTTTCCGATATCGCTCCGACCATGCTCACCATGGCTGGTATTGAGCCTTCCGCCGAGATGACGGGTCGCGTGCTCGCCACCGAGGCCTAATAGAAAACAAATACCGTTTTCTAGTAAGGGGGTTGTCCACAACCGGACGACCCCCTTTTTGGTATTTCTGCCATTTCTACCCCGTCCCTAAATGGCAGGTGGGGGAGTGTTGGAGGTTGTGGTACAGTACTGGAGTTTGAATTGTTCTATTAAGGAGCTTATCTATGGGTCCGTTTCAGATTCTTCTGTTTGTCGTTTGGGCTGTTTCTGCCGTGGCGCTGACGATTCTCGTCCTGATGCACTCCGGTAAGGGCACCGGCGTTTCGGATATGATCGCTAGCTCGCTGTATAACTCCAGCTCTGCCACAGGCGTTATGGAGCAGAACCTTGACCGCCTGACCGTTATCATGGCTGTCGTGTTTGCCGTGTGCGTCGTGCTGTGCATGTTCTTCTTCCCGCAGGGCATCGTCGGCTACTAAGCATCGGCGTATATGCGTTTGTAAAGGGTCCCGCATGTGCGGGGCCCTTTTTGTTTACATATTTGTAACAGAGTCAAAATATCCCCACATACTTCGCCCAACTAAAGAAATTCTCGACCGTTAACCGGAATCAGCGCCAAATTGTGCATAAAATGCGCTATTGTATTGCGAAACGTTGGCCCGCATTGCATAACCAGCCATAACAGCGGACCGCGTTTGAATGGTTCGATTGGGCTGTCTCGACGTTGCCCGGCCGAATTCACTTTGTCCTATCTCATAAGGAGGATGGCATGGCTGATTCTATGTTCCACCAGCCCGTTATGGGTCGTCGCGCCTTTGTTGGCGGCACCCTCGCTGCGAGCTCCATGGCTTTTCTTGCCGCATGCGGCAAGAAGGGCGGCGACGCTTCCGGTTCTGAGTCCGGTTCGACGCTGAACTTCTACATCAACAACCCGGTCTGCATCGACCCCTACAACGTCCAGGAGGATCAGGGCACTCAGGTCGAGTATCAGCTCTTCGACGCTCTGACGGAGTACGATAACGAGAAGGGCGAGATCGTTCCGCTGGCTTGCGAGTCCTTTGAGGCTAACGACGACGCCACCGAGTTCACCTTCAAGATCAAGAAGGCCAAGTTCCACAACGGTGACGACGTTACCTCCAAGTCCTTCAAGCTCGGCTGGGAGCGCCTGGTCAACACTAAGTCGGCCATCGCTACCGAGTATGGTCCTTCCGAGGTCTCCTACCACCTTTCCATGGTCGAGGGCTATGACGATCTGCTTGCCGGTAATGCTACCGAGCTGTCCGGCGTTACCTGCCCGGATGACGAGACCCTCGTCGTCAAGCTGACTTCCGCCTACGCCGACTTCCCGTTCGTCGCCTCTCACCCGGCTCTGTCCCCGGTTCCCGAGTGCGCCGAGTCCGATGTCAAGAGCTTCTACCTTGCCCCGGTCGGTAACGGCCCGTTCATGATGGACGGCAAGTGGGAGGATGGTCAGGAGATCAACCTCAAGAAGTTTGACGATTACTATGGCGACAAGGCCAAGATCGACGCCATCCACTTCCAGGTCATCAAGGACGTGGAGACCGCTTACAAGGAGTTCCAGGCCGGCAACCTCGATGTCTGCGACGTTCCCGTTGCTCAGATCGACGCCGCCAAGAAGGACCGCGGCGAGTCCAAGGATGGCTACACCATGGGCGACGGCGAGCGCATGCTGCTCGGCTCCGAGCCTTCCACGTACTATCTGACGTGCAATACCACGGCCGAGCCGTTCAACAACGCTGACCTGCGCAGGGGCATCTCCTTGGCTATCAACCGTGAGGCCATCTGCAAGACCATCTTCAAGGGCACCCGTACCCCCGCTGACGGCATCGTTCCTCCGGGAATCGCCGGCTACAAGGAGGGCGCATGGGAGTTCTGCGCCTATGACGTCGACAAGGCTAACGAGTACCTCGACAAGGTCGCTCCCGCTGGCGCTAACGGCGATCGTGGCATCAATGTGACCCTGTCCTACAACCAGGACGGTGGCCACAAGGAGATCATGGAGTCCATCATCGGCGACCTCGCCAAGGTGGGCGTCACCGCCGTCTCCGATACTCCCGAGTGGTCTGCCCTGCTCGAGCAGTATCAGAACTTCAACTATCAGTTCGGCCGTCTGGGCTGGATCGCCGATTACCCGATCATGGACAACTTCCTGTACCCGCTGTTCCACTCCGACTCCCTCGGTGGCGACAACCGCTCTGGTTACAACAACTCCGAGTTCGATGCCAAGGTCGATGAGGCCCGTGCCACGGTTGACGACGACGAGCGCATCGCCAAGATGCAGGAGGCTGACGCTATGGTCGCCGCTGACTGCCCGGTTATCCCGGTGATGTTCTACACGCACACCATCGTCGGCTCCGATCGCGTCAAGTACCTCTATGTCGATCCGCAGAAGCACGCCGATCTGGGTACCGCTGAGCTCGCCTAAGAGTTTTGCAGCTTCCATGAGGGTCAAGTATTTACGTAGACCTCATGGGAAACATACAGTTCTCCCTAACCTGGGGTAAACTGGCTGATGGTAATTTTGGGATGCCGGTCTGGCGATCGGCATCCCATTTAGGTTAATCCCTAGATAGGGGAGTGGTATGGGTAAGTACATCGTTAAACGTGTGCTTCAGTTCATCCCGGTATTTTTGGGCGTTACGTTGATTCTGTTCGCCCTCCAGAATATTGTGCCGGGAGACCCGATCAAGCTGATCGGTGGAGACAAGGCTCTGTCCCCCGAGGTAGAGCTTCAACTTCGCGTGCGCTATCACCTGGTCCAGGCGGACGAGGACGGCAACGCGATCCTTGACGAGAACGGCGATCCCGTTCCAACGTCGCTTGTGGACCAATACTTGAATTACATGAATGGTCTGCTTCATGGCGATCTGGGCAATTCGTATCAGCGCAAGCTGCCGGTTGCGGAAATCTTTGCCCAGAAGTATCCGTATACGGTTAAACTCGCCGCGTGCGCCATTGTGCTCGAGGCAATCATGGGTATCGGTGCGGGTATCATTTCGGCGGTAAAGCGCTATTCCTTCTGGGATATTTTGGTAACGCTGACCACGTCGATCCTCGTTGCCGTTCCTGCATTCTGGCTCGGTATGCTGCTGCAGCTGTTCTTTGGCGTCATCCTTAAGGATGCCACCGGCGGCGCATTCTCCATGCCGATCTCGGGTGCCGGCGGCTCCAGCTCTCAGTATCAGGATTGGATGCACTATGTGCTTCCGACCATTACGCTGGCTTCGGTTTCGACCGCCTATGCTGCCCGCATCATGCGCTCGCAGCTACTCGACGTCATGAATCAGGATTACATCCGCACGGCAAAGGCCAAGGGTCTCTCCAATCGCGCGATCATCGTCAAGCATGCGCTTAAGAATGCACTCATCCCCGTTGTTACCTATATTGGTGTCGACTTCGGCGGCATGCTTTCGGGCGCCATCCTGACCGAGACGGTCTTTAACTGGCCCGGTATCGGCTCTGAGGTCTACCGCGCCATTAGCATGCGCGACTGGCCCATCGTTATGGGCGGCGTTACGCTCATCGTTGTCGTCGTTATGGTGATCAACCTTCTCGTCGACATTAGCTATGCATTCCTCGACCCGCGTATCCGCCTCGGCGGTCCGTCGGATAAGGCCTAAGGGAGGTACGTCTCATGCAGGAAACTGATTCTCAGTCTCAGGAGCAGGCTACCGCCACCAAGGCCGCATCTGCTCCCGCCAAGTCCCGCACGCTGTGGGGCGACGCTTTCAAGCGTCTTCGCAAGAATAAGCTCGCCGTTATCGGTATCTGCTGGATTATCATCGTCGTTTTGGTTGCCTTGACCGCAGACCTGTGGGCTAAGCCCTGGCTCGGGTCGCCGACGGCTTCCGACTCGACTACCATGGCCGAGACTTCGCTGCTGGCTCCGTGTGCCGAGCACCCGTTTGGTACCGACGCCCTTGGCCGCGACATTCTCGTCCGAGTTATCTACGGCGCGCGCGTTTCGCTTTCCGTCGGTATTATGGCCACCGCCATCTCCACGGTGATCGGTCTGATCATGGGCGCCCTGGCCGGTTTCTATGGCGGCATCTGGGATACGATCATCATGCGCTTCGCGGATATCTTCCTGGCGTTCCCGTACGTGCTGTTCGTTGTCGCCATGATCGCCGTTATCGGCCGTGGTCTTCAGAATGTTTTCATCGCCATCGGTATTCTCGGCTGGCCTTCTATTGCACGCGTCTTCCGATCCGCGATCCTGACGGTCAAGGAAAACGACTATGTTGACGCTGCGCGCGCGATGGGTGCATCCGATGCTCGTATCGTCGTGCGTCACATCTTCCCGAACTCCGTTGCCTCCATCGTGGTCTACGCGACCATGAACATTGGTGGTGCCATTTTGACCGAGTCCGCTCTGTCCTTCCTCGGCATGGGCGTTATTCCGCCTACGCCTTCGTGGGGCTCCATGATTCAGGACGGTCAGCAGTATCTTCTGACTGCTCCCTGGATGATGATCATGCCCGGTCTGGCAATTCTCTCGACGGTGCTCGCCTTCACCCTGCTGGGTGACGGTCTGCGTGACGCCCTCGACGTCAAGATGAAGGACGCATAAGGATGAAGAAGAATAAGAACTATGTGGACCTGAAGGACCAGCCGGTTCCCGAGGGCCAGCATCTGCTCGAGGTCGATGACCTTAAGATGTATTTCCACACCGAGGATGGCGTCGTTCGCGCTGTCGACGGTGTTTCCTACACGCTCGATCGCGGCGAGACCCTGGGTGTCGTCGGTGAGTCCGGCTCCGGTAAGTCCGTGACCGCCATGACCATCATGGGTCTTATCTCGATGCCTCCGGGAAAGATTGAGGGCGGCGACGTTCGCTATCGCGGTCGTTCTATCCTCGAGATGACCGAGGAAGAGATGCAGCACATTCGCGGTAACGATATCGCGATGATCTTCCAGGATCCTATGACCTCCTTGAACCCGGTCTATAAGATCGGCAAGCAGGTGGGCGAGGGCCTTCGTCTGCACCGTGGCTACTCCAAGCAGGAGGCGCTCAAGCGCGCCACCGAGCTTTTGGACCTCGTGGGTATCCCCGAGCCCGAGAAGCGCGTCAATGAGTATCCGCACCAGTTCTCCGGCGGTATGCGTCAGCGCGTCATGATTGCTATGGCCCTTGCCTGCGATCCCGATATCCTGATTGCCGACGAGCCCACGACGGCTCTGGACGTTACCATTCAGGCTCAGATTATCGAGCTCATGCAGGAGATGCAGCAGAAGAACGGCAACGCCATTATCATGATTACCCATGACCTGGGCGTTGTCGCCGATATGGCCGACAAAATCATGGTTATGTACGCCGGCCGTCCCGTCGAGTTCGGTACTGCCGAGGAAATCTTCTACGAGAGCCGCCACCCCTACACCTGGGGCCTTATCCGCTCCATCCCGGAGCAGGCCATCGAGGAGAAGAAGCCGCTGACGCCGATTCACGGCAACCCGCCTTCGCTCATGAACTTGCCTGAGGGCTGCGTATTCTCTCCTCGTTGCCCCTATGCGACGGACAAGTGCCGCAAGCAGCGCCCCGAGCGCGTTGTCACCGAGTCCGGTCACTATTCTGCGTGCCATTATTCCGGTGACCCCGAGTTCCTCAAGAACGCCCCCGAGACGTCCCGCACGCGCAAAGATTCCAAGAAGGGAGGCGAGGCGTAAATGGCAGACAATAACGAGCGCACTCCGCTGCTGAAGGTCGAGCACCTTTCTAAGGAGTTCCCCGCAGAGTCCGGCATGTTCGCCAAGCGCTTCTCTAAGCGTGTCGTCTCTGCTGTGAATGACATTTCGTTCGAGATTTATCCGGGCGAGACCTTTGGCCTGGTCGGCGAGTCTGGTTGCGGTAAGTCCACCACGGGCCGCACCATCATGCGTCTGACCAAGCCGACGGCAGGTAAGGTGTTCTTCCAGGGCAAAGATGTTGCCGAGATGAGCAAGCATGAGATCAAGGACATGCGTCGTGAGATGCAGTTTATCTTCCAGGATCCTTATGCTTCGCTCAACCCTCGTATGACGATTGGTGAGATCGTCTCCGAGCCCATGACCATTCATGGTGTGGGCACCAAGGAAGAGCGTATCGAGCGCGTCCGTGAGCTGCTGGATGTCGTCGGTCTGAACCCCGAGCACATCAACCGCTATCCGCATGAGTTCTCGGGCGGCCAGCGTCAGCGTGTCGGCATCGCCCGCGCTTTTGCGCTGAAGCCCAAGCTGATTATCTGTGACGAGCCGGTATCCGCTCTGGATGTTTCCATTCAGGCCCAGGTTCTGAACCTGCTTAAGGAACTGCAGGACAAGTTTGGTACGGCGTATCTCTTTATCGCCCACGACCTGTCCGTCGTGCAGCACATCTCCGATCGCGTTGCCGTTATGTATCTGGGTAAGATGGTCGAGGTTTCGGATTGGAAGACGCTCTATAGCGAGCCTCACCATCCGTACACGCAGTCGCTGCTGTCTGCCGTGCCGGTGCCCGATCCGGATATCCAGAAGACCCGCAAACGCATCATCCTCGCTGGCGACCCGCCGTCGCCGCTGGATCCGCCGACCGGCTGCCGTTTCCACACGCGCTGCCCGATCGCGCAGGGCATCTGCTCCGAGAAGCTTCCTGAGTTTAAGGAAGTTGCCCCGGGCCACTGCTGCGCCTGTCACTTCGCGGAGCCGTTCCCGATCAAGGAATCGCACATCGACCTGTAGCCGGTTGTTATCGTCCGGGCCCGTGCTGGACTTAGTTTTTAGAACGTCCTCGACCATGGAAACCCCCTTAGCCTGCTCCTTCGGAGCTGCGGATAAGGGGGTTTCCTGGTCTGCGGAATGTTCTGAAAACTAAGTCCAGCACGGGCCCTGTGTTACCACTGTAGAGGGGTGAGATTCCTTGATC
This sequence comes from Collinsella aerofaciens, assembly GCF_028209625.1. Classification (GTDB taxonomy): domain Bacteria; phylum Actinomycetota; class Coriobacteriia; order Coriobacteriales; family Coriobacteriaceae; genus Collinsella; species Collinsella aerofaciens_AM. The sequence goes on along the minus strand of NZ_JAQLDU010000006.1, from coordinate 76,731 downwards.
GCTCACTTAATCTAATAGGAAATTGAGCGAGGCCGGAGCTTTAGCTCCGGCCTCCCCATATAAGGGCTCGGCTTTGCCGAGCCACCAAATTTGCATCAGCCCCAGAACATGTTTGAGAACTGTGCTTGGAGTATGTGTTGGTAGGCCCCGAATCGGTGCTGCCTCCCGGCGCATTCCGCAGGGGGAGCGATATTTTGCAGCACGAAGTGCGCAGCAAAATATCGCTCATGCCCGAGGACGCGCCGGGAGGCAGCACCGATTCGGGGCCGGACATGCGGATCTACCTGCGCAATTACAAATTCGTAAACTTTTTTGAAAAAAGTGCTTGCACAGTTCTCGAATCATAGGTTATTATCTTCCTCGTTGAACGCGCGGGTCCAACAAAACGAAGCGCGAATCAACAACATAGCATGTCGGAGTGGCGGAATTGGCAGACGCGCTAGCTTGAGGTGCTAGTGACCGCTTTTTGGTCATGCGGGTTCAAGTCCCGCCTCCGACACCATCGCATTTGAGAAGCCTCTTTGGAGGCTTTTTTGTTACCGATAGACGGTGGGGTCCACGATGGAAACGCTTGAACGCAACGAGTGGGCAGACGTTGCCCAACTAGTCGAGATCACGAGCGATGCTGTCATCATCTGCGAGCTCGACGGAACCATTCTGCATGTGAATAATCGCTTACTTGGTTTGATGTGCGAGGAACGCGCCGACGTCATCGGTGGAGATGTTAAAGACGTCCTGTACTCGTCCTCTTTTGAACGTGCGACGGAACATCGTCTGCCATTTGAAACTGATGGCTCCGAGAACGAACTGATGCTCAAACTGAGTGACGGCTCTTTTATTCCCGTCTTGGTTCGTGCGGGCTCCGTAACGCCTCCACGCATCTTTGGGCGCCGCGCACCACGTGTCCTGGTGGCGCTTCACAGTATCGAGGAACAGTATTCTCACGACCGGCAACTCAAGCGTGCGTTATCGGAGCTTAGAGTGGCGAACAAGCGTCTCTCTGGCACGCTCTCGGTCATTATGAGCACTGTGGGCTCCGATGAGTTACCCAGCCTGCTTGATACCGTTTTGAACCAGCTTGTAGGAACGCTCGATGCTTCGGGTGCCGCTATCTATTTTTCTGAGAGCGGCGGCTTTAAGCTTCGCGGTGTTTCCAAGGAGCTGCTCGACAGCTACCTGCCCGAGTTTTTGCCGTATGGCGCTGGCATTCCGACGTATGTTCTTCGCGAGTCGCGTGCTTGTCGCTTGTCGATTCAACAGGACCTTGAGGGCGATAAGGCCGCCTCCGGTATGTTCATGGACCTGGATAATCGTTCTAAGCACCTGTTGCGCATGCAGGATATGCCTCCGTACCGCAGTGAAATCTGTCTTCCCGTTTTTTACGGTACGCAGATCCTTGGCGTGCTGGAAGTTGGTTGGAAACGCCCCCAGGCACCGCTCGCCTATGACGTTAATGTGCTCGAGGTCATTTGCGATTACCTGTCTATCCAGCTGGTCGGCATGGCATCGAGCCTTCGCTCCCGTCGCACGGCCGAGCTTGGCCGCTCGCTCAATGTCTTGCGGGATGAGTTGTTTACCTTTCTAGACGATTCCGCCGCGGCTACCCAGGCGGTATCGTCCGAGATCTGCAATATGCTCAACTGCCATTTTTGCCCTATTGAGTATGACGCCAGTCTGGATTCCTACGTCATAGATTTTGAAGGCGGCAGTCGCGTTGCTTTGCCGGACGATCCCGAGAAGCTTTTCTTTTCCACGACGGCGCCAGCGGCACGTTTGGGGGCTGCCCCTGATGGCTTTGAGGCATCTGTTTTGGGCGGCACGAGTGCCGAGGACCTTAAACACGTCCGTATAACTCGCGTTGACGAATCGATGCCTATGGGAGGCTGGCTTAGAGCGCATGGCCTGCCTTGCCAGGGTCTCTACGTCGACGCCGGCATCGAGGCGGGGCGCCCGCGCTCTGAGGGCGATGGCAAGCACAGTAACGACGCGATCGTTCCTGCTTCTGTTGCGAAGGGCCCGACGACGCGCGCGCTGCTGCTTCGTGATGGTAGCCAAGAGCCGATTGATGACCTTGAATATGATTACTTGGTGCACTTGGCTCATGACTTTGAACTGATCTATGAAGGCGAATCTCAAAAGCGTGAGGAGCGCCATATCGCTCAGACCCTCCAGATTGGCATGAGAAATTCACTGGGGGATGTTCCGGGAATCGCCGCCGATTCGGTGTACCTGTCGGCCACGAACTCGGCGTTGGTCGGCGGCGATTTCTATACGCTCATCCGTCTTCCCGACGATTGCGCCGTCATGATTCTGGGCGATGTGTCTGGCAAAGGCATTGAGGCTGCATCGATGTCCGCGCTCGTCAAGACGGCCCTGACGGCATATGCCTGGGAGGGCGCTGGACCGGCCCGCATGGCACGCTCCCTTAACAGCATGCTCATGGGCTTTTCGAGGGTCGAGACGTTCGTGACGGCCTTTATCGCCAAGATTGACCTTAAAGCCGGACGCGCAACGTATTGTTCGGCGGGCCATCCTCCGACCATGGTCATCAGGCCAGAGTCGATGCCGCTGGGTGGCGGCGAGGCCCGTGGGGGGGAGGTCGAGCTGCTTGGATGCCAATCGGGGGTAATCGGTGCCTTTGAGAGCATGGTATACGAGACAGGCGTGTTTACGTTCGCTCCTGGTGACATGCTATTTATGTACACCGACGGAACAATCGAAGCGCGTGACCGCTCGGGTGCTTTCTTTGGCGAGCAGCGCCTTCGCGACCTTCTGCTCTCTGTCTCGGGTGAGGGCGTGTCGGGCATTTGCGGCAAGGTCTTGGGCGAGCTTGACCGATTTACCGAATCGGCGCTGGACGATGACATTGCATTGGTGTCCCTTGAGTTTTTACGGGGTCGTTCATAGACGACGCTGGGCGGGCTGAATCCGTACGGTTGGGGAAACGAATGCATCGAGTGGGCTTTTTTGGGGAATCATGGTCGTATGAATGAGTGGAATGACATAGCGGTTTTGACGCCACCAGGCGATATCGACATCGCCACGGTGCCTGCGCTGCGTCGGCGGTTGGATGCTTTGATTGGCCGCGGCGTGCGTCGTGTCGTCATCAACTGTCAGGCTGTTAGCTTTATCGATTCGACGGGCTTGGCATTCCTGCTTACGCGCGCTCGTGAGCTCATGAGGCGAGAAGGCCTGCTTTCGCTCGTCAATGCATCGGGTGAAGTTGTTCGCTTTTTGGAGATTGCTCGGCTTGTCGATATCCTTCATGTCGCGGGGCCGGCACGGGAGTCTATTCCCGCCATTCCGGTGGGGGAGCTGCCTCGCTGGAGTAAGAGCGTCGAGGTCCGTCAGGGTATCGAGAATCTTCCATACTACCGACATCGCATCGCCGAACTCCTTGAATCGCTTCCGTTGCGCCGTGACGAGCGCTACGATGTCGCATTGGCGTCGGGGGAGGCGCTGGGTAATGCCTATGACCATGCGGGCGGTATCGGGTGCGTCCTGACGGTTCAGGCCTATGGCGATCGCGTTGTGGTTGAGGTGCTTGATCGAGGTGCCGGCTATTCTATCGATGAAACGAGCGAACCGGTCGCATCAGAGGAGCGCGGCCGTGGTATCAAGCTTATGCGTATGCTCGTCGATAACGTGGAGGTTGCTCGTCGTACGGACGGCGCCGGCACGCGCGTGCAGATGGTGAAGCTGTTTAGCGGAGCGCTGGAATCGTGTGCCTAGCCAATCGCTTTAGCGCGTTTAGCTACTAAGAACATGCGGCAGACAAGTTTTTTGAAAAAAGTACTTGCGTCTTTTGGACAACTCGCGTAAATTAATAACCCGCAAGCGGACATGGCTCAGTTGGTAGAGCACAACCTTGCCAAGGTTGGGGTCGCGGGTTCGAGCCCCGTTGTCCGCTCCATTGCATTTCCGGACCGTTTAGGCGGTCCTTTTTCGGCGAAGTGGCCAAGTGGTAAGGCAGAGGCCTGCAAAGCCTTTACCCCCGGTTCGAATCCGGGCTTCGCCTCCAGGCAACATCCGGGCGCTCCGGCGCCCGTTTTGTTTTAAATATGCGGACATGGCTCAGTTGGTAGAGCACAACCTTGCCAAGGTTGGGGTCGCGGGTTCGAGCCCCGTTGTCCGCTCCAAACGTAACAGCCCGACTACTACGGTAGCCGGGCTTTTTCGTACCCGGCGCATGGGCTCGAACCCGAGAGGGAGCGAGCGTTAAGCAAACGCGGAGCGTTTGTAGCGAGCTGGCGAGGACGCCGGCAGGCGGCCGAAGCCGGTGCGGATCCGCGAAGCGGATACGCGGACGCCCCGTTGTCCGCTCCAACTATCTTACGCGGTTCTAACGAACCGCGTTTTTTGTTGACGCTGCGCGAGCCCCGGGCACCCCATCTTGCCCCTCAATCGTCGGTCGCGTACATAGAGTACGCTTCCCTCCTCTTTCGCGGCAACCTGGGGCACCCGGAGCCCGCTCGCTGTCGTGGCCGGGGAAGTGGGTTTTCCGTTCTTTTCACTAATCGATTGATTCGCCCCAGGAGGCTCGAGCCCGTGAGGGAGCGAGCGTTTTGGGGCGTGGCTGTGGCGTTGTTTGCCGCGAATGTCCGCTTTGGGCGTATCATCGTGGGCATCTCGCAAAACCTCGTTGCAAGGGAGTCGCACCCCATGGCTACAGAAAAGTCCTCTTCGCGCCCATGGATGTCCGATGCCGCGATTTATCAAATCTACCCGCGCTCGTTTAAGGATTCGACTGGTTCGGGTCTGGGCGATATCGCGGGCATTACCCAGCAGATGGACTATCTTGAGCGGCTGGGTATCGAGGCCATCTGGCTGAGCCCGTTTTACCCATCGCCTCTCGTCGATGGCGGCTATGATGTGGCGGACTACTGCGATGTCGACCCACGTCTCGGGTCGCTTGACGACTTCGATGACATGATCACTGCGGCTCACGCGCACGGCATCAAGGTCATCGTCGACATCGTGCCCAACCATTCGTCCAACCAGCACCCCTGGTTCAAAGCCGCTCTTGCCGCCGGCCCCGGATCGCCCGAGCGCGCCCGTTATATCTTCCGCGATGGTCGCGGCGAGCATGGCGAGCTGCCTCCCACCAATTGGAATGCCAACTTTGGCGGCCCCGCCTGGACGCGCGTCGCGGACGGTCAGTGGTATCTGCACATGTTTACGCCCGAGCAGCCGGACTTTGACTGGTCGTGCCCCGAGGTTCATGCGTTCTTTTGCGACGTCCTGGCGTTTTGGAGCGATCGAGGCGTCGATGGCTTTCGCATTGATGTGGCGCACGGTCTCGCCAAGGATCTCGACCGCGATGACCTCGACCGGTGGCATCTCGCCGAGGGCGATGACATGGTTGACGACGGCACCCATCCGCTGTGGGACCGCAACGAGGTCCACGAGATCTATCGCGAGTGGCGCCGCGTGTTCGACCGCTATGATCCGCCACGCAGCGCCGTTGCCGAGGCGTGGGTGCTGCCCGAGCGCCAGTATCTCTACGCGCGTCCCAGCGAGCTTGGCCAGACATTCAACTTTGAGTTTGCCAAGGCCACTTGGACCTATGATGACATGCACGCTGCAATCGAGGAGGGCTTGAAGGCAGCTATAGAATCCGATTCCGCCTCAACCTGGGTGCTCTCCAACCACGACGTGCCGCGCGTGGCGACGCGCTATGCCCTGCCGCAGATCAAGGCGACGCGCTACCACCAGATTGCGCTCGACTGGCTCTTACGCGACGGGTCGTCTTATGACGAGGACCGTGAACTCGGCGAGCGCCGCGCGCGGGCGGCCCTTTTGCTCGAGCTGGCGCTTCCGGGCTCGGCATACGTGTATCAGGGTGAGGAGCTCGGCCTTTTTGAGGTGGCCGATATCCCGTGGGCCGCACTCGAAGATCCTACTGCGACCAATACGCACGGACCGAAGCGCGAGAAGGGGCGAGACGGCTGCCGTGTGCCCCTGCCGTGGGTGGCGGCGGACGATCCCGCGCAGGGCGGATCGTTTGGGTTTTCACCGGCGGACGCCGATGCGGCGCCCCATCTGCTGCAGCCTGCATGGTTTTCCGATTACGCTGCCGATAGGGAAGAAGCGGACCCGACATCGATGCTTGCGCTCTATCGTGACGCCCTCTGGCTGCGGCGCAAGCTGCGCGGGCGCGCCAACGATCTTAAGTGGCTTGATCTTGACGGACGCACCGGCCTTGCGGATGGTGCCGAGGGCGCTGAGGGTGGCGTCATCGCCTATCGCCGCGACAACGGCTGGGCGTGTGTGACGAACTTCGGTGCAGCACCCGTGGAGCTGCCGGCGGGCAGGGTCCTGCTCACCTCATCACCGCTTGTAGACGGTAAGCTCGCGCAGGACAGTTCTGCCTGGATCATGCTCGCTGAGTTGTAGGGGCCTCTTGCGGCGAGTTTGCGTTTGCCTGTGCTTTCCGTGGTGGCTGATGTCTTTGCGAGGTTCGCGAGGGCGTCGCAAAACTTTTCAAAAAAAGTTCTTGCATAGGATGCGGGTATCACGTAAGATTAATCCTCGTAAGCGGACATGGCTCAGTTGGTAGAGCACAACCTTGCCAAGGTTGGGGTCGCGGGTTCGAGCCCCGTTGTCCGCTCCATTTGGGCGTTTAGCTCAGGGGGAGAGCGCTTCCCTGACACGGAAGAGGTCAGAAGTTCAAATCTTCTAACGCCCACCAAATGTTCGCAGCCCAGAGGCTATGTCCTCTGGGCTGTTTTGTTTTGGTCGCCAAATGGGTCGCCAAATCGTCGGCAAAAGGTACCTCGATTCATGAAAGAGCGGTTCTGAGCGTCAGTTTAGCCTTGTCATCTCAATCGAGTGGGGTTGACCATTTTGAACATAACCGTGCACCTCGTTGACGTTTCTGCGATCGATCCCGGCGAGACCGTTGATATGGCATCAATCGCGGGACGTTATGCCTCGCGTGCCTCCAATGGAGATCTCCCCATTGCGTCTCGGAGGGAAGCTGCGGGCGTGGGTCTGCTGCTTCGCGACGCCCTGGGTGTCTTCGACGACATCCAGCTTGCGCGTTCTGCTTTCGGCAAGATCGAGCTTGCGGATGGGGAGGCCCCCTCTATTTCCATTTCACATGGCGGAAGCGTGGCCGTCCTCGCTGTTTCCGATGTTGCTCGGTCGGTCGGAGGACCTATTGGCGTGGATATCGAGGCGGTCGATGAGATTGTACCTATTGCGGTTGAGCGTATGGCGAGCTCAAGGGAACGGGCGTGGATTGACGCTGCGGCAGATTCGCAGGAACGCGCCTTTCGGCTGTGTCGGGTTTGGACGCGTATCGAAGCCGTCCTGAAGGCGGAGGGGTCCGGCTTTTCAATCGATCCCCGCAAAGACGGGTTGCCGAGCGGATGGTTTACTTCCTCGGTGGTGTTTGGCCAGTGTGTCATCTCTTGTGCAGCGCGTTCTATGCCCCATATCGCCATTGAGGAGCATGCCTTTCGGGTAGCATAGTAGCCAATCGCCAACAGGGGAGGCCTTCTATGTCACTGAACGCTAAAAACGATATTGCTTCGCGGATCGAAGGCGCCGTCTTTGAACTTATGGCGACAACGCCTGTGCAATCGATTAAGGTCACCGACGTACTCCGTCTTGCCCATACATCAAAATCAACCTTCTATCGTTGTTACCGCTCTGTCGATGATGTGGTCAAGCGCTTTGAAGATGAGCTGCTCCAGAACATGCAAGACATTAACGACGTTGCCCTTGAGGCTCGTTTTGGTGATGCGCAGCTTGATCCCACGCCCACGATGATCAAGCGCATGGAAATCCTCAAGGCCAATCGCTCGAAAGTCCTGGCGCTTAACAGCGATAACGGTGATCCCGTGTTTGCACACAAGGCAACGATCTTCATGCATGACTATTTTCGCGATCGTTTGCGGTCGACGTTTTCAGATGAGACGGACCTCGATCTGTATCTTGCTTTTGCGCTTGCGGGCCACCATAACCTCATCCAGTATTGGCTCGAAGTCCGGCCTGACCTTGAGGCACGAACCGTTGCCGCCGCGCTCAATCGCATGTTCTACGCACCGCTCTTTGTCGACGATGCATCGCGCCATTGGCATCCGCGGATCCCTGATTTTGAAAAGCCGCTCGGGTGAGCGGCTGTTTTTTAGGGATGAACGGTTGCGCATGCAGTGAACTCAAAGCGTTCCAGCCCTATGAATCGGCTTTAAGCATAGTCATTTATCTGCTATTTGGAACGAAATTTAGCTATGCGTACCAAATGATGGGACACATAGCGGCATTTTGTCCCACGGCACCAAATAAACCACTCTTACTCTAAAGCTACGTTCAAAAGAACCACTGCAGTAGTTCAACGTGTGACGGCACAGAAAAGCCGCGAGCGCTCTCTCACCTTCGCTCGCGGCCGGACTGCGCCATCATTTCGTACACCTTCACATGATTAGGATGTGATATTCAGTGGTTACGCTCGGAAAGAACATGCGCAGCGTCTCGATTGTAGGCGTAGGCTGCACCCCGTTCAAGGATTTTGAGGAGCATCCCGAGACCCAGGGTATTGGCGAGGGCGAGGCGTTTGGCTATGCGGCCCTCGAGGCAATTGCCGATGCCGGTCTTGAGCCCCGCGATATCGACTTTTTCTATCACGGCAGCGCCAATCCCTATCTCGTTGGTGATTGCATTACCCCCAACATGCAGGTTGCCGATTGGTTTGGCGTTCGTGCCAAGGGTTCCGTCCATCATTCCGAGGCTTGCTGCACGGGCTACGTCGCCCTTGAGCAGGCCGTGATGGCAGTCGCCTCCGGTGCCTACGATGTCGTCCTTACGGGTGCCTGCGATTTGGCTTCGACCCTTCCCGTTGAGCACATGCCCTCGCATATTCGCCAGGACTTTACGCTCGACGTCATGATTCCCTCGCTCGATAAGATCTATGACCGCGCGTATGGTCGCCCGCTCGATGGTGCCTTTGGCGTGTCGTTCGACAACTGGATCAACGAGTATTCGATGCAGTACGACCTTACTGCCGATCAGATCGATGACGCCCTGAACGGCCTTACCAAGAGCCTTCGCCGCGGTGCCGTCCTGAATCCCCTTGCCTGGTACGAGACCACGGTCGAGGAGGATGCGAAGGCGGCTGGGTTCGATACCGCCGACGAGTATCTCAAGAGCATGTACAACCCGCGCGTTACGCAGTACCTGCGCGTTACCGGCTTTGAGAAGAAATGCGACGGTGCCGCCGCTGTTGTCGTGATGCCCACGGAGAAGGCCAAAGCCATGGGTGTCCCGTATGCACCTATCGAGGTTCTGGGCACGGGCGCCTCTGCCGTCGAAGCCGGCCTGCTTCACAACGAGCACTGGGCTACCGAGCTTGCTGCCAAGCAGGTCTACGACCTTACCGGCGTGAGCCCCGATGAGATCGACCTGTTTATGTGCAATGACTTCTTCCTGGCTTCCGAGATCGTCTCGGCCGAGGAGTGCGGCTATATTCCGCGCGGCGAGGCTTGGAAGTATGCGATCGATGGCCGCACCGCTTTTGACGGTGATAAGCCCATCAACCCGCACGGTGGCCGTTGCAACTTCGGCCACGCTCATGGCGCATCCGACATCGCCGATATCGTCGAGGCCGTTAAGCAAATGCGTGGCGTCGCCGGTGCAACCCAGATGAAGAAGGTTCCCGAGACGGCCTTCCTGCGCGGTTTTGGCGGTTCTCAGAATGTGCGCTGCCAGATTCTTCGTACCGTCGCCTAAGCGACCGCGGTTTTCGATTTCCCATAAGGAGTATTCTCATGCAACTCAAAGATATGGAGCCCGTGGTCAAGAAGTTCTACACGGGTCTTGAAGAGGGCATCTATTGGGCACGTCAGTGCCCCGAGTGCGGAGCCGTCGAGTTTCCGCCTCACCTTGCCTGCAATGCCTGCGGCTACCACAAGACCGATTGGGTCCAGGTTTCCGGTCACGGCCATCTGATCGATTTTACCCTGCCTGGTCCGCAGAACGACAAGCCCTACCTCAAGGAGTATGGCAAGTACGCCTACGGCGCCGTCGATATTGACGAGGGTTCTCAGTACACCTACGTCATCTACGGCATTACCAAGAAGAAGGCCCCCGAGATCCGCGCCAAGCTCATGGCGGGCGAGACCGTTGGCGTCCATGCCAAGGTCATCGATCGACCGGGTTACAAAGAGCTCACGTTTGAGCTTGACGACTAGGCTTTCACACTAGGCTTTCACCCCTATAACAATTCGCTTCCTCTCTTAGGCCACGGCGGGACCCATGTCTCCAGCCCGCCGTGGCTACCCCTCTTTTTAATTAGAAAGGCACCATCATGAACGAAGAACTCACTCAGCAGATCTGCGATTTTGCCAAGTCCGCTTACAACTACGATGGCGATGTGACCCCCGAGACGACGTTTGAGACCCTGGGCAAGGGCTCGATGAAGATGATCGCCCTGACCTCCATGATCGAGAACGAGCTCGATGCCGAGGTCCCCGTTCGCGAGGTCATGGTCATGAAGACCATCGGCGAGCTTATCGAGCGCACTGCCGAAGAGATGGAGTAGCTGCCATGGACCTGATGCAGACCCTGCGCGAGCAGGCTGCCGCCAAGCCTATGCGCGTTGCTTTTCCCGAGGGCGAAAACGAGACCATGATGCAGGCGGTCGCAAAGATCGCCGCCGAGCATCTTGCCGAATGTGTGCTGGTCGGCGACGGCGGTAAGCTCAAGGAGCTTGCCGATGAGCGCGGCATCTCCCTTGACGGCATCGAGATTGTCGATGTGACCGACGAGGAGGCGAACGCCGCCTGCTGCGAGCGCTACCTTTCGCATCCGGATTGCAAGTTTAAGCCCAAGGGCGCCGCGCGCCGTATGACGCGTCCGCTTGAGCGCGCCCTGATTTTGCAGGTGCTCGGCGATGTCGACGTAATGTTCGCCGGCATTGATAACGCCACGGGCGATATTATCCTGGCGGGTCAGACCATCGTCGGCCTTGCCGATGGCGTCGATACCGTAAGCTCTTGCGGCATTGCCGATATTCCCAACTGGACTGGCGGCGAAGGCGGCCTTTTGGCTTTTGGCGATTCTGCCGTTTGCGTTGACCCCACGAGCGAGGAGCTTGCCTCAATCGCGATTTCGTCGAGCGAAACGGTGCGCTCGCTGACCGGATGGGATATCCGTTGCGCGCTGCTTTCGCATTCGACTGACGGCTCGATGGATAACGAGCTCGTCGACAAAGTGCGCCGCGCTCGCGAGATTGCCAACGATCGCCGTCCCGACCTTGCCATCGACGGTGAGTTCCAGTTTGATTCGGCGATTAACCCCAAGGTTGCGGCCAAGAAGGTACATCGTGAGTCCGCTGTTGCGGGTCAAGCCAACGTGGTCATCTGGCCCGATATCAACGTGGGCAATATCGGCGTCAAGATCATCCAGAATCTGACCGGTGCCAATGCCTACGGCCCCATGCTTCAGGGCTTCAAAAGGATCGTGTGCGATTGCTCGCGCTCTGCGCCCGTCGACGAGATCGTCGGCAACGTGGTGATGAGCTGCGTGCGCGCTCAGGCGCTTAAGGAGGCTTAGGGTATGTCCGATAAAAAGACTCCCTGGCGCGTCCTGGTAATCAACCCAGGTTCCACTTCCACAAAGGTGGGCGTTTTTGAGGGTGACGAGTGCAAGCTCAGCAAGAACGTTGCACACGACGCGAAGGACCTCGCCCAGTTCGATGGGGTTTCGGCTCAGATGCCGTATCGCTGCGATCTGATTCTTGGAGCACTGGGTGAGGCGGGCCTGAAGCTCGAGGACTTTGATGCATTTGTCGGTCGCGGCGGCGGCTTGCTTTCGCTGCCCGGCGGCACGTATGCCATCAATGAGGTCATGCTCGAGCATGCCCGCGTCGGTGCGAACGGTATTCAGCACCCGGCGCAGCTGGGTCCCCAGATTGCCCATGAGTTCGCTTCAAAGACGGGCAAGCCCTCTTTTGTGGTGAATCCTCCCGATACCGATGAGCTGTGCGACCTCGCACGTATGACGGGCATTAAGGGCGTGTATCGAAACGTGCACCTGCACGCCCTTAATCTTAAAGAGACCGCCATCCGCCATGCGGCAAAGCTCGGTCGCCCCTATGATGAGTGCAACTTCATCGTTTGCCATATTGGCGGCGGCATCTCTATCTCGGCTCATCTTAAGGGCAAGATGGTCGACGGCAACGACATCGTCGGCGGCGAGGGCCCCATGGCGCCGACGCGCTGTGGCTCGGTCCCCGCAATCGAGGTCGCGAAGTATACGGCGGAGCATGGTCTCGACGTTGCCCGCGCCCATTGCATGAAGACCGGTGGCTTCGTTGACCTTTTGGGTACGTCCGATGCCATCGAGGTGTGCGAGCGCGCCGCCGCGGGCGATAAGGCCGCGGCTCGCGCCTGGGATGCGATGGTTTACCAAATCTGCAAGTGGATTGGCGAGATGGCTTGTGTGCTGAAGGGCGACGTCGACGGCATCTTGCTCGGAGGCGGCATGGTCCACAGCAAGGAGCTCGTTGCCTCGATTGAGGAATGCTGCTCTTGGATCGCCCCCGTGTCGGCCTATCCCGGCGAGTTTGAGCTCGAGGCGATGGCGTCTGGCGCCTGCCGCGTGCTCGATGGTGTCGAGGAAGCGCTCGTGTACAGCGGAGAGCCCGTGTTCACCGGATTCAACGACTGATAGTGCTGTGTTTGGGGCGGCCGCTGGTGATGCCTGGCCGCTCCGACCCTTTTCTTTAAGTGTAAGGATGGATCATGGATAAAACCAAGATCAAGTACCTGGTGGGCATTTACGCAGCCGCCATGTGCATCATGGGCATGCTCGTGCCCGTTCCCATCGTGGCCTCTGTTGCGGCCGCGTTTCCCAACGAGAACATCGCTGCCGTTCAGATGATTATCGGCATCATCCCGTTGATGATGGCGTTGTCCGCCATGCTCGTCTCTTCACAGCTTGCCTCTCGCGTGTCCAAGAAGAAGACGACGCTCGTCGGTCACATTATCGTGATGCTGGCAGGCGCCTCGGTGCTGGTGTTCCACGACTCGCTCGGCCAAGTCTTAGCGGCTTCTGCTGTCATGGGCCTTGGTCTCGGTGCCGTGCAGAATTCAACGGACGCTCTTATCGCGGATTACTTTGGCGGAAAGCAGCGCTCGTTTGTCATGGGCATCTACTCCACTTTTGTTGCACTGGGCGGCATTATCTGGACGATGGTTTCCGGCATCTTGGGTTCTGCCGAGTGGTTCCACAGCTATGCGGCGTACTTCATCATGATCATTTTCATCGTAATCGAGGCTGTTTGCCTTCCTGAGGGTCATCTTGAGCCCAAGCGCGAGGTCAACGTGTTTGCCAATATGCCTAAAGAGGTCGCGATTATCACGCTCATGAGCTTTGTGTTCGTACTTACGTTCCAGCTCTTTAGCTCCAATGTCTCGCTGCTTGTCGTGGGCCGTGGCTTTGGCGGTACCGTGGAGGCCGGTCTTGCCTCTACCGTTATGACCGTTGCCGGTATTGCGGCTGGTCTTTTGGTCGGTCCGCTGTTTGCCAAGTTTAAGAACCTGGCTATGCCGATCGCGTGGGGCGTGACGCTCGTCGGCCTGGGCCTGACGCTGGTTGCGCCCGCCTTTATGGTGCTGTGCGTTGCGGGTTTTGTCGTTGCGCTGGGCAAGGAGACCTACGTGCCGCTGGAGGGCAATTTTGCCGCCGGCAACTCTGCCCCCGAGGGACGTGCGTTTAACCTCGCCATTGGCATGGCAGGTATCAACTTTGGCATGGCATTGTCTCCCATTGTGTTTGAGGCCGTGACGTCGCCGTTTGGTGCAACGATTGACCAGAAGTTCATCGCCGGCATGATCGTCTGTGCGGCTTGTGTCGTCTTTGGCGCCATTAAGTATCGCAAGCTCACCCCGGCCCAGCTTGCCGAGGCCGAGAAGATGGCGGCCGGCGGCGAGGCGGAGTAGCCGCTCGAGTAGTTGCTTTGCCGTACATCATGTTTTATCGGGGCCGCCGACATATGCCGGCGGCCCTCTTTCTATCAATGACTTTGAAAGGCTTACGGCTATGAAGTTACCTGTCAGGCGCGTTATCGGTATTCTCAACGGCTTCTTTAACCCGCTATTGCTCTGCGCGTTTCTCCCCATCATTGAAGGGGCGCCTGGCTTGGATCTGACGGGCCCCACGGGCTTTTGGGGACAACTCATCGTGGCCACGGTGATCGCCGAGGTTCTGAGCGCACTCCCGCTGTTTGGCAAAACGGTTGGTATGTGCCTGGACTTTTTTGGTTTTGAGCAGGGGAGTGCATCACACAAGATCGCCGGTACGGTCATCGGTGCCACGCTCCTTTTTATGGTGATCGGTTTTGGCGAGATTGCCTTCCAGGGAGGATTCGGAACGATTGAAGGCCGTACGTTCTTCGCGCGTTGGGCCGGCCTCGTCACAAAGGGATGGGCCTTTGTGGTTATCGCCGGCGTGCTGCTCGATCCCTTTACAGCGGCTCTCGGCCGCATGATGGTTCGCGAAGAGAGGTAATAGATCCTCGCCTATCGAATGCCGGCGGACGGGGCGCCGGGGCTGTAGTCTTCCGAGCGTTTACAGTCCTGTCGCTCCGTCCGCCGGCATTCGACCGCAACATGTTGGTCAAGCATAATCTTTTGGATTCTTTTGGCGTGAGCGGCTTGGTTTTGGTAGGATTTGTCAGCGGCGCGGTTGAGGGGGTTTCAAAACTGCCGTGCAGGTAGTCGAGCTGATAACGTTTTAGCACTCTGCCAAGAGCCCTTCATTTTTAATGCGTTTGCAAAATGACTAATTGCTTTGACCTGCTGAAACACTATATGTTGTGTTTGACCTAAAAAAAGAATACAGGATATAGATGCCTCTTTGTCGTATGATAGATGGCGGACAGAGAACGAAGACCTTAACTGCCTCTTTTGAACGTGTCCTTGAGCCGCTTGATCGGCTTCTGGGAATGTCCGCATGGAGGCTTATGGTTTATCGAGAACACAGATTGCGCGACGGCGCCGCAAGACAGGGACAGGCCCTGCCGGGCATCGTTTGGCTCTGAAGCGCAATGAGACTACGACGCGAAAGAGGCAAGAGGATGAAGATCATCAAGCGCAGCGGCACCGAGGTTGTCTTTGACATCGATAAGATCGTCAATGCCATCCGCGCCGCCAACTTGGAGGTCGAGGAGAGCTCTCGTCTAACCGACCGCCAGGTGGTTTACGCGGCACAAAACGTCGCCGAGGCATGCGAGAACGCGGGCCACACCGTTTCGGTCGAGGAGATCCAGGATTTGGTCGAGGACGAGATCATGCGTCTCGACTGCTACGAGGTTGCTCGCCACTACATCATCTATCGCTATGTTCAGAGCCTGAAGCGCCAGAAGAACACGACCGACGACAAGATTTTGTCGCTGATCGAGTGCAATAACGAAGAGGTCAAGCAGGAGAACTCTAACAAGAACCCGACCGTCAATTCCGTCCAGCGTGACTATATGGCCGGCGAGATTTCCAAGGACCTGACTCAGCGTGTGCTGCTGCCCCAGGAGATCGTGGATGCCCACAATGAGGGCCTGATCCACTTCCACGATTCCGACTACTTTGCCCAGCACATGCATAACTGCGACCTGGTGAACCTGGAGGACATGCTCCAGAACGGCACCGTTATCTCGGGCACGCTGATCGAGAAGCCGCACAGCTTCTCGACTGCCTGCAACATCGCGACGCAGATTATCGCCCAGGTTGCTTCCTCCCAGTACGGCGGCCAGTCTATTTCGCTGACCCATCTCGCCCCCTTTGTTGAGGTGAGCCGTCAAAAGATTCGCGGCGAGGTTGCCCGCGAGCTCGAGGAGCTCGGTGTTTCGGCATCTGCCGAAAAGGTCCGTGAGGTCGTTGAGGACCGTCTGCGTGACGAGATCCGTCGCGGCGTCCAGACGATTCAGTATCAGGTCGTGACCCTTATGACCACAAACGGCCAGGCGCCGTTTGTGACGGTCTTTATGTATCTCAACGAGGCTCGCTCAGCGCAGGAGAAGCACGACCTTGCCATGATTGTGGAGGAGACGCTTCGTCAGCGCTATGAGGGCGTTAAGAACGAAGCCGGTGTGTGGATTACCCCGGCATTCCCCAAGCTTATCTATGTACTCGAGGACGATAACGTTCACGAGAACTCCCCGTACTTCTACCTGACCCAGCTGGCTGCCAAGTGCACCGCCAAGCGCATGGTGCCCGACTACATCTCCGAGAAGAAGATGCGCGAGCTCAAGCTGTCTAAGGGCGAGACCGCCGGCAACGGCGATTGCTACACCTGCATGGGTTGCCGTAGTTTCCTGACGCCCGACCGTTCGGGCAACGGCTTTAACAATGTCGCCAACGCGCTGAACTATGACCCGACCAAGCCTAAGTACTATGGTCGCTTCAACCAAGGTGTTGTGACCATCAACCTGCCCGATGTCGCGCTGAGCTCGCATCAGGACATGGACAAGTTCTGGAAGATCTTCGATGAGCGCCTTGAGCTGTGCCATCGTGCCCTGCTGTGCCGTCATGAGCGCCTGATGGGCACGCTTTCGGATGCCGCGCCGATTCTTTGGCAGTACGGCGCCCTGGCGCGTCTGAAGAAGGGCGAGACGATCGATAAGCTGCTCGTGGGCGGCTATTCCACCATCAGCCTGGGGTATGCCGGCCTGTATGAGTGCGTCAAGTACATGACGGGCCACAGCCACACCGAGAAGGAGGGCACGCCCTTTGCCATGGCCGTCATGCAGCGCATGAACGACAAGTGCGCCGAGTGGAAGGCCGAAAGCGATATTGACTTCTCGCTGTACGGTACCCCGCTTGAGTCGACGACCTACAAGTTCGCCAAGTGCCTGCAGCGTCGTTTTGGCATCATCCCGGGCGTGACGGACAAGGGCTACATCACCAACAGCTACCACGTCCACGTGTCCGAGGAGATCGACGCATTCGACAAGCTCAAGTTCGAGGGCATGTTCCAGCAGCTTTCGCCGGGCGGTGCCATCTCCTACGTCGAGGTTCCCAACATGCAGGACAACCTCAAGGCTGTCATCCGCGTGATGCAGTACATCTACGACAACATCATGTACGCCGAGCTCAACACCAAGAGCGACTACTGCCAGGTGTGCGGCTACGATGGCGAGATCAAGATTGTCGAGGATGACGGCAAGCTGGTGTGGGAGTGCCCCAGCTGCGGCAACCGCGACCAGGAGAAGATGAATGTCGCCCGTCGCACGTGCGGCTACATCGGTACCCAGTTCTGGAACCAGGGTCGAACCGAGGAGATCCGCGACCGCGTGCTGCATCTCTAATAGTCATTCCAGACCGCCCCGTAGCGAGGCCCCGGACCTTTACTCGCTATTTCGGACAGTCCTGGCTCACGACGGAGGCGCCACTGGCGCCTCCTGTTCGTGCGGAACTCATATCGAGCAAAGGTCCGGGGCCTCGCTACGGGGCGGCCAAGTTGATGTAGCTGAGATGCAGCACGCGGTCTGCTCACTCCTCGAAGTTCTTAGCGGAAATAATTCGAGCTGCAGCTGCGATTTACTTGCGATGGCGGTTGAGCCGCAACCCAGTTTTTATTGGACCTCGAACCCTATACTCGATGTTCGCTTCGTTCATTGAGTTGCCTTTTGCATGAGGCCGGGACATATCGTCCCGCCCGCAGTTTCGCAGGCCGCAGGCCGAGAATGTTTGAGGACGGGATGATATGCTCCAGACCCCCAGGAAGGTTACTTATGAACTACGCGAACATTAAGTATTTCGACATTGCTGATGGAGAAGGCGTTCGTACTTCTCTGTTTGTGAGTGGGTGCCGTCGTGGGTGCAAGAATTGCTTTAACTCTGTCGCGTGGGACTTTGCCGCGGGCGAGCCCTTTGATCGCGCCGTCGAGGACAAGATTATCGAGAGCCTCGACCATCCCTTTATCGATGGTCTGACGATTTTGGGCGGCGAGCCTATGGAACCTGAGAATCAGGCGGGACTCGTTGAGTTTGTCGAGCGTGTTCGTGCCGCTTATCCTGCGGGGTCAGGAAAGACCATTTGGTGTTTTACCGGCGATGTGCTCGAGGAGCTTATGCCGGGAGGACGCCACCATACCGAGGTCACGGACCGTATCCTTACCTGTCTTGATATGTTGGTGGACGGCCCGTTTGTTCAAGATCTGTACGATATCTCGTTGCGTTTTAGGGGCTCGAGTAACCAGCGCGTGATCGATATGAACGCCACGCGCGCCCGTGCTGAGCGCGAGGGCGTTGCGCTTTGTGATGCGGTTGAACTTTGGCGTGATGATCCGGTCTATTCGACCCATACTATGTAGCTTGTGGTCGATGCCGGAGGGCGTGGTACCATAGCGTGAACGTGAAATCGGAAAAGTGAGGCCCAGATGGTCGATCAGGAAAAAGTCGAGGCCGCCATTAAGCTGTTGCTTGAGGGCATAGGCGAGGACCCAACTCGTGAGGGCCTGCTGGAGACCCCGGCGCGCGTTGCCCGTATGTATGGTGAGATCGCCGGCGGCATGGACCAGAGTGCCGAGGAGCACCTGTCCAAAACCTTTGCCGTCGCTTCGAACGATTTGGTTATCGAGCGCGACATCACGTTCTACTCGCTGTGCGAACATCATCTGCTGCCGTTTTACGGCAAGGCCGCCATTGGTTATATCCCTAACGGTCGGGTGGCTGGGCTTTCCAAGCTCGCCCGCACGGTTGAGGTTTATGCCCGCCGTCTTCAGCTGCAGGAGCAACTGTGCGCACAGGTTGCCGATGCCCTCATGGATTATCTCGCTCCCCAGGGAGCGATTGTGTTGATGGAGGCCGAGCATATGTGCATGACGATGCGTGGCGTGCAAAAGCCCGGCACCAAGACCGTGACGCTTGCTCGCCGCGGCGTCTTTGAGACCGATCCCGCGCTCGAGGAGCGTTTCTTTAGGATGCTGGGCCGCTAACCATGAGAGTCGTCAACGACTTTACATCGAAGACCGATGAGGGGACGTCGCGTCGCGGCTTTATGGCTTCGGGCCTGGCCCCCTTTGGTGCCATGCCTCGCATTGATTTCATTTGTGCCAACGGGCTGTTCCGGCGGCACCTGGGTAACATCGTACAGTTGGAATCGGGGCGCATCTTCTGCCGCCACGGTATTGACCATCTGCTCGATGTCGCTCGCATTATGTGGATCAAGAATCTCGAGGAGCAGCTCGAATTTGACCGCGAGGTCATCTATGCCACGGCACTTCTTCACGATATCGGCAAAGATGAACAGTATGAATCGGGTATATCCCATGATGTTGCAAGTGAACGCGTCGCTGATGCGATTCTCGGTGGCATGCCCGATGACGTGGCGTTTGAGCCGGCCGATGCCGCAGCCATTAAGACGGCCATTCTGGGCCATCGAAAGCTGCGCGTGAACAGCCAACCGCTTGAGCGTCTGCTCTATGCAGCCGACAAAGCGTCGCGCGCCTGCTTTGCATGCCCCGCGCGCAATGCTTGCAACTGGAGCGATGATAAAAAGAACCTGTCGATTCGCGTGTAGTTAATTTGCGCGGTCGGGGTTCTAAACGAAGGAGACGATCGCGATGAGTAACAAGAAACTGCCCGAGAATGCAACCAAGACTGAAGGCGCCGAGCTCGCTCGCCGTGGAAGGGGCGAAATATCCACCGCAACGGCGGTGCCTCACGTGAGCTATGACGATCTGCGCCATGCCGATCGTATTGTCATTGACAGCCTTGAGGTTTTTGCCAACCATGGCGTGTATCCCGAGGAGAACGCGCTGGGTCAGAAGTTCATCGTTTCTCTGGTGCTCTATGCCGACTTGCGTGCAGCGGGGGAGCACGATAACCTGGATGCCTCGATTGACTACGGCTCGGTGTGCCACGATGTCGATGGTTATCTGCGCGAGCATACGTTTAAACTCATCGAGGCGGCAGCCGAGGGTGTGGCCCAGATGCTGCTGCGTCGTTACCCCCTGCTGCTTGGTGTGCGCATAAAGCTCGATAAGCCGTGGGCTCCTGTTGGCCTGCCCCTGGCAAGCTGCGGTGTCGAGATCGAGCGCGTGCGGTAACCGGTTCTAATACGTCTCTATGGGTGGCTGCTTGAGCCGCTGCGACAGAGCTCTATTGTTGGGGCAGTACGTGTCGAGCAAGGCGTGAAAACGCTGATTGTGGCTTGGCTCGAGCAAGTGAACGAGCTCGTGGGCGACAACCATGTCGAGGCATTCGACGGGGTAGGCGGCGAGCTCGCGCGCGATGCGAATGCCGCCGGATTTGGGCGTGCATGAGCCCCAACGCGTTTTCATGCTGCGTACGGAAATGCGGGAAACGGCGACACACATTGCGATTTCGTACGCGTGCACCATATCGCGCAGCGCCGATGTGACCTCGGACGTATAGAGCTGGTCGATGTGGGCTTGGAGCTCGTCGGACGTTAGGCCGTCGAGGATTGCGCGCCGCTTGGCCTGTGGGCCTTCGTCCGATTCGTCGGTACCCATAAAACTTGCGAAGGTGGCCTGCTTGGGCCGCGGTGTGGGCGATGCAAAGTTGTGATCGAGTGCATCCTGTACCGTGATGGGCTTGCCCCAAAGCGCAATGATGGACGAGGGGCTGAGCGGCTCTCGCGCCGTCGCCTGACGTTGCTCGCGCTGGGCAAGTCGGCTGATAATCCAGGCACTGTTGCGCTTCACAAACGCTTCGATACGTTCGCGGCTGGCGCCGAGCGGTGCGCTAGCATGGACCTCACCGCTCGATGTGACGCGTAGGTTGAAGTTCTTGACGCGCTTTTTGGTAACGACGATGGAGATGGGCGTCCCATCCGGTCGAGATACGGAAATCGTAAACTGCTGCGTCAAAAGCGGTCCTTCAGATTGCTGACGGGCCGGCATGTCGACCGTTCGGCATGCCGGCCCGCTCAAGGGATGTGAAATTAATAACGCTCGAAGAAGGCAAGGGCGTTGTCACTGCAGAGTTTCTGCATCACGGTCTTGCCAAAATGCTTGGAGAGCATGTTCTGGAATTCGGGCATCTTGCTAGCATCGGAGAGGAAGGCGGGTACCGTGGCGCCGTCCCAGTCGCCACCGAGTGCGATGACGTCTTCGCCGCCCAGGTCGAGCCAGTGCTCGATATGGGCCGCCAGCTGGTCGAAGGTGACATCTGCGGCGGTCTTGTCGGTTGCTTCGTTAGATAGGAACTCGCTGCAGTAGTTGAGGCCGACGATGCCGCCCATGTCGCGAATGGTGCGGAGCTGGTCGTCGGTAAGGTTGCGCTTGACGCCGCAAACCGCGCGGGAGTTGGAGTGGCTGGCGACGAAGGGGCGCGTTGCGCGGGCGGCAACTTCGTCAAAGCACTCGTCGTTAAGATGGGAGACGTCAAGCACCATGCCGGCGTGCTCCATCTGCGTAAGCGCCTCGATGCCGGCGGCGGTGAGGCCGGCGTGGGTATCGTGCCCGCTCGCGAGCGGTCCCTGCGCATTCCAGCTGAGTGATGACATGAGCACGCCCAAGCTCTTGAGCACCTCGATCAGTGCGGGGTCCTCGGCAAAGAACGTGGCGTTTTCGATGGTGTGGATGCAGGCGACCTTGCCCTCCTTGAGCGCGGGACGAATGTCTGCGGCGCTGCGCACGTTGACCATGCGGTCGTGATTGAGCATTGCCTGGCCGCTCATATGCGCCATGATTTGCGCCTGGAAGCGCGCGGCGTGGGCGGCGGGAATCTCGTCGGGGACAAACGTGGCGAAACATTGTGCCCACGGCGTGTTGCCGATCTTTGCGAGCGAGATGGCGCAGGCGTTACCCTCGATGAGGTCGAAATCTTGCGGATGCGTTTCGTCGCCGGGGAAATAACCGTCGGTGCCGGCGGTAAAGCGCAGGTCGAGATCGAGCGTGGCCCAGCCGATGCGGTCGGCGGTGTCGCAGTGTAGGTCAAATACGGGATATGCCATGGTTCCTCCGGTTGCAGCGTTTCTTTGCAAACTGTCTTTGAATTGTATGACTAGGGTATAGTTAGCGCCATATGTTCACGGCGGCCCGCGTTGTGTGCCGCCCTTATCACGGAGGTTGCCATGTCCAACCAGGGCAAGAAGGTTAAGACTCATTATCGCGGCACGCTCGACGACGGCACGCAGTTCGATAGCTCCTACGATCGCGGCGAGCCGCTGGAGTTCACCTGCGGCGCCGGTCAGATGATCAAGGGCTTCGATGCCGCTGTTGTCGACATGCAGGTGGGCGAGAAGAAGACCGTGCACATTCCTGCTGCCGATGCCTACGGCGAGTACAACCCCGAGATGGTCCTGACCTTCCCGGCCGAACAGGTTCCCAACATCGAGCAGATCGAGAAGGGCATGAAGCTCTTCCTGTCCACGCCGAGCGGTATGCCCGTCCCCGCCGTGGTCATCGACGTAACGCCCGAGGCCGTGACGCTCGACGCTAACCACGAGCTGGCCGGCAAGGACCTCAACTTTAATATCGAGCTCGTCGAGGTCGAGGACTAGTTGATGCCCACGGACCTGGTATCTACGCAGCGCTTGGGAAATCTCAACGACCCGTCCTATGAGCTCCTGCTTCGTCGGGAGCTGGGCGGCATCTTTGAGATTGACGAGCTGCTGCTCGATTGGGACCAGGCTGATGCGCGCGCGTTTGTGGGCGTGACGGAGCTGGGGCGCACGTTGAATGTCCGGCTGGATGCCGCGGATGTTGAGCGTCTTGCCGACGGCGACGTGCTCGCTGTCGACCGCACGGGCGCGGTGTCCGTGGTGGTTGTCGTGCGCCTGCGCAGCGCCGAGGTCTATTTGGTCGAAGTCGACCGCATGGATCCGATTGCGCTTGCGCATGCGTGCTGGGAGATCGGCAACATGCACGCACCGCTCTTCCGGGGCGACTCGGACGAGCATGCCGTGCGCATGTATACGCCGGTGCAGCCTGTTTTGGGCCGCATGCTGCGGGGTATCGAGGGCGTTCGGCTCTCGGTAGTCACGCGCGAGCTCGATGCCAGTCGGCGCTTTGCGTCGAGCGCGGCGGATGTTGTCGTGAGTATGGCTCCCGACTTTACAATCGTAAAGGCGGCGCGTGGTTAACGCGCATATATGCAAGACGGACTTTGAGAGGCAACGATTCAAAGTCCGTCTTGCTGTTGATGAGATGTTTTGGGGGAAACATATGGGTCTTGAGGGAATCAAGCTGATCGCCTGCGATTTGGATGGCACGTTGCTGCATCCGGGGGAGCGCGAGCCGCGTTCCGAGGCGTTTGAGCTCATCGATGAGCTACATCGTCGCGGCATTGTGTTTATGCCGGCGAGCGGTCGTCAGTATGCGAGCTTGCGCTACCTGTTTGCCCCGGTGGCCGACGAGCTTGCCTATGTGTGCGAAAACGGCGCCCTGGTCATGAGTGAGGGGCGCGCTGTCGTCAAGCGTGCTATGGAGCGTGACCTGGCGATGGATATCGCGAATGCCGTGGTCGCCTATCCTCATGCCGACGTAACCCTTTCCTGCGAGGGTCACCTTTATACCGTAAGCGGCAACGATGCGTTCGTCGACCATTTGCGCTATGAGGTCCACTGCGATGTGGCTGTGGTTGATTGCCCCGAGGACATTGACGAGGACGTCATTAAGATCGCGTTCCAAACACCCGAGGCAGTGCAGCCGGCGGCGCTGGAATATTTTGCGGGTCGCTTTAGCGACCGAGTCGATGTGATGACGTCGGGAACCGAATGGACTGACTTTATCGGCTTTGACTCGGGCAAGGGGTCCGCGCTTGCCGATTATGGTCGTGCGCTGGGAATCTCCCCTGACGAGATGATGGCGTTTGGCGATAACGAAAACGACCGCGACATGCTCAACGTGGTGGGCCACCCTTATCTGATGGAGGGCTGCAATCCCAGCATGCGCGGTGTCAATGACCGCGTCCGCTACGTGCGCACGGTCGAAGAAGAGCTGCGTCGCCTGCTTGCCGAGTAGACATTTGGGACATGCCTAGAAATCTACCTTTTGCCGCCATCGGTGGAAAGGGAGATTTTAAGGCATGTCCCAAATGTCTACCTACAGTTGGGGCAGAGGCCCTCGAAGATGGTGTAGTGCGAGGTGACGTCCCAGCCGATTTGCTCGGATGCCTTGGTATCGAGCTGATCGTCGAAGGGGAGCGGCACGTCGATGACGCGGCTGCACGAGGTACAGATGATATGCGCATGCGGCTCGATGGTGCGATCGAAGCGGCTGCCGCCCGGCGTCTTGATGGAGAGGATCTCCCCGGCATCGGCCAAGAGGTTGAGGTTGCGGTACACCGTGCCGCGGCTGATTCTGTCGTCCTGCTCGCGCACGGCGTTGTAGATCTCATCGGCGGTGGGATGGTTATAGCTTTGGCGCACGGCGTCGAGAACCAGCTTTCGCTGCTTGGTGTTTCTTCTTTGCACGGTCATGCGCCTCGCCTCTTTTCCATCAATGTAGGTAAGTAAATGATACCGTATTTAGCACACAATACTAATAGCGAGGGTTGAAACCATCTTCGTCGGCAAGCGTGGCGCGGGCTTGTGCGTCCACGAGGCGAAAACGAATGCCCATCCGCTTGTAGGAGGCATGGAGCGCTTCGAGGTGAGACAGGATATTCGCAGGCGCGCCCTGTACCTCCATCTCGACCGAACCGTCCTCCATGTTACGCACCCAGCCGGTGAGTGCGCGTGCCTGCGCGAGGTTGGTGTTGGTAAAGCGAAAGCCGACGCCCTGGACTTGGCCCTCCCACCGTAGAAAATAGCGCTGGGGAGCGTTTTGGGTGGCCTCGTCGCTTGCTAGCACGGTAAGCCTACGTCGCAGCTCGAGCTCAACGTTTGATGGTTTTTGAGGCTCTCGACTGCCGCCGGTGACGCTGGAGAAGAACGTATCGAAGAAGCCCATCGCTAGGCCTGCTTGCCTGCGTCGGCCGGGAAGGAAATGCCGGCCTGCTGGCGTACGGCATCCATGATGCGCAGCGAGACGAGCGTGACATCGCGGTAGTGGCCGAGCTCGTGGCGTCCCGCCGGGGTCTCCCAAATCTCTTCCTTTGCGTTATCGATACCGCCGATGGCGCTGATAAAGTCTGCGAGTTCGTATTCCATAGTGTTGCTCGATTTGGGAAGGTCGAGCACGCGGCCGTTGTTGCCCTGTTCGCGCGGTGCCTCGGTCGCCGAGCCACGTACGACGTCGCCGCGATAGTCGATGCGGACGTTGCAGGGCGTGGACAGATGGTCGATCTGGATAGTGCCACGCTCGCCTTCGATCTGCGAGGGCAGCAGGTCATTCGTAATTTTGGAGTGCGCAAGCTCGACGGAGATACGGCCACCGCCGTAGCTGGCGAGGATGGAACCGCAGCCGTCGATGGGGCCGTGCGTGAGCTGTCGCGTGGTGGGGTCGAGCAGAGTAGTCATGCTCGTAAGGCCGGAGGGCATGCCGAAAATTTCGACCATGGGCTCGACGGTGTAGACGCCGATGTCCATGAGGGAACCCGATGCCATATTGCAGTCGAAGATATTGGTGGCGCGTCCCGCGAGAATCTCGTTGTAGCGCGAGGAATATTTGCCAAAGCGCAATGAGGCACGGCGGATGGGGGCGATCTCGCCCAGGGCGTCCTCGATGGCGTGGAAAGCGGGGTCGTGGAGCGGGCGCATGGCCTCGAGGGCTACGACGCCAGCTGCCTCGGCAGCGCGGAAGACTTCCAGCGCCTGCGCTTCGGTGGCGCAGAAGGGCTTTTCGACGATAACGTGCTTGCCGCCGGCGATGCAGGCGAGCGCCTGCTCGTAATGGAGCGCGTTGGGGCTGCCGATGTAGACGGCATCGACGTCGGCGGCGGACGCGAGCTCGTCGAGTGCGGTGAAGTTGCGCTCGCCGCCGCGCTCAGCGGTAAAGGCAGCGCCGCGCTCGGCGTTGCGCGAGAGCGTGCCTACGAATACGGCCTGGTCGTTTGCATTGACGACTTGGATAAAGTCGTCGGTGATCATGGATGTGCCGATGGTCGCTATGCGCAGCATGTGTCCCCCTTGCATTGTTTGGTCTACAGGACGAGTGTAGCGCGAGGGGGACGCAAAAGCGTGCGAAAACGCCGCTACAGGTCGCTCTCGTTAAAGCCGGCGTCGATATCGAGGTTGGCTCCGTCGGCTGCGGTGGTGGCAAGCTCGTCGCAGCGCTCGTTGAGCTCATGGCCGGCGTGACCCTTAACCCAGATGAACTCAACCTTGTGCTTGCTTTTGGCGGCAAGCAGACGCTCCCACAGGTCGCGGTTCTTAACGGGCTGCTTGTTGGAGGTTTTCCACCCGCGCTTTTTCCAGCCGTCGATCCAGTGCTTGTTGAAGGCGTTGACGACGTACTGCGAGTCGGAATGGATTTCGACCTCGCAGGGGCGGTTGAGCGCCTCGAGCGCCACGATAACGGCCATGAGCTCCATGCGGTTGTTGGTGGTCTTGGCGTAGCCGCGCGAAAGCTCGGAGGTGAAGGTCTTGCCGGCGGGGTTGGTGTATTTGAGTACGGCGCCGTAGCCACCGCGTCCCGGATTTGATCGGGCCGAGCCGTCGGTATAGATGATGACCTTCACGGACTTCCTTTCGTCGAGTGCATTTCATATGAGTGACCATTGTAGCGCCATGCCCGCCGGGGGCTAGCAATCTACGATTTCTACCCCGTCTTCCGACTGTTAGTTGGCATGGATGATGCGGTTGAGCTCGTCGAGGTATTGCTGCAAGAGGGGAGAGGGCTTGCGCTCGTCGTGCATGATATAGCCTACGTGCATCGTTGGGGCGTCTGCTAACGGGATCGATGCCATACCCCATTGCATTTCATTGGAGAGGACACCGGTCGACAGGGTGTAACCGTTCGACGTGATAAGTAAGTTAGTAAGTGTTCCGCGGTCCGAGATTCGTATGTTGCGGTCGCAAGGGATATAGCTAAAAGGTTCCTCGGCGTAATAGAAGGAGTTTGAGGTTCCCTGCTCAAAGCTGTAGCGCGTATAGGGCGTGAGGTCAGCAAGCGATAGCTGGGGACGACGTGCGAGCGGGTGGCGCTCGCTCACGAAGACGTGGACCGTTGCGTCGAAGAGGGGATGGAAACTTGCGCGAGCATCGGCGAAGGCCTTCTGCAGGACGCGGGCGTTAAAGTCATCCAGATACAGAATGCCGATGTCGCTGCGAAATGCGCGGACGTCGTCGATGATCTGCGACGTGGTGGTCTCGCGCATGATGAACTCGAACTTGCTGTCGCGGCAGCGCTCGACTACGTTGACAAAGGCCTCGACCGAAAAGGCGTAGTGCTGGGCGGAAATGGCGAGGCGGGCTTGCGGGGTGCCACCGTCCTCGTAGCGTGCCTCGAGCATGTCGGCCTGCTCTACGACCTGGCGCGCATAGCCCAAAAGCTCGGTGCCGTCGTTGGTGAGCGTGACGCCGCGGCTGGAGCGCGTAAAGATCTCCAGATGGAGCTCTTGTTCTAGGCTTTTGACGGCGTTTGAGATGTTGGACTGAGCGGTATAGAGGCGCTGAGCTGCGGCGTTGATTGAGCCGGACTCTGCCACGGCGATAAGAAAACGAAGCTGCTGGAGTGTCATCGGTGCCCGTCCTTTCGATAGCTATCTAAAAAACCGATAACAGGTTAGCGCTTTTAAGTGATTGACCGAGCGAAACAATGCTCGTACTATTCAAAACACACAAAGGCGGTAGGTAATTAAGCCGACCACGGAACCGGGATGTCAAAAGGAGGACCGCATATGAACTGCTTACCAAGTCGAATGCCGGGCTCCTGTTTGCGCCCGTCGGCGTGATCAGGAGACAGCGACTTACTTCTCTCTTATTTATTTACTTTCGTTCGATCAAGGAGATCATCATGAGCCAGTTCATCAACAACCCCGAGCACACCTTTGGTTTCGATACCCTGCAGCTTCATGTTGGCCAGGAGAGCGCCGACCCCGCATCCGACTCCCGCGCCGTGCCTATCTACCAGACCACGAGCTATGTGTTCCGCAACTCCCAGCACGCCGCCGATCGCTTTGGTCTTGCCGACGCCGGTAACATCTACGGCCGTCTGACCAACTCCACCCAGGGCGTCTTTGAGGACCGTATCGCCGCGCTCGAGGGTGGCGTGGCCGGTCTTGCCGTCGCCTCCGGTGCCGCTGCCATCACCTATACCCTGCAGGCTCTTGCCCAGGCTGGTGACCACGTGGTGGCTCAGAAGACCATCTACGGCGGTTCCTACAACCTGCTCGAGCATACGCTCTCCCAGTTTGGCGTCGAGACCACGTTTGTCGATGCCCACAACCTGGAAGAGGTTGAGGGTGCCATCAAGGACAACACCACGGTCATCTATCTCGAGACGCTCGGCAACCCCAACTCTGACATCCCCAACATCGACGCCATCTCCGAGATCGCCAAGAAGCACGGTCTGCCGGTTGTCGTCGACAACACTTTCGGCACCCCGTATCTGTTCCGTCCGCTGGAGCATGGCGCCAACATCGTTGTCCACTCCGCAACCAAGTTCATCGGCGGCCACGGCACCTCGCTGGGCGGTGTGATCGTCGACGGCGGTAACTTCGATTGGAAGGCGAGCGGAAAGTACGCCCAGATCGCTGAACCCAACCCCTCCTACCATGGCGTCTCGTTTGCCGAGGCTGCCGGTCCCGCCGCCTTCGCAACCTATGTCCGCGCCATCCTGCTGCGTGACGAGGGTGCCTGCATCAGCCCGTTCAACGCCTGGGTCCTGCTCCAGGGCACCGAGACCCTGTCGCTGCGCGTTGACCGTCATGTCGAGAACACCAAGAAGGTCGTTGAGTTCCTGGCTGGTGACAGCCACGTCGCCAAGGTGAACCACCCGAGCCTGCCTGAGCACCCCGATCACGAGCTCTATCAGAAGTACTTCCCCCGTGGCGGCGCCTCGATCTTTACCTTTGAGATCAAGGGCGGCCAGGAGGCTGCATGGAAGTTCATCGATCACTTGCAGGTGTTCTCGCTGCTCGCCAACGTGGCCGACGTCAAGTCGCTCGTCGTGCACCCGGCTACCACCACGCACTCCCAGCTCTCTGCTGAGGAGCTCGCCGAGCAGAACATCACACCCTCCACGATCCGTCTTTCTATCGGTACCGAGAACGCCGAGGACATCATTTGGGACCTGAAGCAGGCCTTTGCCGCACTGGACGAGTAGGGCGACTTGTGCAAGGACCTCTTTCGACTCGATAGGTATAACTGCATAAAATGCCTGCTCAAGGCGTCTGCGCAAGCAATGGTTGCACAGACGCCTTTTTTGCATAGAGAGGGTGCAAAAACAGGGTTTTTGACACGCTTTATGCATTCGAGTTATGGAAAACTCCTGTTGAGAGGATGTGAGTTTTACGCAATTGACGTGCACCTTTTGAGAAAAACCGCAGGTCGCGATTTGCTCGGGGTACTATGCAGCGCGATCGAATCACACGCAGCTTAAACGCAGCAAAAACGTACTACGGAGGTTTCCAGCTACATGAGGATCGATTCACGAAAACCGAAAGCCGCCGCCCTTTCCGCCGCTCTGACCGTGGCACTTTTGGCGGGCGCCGGCGCAACTGATGCCCACGCGACGACACTATCCGATACGGTCGGATCTACGTCGTCCGAGGCGACGCTGGTGCAGCCCGTCGACTACCGCGGCGACGGTTATGGCTCTATGCAGGAGTGGAACGCCTCGATGGGGGCAAAGCGCGATTCCCTGGAGATGCGCGCTCAGATCATTATGAACATGTACGGTGACTATGCCACCGATGACGAGCGCGCTGTACTACAGGGTTGCATCGACGGTGCGGGCAGTCTTTTGACGATGGATGAGGTCGACGCCAAGTCGACCGAGCTCGACGAGCTTCGCTCCACGCTTGAGGATGCCAAGCGCGAGGCGCTCGAGGCTGCCGCAGCCGAAGCCGAGGCCGCTGAGGCCGTTCAGGCTTCGTATTACAACGCCGGCTCCGGCTCGTCTTACACGTCTGCTGCGTATTGCGCGAACGGCTCGGGTCTGACGCGCTCGAGCGGCGTCAATAACTATAACGGCCGCCGCGAGACTTATTACAGCAGCAACGTGTTGTATCACCACCGCACGGGCGAATGGACGCAGGATTCCGAGGGCTTTTGGCGCGATTCCGATGGCTACTACGTCGTTGCCGCGGGCGATAAGGCCCAGGGCTCGACTTTTACGGGCTCTAAGGGCGAGTGCAAGGTCTATGACTCCGGCTGTGCTGCCGGAACCACCGACTACTATACCGGTTGGTAATCTGCCATAAGCCAATAGGACATGACGGGCGGGCGTCTTTACCGAGCCTTTGGGCAACGTAAGGGCGTCCGTTTTTTGTGCGTGCTTGAGTTAACAGAGCACTTACCGTGGCCGTACGCCGCGCATATGGGCGCGGGGCACACTAAGTCACGAGAAACAAAGTCGTTCTCGTGGAGGAAGTGGTCTTGTGAACGCTCGAGATATCGCCGTTGCCGCCGTTGCATTGACGCTTGGCTGCCTTGGTCCTACGGCCGCGCTCGTCGCGGGTATGCAGGGCACGTGCGGAGCTGCTCCTATCGTTGTGGGGGCCCTGATTGCTGTCGCTGCGCTGGGAAGCGCCGGCGTCGTCCTTTGCCGTGATGATGAGGACGAGATCGTGGGGTCCTAAAGTTAGCCTCAACTCTGGTTTTACCGGAGCGTGTTGCGTGCTCCGGATAGCGGTATTTAGAAGAACAAACGCATGGGAACTCACGGCTTAAAGCCAAACCAGTGTGGGGTGTCGCACGAGAGCGTGTGGGTGAGGTCGACCCAGCGATAATCGTTGCTTTTGAGCTGGGAGGCGAGGTTCCAAAGGTCGAGCGCGGGCATGGGCGGCTCCTTTCATCGGGCTTTTTGCTGATGTTAAAGCGGTGCCGTGACAGCTCGATTTCTGCTGCGTTACGATACGTTCTCGATTGCGATTCCACGATGTTTCGGCCGCGTGACCATTGTGTTTCGTCTTGCCGGGGTGCTGATGGCGAAAGGAGGGGCCGTGCAATACCGCGTTGACCCCAAAAGTGGTAACCGAATATCTGCTCTGGGTCTGGGCTGCATGAGATTTCCCGGTGCGCCGGGACGTCCGGATGCGAAGACAGCCGATGCCATCATTTCCCGTGCGGTGGAGCAGGGGATTAATTATCTGGATACCGCGTATCTCTATCCCGGTAACGAGGTGTGCGTGGGCGCCTCACTTGAGCGCCTGGGTCTGCGCGACCGCGTGTTGCTCGCGACTAAGTTGCCGCACGCTTCGTGCAAGTGCGCGGAGGATTTCGACCGGTTCTTCGACGAGCAACTGCGCCGCCTGCGGACCGACCATATCGACTATTACCTTATGCACAACATCACTTCGCCCGCCCAGTGGGAGCACGTGGTGGCGTTGGGCATCGAAGACTGGATTGCGCACCAAAAGGCTGCGGGGCGTATTCGCCAGATAGGTTTTTCGTATCACGGCAGTGCGACGGACTTCCTGACGATGCTCGACGCGTATGACTGGGATTTTTGCCAGATTCAGTACAACTACGCTGGAGAGCGCTACCAAGCGGGAACGGCGGGACTTATAGCAGCCGCCGAGCGCGGGCTCGCGGTGTTTGTGATGGAACCGCTTTTGGGCGGACGCCTGGCGGGCAAGCTGCCTCCGCGGGCCCGCGCCGTGCTCGATGACGTACGCGATCCGTACCTGAAGACGCCGGCTGCTTGGGGCCTTTCGTGGGTGTGGAACCATCCTCAAGTCACGATGCTGCTTTCGGGCATGACCGATACCGCGCAGGTGGACGAGAACGCGGTGCTGGCCGATCGGGCCCTGCCGGATTCGATGACAGCCGCTCAGCTCGATACCATCGCACGCGTGCTGGCGGAGTTTGAAAAATCGAATCGCGTGCCCTGCACGGGATGCGGCTACTGCATGCCATGTCCCAAGGGTATTAACATTCCCGGCTGCTTTGCCGCCTACAACGCGAGCTATGCGCACAGCTGGTTTACGGGGCTGTCGCAATACTTTACGGCGAGCGCGGTGCGCACGAGCGAGCCCAAGCTCGTGAGCAATTGCGTCAAGTGCGGCAAATGTGCGCGTCACTGCCCGCAACACATCGATATCCCCGAGCGTCTCGACGACGCGCGCCGACGTTTCCAGCCTGGCCCCGTGACGGCGGTGCTCAAGGCCTTCGGCAAAACGCGCTCCTCATGACCCTTTTATAACTTGCGGTGGAATAGTTCCTGTTTGCGGCAGAATGGGGCTTAAACAGGAACTATTCCACCGCAACTGAAGGGGGCTGTCGTGGGCCATCGGGATTCATGTGATGATTTGCGCGAGGTTCGTTGGGGCGTTTTGGGCGCTGGGCACATTTCGCATCGATTTGCATCGTCGCTCAAGGAGGTGGACGGGGCGCGGCTTGTGGCTGCCGCCGGTCGCGCCCCTTCGCATGTTGAGGAGTTTTGCAGGGCGTTTTCGATTGATGCCGCGCACAGCTATGCCACGACTGACGATAGCGGCGATGCGGCTTATGATGCGCTGATTGCCGACCCCGATGTCGACGCAATCTACTTGGCTCTTCCACATGGCATGCATGCGCATTGGGTCTGTCGGGCACTGCGCGCGGGAAAGGCCGTGCTGTGCGAAAAACCGGCCGTTTTGAGTGAGGAAGAGGCTCTATCGATTGCCTCCACCTCTCGCGAGCGCGGCGTACTGTTTATGGAGGCGATGAAAAATCGGTTTTGTCCGATGCATACTCGCGTGAAGGGTTTGCTTGCGTCGGGCGAGCTCGGCTGTATCGTCTCGATCGAAAGCGTGCAAAAACTCGATTATGGTGAGTCCCCTTCGAGTTATCTGCTCGATCCGTTGCAGGGTGGCTGTCTATATGACATGGGCTGCTATGCGGTCGGGTGGTTTGAGGATCTGCTTGCGGGTGCGTGCGATGTTTCGTCTCGTGAAGTTCGCTGGCGTGACGTATTAGGCGGCCGCGTGGATTGGGCCGATGAGATCAATATGAGTGTCGGCGGTATACCCATTCATATGGTGTGCGACGGCAAAGCAGTATATGAAAGCCGCTTAATGATTGCTTGCGAACGGGGTTCGGTGGAAATCGAGCGCCTCCATCGCCCCGAGCTCGCCCATGTGAAGTACTCCGACGGACGAATGCTCGAAATTAATGCCCCGTTTGATGTCGATGATTTCTACGGCGAAATTCAGCATGCGACGCAGCTCGTCCAGACGGGAGAGCTTGAAAGCCCCGTTATGCCTCTTGCCGCCACGCAGCGCTGCGCGCAGATAATCGATGCGATTCGCTTGACGCTCTAGGCTGCGGTGCTGGTGCTTAAGGGGGCTCGGCGGACCTTGCCCCTGATGCCCCTTTTATATCTTGCGGTGGAATACGGTCTGTTTGCGCCAAAATAAGGCACCAATAGACCGTATTTCACCGCAACTGATGAGGGGGAGTTGGAGATGCTGACGATCGGGTGTCATCTTTCGACGACGAAGGGCTATCGGGCGATGGGGGAGACGGCGTTGTCCATTGGCGCCAATACCTTTGCGTTCTTTACGCGCAACCCGCGCGGTGGCAAGGCAAAAGACCTTGACATGGATGACGTGGCGGCTCTGCGCGAGCTTATGGCGCAAAACGACTTTGGACCGCTGGTGGCGCATGCCCCGTATACCTATAACCCCTGCTCCGCTAAGGAGCGAGCGCGCGAGTTTGCCTTGGAGGCTATGGCAGAAGATTTGCGGCGTCTGGAAACACTGCCCGGCAACTACTACAACTTCCATCCCGGTGCGCATGTGGGACAGGGGGCAGACACCGGCATTCAGATGATTGTCGACACGCTGTGCCAGGTGATGTTTGAGGGCCAGCAGACGACGGTATTGCTCGAGACCATGGCGGGTAAGGGCACCGAGGTGGGCCGTAGCTTTGAAGAGCTGGCGTGCATTATCGAGGGCGTTGCCGCCAAGTGTCCAGAGCTGTCCGATAAGCTGGGCGTTTGTTTGGACACCTGCCATGTGAGCGATGCCGGCTACGACATCATCCATGATCTGGACGGCGTACTCGACGAGTTCGACCGCGTGGTGGGCATCGATCGCCTGCATGCCGTACACATCAACGATTCGAAGAACCCTTGTGGCGCCCATAAAGATCGTCACGAGTGCATCGGCAAGGGATACCTTGGCAGCGAGGAATTTGGCGGCGGTATGCAGGTTATGCAGAATATTGTATCGAATAGCTGCTTGCGTGCACTTCCATTTATTTTGGAGACGCCGAACGAACTTACAGGTTATGCAGCGGAAATTACGCTATTAAGGTCGTTACAGCAGTAACAACTGTCACAAAGTGGAGTGTTCCATTCACGTTATGGGATTGTTTCAATCAGTTTTCTCATTGCAGATTCGTAATTCCGGGTGCATAATAGCCAACAGTTTTTGCAGACCTCTGAATCAAACGGGGTCACCGGAAGGAGACTGATTATGAAGCTCAAGAAGCTTGGCGCATTTGCCGCCACGGGCGCCATGGCGCTCGCCCTCGCACTGACGGGCTGCGGCTCGTCCAACGCCACCTCTGGTTCCGATGCCGGTTCCAGCAGCTCTGATGACGTGAAGGTCGAGAAGGTCGACGGCTCCAAGGAGTATGCACTCGTCAAGGACGGTACACTCACCGTCGGCACCTCTGCCGAGTACGCGCCGTTTGAGTACAAGGATGACAACGGCGATTACCAGGGCTTTGACCTTGAGCTCATCAAGGCTATCGGTGACAAGCTGGGTCTGGATGTCGAGTACGTCAACAACGACTTCGACACGCTCGTCCCTGGCGTTGCTTCGGGCGCCAAGTACGATGCCGCCATCGCGGCTATCACTGACACGCCCGAGCGTGAGAAGGAAGTCGCGTTCTCCGACTCTTACTACATGGACGATCAGGCTATCGTGACCAAGGTCGATAACACCGACATTACGGCCGATAACTTCAGCGAGAAGCTCAACAACGCCGACGCTACCATCATCGTCCAGTCTGGCTCGACCGCCGAGGCCTTTGCCCAGGAGAACTTCCCGAAGGCCAAGATCGTCCCCTACAAGGACGCTACCGAGTGCTTCAGCGCCCTGCAGTCCGATAAAGGCGACGCCGTAGTCACCAACCGCTCCGTTGCCAGCCAGCTGACCGCCGAGCAGTTCAACACCTGCCAGACCATCAAGCAGATCAGCACCGGCGAGGAGTACGCCATCGCCATCAACCAGGGCAACACCAAGCTCAAGGACGACATCAACCAGGCCATCAAGGACCTGACCGATGACGGTACCGTCGACGCCCTCATGTCTAAGTACAACATCAAGTAAATAGATGCTTGATTGCGCATGGGCCCTTTCCGTTTTGCGGAGAGGGCCTTTGCGCTTCTCTCGACGGATCGCGTTTCCGTCTTGTTTTGCCGGCAACTTCTACGATAGGAGCCACCTTGTCTCGATTGAACAAAGGGGCCACGGAGCAGTACTCTCCACTGCCCGCCTTACTCCATAAGCTAGCCTGCGCCATGGCCGTGGCGCTCGCGCTGGTGTGCGCGGGGGCGTATACACCCTCGACCGCCCAGGCGCTTGAGACCGCAAAGATTACTGCCCGACCCAATACCGGTTCGGGTAGCGACGTGGTCGGCGGTACCGAGACGCGCATTACCTGGGAGGTCCAGGCCGATGCCGATGAGGAGCTGAGTGGGCTTTCGCTGACGTTTGCCGACGGTACGACGTTTGGTGCCGATGACACGCGCCTGACGATGCTCTCGGGCGAGGACCTCATGGACCGTACGCCCATGAAACCCACGTGCAAGGCCGATGGCCAGACGCTCAAGATCGACTTTGGCGAGACGGCGCCTGCCGGCGGCTTTTTCCGAGTCGAGGTTTACGGCGTGACCTTCCCCGTCGAGGGCGGCGACGAGGCCTTTAGCGGCACCTATACCTTGGCCGACGGCTCAACCAAGAAGATCTCCAAGATGCCCTCGGTGGAGATTAAGGGCGTGACGGCATTCGATAACTTCCTGGCCGACCTTAAGGAGCAGCCGTGGGTCGAGGCGTGGAACTCAAATATGTTCCTGCGCTTGTTCTTGAACCCGGTTATTTTGGTCCAGAGCTTGCCGATCGTCTTCAAGGGCTTCCTCATGTCGCTCTCGATCGTGCTCGTGGCGTTTCCGCTGGCAATTCCCTTTGGCTTTGCGTTGTCGCTCATGCGCATCTCCAAGTCGCGCATCCTGCGCTGCCTTGCCGGCATCTACGTGAATATCATCCGCGGCACGCCGGCGTTCCTGCAGATCTATATCGCGTTCTTCGGCCTGCCGCTGGCTGGCGTCAAGGTGGACGATTATGTCCTGGGCGTCATCGTCATGGCCATGAACTCGTCCGCGTATCTGTGCGAGATCTTCCGTGCCGGTATTCAGTCGATCCCCAAGGGCCAAAACGAGGCCGCGCGCTCGCTGGGCATGAATGCCTTCCAGACACTGCTCTACGTGATGATTCCGCAGACGTTCCGCAATGTTTTGCCTACGCTGACCAGCGAGTTTATCCTGCTTTACAAGGATACGTCGCTGCTCGCGGCCGTGGGCGTGGTCGAGATCGTCATGAATGCCCGAACCATCGTGGCCACGACGGGCTCCATCACGCCGTATGTGGTTGCCGCCCTGTTCTATCTGGTCATCACCCTGCCGCTCGCTCGCTTGGTGAGCGGTCTTGAGGCGAGGCTGCTGGGTACGGCCGAAACCAAGAAGAAGCGTCCCGCCAAGAGCGCCGGACAGGTCGTCGCGACGCCCGCCGATCACATCGCTGGTCTGTAAGGAGGTCCTATCATGAGCGAAACCAATAACTCGAACGAGGTCGTCGTCAGTATCAAGAACCTCCAGAAGGCCTTTGGCGACAACGTGGTCTTGCGCGACATCGATCTTGATGTGCATAAGGGCGAGGTCGTCGTAGTCCTAGGTCCTTCGGGCTCGGGCAAGTCGACGATGCTTCGCTGCATCAATCGTCTGGAGCATCCCACGAGCGGCTCGATTGTCGTTGAGGGCGTGGACGTGTGCGCCAAGGGCGTCGACCTTAACAAGGTACGTACGCATTTGGGCATGGTGTTCCAGCAGTTCAATTTGTTCCCGCATCTGTCAGTCAAAAAGAACGTCATGCTCGCGCAGCAAAAGGTACTCAAGCGCAGCAAGGAAGAGGCCGAGAGGATTGCCATCGAGGAGCTGACCAAGGTCGGTCTTGCCGAGCGTATCGACTTTATGCCGAGCCAGCTTTCGGGCGGCCAGCAGCAGCGCGTGGCCATTGCTCGCGCCCTGTCGATGAACCCGCACGTGATGCTTTTTGATGAGGCCACGTCTGCGCTTGACCCCGAACTCGTCCGCGACGTGCTGGGCGTTATGCGCGATTTGGCACGTGATGGCATGACTATGATCGTGGTGACGCACGAGATGGGCTTTGCCCGCGATGTCGCCGACCGCGTTGTCTTTATGGACGGCGGCGTTATCGTGGAAGAGGGCACGCCGAGCGAGGTCTTCGACCACCCCAAGAGCGAGCGCACTAAGGCGTTCTTGGGCAATATCTCGTAGCGGCGCGTCGAGGTTGTCGATATAACAAACGGGGACCGGATGGTATCCGGCCCCCGTTTTTGTTTGGGCATGAGCGACTATTGTTGTGCGGTGCTCGGCTGTCAGTTGCCTTGCGACTTTCTGATGGCTTCGTTAGGCCAGCTCCGCTCCCAGAGCCCTGCAGGCCGCCTCGCCCTCATCGTCGGGGGCGTCGTAGCAAATGACGGAATCGACGACGTTGACACCCGCCTCGTCGGCGTCGGCCTTCCAGTTGTCCATCCACTCGCCCTCGGCCCACGAATAGGAGCCAAAGAGGACGACCTTCTTGTCGCCGAGAGTCTCCTTGACCTCGTCCCACATCGGCTGGAACTCATCGTACTCGAGTTCCTCGGAGCCCATGGCGGGGCAGCCGAAGGCGAAGGCGTCATAGCCGGTGGCCTTGTCGGCGGAGAAGTCGGCGCAGGAGATGACCTCGGCCTCGGCTCCGGCCGACGTCGCACCCTCGGCGACGAAGTTGGCCATGGCCTCGGTGTTGCCCGTGCCGCTCCAGTAGACGACTGCAATCTTGCTCATGTTTTGTCCTTTCGGTCGTGCGGCGCTTGCCGCGGTTTGTACGTTCTATCGGGTTGCCTGGGCAAGTTGCGCCAGGCTGCAGCCCTGCTGATAGATAAAAGTGAAGTATTGGGTGCAGGCACGGTAGGCATCAAACGTCGCAAGCGCTTGCTCGACATTTGCGTAGACCTTCCAGGCCCCAAAGACCTTGTAGTTCTCGCCGCGCTGGACGATAAACTCGTGCACGTCGTCGTAGGGATATCCAAGGAAGTAGCCTATTTCGTGCGGAAACTCGCAGGCGCAGTCGTTGTCGCAGTGGGCTTGATAGTCCAGTGCGCATCGGGTTTGGCCGCATGCGCATTCCGCGGCGTTATTGCTCGCGAGTGTGATGCGTGATGCCAGGTGTGCAAGGCATAGGGGCAGATTACCGGTATCGTAGCCCTCCTTGGCGAGTGCCGTTTTGGCGCGCGGGTCTGCAAGGTACGCAGCGAGGGCTTGGGGCCGGTACGCGTACACGAGCGCTCCGCAGGGGCGCCAGACTAAAACGCTCAAGTGGATGCCGAGCGGAGCAAGCTCGTGATTGCACTGGGTGATGACGTTGAGCAGGCGTGCTCGGCGATCTGCGATTGGCGAGGTCGCGCTCGAACCGTCCTGATGGGCGTAGACGCCGGGATAGGTAAAGAGCGATGCCGGTTTGATGCCCGCGAGCGTGGGGGAGCAATTGCGCACGACTGCCGCCTGAAACGTTGGGATGTCTATGGTTCGAGTCACGGTGCTCCTTACCGATTTAAACTGTTAGCCAAGGAAAACTTATACACGAAAGTAAGCCTTGGTCAACTAAAAAGTTTGAAGAGGGAAACTAATTGATCGAACGGACATGATTTTGCGTTAAGATGGGGACACCCCATGGGGGTATCTAGATAGGGCTACTTGAAAGGGGAACGCATGAGTGACTTGCTCAACCCTGCGAATCTCATCGTACTGGCCGTCATTGCCGTCGGCATGTTTTTTGGACTGCGTCGCATTGCCGCTTCGACACACGGGAAGAGTTGTTGCAGCGATGGTGCGAGCGGCAAGAAGGCCAAAAAGGTTGTTGTGACGGATACCGATGCGTCACACTATCCCTATAGCGATGAGCTGCTCATCGGCGGCATGAGCTGTGACGGCTGCGCTCAGAACGTAGCCAATGCCCTCAATGCGCTGGACGGCGTGTGGGCAACGGTGACGTATACGGACCACACGGCACGCGTGCGCTCTAAGCGCCCGGTTGATCGCGACACACTCGAGTCGGCGGTGAGGGGCGCGGGCTATTACGTTATGAAAATGTAGGCGTTGCCCTCTCCGGTGGGTACCAGCCTCCTGCCCATTGTGTCTATCGGCATCCAATAATTTGCGCAAAAAATAACCTTTAGATGCGGCAAAAGTGGAGTTTGGTGACGGTTTGCGCGGAATTCGCGACCAATCGAGCATCTATTAACCCGTCCAAAAAATTACAGGTGTATATTTATATGCTGATTATTGCTGTGCTCAGATTGCAATTAACCGTGGACAGAAATGAAAAATGCTAAAACTGGGCTTTAGGACAGGGGAGGCTATAGCCTTATGAGACGAGTGGGAACACTTGGCTTGGTGGCAGCGCTTGCCGCTATCTTGGTATCGCCGCTGCCGGCGCATGCCGAAGACGCTTCGGGTGCCGTTACCTACAATGCGGGAAATGGGTATTCCTTTGAGAAGCTCTCGCATCCTACGGTAGGAACGTCGCAGCCGGATGGTATCGTCGACTACCAGGGTGACGGCGCCGTTGCCGTTCCGGGCGCCGACGGTAACACGGCCAACAATGAAGGCGATCGCGGCCAGAGCTACACTTGGGCGGCTGCGAGCTATGGTGACTGGCTTTATGTGGGCACCTGCTATGCGGCGATGGGCAACACGCTTACGCTCATGAACGGAACACTGGGCGATTCCTTTGATGTCGAGACCATGCGCCTGACGCTGGAGGCCATGTTTAACGGCACCTTCTTCTATGGACAGCAGAAGGAGGACGGCACGGCCGACAAGGACAGCGGCGGCATCCTGGTCAAGATCAATACCAAGACCGGCGAGACCAAGCTGCTGCTCTCTGAATCGCTCAACGGCGTCGGTCCTTTGTTCCGCAATGCCGTGAGCTATAAGGGTAAGCTCTATTTCTGCGGCAGCGTCAGGACCAATGGCGGCAAAAGCGGCCTGCCTGCTGTATACGAGATCGACCCTAAGACGGATGAGTACAAAGTTGTCTATCAGGGCCTTTCGAGCATGCAGGATTACGGTGCTGCCTACAAGCAGGGCATTTCTACCGGTATCCGCGGCATGTGTGTCCATGATGGCCAGCTCGTCATCAGTAATGTGGGTAAAGACGCGGCCGGTAACTTTGTGTCGACAATCCTGACGTCGTCTGACCCGTCGAAGGGCCAGGACAGCTTCACCGAGATTGCCAACTCGGGCACGCTGTTTGGCTATCCGGCGATTCGCTATCAGGACAGCATCTACGGCGGCGCCATTTGGGATATGGTCTCGTACAATGGCCATCTCTATGCGACCATCTGCACCGGTACGCCCGAGAACGCTCCCGATGATAATTCCATGCAGTCGTTCGCTATGGTCCGTGGCGACAAGAACGCCGACGGCAGCTATTCGTGGACTCCCATTGTTGGCGATCAGGAGACGGACGGTGCAAAGTACTGCTTTGGCATCGATCCTGCCCGTACCCGTTCTGGCGCTGCTAACCTTATTGTCTACAATGGCTACCTCTATATCGGTGAATATAACGACGAGGAGATTGCCCTCGAGCGCATTCTCTTTAATTAGTCCAAATCTGACGAGAGCGGCAAGAGCGGCATGGGCGGCGTTGACTGCTCGTTTGTGAATGCCAATCTTGAGCAGTCGGTCAACATCTATCGCATGGACAAGGACGAGAACATGGAGCTCGTCGTTGGCGATCGCACCGACATGTTCCCCGAGGGCGGTATTTCCGGCCTGACTTCGGGCTTTGGCCGAAACGAGAACCAGTACATTTGGCGCATGCAGAAGTTCGACGGCAAGCTGTATATCGGTACCTTTGATACCGCGAGCCTGCTTGAGCCGATCGGCCAGTTCTCCAATGGCGACATTATCGATATGACGCCCGAGGAGTGGGACTCTCAGGTTCAGCGCCTTAGGGACCTGCTCGATCACCTGCTCGACAAGAAATCGCCTGACGACCCCATCGTTCCCGTGAACACGCCTGCGGACGATGATTCAAACGAGGCCGTCGAGGCCGATGACGAGAAGACTGAGGTTGCTAAGGGCTTTGGCGATCTGAGCGATGCGCTGGAGGATGCCACGGGCGATCTTTGCGATCAGACCGCGACGATGTCCCAGGACTTTGAGGACGACGCAGCTTATGTCCAGAAGATCGATGACGAGATCGCGTACTTCAAGTCCTTTGCCGACCAGTATCAGGACATGCTCGATAGCTATGAGAGCCTGAAGCAGCAGTACGAGGATGCCTATGGCACCGAGCTGCCGGGCGATATTCAGGATGCGCTCGATAAGCTGCTGAGTGCGGAGAACCTCAAGAAGCTTCAGAGTGTCCTTACGTGCATGTACTACCTGCGCGATGCGGAGCGCGGCTTTGATATGTATGTTACGGCCGATGGCGTGAACTTCACGACGTTGACGACCAACGGTTTTAACGATCCGTACAACCATGGTCTGCGCACCTTTGCCGTGACCAATCAGGGTCTGTGCCTTGGCACGGCCAACCCATTCAATGGTTGCCAGGTTTGGATTCAGCGCAAGGAGAACTCCGAAAACCCGGTCGATCCCGATCCGGATCCGACCGAGCCGAGCAAACCCAACCCGAGCAACCCCAACCCGAGCAACCCGTCGAATCCGGGTTCCACGGATAAGCCCAACGGGTCTACCAGCAGCACGACCACGGTTTCGAAGACCACGAAGAAGGCCGAGAAGTCGTCCCTGCCTGGCACAGGTGACTCGACCGCAGCGCTGGTCGCAGGTCTTTTGATTGCCGCTGTCGCCGTGCTCGCCGTTGCGTTTGGCCTGCGCAAGCGCTCTGGCCGCTAGGCTCGGCCGCGTAGCTCGATTTCTTGAATGTCGTCGAAGTTAATGGCGATATCCCTGAGTTTGAGCAGCTTGTATGCCGGCAGCACCTCGACCAGGATGCCGGTGCGGGAGCGATAGCCGTACGTATCGTAATAGGTCACGCGGAGCAGGTCTCCGCGCTTGAGGCCCTCGAGCTTTTTCGAAAGCTCGAGGGCTTTTTCTTCCGTAAGTTCGCATTTGGGCTCGACGGTGATTTCTTGCTTGCGTACGAGCTCGTAGTATCCCGTGAGGGCGGCGAAGGGCATAAACTGCGCGGCGCGGCCGGCGCGAACGGCGCCGTTGGCCGTGAGGTTGGGGTCGGCGGAGCGACGTCTCCCCTCGGGGTCGGCCAGGCGTTCAAAGGCGGTGGGCGGGCGCATGGGTTGCTTGGGTTTAGGCACGGTGTCCTCCGACCTGGTCGTTGCGTTCGCGTGCGGTGGCGCCAGCGGTAAAGCTCAGCCCCTTGACGAGCGCGTTTTTGCCGTATTTGCCCTTTACGGCCAGGACGGCACGGGCCAGCTCGCGCTCGCGCTCATCGGCCTCGACATCGCTGAATAAATCGATGGTGGCAAATTCCTCGGGCATGAGGTTGCCAAATCCCAGGTTGATGCGCTTGACCGGTCGTTTGGGATCGACAGTCTGCGCCCAGAGCTCATCGAAATAGCCCATGATTTTCTTAAACGAATTGGTGCGCTCGGGCAGCTTTCGCGAGGCGTTAGAGTGTGCAAAGAGTGCGGCGTAGCCACCGCGCGGTTTACCGCCATGCTCTCCCACAAAGATGCCATCGATTGCCTGCGCCTCACGTACCAGTCGGCGCCGTTCGTCATTGCGCTGGACGGGCTTGGGCGCACGGGGTGCGAGCTTAGGACCGGCGGTCGCGGTGGGTTCGATGCTCGACGTGCTCGAACGCAGGTGCCCGCATCCGTCCACATATTGCGCTGTGCCGCTGGCGTCGAGGCGGCGTATGTCGGCGCGCTCGCTCGCGTAGCCTACAAAGAGCGAGATGCTGTCGCACACCACGTGCTTATCGACTAAGCCCAGCACAGCGTTGTCGACCATCTCGCGCAAGACGGTGTAGGCCTGTTCGTAGGCATAGCCTTTCGATAGCACCTGTCCTGTGGTAGTTGAAGT
The DNA here is from genome assembly GCF_028209625.1 of Collinsella aerofaciens. Classification (GTDB taxonomy): domain Bacteria; phylum Actinomycetota; class Coriobacteriia; order Coriobacteriales; family Coriobacteriaceae; genus Collinsella; species Collinsella aerofaciens_AM. The sequence goes on along the minus strand of NZ_JAQLDU010000006.1, from coordinate 33,428 downwards.
TGCTTGCGGGCGATAGGCTTGGATATCGGCGATGGTTGTCGGCTCGCGCCCAAAGGCGTGGTCGATGAGATACTCGGCATTGACACCGAGCTCATCGTATAGCAGGTTTTCGTCGAGCGCGGCGACGCCCATCAGATCGTATACCCCGTACTTTTCGAGGCGGGCTGCCACGCCAGGCCCGATGCCCCAGATGTCGGTGATGGGGCGATGGGGCCAGATCTCCTTGCGAAAGGTCTCGTCGTCGAGTTTGCCGATGCGGCTGGGTACGTGCTTGGCGGTAATGTCGAGCGCCACCTTGGCCTGGAATAGGTTGGGGCCGATGCCGACGGTTGCCGTGATGCCGGTGCGCGCGAGGACCTCGTCGCGCAGCATGCAGGCGAACCCTTCGGCATTGGTGTGGTAGAGGTCTAGATAGGGCCTCACGTCGATAAAGCATTCATCGATTGAATAGACGTGAATGTCTTGCGGGCTCACGTATTCCAGATAGATGCCGTAGATTTGCGCCGACACCTCCATGTAGTGCTGCATGCGCGGCACGGCCTTGATGTAGTCGATGCCGTCGGGTATCTCGAACAGACGGCAGCGGTTGTGGATGCCGAGGTCCTTCATGGCTTGTGTGATGGCGAGGCAGATGGTCGTGCGTCCGCGCGATTCGTCGGCAACGACCAGGCACGTAGTGAGTGGGTCGAGTCCGCGGTCGACGCACTCGACGCTGGCGTAGAACGTCTTAAGGTCGATGCAGATATAGGTGTGACGCTCGTGCCCCACGCGTCCTCCCATCAAACACATGTTCTTATCGAATACTTGTTCGATAATACCTGCTCGTCCGGACACCGTCAAAACCTGTCCCTTTTTGGCAGGTATGGTCGTGCGGCTGCATCGGGTTTTAACGCAGCTCTAAAGAGTGCGAAACAGCTCGGAAAACCTTGCTTCGTAGCATGAGCCTAACGATTGATACCGCCTATACGCACGGAAGGGTTGTGGGAAAGATGGTCAACTATGGATTTGGTATGCCGACGCGCTTGGTTGCGGATGGGGACGTGGCTCGCTGGTGCGGGCGATTGGTTGCTCACTACGGTGGCACCAAGGCGCTGGTGGTGCTGGGCGGCGACAAGCATACGCGCGATGAGCTCGTCTCGGCGGCACTCGGCTCGCTTGATCGAGCCCTACTCGAGCGTGTACTTTTCCGCTGCGGCTCGGTTGAGGGTGCCGGGGGAGACGGGCTGGTTGACGAGGCCGTGGCCCTGGCGACCGACGAGGGCGTGGACTTTGTCCTGGCGATTGGCGATGCCGATACTGCCGGCTTTGCACGCGAACTCGCCCGTCGCATGGCGGCGCTCGATGCCGGCGAAGACGGCTTTGTCCCTTACGGATGCATTGTTTCGGAGGGCAAGGTGCCTGCTGCGGTGGGCGCCGGCGAGGTCCCCGTTTTTGCCATCATCGCGCCTGAACTGCTGGAGGGCATCGGGTCCCCCTTGCGCGAGCTACTCGGTAGCGTGTGTGCCGCGGCGTAATGACCTGCCAGGAAGGGACGGGTTTTTTGGTAGGTAAAGCGTTTGACCTGCCAAAATAAACCTGTCCCTTTTTGGTCGGTTGCCGTTTGGGGGCAGATTGATAACGCTCGCTGATTGTAGTCTTGACCTGCGCTAGAATAGTGGCATCTGAATATCCGGGCGCGCATGGAGGTGTGCGCCCGTATGCTGAGGAGGACTTTATGGCAACTGTTGCCGCACCTATCGACGCTACGTCGACCGCCGCTTGGAAGGCGCTCGAGGCCCATCAGGAGAAGCTCGAGGCCGAGGGTATCGACCTCAAGGCCTGGTTTGCCGCCGACGCCGAGCGTGTGAACAAGCTGAGCTTTGACGCTGGTGACCTGCACTTCGATCTGTCGAAGAACCTGGTGACCGATGAGACCGTCAAGCTGCTGTGCGATCTTGCCCGCGAGGTGAAGCTCGAGGAGCGCCGCGATGCCATGTTCTCCGGCGAGCACATCAACACCACCGAGGACCGCGCTGTTCTGCACACCGCGCTTCGCCGTCCGGCAAGCGAGAAGGGCCAGCTCATCGTCGACGGCCAGGATGTCGTCGCCGACGTGCACGAGGTCCTCGACCGCATGTATGCCTTTGCCGAGCGCGTGCGCTCCGGTGAGTGGAAGGGCGTTACCGGCAAGAAGATCGAGCACCTGGTGTCCATCGGCATCGGCGGCTCCGACCTGGGCCCGGTCATGGCTTATGAGGCTCTGCGTCCCTATGCCGACGCCGGTATCGATTGCCGCTACATCTCCAACATCGACCCCAACGACCAGGCCGAGAAGCTCAAGGGTCTGGATCCCGAGACCACGCTCGTGATCATCGTCTCCAAGACCTTCACCACGCTCGAGACCCTCACCAACGCTCGCGAGGTCAAGACCTGGATGCTCGAGCAGCTCAAGGCCCAGGGCGCCATCGACGGCTCCGATGAGCAGAACGCCGAGGCTGTGGCAAAGCACTTCGTCGCCGTTTCCACCGCACTCGAGAAGGTCGAGGCTTTCGGTATCGACCCGGCCAACGCCTTTGGTTTCTGGAACTGGGTCGGCGGCCGCTACTCCGTCGACTCCGCCGTGGGCCTGTCGCTGATCGTCGTGCTCGGCCCCGAGCGCTTCCAGCAGTTCCTTGAGGGCTTCCACGCCATCGACGAGTACTTCTGCAACACCCCGCTCGAGAACAACGCCGTCGCGCTGATGGGCCTGCTCAACGTCTGGTACGTCAACTTCTTCGGTTCCAAGAGCCACGCCGTGCTGCCGTACTGCCAGTACCTGCACCGTTTCCCGGCCTACCTGCAGCAGCTCACCATGGAGTCCAACGGCAAGCACGTCCGCTGGGACGGCAGCGCTGTGACCTCCGATACCGGTGAGATCTTCTGGGGCGAGCCCGGCACCAACGGTCAGCACGCCTTCTACCAGCTGCTGCACCAGGGCACCGTGGTGGTCCCGGCCGACTTTATCGCTTTCGCCAACACTGCCAACCCCGCAACCGATGGCGGTCAGGACGTGCACGAGCTGTTCTTGGGCAACTTCCTGGCCCAGACCAAGGCGCTCGCCTTTGGTAAGACGGCCGACGAGGTGCGCGCCGAGGGCACGCCCGAGCAGATCGTCCCGGCCCGCTGCTTTGAGGGCAACCGCCCGACGACCTCGATCTTTGGCGACACGCTGACCCCGTTTGCGCTCGGCGAGCTCATCGCCCTGTACGAGCACATCACGTTTGTCGAGGGCACGGTCTGGGGCATCGACTCCTACGACCAGTGGGGCGTTGAGCTGGGCAAGCAGCTTGCCAAGCAGATCACCCCGGCCTTCCATGACGATGCCGCCAAGGCCGAGCAGGACGCTTCGACCCAGGCACTCATCGAGTTCTACCGCGCTCACCGCAAGTAGTCTTTGTTGCTGAGATAGGTCATGCCGAAAGGGGCCCGTATCCGTTGGGATACGGGCCCTTGCTGTTTGCGGTCGAGTGTGGCGGACTGCGCGGCGTTGTTAGCGGGTTAATTCGACCTGCGTGGTGTCTCGCTGCGCTTCGGGCAGTTCCCCGTACAGCGGATGGTCTTCGAGCCTAAAGCGTTCGACCTGCTCGGGAGTGTGGCCGCGCACAAAGAGCCACGAGCGATCGATCGGCGTCGCCATGAGCGTGCTGGGCAGCGCGTCGGCGCGGTCGGAAAACACCTGGGCACTCTCGGGATCCTGGAAGGCCAATACCAGATGCGTGTCGCAGTTGCCCATGATGGAGCGAGCGCGCGCTTCGCCATAGAGCGCATCGAGCTGGTTGGTCGACTGCAGCAGCAGCGTTGCCCAGATGTTGCGGCTTCGGATAATCGAGAGCACGTTGTCGATCTGGGGGATCTGCAGATTTGCGAAGTCATCGAGCATAAAGCGCACGGGCACGGGCAGGCTGCCGTCGGGCTGCCTATCGGCCTCACGAATGAGGCCCATAAACGCCTGCGAAATAAAGAGGCCGGTCAGCGGATCGAGATTGCGGTCAATATCGCTCACGGTTACAAACAGGGCGCAGGGGGTGTGTCCCATGGAAGCGAAGTCCACCTGATGGCACTCACGATAGAGCTGTGCCGCACCGTCGAATCCCAGACACATGACCTTTTCGGCAAGGATGCCGACGATGCTCGCGTGCATGCGCTCGGCATTTTGCGTAATGGCGTAGCGCCGCCATAGCGAGAGGGCATAGCTTTGGGGGTCGGTCGTGATCAGGTCGTCAAACAATCGATCCGTGGCACCGTCCTGCAGGTGCTCGATCAGCTTGATGACCGAGCTGATCGTCTGCTCGTCGGCGGGTAGCTGTTCGGTGACGTAGGCGATAAGACACGACAGCAGGTTTGCCGCCGCATGATCCCAAAAAGGCTGGTTGTTGTCCTCGATGGGGCAGATGGCCTTTGCCACCGAGAGGATGTCCTGCTGGTTGGGCCCGCCGCCCGCCTTGCGGCGAATGTGCCTCAGGGGGTTGTAGCCGCAGCGCTCGATGCCGGGCGCAAGGGCCGGGACGGTGTTGAGGTCGGCGAAGTTGAGACATTGCACGCGGTAACCGTGGGCTGCCAGCACGGGTCCCACTTCGCGACAGAGCGTGCCTTTGGTGTCGAGCACGATGTAGCTTGCGTTCATTTGCAGCAGGTTGGGCTTGAGGACGTTTCGGGTCTTGCCGGCTCCCGAGGGGCCGATCACAAGTGCGTTGTTGTTGAGTCCCGTTTGGCGGGTGTCGCAGGAAAGCGTTCGATCCTTGGCGAGGATAGTGGACGATGCGGACTCAGATGCGGCGAGGCAGCTGGCGAGGTTAGACATGGGCGACCTCCTTGGTGGTCGAGAGGATTTCGTGGGCAAAGCCGAGCTCGACGGCGCGCTCGGCCGAAAGGTAGGTGTCTTTTGCAGTGAGGGACTGGATGCGCTTGGGCGTGAGGCCGCTGCGGTCCGAGAGGATTTGCGTGAGGGCCTTGCGGGTCTGCATGAGACGCCGGCTGGTTTCCTGCAGCGCAAGTGCCGAGCCGCCTGCCCCCTGGGGGATCAGCGGGTCGTGAATCATGAGCTCTGCATGGGGCGCCATACGGCGATCGTCGCCGCCCATAAAGATCACGGCGCCCATGGACGCGGCGAATTCCAGGCAGACGGTGCGGATGGGGCACGAAGCGAGGCGTATGGCGTCATAGATCGCAAGACCCGATCGCACGCTTCCGCCGGCGCTGGCGACAAATATGGTGATGGGGCGGCTGGGGTCGGTGGCATCGAGCAGGCGGATCTGTTGGCATAGGTCGTGGGCCATCGGGGTTTCGATGTTTCCCATGACGGAGAGCTCGCGACGGGCGAGCATCTCATCGTAAATGCTGGTGAGCGTGATACCTCGGGCGGATTCACGCATGGTGAGGGGGCTGATGATGGGGGAATGATTGGTGTCCATGAGGACTCCTTTCTGTTGGTTGCGTTGTGGAATAGGATTGTTGCCCGCGGAGGGGCTGGCGGGCTACAGGGTTCGTCCGAGTCTGAGATCGAGCTCGGTTGTGGGGCAGGCTGCCTGTTCGTGCGGCTCGCAAGCGCCAAGGGCTCCAAAGCGATGGAGAGTTGCGGCGGGCGTGGTGTAGGCGAGCCGCAGCTGATGCTCGACAGGGGCACATCCGTCATTTTTGTAATGAGCCGCGTAGTACTGCGCGATGCTGGCGTTCATCTCGCTGCCATTGCGATGGCGCTCAAACTGGCGTCTGCAGGTCTCGATGATCTTTGCTGCCGACTTGGGTGCCGTCGCGGGAACAAGGGCGAGATAGCCCTCAAATAGCTCGTTGATGCTCAGGAGGCACAGCAGGTCGATCAGCGTCCTTATGACTGCTCCCTCGGCGGAAAAGTGCGCGGTCATGCGGTTATATCGGTTGCGGTCGACGATGGTCACATGGGGTCTTGGAGTTTTCTGCTCCGTGGTCCCGGGCTTTTGCCGCGCCTGTGTATTGAGCTCGACGTTGCAGCGCTTGAGGCCGTCCAACGGAAGGAACAGTGCGGTGCGCAGGGTGTTCCGCTTGCTTTCGAGTTCATGACGTTCGTCGGGTTCCCATTCGAGCTTGAGTTTCGTGTCGAGCGCCGTAAGCATATGGGCTAGGCAGCCTACGGTAAGAACGTACGAATCGTTGTCGCGTTTTGGGGCATAGGGGTCTGTCAGCTTGCGAATGTCGGGGTCGCCCATGATCTTTGTGCAGCGCTTCAGCAGTTGAGGCTTGCCGGCCAAGATCGTCGCGAGCGGTAGCGACGCGTAGTTCTTGATGGTCGCGGCGGCAAAGGCGACGTCATATTCGTTTGCATATGCTCTCTCAATGCGGGCATCCAGAATGCTTTTCTTATCGCCGTCTTCAGCGTGGTGGTTTGTCATAGCTTCTCCAATCGGTTGATGTTCGTGCTGTTTGTTGATGTGTTGGTTGTCGTGAGTGATGTGCTTGCCGTGGGTGATGTGCTGACGTTGGGGTGCTATGCGGTTTTCAATGTGCCCGTGAGGCAGTTGCTGCAGGGGCGGGATGGAACGGCCCATGCAAGGCGGAAGGCATCGTGCTCAAAATCGAGACAGCAATGCCCGGGATACCTCACATGTGGCAGTTACCTCATTAAGTTGTCATTGCGTTTGGGGTTGTACTTTGCCGATCTTCCTTCTCTTACACGCTAAAACTCAAACTTCATATGCTCGATCTACTTAAAACCGCAACGGCGGTCTTTTATCAACTTATATGTCGGAACGCGTCTTTGCAAGTACTTTTTTGCGTTTGTTTCAAATGGGGTGGTTTTGCAACCGTCACGCGCCACGCTATGCGAACGTGCCCCGGCTCGGATAAGATGGTGCGATCGAGTTCTACCGCGCTCACCGCAAGTAGTCTTTGTTGCTGAGATAGGTCATGGCCGAAAGGGGCCCGTATCCCAACGGATACGGGCCCCTTGCTATTTGAATGGGCATGAGGGTGTATTGAGGGGGGCGCCTGGCTGTCGGCATCCGCATGCGGCGCCACTCGCTTTCCGTAAATATACTTCTACGGCTAATTTCATACCACTTACCGGAATGTGGACGCTGTCCTTGCGTATCGGGCGTACATTGAACGTGGTTTTTCGCGTGAAACCACAAATCGGTTGTCGGTCCTGAACAAGGAGGTTCAGCATGACGCTTGCCAAACCCATCAATAAATACATCGACTATATCGACGCTCCCGAGGACACATTTGAGCAGTATGTCGAGAAGGCGCTAAAGTACAACTTCCGTTGTGTATTTGCGAACCTGCAGGAGTACGAGACGGGTCGCGCAATGCTCGAGGGCTCTGACATCATCCTTGCCGGCGCTATCGACTTTCCCCAGGGCACTATGACGCTCGAGGAGAAGCTTGCGAGGTTTGAGGAATACGCTGCGTGCGGCTTTACCGAGATTGACTACGTTTTGAATCAGGAGTCGGTCGAGAACCGCGATTTTGATGCCATCGAGCGCGAGATGACTGCCATTGCTGATTTTTGTCGCGCGCATGGCATCACTGACAAGGTGATCGTCGAGATGTGCAAGCTGGACGGCGACGATGCCGCCAAGCACCGTGTGTGTGAGATTGCGCTGGAGGCTAAGCCGGGATTCCTTAAGACATCGACTGGCAGAAGCTTTGGCGGCGCTAAGCTCGAGGACGTGCGGCTGATGCACGAGGTGCTCGGCGATGCCGTGGCAATCAAGGCGGCGGGCGGTATCCATAATTACGAAGAGGCTTGCGCATTCATCGAGGCCGGCGCCAGCGCGTTGGGTGCATCGGCGGGCATCGCGATCGTCGAGGGTGCACCGACGGGGGAGCGCCGCTAGCAGACGTATTTGACCTGTGCGATAAAGCTTCACGACTACGCGCCGTTCATGTTCGGGACAATATGACTTTTTACCCGTTGCAAACAGCGCCGCCGTGGGTGTTCTGTATGATGGCTCAGACAAGGTTGCTCAATGACAGGGAGGCATATATGGCAATTAAAGCCATCGCAATGGATATCGACGGTACGCTCACCAACGACCAAAAGGTCATCAGCCCGCGCACGCGTGAGAAGCTGCTCGCGGCGCAGGAGTCGGGCATTAAGCTCATCTTGGCTTCGGGTCGCCCCGCATGGGGGCTGCACGCCTTGGCGCAGGAGCTCGACCTTCAGAACCATGATGGTTTGCTGGTGGCCTTTAACGGCGCTCACGTCGTCGATGCCCAGACCGATGAGGTGCTGTTCGATCAGGCTATGCCTGCCGACGAATTGCATCGCCTGATTGATTACCTGCAAAACTATGATGTGATCCCCATGATCTCGCTTGGTCGCAATTTGCATGTTGAGGATTCGTACCGCTGCATGATTACGCTGCCGGATGGCTCGCGGAAAAACATCGTCAAATACGAGCGCGATGCCTGCGACCTTAAGATCCGCGAGGTCGAGAGCTTGCATGAGGTCGTGGACGCTTATCCCGTGGACAAGCTGCTGACGGCGGGCGATCCGGCCTACCTGCAGGCGCATTACGAGGAGATGTATGCGCCCTTTAAGCAGGCGCTTTCGGGCATGTTTACGGCTGACTGGTACTTTGAGTACACGGCGCCCGGTATCGACAAGGCCCACGCGCTTGAGGGTGCCCTGCCCAAGCTCGGCATCGATGCCAGCGAGGTCGTCTCGTTTGGCGACGGCCAGAACGACAAGTCCATGATTGAGTGGGCCGGCACCGGTGTTGCCATGGGCAACGCCGTCGATGAGGTTAAGGCAGTTGCCCAGATGGTGACCGCCAATAACAACGAAGATGGCATTGCGGTGGCGCTGGATAAGCTGCTGGGTTAGAATCGCCGATTAATGCATGGTTTGGGCGCCTGCTTGCGGGCGCCCTTTTGTTAGGGAGGGTGCCGTGTCCGCATTTCCGTTCGACGCCGTTATCTTTGACATGGACGGTGTCATTGTCGATACCGAGTATTACTACCTGGGCGAGACTGCCGCGTTTGCCAAGGAGCTTGGGCTTAACCTGACTCAAGAGGAGTTGAATGGGCAGGTTGGTACCTCGCATCAGTTCTTCCTGCATATGCTGATCGATTGGTTTGAGCGTGCCGGTAAGGGGCATTTCACTGGCGAGGAAGCGTTGGCCCGTTGGGACGAGTGGGCGCATAAGCGTCCGCGCGACTATCAGGCTTTGATTAACCCGGGCGCCGTTGATACGATTCGAGAGCTGCCGCGCCGCGGCGTTCGCGTGGCGCTTGCCAGCTCGTCTCCCATGGATAGCATCGAGGAAGTGCTCAATGCGTGCGGGTTGTCGGATGCCTTTGAGTATGTGGTGAGCGGCGAGCAGTTTAAGGAGAGCAAGCCCGAGCCCGACATCTACCTGCATGCGCTGGACCTACTGGGGCTGCCCGCGAATCGCTGCTGCTGCGTTGAGGATTCGGTGCCTGGCATCACTGCCGGCAAGCGAGCCGGCCTGACAGTCATTGCCAAGCGCGAGGAGCGCTTTGGCTTTAGCCAGGATGCCGCGGACAAGATCATCGACCAGCTGCCGGAACTGCTCACACTTTCTTAGGAGCGTGGCAGTTGCGCGTTTTTCGGGTCTGATGAGTAAATGCCCGACATTTTAGTGCGTCAGCAAGCATGCTTTATGCTAATGCGGGCTCAAGGGCTTGTTGAATGCCCTTGAGCCCGCTTTAGACTTAATTGTGCTGGGAGAGGGTATATGCCACCGACTGAAGGGCTAACTGACGGTAAAGCAGCGATACCGCTGTACCAACAGGTTATCGATATTATTAAAAACGAAATCAACTCCGGTGCCTACAAGGCGGGCGAGCGGATACCCAACGAATTTGAATTAGCTGAGAGCTATAAAGTTGGCCGCGTTACCGTGCGACGCGCTATTGAGGAGCTCGTCCAGCAGGGCTATCTAACGAAGCGACAGGGGAAAGGCACGTTTGTCAATGCCCCCAAGCTCAAGCGTAAGATTCGCCAGAAGGATGACGTCCAGAGTTTTTCGGACGCATGCCGCGTTAATGGAATGGAACCGGGGGCGCGTGTCATTTCGAGAAAGATACTGCCGTCGGATTCCACCGAAGCACAGTTCTTTGGTGTTCCCGTTGGAACTGACTTGATTTGCGTTGAGCGCGTGCGTACTGCCGATGGCGTCCCTGTCATGCTCGAGAACAACATATATGTTTACGAGGACAACGCCTATCTATCAACGGCACCTCTATCTAACCAATCCATTTTTGAGTTCGTGCGCAACCGGACGGGCCGCACGCCCGCGTTTACCGACCCGTGCACGCTCGAGATCGCGTGCGCATCGCCCGAGGTCGCTCGGCTGTTGGCAGTTCCCGTTGGCGAACCCATGTTTTATATGGAAGCCTTCTTTTTCGATGAGCAGCGGCGGCCGTTTATCATCGGTCGTCAGCGGATCGTTGGGTCTCGCTACGTTTTTGACATCTAGGACATTGCGAATGGAAGCGCCCGGTGGATCATCTCACCGGGCGCTTCCATACCGTTCACGGCGCGAACGCAACCGTTCAACCGTGTCGCGGCAATCAGTTTGAAATTATCTTGATGAAGGAAAAAGCTGCTGGTAATCTATGGGACGTCATAGAACGTTTGCATTGTGCAAACGTTGAAGCGAGATGCGATGCAGTCTCGAGTTCTTTGGAGGTATCTATGTCAGATACGAAGGCGAAGAAGACAAACAGACGTTTTAAGTTCAAATTACCGCATGTCTATACGATCATGTTCTTGCTGATCGTTGTCTTTGCGGTCCTGACTTGGATCGTTCCCTCTGGTCAGTATCAGCGCAAGATGATTTCGACAGCGGCGGGCGAGCGTGAAGTCGCCGTTGCTGGAACCTATGAACAGGTCGATAAGAACTACACCGATTCCGAGACCGGCGAGACCATCAATCTGGGCCAGGATATCTTCGCGGTTCTGCAAGCGCCCACCAAGGGTATCCAAGAGGCTGCCGACGTCGTTGCGTTCGTCTTATTGATTGGCGGATCGTTCGCAATCATCACCAAGACCAACGCTTTGAATGCCGGCATGAGCCGTGTGATTAAAAAGCTCAAGAACAAGGACATCCTCATCATTCCCATCACGATGACGTTGCTGTCCATTTGCGGCACTACGTTTGGTATGTCTGAGGAAGCCCTGCCGTTCTACGCCATCTTCATTCCCATCATGATGGGTATCGGTTATGACTCGATGACGGCATTTATCATCTGCTTCCTTGGTCCTAACCTGGGATATTGTGCCTCGACCATCGACCCGTTTAATGTTTTGATCGCCCAAGGCATCATTGGCATCGAGGGCAATCCGCAACTGTGGCTGCGCGCCGTTTCTTGGGTCATCTTCACTGCCGTCGGTATCGCATGGGCCATGCGCTACGCCATGCGCGTCAAGAAAAACCCCGAGTCGTCCATTGTATACGAGGACGATAAGCTCAAGCGTATTGAGTTTTCCGTGACCGATGCCTCCATCGAGGAAGAGTTCACTATCCGTCAGAAGCTCGTGCTTATCGATTTTGCTTGCGGCATGGGCATTATCGTCTGGGGTCTTGTTACCCAGGGCTGGTACATGAATGAGATTTCCGCCGTGTTCCTTGGCATGGGCTTGCTTGCCGGTATCCTGGGCGGTCTTGACCAGCAGACGATCGCAGAGGAGTTCGTTAAGGGTCTCGCCGACTTTGCGTACGCTGCCATCGTTATCGGTATCGCTCGCGGTATTCTGGTCATCGCCGAGGGCGGCATGATCATCGACACCATCCTCCAGGCGCTCGCTACCGCGCTCGCCGGTGCACCCGCCGCCGTCTACACCACGTTTATGTATGTCGTCCTTGGCCTGCTCTCTTTGCTGGTTCCCTCGAGTTCTGGCCTGGCGGCACTCACCATGCCCGTTATGGGCCCCCTGACCGAGCTCATGGGCCTCAATCCCGAGGCGGCCGTCACCGCGCTCCAGTTTGCCAACCAGACCATCAACACCATCAGCCCCGTGGCGGGCATGACGGTCGCCGGCCTTGCCGTGGCTAAGATTTCGTTTGGCCAATGGTGGAAGACCATTTGGAAGTTCTTCATTTTCATGGTCGTCTTTGGCCTGATCGTAACGGCAATTTCTGGCATGCTTCCGGCGTAGGTGGTTGTGATGTCTGATCGTTTGACGGTCCTGACGTCTAAGAGCGTCTTTACCGGTACGGGGGACCTGCCGTTTGAAGGTTTCGTAGCGGTCCGTGGCAATCGAATTGAGGCTGTTGGCACCAAGTGTGAGATAGCTTCGTATTTGACCCAGGCGGACGAGGTAGTTGACCTGGGCGACCGCACCGTCATGCCTGGCCTGATCGATGTGCATACCTTCTATACAGGCTGGGCGCTGCGGACGTTGGGGCCTGATCTGTCCGGCATCGCTGATGCCAAAGAGGCCGTGTCGCTCTTGCGAGCATGGAAAGAAGATCATCCGGATTGCGCGGCGGCTTTTGGCCACAACCTACCCGAAACGTTGGCATCGGATGCCGAGAACGCAAATACAGCAGCTGTGTTTGACGAGTGTTTTGGCGATATCCCTGTCGTCTGCTTTACACCGGGCGCGGATACCTGTGTTCTCAATGCTGCCGCCAGTGCGCGATACGGCTTCACACCCCAGGCGTGCTATGCCGAGAAGATCTGGCACATGATGAGCGATTTCCTCGCGCTGCCCGAGGTACGTGCAGGGTATTCGGACTACATGAGCATGCTTAACGAACGCGGCGTTACCGCCATCAAGGAGATGGCGTTTGATGACTACTACGGCTTTGCCGACGAAATGGCTCGCCGTGAGGAATCTGGTGAGCTGACGGTTCGCGTCTCTATGATGTCGCAGCCGGTGGGTGCCGGTGCAAATCTGGCATATGCCCGCGAGGCACGAGAGCGCTTCCGGGGACCGTTCGTTCGTTTTTCTGGCTTCAACCGTATGACCGATCGCGGTGTATGGGCGGGGCTTGCCGAGATGATTGACCCCTATGAAGACACGGCCGATGCGGGCGCTGCCGGCAAGACGGTCGTCGAGGAGCCAGAGTGGGATCTGATTGAGAGCGAGCTGCGTGCAATTGATGCTGACGGCTTCCGATATTCCCTGCATTGCCAGGGCGATGGCGCCGTTCGTCGCACCGTGGCGCTTTATGCCTCGCTGCCTCGAGACGAGCATGGACGGATGCTTCGCCGCCATGCGATTACCGATCTCGAGAACTCTGACCCGACCGATCTTGTCGAGTTTGGCAAGTTAGGTGGAATTTGCGAGGTCTATCCGCAGATTCTGACGCTGGACCGGCGCGAGGATTGCCTGTCGATGATGCGTCGACAAATTGGCGAGACGCGACTTTTGCACAGCTGGAATCGCCGCGGCATGGAAGATTCCGGATGCACAGTGTGTTGCGGCACGGATTTGCCGCTGCTGATTCCGAGCCTGGGCGAGTCAATCTACAGCGCGTGCGGCGGATTCTTCGCCGACGGACTGCCCGTGAATGAGGCCAACGCGCTGACGCTTGTCGAGCTCTTGCGCGCTTGGACTGCCGGGGGCGCGTACGATCTGATGCGCGAAGACGAGCTGGGTACGCTCGAGGCCGGCAAGCTTGCCGATATCTGCGTGCTCGATCGGGATGTGTTCGACCTCGATTATCGCGACGCACGCGATCTTGCGGTTGATATGACGATGTCGGACGGACGAATCGTGTTCGATCGAAATAAGGAGGCATAAGATGCCTGAATCCAAACCGACGCTGCGCCGCGAGCAGATTGCGGGCATGAATATCCACTACATCATGTGGTCGCTCGATTACTTCCTTGATGTGCAGCAGCGCTTGGGCTTTGAGTCCATTGAGCTGTGGTGTGCGGAGCCGCATGTGACGCTCGACCACACGGGCTACTTTGAGGCTGAGGTCCTGGCGAAAAAGGCTGCAGACCGTGGACTTAGGTATCGTACTCTGTGCCCCGAGAATGTTGTCTATCCTTGGCAGTACTGTGCACGCAAACCGCTGCATGAACAGCGCAGCCTGGCGTACTTTAAGCACGGCATTGAGCTTGCCGAGGTACTTGGGTGTGACCGTATGTCCGTCAATTCGGGCTGGGGCGACTGGGACGAGGACCGCGAGGAAGCCTGGAAGCGCAGCCGCGAGCACTTGTCCATTCTGGCGGAGTATGCCGGCGAGCACGGTCTGGTGCTTACGATGGAAAGCCTGCGTCCCGAGGAGAGCAACCTTGTGACGACGGTTTCCGATGCGAAGCGTATGATTGACGAGGTCGCGAGCCCGTACTTACAGCCCATGGTTGATACAACCGCGATGGGCGTTGCGGGCGAGACGCTCGAGGACTGGTTTGCCGCCTTTGGTGATGGGGCAATTCACGAGATGCACTTTATCGACGGTGACCCGTATGGCCATCTGGTGTGGGGCGATGGCAAGCACGATATGGACGCCTTCGTCGCCACGCTCAACGCCCATGGTTTCGACGGCATGCTGGGCCAGGAAATCACGGACGGTCGTTACTACGATGACCCGGCGGCGGCAGATGCCAAGAACATGGCCGCATTCGAGAAATATCTGATTGACTAAAACAACTATCGGCCACGTAACCAACGTCATTGATTGCGGACCAAACAAGAAAGGAACTGGATATGAACGCACACGATCTGATCAAAGAGGCAATTGCCGAGAAGGGCAAGTTCGACAGCGTCTACTGGATTGCTTGCGGTGGCTCCATGATCGATTTGATCCCGGCTCATGAGCTTCTGCAGCGCGAGGCAACCACCTTCACTTCGTATATCTATACGGCTCGCGAGTTTGATATCATGCGCCCGCGCCGTCTGGGCGAGAAGTCCCTGGTCATTGCTTGCAGCCACAGTGGCAACACCCCCGAGGTCGTCGAGGGCTGCGAGATTGCCCTTGCTGCCGGCGCTACGATGATCGCCCAGACCGACAACGCTGGATCCAAGATTGACTCCGGCAAGTGGACCACGTGGGTCTACCCGTGGGGCGAGGGCGTGCCGCAGGCCGAGGTCCCCGCTGGCATTTCGCTGTCGCTTGCGGCCGAGCTACTCGATCAGCAGGAGGGCTACGCCGATCTTGCCGATATGTATGCCGGTATCGCCGAGATGGATAAGATCCTTCCCCCGGCACGTGAGAAGGTAAATGCCGAGCTGGGCGATCGTTTTGCCAAGCTTTGCCAGGAGCACGAGTTCTTCTACATTCTGGGCAGCGGTCCCAACTTTAGCCAGACCTACGGTTTCGCTATCTGCTCTCTTATGGAGATGCAGTGGCAGCACTGCAGCTACATCCACTCTGCCGAGTACTTCCATGGCCCCTTCGAGGCTACTCAGGATGGCGTTTTTTACTTCCTGCAGATGGGCTCCAGCGAGTGCCGTGCTATGGACGAGCGCGCCCTGGCGTTCCTTAAGACGCATACCGATACGCTGATGGTGCTCGATGCCAAGGAGTACGGTATGGAAGCCGTACCGGCGAGCGTCCGTGCTTATCTGGACCCGGTGCTGTTCTACGCCATGAACTGCGAGCTGCGTGCTGCACGCGGCAAGGTGTTTGATCACGATCCCGATTTCCGTCGCTACATGGGCGTCGTCGAGTACTAGAGGGACAAAGGCCATGGCATTTAACGTTAACGCGCTCGGATTTGGCGACAACGTCGTCGATCGCTACGAGCATATCCACACCATGTATCCTGGCGGCAATGCGGTGAACTTCGCCGTTTATGCCAAGAAATGCGGTGCCGCACGCTCTGCATACATGGGCATTTTTGGCAATGACGCCGCTGCCGAGCATGTCATTGCAAGCCTCGAGGATGAGGGTATCGAGCTTGACAAGTGCGAGCAGATGATTGGCGAGAACGGAGCGGCTCGCGTGACCGTCGTTGACGGTGACCGTGTCTTCCTTGGCTCCAACGAGGGCGGTATCCGTGGCGATGCGCGCTATGTCCTCGATCGCTTTGACCTTGCGTACATGAAGCAGTTCGATGTGGTTCATTCGGGCAACTATTGCTTTACCGAGCGCGAGCTGCCCAAGTTGAAGGCTGCGGGCGTCACGGTCTCTTTTGACTTTTCGGACGACTCCACCGACGAGTACTACGAGCAGATTGCGCCCTACGTCGATTTCGCTTTCTTTAGTGCGGCGGATGCCGCGAGTGAGGACGAGATTCACGAGCGTCTGGCATGGGTGAAGGGCTTGGGTCCGCGTTTTGTGTCGGCTACGGCGGGCGCCGAGGGCTGCATTGCTTACGACGGCGAGCGTTATTACCGCCAGCTGGCTAAACCGGTAACGGACATGAAGGACACCATGGGGGCGGGCGACTCGTTCCTCACCTCGTTTTTGATGTGCTATCTCGATTCCGCCAAGCGTGGTGAGGATGGCGCCGAGGCCATCGAGCGCGCGCTCGACTTTGCTGCTGGGTTTGCCTCGACCGTGTGCGGCATGGAAGGTTCTTGGGGCCACGGAGCACCAATCGTCGAATAGCCGAGCGGTCCCGGGGAGGTGCAGGCGCCTCCCCGGGGCTCGGTGTGCAAAAAATGCCAAATATGAGTACTGTCACTAATTTAGTAACAGCGAAATCAGTCCTTTGAGGCCCTAATCGAGTGTCTGTGGGCGATTAAAACCTGCAAATGCGCCTAGCACAATGCAAGAATGCCTTGATAATGTACATCCGTTCATTATCAAGGCATTCTTATGTCGCAAAATAATGCTACTAGCTTTGCAACAGTACTCATATTTGATGTTTTTTGCCCACCGGGGTCAGCGGAAGTCAAACATGGAGTGCGAATTTCCTAAAACGATCGATTCGACGCCCCCCACGGAGCGGTTTTTAAGTTCGGCGATGTGCCGGGAGACGCTTTTCAGCGATGTGATGAGCTGCTGTGCGTTTGCATCTGCTTGCGGCTGGGCTGGCGCATCGGTCTCGAGCAGTAGACGGTCGAGTGGAATCTGTCGTGCGTATTCACGACCGCGCTTGGTGGCGAGCATGCGTTCGTTGACGGAAAAAAAGCAGCCCGCATTACGCGCGCGGACGAGTTCGTCCGAGGTGCCGCTAAACCAGTGGAAGATGATAGCGGGGGAGTCGGGCCTTGGGGCGAGCAATCCGTGCGACTCGAGGACGTCCAGTACGGTTCCTGCCGAACGAACGGCGTGAATTGATATCACGCGCCCGGCAAGAGGATGCTGCACAAGTGCATCGCAGAGCCGTTCAAGTGCTTGTATTTGTAACGGCTCGCTTCCAGCAAAGCGTGCGGAAAAGTCGAGCCCGATCTCGCCGATATAGCGCTCTTGGTCAGCAACTTCGCAAAGCAGATTGACTTCGGCAGGACCGCAGCGGCCGTCGGCGAGCCACCAGGGATGGAGGCCGGCGCCCGCGATAATGTTTGGGTAGCGGCTGGCCCGCTTTTTTGCTGCCGCGAAGTCGCGTGGGTCGACCCCGCAGTCAAAGAGCCCCAGACCCAACGCCGCCGACTCACTGGCTGCAGCATCGGGGCTGAGCATCAAATCAAGATGACAATGCGTGTCAAAGAATCGCGGTTCCATCGCAGGGCATCCTGCTAGTCCAGGCGCTGGCCATCGGAGCGTACGCGTTCGGTGCCGCGCCCGCTGATCTGGCGGATAACCTCGCCAGCGATCATCTGACCCATGATAGGCGGCATAAAGCTCGCGGTTCCCAGCTCGGTACGCTCGTGGATGTTGGAAGGGTCGCGGGGCTGTGTCTTAACCGATTCCTCGCAGCTAAACAGAACATGTAGGCTTTTGATTCCGCGCTTCTTACATTCTTTGCGCATAATGCGGCTCATGGGGTCACGTACCGTATCGAAGATGTCGGCAAAACGCAGGCACTCGGGATGGAGCTTGTTGGCCCCGCCCATAGAGCTAACCAAACGAATGTCGTGGTCTTGAGCATATTTGGCAATGGTGAGCTTGGCCGAGATGGTGTCGATGGCGTCGACGACGTAGTCGAGCTTGCCACCCGTCTGCTCCAAAACGCTCGCGAAGAAATCATCGATATTGTCGCTCAGCAGGTATTCGGTGCGTTTGATAACGCTGGCGGCGGGATTGATATCGTGGATCATGGCTTCCATCACGTCCACCTTGCGCTTGCCGACGGTGCTGTGAAAGGCGATGGCCTGGCGATTGATATTGCTGGGCGCGACGATATCCTTGTCCAGAATCACAAAATGACCGATGCCGCCGCGGACAAGTGCCTCGCAGCAGTTAGAGCCCACGCCTCCGCAGCCGAGCACCAACACCGTGGCGTTGGCGAGTCTATCGAGTGCCTCACGGCCCATGATGATCTCGAGTTTGGTGTCGCGTGTCTCGATGGGAGCCGCAGCGGTTTCGGTCATAGATATCCTCCGATGGGGAAGCGGGTCGTGGTTTAGCTATCGCCATTATAGGTATTATCGCGATCCCATTTGAGCCCTAGGGGCTTGTTGAAATGAGGCAGGGATTCGCATAAGATGAAGCAGATGGCACCCGTTGCCGCGGGTTAGCCAACTCCGAAACACGTTTATGGCGTGAGAAGTGGCCGTCTTCGCATTACGCGGGGGCGGCTATTTCATTCGACCTCCAATGTGGATGCCGAGTTCCACAGCCGCGATTACAAGCAATAACAACGTTAGGACATCGTTAATACTCATAGTCCATCTCCTTCTTGGGAAGAGGGAGCTGGCCCATCTGCTTCTGGACCCATTGTATCTAAAAACGAACGAATGTTCTATACATAACATTGCTATTAGATAATTAGACAAACATCTAAATAATGAGTATAGTGTGCACGTCGTGAAAGAAAGTGAGAGGAGGTTCTATGCCGGGAGAGGGATTTAAAGCGCTGGCCGATCCAACGCGGCGGCGCATTTTGGAACTGCTGCGCGAGGGCAATTGCACGGCCGGGGAGCTTGCCGAGCATTTTGACATCAGCAAACCGTCGCTTAGCCATCATTTGGCGACGCTCAAAAACGCCGGGTTGGTGACCGACGAGCGCCATGGCCAAAACATCGTTTACAGCTTAAACACCACCGTCATGCAGGACTTGATTGGCTGGTTTATGGGCTTTACAGACACTGAAGGTGATGAGGATGAATAACGAAAACAAGGGCATTCACGCCACGGGGGTATCGCCGCGTGTATGGGCCATGCTTGTTGTGGTCTGCGCTATTAATGTCGCGGCGCACCTTATGGTGATGCCGAGCTTGCCTGCACAGATTCCCACGCACTGGGGAGCGAACGGCGCCGTCGACGGTTGGGGCCCTAGCTGGATGGCCTCCGCGCTCGGCGTGCTGCCTCTGGCACTTCTTGCAATGTTCTACGTGGTGCCACGCATTGACCCCAAAGGTGAGGCATATCGAACCTCGGGCAAGTTCTATCAGGGCTTCGTAATCGCCTTCACCTTGTTCATGTGTGCCATAAGCTGGTTGGGTGAGCTTACGGTCTGGGGCGTGGTGCCGGCGTTCGGTTCGGTCAACGTGCTGATTTCCGGTGCCATCGGTTTGCTGTTCATCGGCGTAGGCAACTACTTGCCGCGTGTGAAGCAGAACTATACGCTCGGTATCAAGACGCCCTGGGCGCTTGCCGATCCCGAGAACTGGCGCCGTACGCAGCGCTTTGGCGGTGCCTGCTTTATGGTGCTGGGCGTTGGCCTGATTGTGATGGGCGTGGCGGGCAGCGTGCTTTCGAGTGAAGTCGTCGCCGCGGTGATTGCGGTTCTGGCGTTTGGTTCAGCTGGAGCTGCCTACGTCTATTCGTATCTGCTGTGGCGCAAATCGCAGCGAGCCGCTCGCTAAGGTTGCGGAAAACTAGCGTACGCAGTTCATAGTATGTTCCGGGGGACTTTTCCCAGGTAGTATTAGGGGGCGTGGGCAACCATGCCCCTTTTTCGTTAAGTTTCAGAGCTGGTTTCCTCATTTCGTTTCCACTAAAGCGAAACAAGAATAGGGAAACAGCAGGTAGAAAGGATAGAACAGGCAAATGGCAGAGTTTATCTACCAGATGTATCAGGCTCGCAAGGCCCATGGCGACAAGGTAATCCTTGACGACGTGACCCTGAGCTTCTACCCCGGGGCCAAGATC
Organism: Collinsella aerofaciens; assembly: GCF_028209625.1. Lineage (GTDB taxonomy): Bacteria > Actinomycetota > Coriobacteriia > Coriobacteriales > Coriobacteriaceae > Collinsella > Collinsella aerofaciens_AM. The sequence goes on along the minus strand of NZ_JAQLDU010000006.1, from coordinate 13,362 downwards.
GGCGTCGTGGGCCCCAACGGCATGGGTAAGTCGACCCTGCTCAAGATTATGGCCGGTATCGAGGAAGTCTCCAACGGCGATGCCAGGCTTACCCCCGGCTACACCGTGGGCATCCTGCAGCAGGAGCCGCCGCTCGATGACGACAAGACCGTCATCGAGAACGTGCGCATGGCGTTTGGCGACATGATCGCCAAGGTCGATCGCTTCAACAAGATCGGTGAGGAGATGTGCGACCCGGACTGCGACATGGACGCCCTCATGGCCGAGATGGGCAAGCTCCAGGACGAGATCGACACCGCCGACGGCTGGGATATCGATTCCAAGCTCGGCCAGGCCATGGACGCCCTGCAGCTGCCCGATTCCGACATGCCGGTTAACGTGCTCTCTGGCGGCGAGCGTCGCCGCGTGGCCCTGTGCAAGCTACTGCTCGAAGCTCCCGACCTGCTGCTGCTCGACGAGCCCACGAACCACCTGGACGCCGAGTCGATCCTGTGGCTCGAGCACTTCCTGCACAACTACCAGGGCGCGGTGCTTGCCGTCACGCACGATCGCTACTTCTTGGATAACGTTGCCGAGTGGATCTGCGAGGTCGACCGCGGCCACCTTTATCCCTACAAGGGCAACTACTCCACGTATCTGGAGACCAAGGCCGCCCGTATCGAGGCTCAGGGTAACCGCGACGCCAAGCTCGCCAAGCGCATGGAGGCCGAGCTCGAGTGGGTACGCAGCTCGCCCAAGGCCCGTCAGGCCAAGAACAAGGCCCGTCTGGCTCGCTACGAGGAGATGGAGGCCGAGGCCCGCGCCAGCCAGAAGCTCGACTGGACCGACATCCGCATCCCTGTGGGCCCGCGTTTGGGCAACAAGGTGCTCGAGGCCCATCATCTGCACAAGGAGTTCGATGGCCGCGTGCTCATCGATGACCTTTCGTTCACCCTGCCGCGCAACGGCATCGTGGGCGTCATCGGCCCCAACGGTGTCGGTAAGACCACGCTGTTCAAGACGATTGTGGGTCTGGAGCCGCTGACTTCGGGTGAGCTCGAGGTGGGCGAGACCGTCAAGATTTCTTACGTCGACCAGAACCGTTCCGGCATCGACCCCGATAAGAACCTGTGGGAGGTCGTCTCGGACGGCCTGGACCACATGATGGTCGGCGAGACCGAGGTTCCGAGCCGCGCGTACGTGGCGAGCTTTGGCTTTAAGGGCCAGGACCAGCAGAAGCGCGCTGGCGTACTCTCCGGTGGCGAGCGCAACCGTCTGAACTTGGCGCTTACGCTCAAGCAGGGCGGCAACCTGCTGCTCCTCGACGAGCCCACGAACGACCTCGACGTCGAGACGCTGTCCTCGCTCGAGGCGGCGCTGCTCGAGTTCCCGGGCTGCTCGGTGGTCATTAGCCACGACCGTATGTTCCTGGACCGCGTCGCCACGCACATTCTGGCGTGGGAGGGCACCGACGAGAATCCGGGCAACTGGTATTGGTTCGAGGGCAACTTTGAGGCCTACCAGGCCAATCGCATCGAGCGCCTGGGCGAGGACGCAGCCCAGCCGCATCGTATCCACCGCAAGCTGACGCGTGACTAGTTTTGTTACGCGGTTTTTCCAAACCGCGTAACGAGTTGACGCTGCAAACGCCCCTAAGCGGCAATCTGACGTTCAATCGTCGGTCGCGTACCAAAGTACGCTTCCCTCCTCTTTCACGTCACCTTGCTCGCTTAGGGGCGTTTTCGCTGACTTTTGCTCAACCTGAGAGAATAAAAACGCGGTGAACGTTTTTGTGACGTTCGCCGCGTTTTGCTATTCGTTGGATTCTTCAACCTTGTCGATGGTCCAGGTGGCTCCGAGACCGCCGGTGGTGTTGCGGCGGATGCGCACGGTGACTTCGTGGCGCTCGCCGGCCTGCGTGTAGCGCAGGGGGAAGCTTGCGCGGTTTCGCGCGGCCTCGATGGTACCGCGCTCGCGGGCGATCCAGTAGTACTCGCCGACGATGCCGAGCGTGTCGGCGCCGTAGGGGAGATAGGTCGACAACTGGTGCAGAAGCGGGCCGGGGCAGAAGACCTCGGTTGCGAAATCGACGGGGAAGTCCTTGGGGATGGCGGGCGCTGCAGGTGCGGGGGCTGGGGCCGCTGCGGGTAGCGAAGCCGGTGCGGATGCGGGTATTTGGTCGCAAGCGGCGGCGGGCATGGATTCGATGACGGGTGCGGGCTCCGGCGTTACTTTCGGCTTGATCTCGGAATCTGCGGGCTTCACGGTGACGGGTGCGTCTGCAACTGCGGTTTCAACCTCAACCTGCGTCGCGTTCTCATTCTCGACGCTCGACTTTGCCTCGACCGGCGTGGATACCATGGTGGTGATGCCGGCGTTGGCGTTCTCGGGGTCATAGACAACCGTGAGCGAGATGGCGGGCTGCGGCGTCTCGGGTTCCGGCGTCGCCTCGGTAGCGTCTTGATTCGCGGGCTCGTCGGACTGGTCGTCCTCGGCGTTGTCGCCAAAGACATCGCTGTTTTGGAACGCAGGCGTCTCGGGTTGGCCGGCGGTTTCTTCGGCTTTCGACTTGGGAACCTCGTTGAGCTCAACGGCGGCTTCCTGCTCAGCCATGACTTCGGGCTCGGTCGTGGCAGCGATTTCAGTTTCGACCTCTGCCGTTACTTCAGCAGTGACTTCAGCCTCTACCTCGGGCTCGGGCTCCGGAGCGACTTCGGCCACGGACTCGGGCTCGGGACGCTTAACGTGCTTGGGACGCACGGCCTTCAGGTCCTTCTCGCCGCGCTTTTTCTTTTTGTAGGACTGCTTGGCGCCCTTGGCGGCCTTGGGCTTGTCCTCGCCCTTGGCAAGGGCAGCATCCCAGGCCTCATTGGCGATGACGGTGGCATACAGACGTCCGCCCTTAAAGACGGTCAGCTTAATGCAGTCGTCGAGTTCCTCGAGCAGCTCGCGCGTGGACTCGAAGCCCAGGTCATAAGCGGTCATATCGCCAGCGGCGAGTGTCTCCTCGACCTGTGTCATAAACGTTTGCTTGCCGCATCCAATCGCATCGCGCAGCAGGCGATACAGATAGATGTGGTTGCCCAGCGATAGCGTGGGCTTAACTATTGTCTTGCTCATGGCAAATCTCCTCTTTACACACCAAAGCATCTTACCATCGCGCAGGGCTTGCCACCTCGGCGCCCAAAGCAAACGGGCGCGACCGTTGCCGGTTCGCGCCCGTTATACAGGTCGGTTATCTGTGAGAGGCGATCGTGCTTAGTTGCCCGATGTCGTGCCTTGGCTCGAGCTGTCGGATGCCGTGCCGGATGCGGTTCCGCTCGAGCTGTTTGTGTTGCTGTTGTCGGTTGAGCCCGTGCCCGATGCATTGCCGCTCGTCTGGTCACCCGTGCTCTGCTGAGAGCCGTCGGTCGTTTGGCTGGAGTCGGTCGTTCCGGATTGTGTGCCGCCGCTGTTCGAAGAGGAATCGGTGCCTTGCGACTGATCAGGGGTGGTCGAGGAAGAATCGGTGGGTGCGGAGTTGGCCTGTGAGTCGTTCTGCTGGCTTTGCGATTGGCCGGCGCTGTCCGCGTCTTGCTCGGTCGTGCGCGACGAAAGGATTGGCTCGGGGCGCTCGCCCAGACCCTCACCGGCGGTGGTTATAAGGATGGCGCCGGCGCAGGCGATAACCGCGACGATGGCGATGGCGATCGAGAAGATGATGACCTTCTTTTGCGTCTGGCTGCGCTCTTCCGCCGCCTTGGCGCGCAGGCTGTTGGGGGCGACGCGCGCCGTGGTCGCGCGTCCCGCGACCTGACGCATCTCCTGCGTAGTCGCGGCGCCGCCCAGGTGCTCCTCGGCATTAAGCTCAACGGGCTCATAGGCGCCGGCGGGGTAGTCGACGGCGGCGTGCGTACCTTTGAGGGCTTCGGCGCTGGCAGAGATAAAGTGGCGGTAGACCTGCGAGGACACAACGGTGATGACCGAGCTCACGGCGGCACCAATTACTGAACCAGCGATACCAATCTTGGAGGCAAGCGCCACGCTCGTGGCGGCAGCTGCGGCGCCGGCGATGATCTGGGGAATGGAAATGTCATCGAACAGGCCCTTTTTGGGCGCGATGGCCATGGTCTGTCCGATGGAATGGTTCTCGTGCACGCCGTTGTTGAGCGATGCCGGCGTCATGACGCGCGTGCGCGGCGCGTCGGTGTACTTGGTTGTCATACGGGGTCCTCCCGGTGTAAATCTGCTTCGTTTCGTGTAGCCATCAGGGTACCCACCAGATGTGAATCATACGTGACATTTAACAGATACCATCAACTCATCAAGGGGGCCTGCTGTCTTTGGTGCAATAGCTTGATGCTAAACTGGATTTATGTTTGCGAGGTGGTTTACGTGATGTACCCGTATATGACATTCGAAGATGGAACCGAGGTCATTCATTCTGACCTGATTACAGATGGCGATATTGAAAAGGTTATCGTGCATTTTGAGCGACCGACGGCAGAGGGCTTCGACTCCGCTCGTTGTGAGTTGCCTTCCTGTTCGTGGACTGACTGGGAAGGGCATTTTACTCAGAGTGAAAAACGAGCTTTCGAAGAGTGTCTGAGCAAATAATTTAGATTAGTTCGAGTTTAGTTCGAATAAAGAAGCTGAATGCGATGACCTAAAGCGTATGCATTTTTAGTATTAGATGCGTATGAAATGGAGGATGTGAATGGATGAGCTAATAGACTTTAAAAAACGATTTCTCAAGAATGGCGAGCTGGTTTCAATTCCAAAAAAGGAAAGCTATAAAAGAATCATGCTGCTATGGGCCGTCTCTTTCTTTGAATTAAATACAAGTTATACGGAGCTTCAGGTTAATCGTGTGCTGTCACAGCTCTATCCTGATTATGCCGTGTTGAGGCGGTACTTGGTTGATTATGGATTCCTATTAAGGGATGAACGAGGCCTGAAATACGAGGTTAATCGTGATGTTCACGGTATTGAGAGCTAGCCGTCCGGTTCGGGTCCTATATATTGCTAGAGGGATAAGCGAAATAGGCAATTGGTGTGCGAATATTGCTTTGCCAATGCTGATTTACGAGGTAACTCACGATGTTTCTGCAACTGCTTTGATGGTCTGCTGCAGATTTGCCCCCTCTCTGTTTTCAGTTGCGCTCGCGCAGCTGCCTCAGAAGATGGGTATCGGGACACTGCAGGCCATGAGATTGGCAGACTTAATTCGCGCGGGATTATTCGTTTGCTATATTTTTGTTGATAGTAAATGGAGTATGTTTGCTATTACGTGCGCGGTATCGCTTTGCCGAACGGTAGAAATGCCCTGCTTTTACTCGTTGTTAAGAGCCAATACGAATAGTATCAATCGCGACGTAATTAATAATTCGTTTGGGTTCCTGCAGAATTTGATGATGGTTCTGGGGCCAGTTGCCGGCGGTTTTGTTGTCGCTCAATTTGGGGCGGAGGCTGTTCTTGCATTAGACGCGCTTTCTTTTGCCGCGTCGTTCTGGTTGCTGCGAGATGTTCCGTCGGTTATCGAGGTTAATGATAAAGAGGGAATAAGCAAAAATGAAAAAAACAGGACTGCATTTAGTGATCTTAGCGCGAAGCACTTGGCAATTGGTTTCCTATTAATCGATATTTCTAGTGGCGTGGCATTCGGCTCTCTGAATTCTCTTTTGCCAGCTATAGCGCAATTGCAATTTGACTCGTCATCGATACAATACGGATTCCTTCAGAGTAGTCTTACAATCGGACTGTTGTTCGGAAATACAATATATGGTCGTTTAATCAGTGGTTCCGATTGCGTTAAATCATATTGTTTTGTGACGTATCTTGCGCTCGGTGCGTATCTGGCGTTTGGCTATCGCTATGCGTCTGGGATATCGTTTATTTTCCTTTTTATCGTCGGTGCCGGAAACGCCATTCAAGATGTGCTTCTCATAACATCGCTGCAGGATTTGGCGAGAGACGGATCTGAATCGATAAGCCTGTTTTCAATTAGGGAGTCTTTGCAATCGGTTGCTGTTGTTATTTCAACACTTCTTGTTTCGCTGTTCACGAGCATCGCGATGTTCTCAATTCTCGTTACAGGACTTGGTGTATTTTCAATTATGATGGTAGTTGTGTTTCAATTGAATTATTTGCGAAAGATGTGACGTTGATATGCCTAAACGCTTTTAGTATTTCCCCCAGGATGGAGTCCAGTGGGGCCGTATCTTGCCTTGCCTGTTTTGAAGTCATATCTTCAAGAGGTTGAACAATACAAAGTTGACATTGTTGACTTAAACGTGGAATTTTACGATGACCTCCTATCTTTTAGACATGTCGAAGAGTGCTGTAAAAGGTATCGGGAATCAAAGGATTCGTTTAGTTCGAATGTTCAATTAACAATCGAGTTGATACAAAAGTCGGCACTTAATGTTGACGAGGCAAAAGATATTTTCAGATCGAAGAGATACTTTAATCTAAAAGAAAGACAATATGCTGAAAACATTTTTAGAAATGCACTCTATATCATAAATCACGTCTCATATGGAGTTAAATACACGTTCAACTCCATAGATCTGCCCTATGATTATTATTCGACACCAGAAATAATGAAATCGCTTGCGGATACCTTGCATAATCCGTTTATTTCCTTCTATGAAACTGCCTTTCTTAAGCGTATTCAGAGGGAATAATTCGAGTTTATTGGGATTTCGGTGAGCGGCTGTTTCCAATTGATTTCTGCAGTTACGTTAGCGAAACTGATTAAGGAAGAATGTCCATCTGTTAAACACGTCTCATTGGGCGGCAATTACATTACTCGTTTAGCAGATGACTGCATGAAAGAATGGCATCCCTTTTTTGAATACATTGATTCGATAATGATGTATGACGGCGAAGAGCCGCTTGCACGTCTTCTTGAGGCTCTTGACTCTGGTGATGACAATCTCGACTGTGTTCCAAACCTTTGCCATGCTAAAGGTGGAAAGATATATAAAAACCATCGGATTGAGCAAACATTTATCAACGATACAGTTCCCGATTTCGATGGCTTCGCCCTTTCTAAATACTTCATGCCTGAGTTAATATTGCCGGTTTATTCCTCTAGGCAGTGTTTTAATCATTGCGCCTTCTGCACCATTCCCGGTGCCACCGGTGGTTGTTACCGAAAGATGCCTATATCGAGAGTATTTGAAATAATGTGTCGGTTAAATGAAAAATACGGCACGAGAGTTTTCTCTTTTGTGGATGAAACATTCGAAGGCAAAAGAATGGAGCAACTCGCGGATGAAATAAACGCATCGGGAAAAACGTTTTTCTGGCATGGAGAAACGAGGTTCTCTCCAACCCTAAGTACAGAAGTTTTTAACAAGATATACCAAAGTGGATGTAGGCAGATTCAGTTTGGCCTCGAGTCATACAACCAAAGAGTTCTTGATCTAATGAAGAAGAACACGAGAGTTGATTGGATTGATCGCAATGTCCATGATTGTCTCAATGCGGGTATTCCTGTTCATCTATTTTTTATGATTGGCTTTCCGACCGAAACTAAAGAAGAGGCTCTGAACACCTTAGCTTATACAGAGAATGTTTTGAATTATTCAAAACAGGTATGTGGTGTTCCATATTCCACGAGAGGATTTACGAATTTTGGTCTCGTTATGGGGTCGGATGTTTGGAATCATCCCGATAAGTATGGTGTCTCTGTAATGCCGAAGTCCCAATATGAGGATTTGCGCCTCGAAGTGGATTATGTTTCAGGCACTGGTTTAACTTTAAATGAAGCAAAATCCTTATCTGATGAGCATCATATTGATTTTTATATGCAAGAGGTCATAAACGGTAGCGACACAATTGACTTGCCCCAGCGGCTTCATATTTCAGAGGTGACCTGGATCCTAGATTCTATTCACGCTGTCAGGTATAAGGGACATTTGACCAAAGTAAAGCGACGGCTAACTAGTCTAAATCCAGCTGATCGAATCTGGCTGGATTCCAAGACCTCTGTCGTGCTCGTTGAGCCATTTGCCTACTTCTATAATTCTGAATACCATCATGTCTATGCTGTTTCCCAGTTGGTATACCTTAAGTTGGCCCGTTTATTGGAGGCCGATTGTAGCATTTCTCTTATTCTTGATCAGGGCGACCTCGAGCTGACAAGGGCGATAGAAGAACTGTTGCATTATGGATTGCTGAATACAAATATCGATGCCGATTATGTAATGCACGATAACGGTTTTCAATTGGTTAAAAGTTCGTTTGTTAAAGAAGTCGGACGCTCAAAAGAGGGGTTAAGAGTACTGCTGAGTTGTGCCACCCATAGAATGTGTGCGGTTAATGATTTTTCGTTCGCTTTGCTTTCGTTGTTTGAAAAGCCGATTACTAAGAACGAGGTGCGCGACATTTTGAAAAAAGAGGGACTATCGACAAACGAGGAGCAATTAAACAAGTTGGTTGATAATTGCATGAAAGCAGATATACTACAATTGATTAGATAGAGGAGGTTTCTGCATGGACGTTATTAACAAAGATCTCTTGGAGCAACTGAAAGAGTCTCAGGAAGAGGGCGTCGTGGTAGAAGTGTTCGACTTTGAGGACTACATGGATTAATTCTGCCATTAGTTTCGGAATTAACTTGCCTCGCTTAAAGGAGAAGTCGATTATCGATTTCTCCTTTTTTAATTAAAGATATTTTTGGAATACATGCTCTTAGCACAGGTTGGCGTCTCAGTAAACTGAGAGGTTGCTTTGGCTAGTTAGAGATATGTGAACGTCCGTTAGACTGAATCTCAGGGTAGAAGGGGCCTCCAGTGTCCAGATCAACAAGGCAATGCTGCGTTTCGGCTAATAAGAACGATGGCTTTTTGCGTGTGGCGGCGGCGTCGCCGCAGATTCGCGTGGCCGATGTCGAGGGTAATGCCGAGGTTGCGCTGGCAGCTGTTCGCAGAGCTGCCGAGCGCGGCATTCGCGCGTTGGTGTTGCCCGAGCTTAATCTGTGCGGCTATACCGCGGCCGATCTGTTCCATAACCGCACACTGCTGCATGCCTGCGAGGCGGCACTTGTGCACATCCTTGATGAAACCCGTGAGTTGCCGGTCGTCTTTACCATCGGTCTTCCCGTTGCAGTTGCCGAGAATATCTACAACTGTGCCGCCGTGTGCTGCGCGGGCGAGCTTTTGGGCCTCACGGCCAAGAAGTATCTGCCCAACTATGGCGAGTTCTATGAGCGCCGTTGGTTTGCTCCGGCGCCTGCGGATTCCGTGTGGGTTGAATTTGCCGGTCAGGGTCCGGTCCCGCTGGGTTCGGGGCTTGTCTACCGTTGCTGTGATGAGGGCGCCGAGGACCTGGTGCTGGGCGTTGAGGTCTGTGAGGACCTGTGGGTGCCGGCGCCCCCTTCGACCGAGATGGCGCTTGCCGGTGCGACGGTGATTCTCAACCCGTCGGCCTCGGACGAGATTATCGGTAAGGCAGATTACCGCCGCAGCCTTATCTCTAATCAAAGCGCGCGCCTGTACTGCGCCTATGCCTATGCAGATGCGAGCGAGGGCGAGTCCACGACCGACATGGTCTTTGCGGGCGAGAACCTCGTCTACGAAAACGGCTCCAAGCTCGCCGCGACTAAACTGCTTACCTGCGATATGGCCGTCGCCGATGTTGACCTTGACCGCCTGGTTGCCGAGCGCCGTCGCTCGACGACGTGGACCCGCGCAGACGATGCGCCGGAGGCCACGACCGTTGAGTTTTCGTTTGAGGGCGTGTTGGCCGAAGAGCCTGTCCTGCGCGATGCCTGCGATATCGACCGCGTCTTCCCTCGCGCGCCTTTTGTGCCGGCCGACCACGGTGATCTGGCCGAGCGTTGCGAGACTATTCTCAATCTGCAGACTGCGGGCCTCAAGACCCGCCTTGCCCATACGGGTACCAAGGCTGCAGTCATCGGTCTTTCGGGCGGCCTGGACTCCACGCTGGCACTGCTTGTAACCGTGCGTGCCTTCGATGCGCTAGGGCTGCCGCGCACGGGTATCACGGCGGTCTCCATGCCCGGCTTTGGCACGACGCATCGCACCAAGTCGAATGCCGAGTCGCTTGCCCGCGACCTGGGTGTGAGCTTCCGCGAGGTTTCGATCCACGCGGCCGTGGAGCAGCACTTCAAGGACATTGAGCACGATCCGGCCGTGCAGGACGTGACTTACGAGAACAGCCAAGCCCGCGAGCGTACGCAGATTCTGATGGACTTGGCCAACCAGGCTGGCGGCTTTGTCATCGGCACCGGCGACCTGTCGGAGCTGGCGCTCGGCTGGGCTACCTATAACGGAGACCACATGAGCATGTATGCCGTCAATGCGAGCGTGCCCAAGACGCTTGTGCGTCATCTGGTGCGTTATGCGGCTGATGTCTTTGGCGGGCGTATTGCCGAGACGCTGCTCGACATCCTCGATACGCCGGTGTCCCCCGAGCTTCTGCCGCCCACGGGCGACGGCGAGATTGCGCAGAAGACCGAGGATTTGGTGGGCCCGTACGAGCTGCACGACTACTTCCTCTACTACCTACTGCGTTTTGGCTTTGAGCCGGGCAAGATCTACCGCATGGCGCTCAAGAGCTTCGAGGGCGTCTACGATGCCAAGACCGTTCACACGTGGCTGCGTACGTTCTATCGTCGCTTCTTTGCCCAGCAGTTTAAGCGCAGCTGCCTGCCCGATGGTCCCAAGGTGGGCTCGGTGACGCTCAGTCCGCGCGGCGATTGGCGTATGCCGAGTGACGCCAGCTCGCGACTGTGGCTTGCGCAGATCGACGCGCTTAATGCAATTGACTAAGGTTGGCTAAATTGAACCAATGCGGGGGTTGCAAGCGTTACACTTTTGCAATCTGATGGCCCGTATCGCGCGGCGCTCTTGTCGGAGCGCCGCGTTTTTCATATCGAAAGGTGGCACCATGCAGGCATCGCAGCGTCTCGACCGCTTTGGCGCGGAGGTCTTTGCCTCTCTCAACAACGAACTTCTCGCGCTGAAGGCTCAGGGCAAGACCATTTACAACATGAGCGTGGGCACGCCCGACTTTAAGCCGTACGACCATGTGGTCGAGGCGCTCACGCATGCAGCCCAAGATCCCGAGATGTGGAAGTATGCCCTGCGCGACCTGCCCGAACTCAAACAAGCCGTGTGCGATTACTATGAGCGTCGCTTTGGCGTTTCGGGCATTACACCGTCCATGGTGCAGTCGTGCAACGGCACGCAGGAGGGCGTGGGCCATTTGGGCCTGGCCCTGCTCGATCCGGGTGACACCATCCTGGTTCCCGATCCGTGCTACCCGGTCTTTGAGGCGGGTGCCAAGATCGCCGATGCCAAGCTCGAGTACTATCCGCTGGTGGCGGAGCACAATTACCTGCCCTATGTGGCGGGTATCGATCCCGAGGTGGCCGATCGTGCCAAGTACATGATTGTGTCGCTGCCCGCCAACCCGGTGGGCTCGGTGGGCACGCCCGAGGTCTACGAGGAGGTCATCGCTTTCGCCCGCGAGCACGACCTGCTCATCGTTCACGACAACGCATACTCGGACATTGTGTTCGACGGCGAGCCGGGCGGCAGCTTCTTGCAGTATCCCGGCGCGCTCGAGGTGGGCGTTGAGTTCTTCTCGCTCTCCAAGTCGTTTAACGTCACCGGTGCGCGTATCGGCTTTTTGGTCGGTCGCGAGGATGTGGTCTCGGCCTTTGCCAAGCTGCGCGGCCAGATCGACTTTGGTATGTTCTTCCCGATCCAGAAGGCTGCTATCGCCTGCCTGAACGGTCCGCGCGATGAGGTCGAGGCGCAGCGTCTGAAGTACCAGGAGCGCCGCGATGCCCTGTGCGACGGTCTTGAGGGCCTGGGCTGGGAGCGTCCCAACGCGCATGGCTCTATGTTTGTGTGGGCCAAGCTTCCCGGTGGTCGCACCGATTCCATGGCGTTTTGCGAGGAGCTCATGGAGAAGGCCGGCGTTGTGGTGACGCCGGGCGCGAGCTTTGGTCCTTCGGGCGAGGGACACGTGCGCATGGCGCTGGTCCTGCCGCCCGATCAGATTGCTTTGGCTGTCGAGGCCATCCGCGAGGCGGGTCTGTATTAGAAACCTGTTTCGACTCGTCAATAGCTCGAAACCGATTTCGTGCAGTTATTTTACGAATCCTGCAAATAATTTCGGTAAACGGTCGATATTTGGCTGCGAATAGGAGCATAATCAAAGTCCCGATTGGATGTATTGGGATTACGGCAAGCCGCTCGGGTCGTTCCCGGGCGGCTTGTTTGTGGAGAGAGATGGGAGTTTCTAATGGTTAACGAGAAGAAGGTCGCTATTGTCGGCTGCGGTTTCGTCGGTTCGTCTTCGGCGTTCGCGCTGATGCAGAGTGGTCTGTTCTCCGAGATGGTCCTCATCGACGTGGACAAGAACCGCGCCGAGGGCGAGGCCCTGGATATCGCGCACGGCATGACGTTTGCCGAGCCGATGAAGATCTACGCCGGCGATTATTCCGATGTCGCCGACGCTGCCATGATCGTCGTCACCGCTGGTGCTGCTCAGAAGCCCGGTGAGACCCGCCTGGACCTGGTCAACAAGAACGTCAACATCTTTAAGTCCATTATCCCCGAGATTAAGAAGTCCGGCTTCGACGGCATTCTGCTCATCGTCTCCAACCCGGTCGATGTTCTGACCTACGCCGCCATCAAGATGTCCGGCCTGCCCGAGGGCCACGTCATCGGTTCCGGCACCGTGCTCGACACCGGCCGTCTGCAGCAGATGCTTGGTGCCCACGTCGAGGTTGACCCGCGCGATGTCCAGGCCTATGTCATGGGCGAGCACGGCGACTCCGAGTTTGTCGCTTGGTCCAGCGCCCAGGTTGCCGGCGTTCCGCTGAACACCTTCTGCGAGCTTCACGGTCATCTGGAGCATGAAGCTGCCGAGAAGCGCATCGCCGAGGACGTCAAGAACTCCGCCTACACCATCATCGAGAAGAAGCACGCCACCTACTATGGCGTCGCCATGGCCGTCAAGCGCATCTGCACCGCCGTCATGCGCGATGAGCAGACCGTTCTGCCCGTCTCCTCGCTCATGGTGGGCGAGTATGGCCTGTCCGATCTTGCCATTTCTATGCCGACTGTCGTTGGCCGCGACGGCGTTGTCTGCCGCGTCCCCGTCCCGCTGGACGATGACGAGCAGCATGAGCTCACCGTCTCTGCAAAGGCCCTTAAGGACATCATCGACAGCGTCGACTTCTCCTGCTAAATCAAGCTCGCTAGAGCGAAAAGCTACAATGAAGGCGCCCGGATTCATGTGACCCGGGCGCCTTTTTGGTGCATTGGGGACAGGTTTGTTTTGAACTGCGTCCCGAATCTTGGCCTTCTTTATTAGAAGCGAACACTAGGACGCTTTCAATAGCCGTTTCCGAAACTC
>NZ_JAQLDU010000005.1 GCF_028209625.1 Collinsella aerofaciens | reverse complement strand
CGCCGGAGGAGTTCCGGGACCGGGCCCTTGCGGCGTAGTCGCTATTTATTCAGTCCAAGTTTCGGGGCGCAGTTCACTGTCCCCTTTGTGGTGGTTTTTGTTTAAGCGCCGGCGATGAGGAGATTTGGGCGGGCGTTGTCGACGATCTCGGCGATTGAGGTGGCGACGGCGTGATCGGGGTCACGGTCCATCACGATGACGTTGACGTCGGTCAGCTCGGCAAAGCGGTACATGCCGCGTCCGTTGACCTTGCTGGCGTCCATGAGGGCGACACTTTGACGAGCAGCACCGACCATAGCCGCTTTGGTCTCGGCCATCTGCGGAAAGTCGGTCGTAAAGCCGCAGCCGGGAACAAAAGCGCCAGGGCACATGACGGCAAGGTCGGCATGGACCATTTGGAGCGCCTGCATGGTAAGTGGGCCGTACAGATAGCGATGGCCTTTGCGCAGCGCTCCGCCCAGCATGACGACATCGACCGAGGGCATGCTCTCGTCGATGTAATCGGCAATGGTAATGTCGGCCGTGATGACGGTGATGCCGTCGCGCTGGTCGAGGAGCCGAACGAACTCGAGTGCCGTGGTGCCGGAGTCGACAAGCACCGTGTCGCCGTCGTTAACAAGCCTGATAGCGCTTTGGGCAATGGCTTGCTTGGCGGCAACGTTGACGTTGATGCGGCGATCCTGCGTGGAGACGGTTAGGCGTTTGTGGAGCGACACAGCGCCACCATGCGTGCGGCGCAGCTTGCCGGACTCGGCGAGCGCGTCTAGATCGGCGCGGGCGGTAACGGAGGACACGCCAAAGGTCTGGGCGATTTCTGCCACCTGCACAGAGGCGTTATGTTCAAGCATCTCCATGATGGCGGCGCGTCGCTCATCGGCGAAAGCTCGGGTTGTTGCGTGGGCCATAGCTGCTCCATCCTCAACCTAAATTTGCAGGAATTGTGTTGAGTCTATTTTCGTTCATTTTCTTTCTGAGCAAGTAAACGCCTTTCGATTACTTATCTTTTCTATAAAAGAAAGATGATTCGCTTGAAAACGGTAATGTCGGATAGGGGAATTTAGCCTGAATCCCTTCCGTTTGCTTTTCAAAAACGAGCGTTTTGGCCTGCGTGCCGGCGATATCTCGTACATGCGACAGATGCGATTTTCATACAATGGGCGCAGCAAAACACAAGGTAAAACGCCTTGCGGACACGTACGCCCGATGTCCAGATGCGGGCGAGGGAGAGGAGCAAACGCTCATGGCACTTGTTACCACCGAAAAGATGCTCAAGGACGCTCAGGCCGGTCACTACGCCGTCGGCGCGTTCAACGTCGAGAACCTCGAGTTTGTTATGGCCGTTCTGGCTGCTGCCGAGGAGACCAAGTCCCCCGTCATCATGCAGACCACCCCGGGCACCATCAAGACCGCTGGTCTGGACTACTTCTACGGCATGGTCAAGGCTGCCGCCGAGCGCGCTTCCGTGCCCGTCGCTCTGCACCTCGATCACGGCGATGGCTATGACCGCTGCATGCAGGCTTTCCGCACGGGCTACACCTCCGTCATGATCGACGGTTCGCACGAGTCCTTCGAGGACAACATCGCCCTGACCAAGTCCGTTGCCGACGCTGGTCGCGCCATGGGCGTGCCCGTCGAGGCCGAGCTCGGTAAGGTTGGCGGCAAGGAGGACGACGGTCCCGCGGTTGAGGGCGAGAGCCCCTACACCGATCCGGCCGAGGCCAAGGAGTTCGTCGAGCGAACCGGCTGCACCTCGCTGGCCATTGGCGTTGGCACCAGCCACGGCGTGTACACGAGCGATCCGCACATCGAGCAGTCCGTGGTCAAGGCCATCCGCGACGCCGTCGACGTGCCGCTGGTTCTGCACGGCACCTCCGGTGTGCCCGATGAGCAGGTTGCCGAGGCTGTGAAGAACGGCATCTGCAAGGTCAACTACGCTACCGAGCTGCGTCAGGCCTACACCAAGGGCTTCATGGCCTACATGGCCGAGAACCCTGCCTGCTTCGACCCCAAGAAGCCGGCCAAGGAGGGCATGCGCGAGATCACCGAGCTGGTTAAGATCCGCATGACCAACCTCAACTCTGTGGGCAAAGCAGAGTAACAGCAAGGGTACTCCGACTCGCTACATATCCCGGGGAGGGACGAGGGCTTAGTTCCCCAATCGTCCTCGGGCATGCAAAAAGCCTCGCTGCGCACTTCGTGCGGCGAGGCTTTTTGCCCCCTGCGGAAAGATTGGGGAACTAAGCCCTCGTCCCTCCCAAGTTGACCTGCTCGAGGTCGTCGCCCTTGTGGTGTTAGGTCTGAAAATAATAAGAAGCCTTCGCGCTGCGGAATGATTTTGGAAACTAAGTGCGGGGGCCCGCCCAAGCCGCCCTGCTCAATCGCCCTTGTGGCGTTAGGGCTGAAAGGGTGGGACGCGTGAGTTATTTGGTTGTTAGGGTTAGTAGGTCGTTGGGGGTTTTGAGGTTGTAGGTGGCGTTTGGGATATCTTGGTGTGATCCCCATGCTGCTCGGGCAAAACTGACCCCTGCTGAAGTTGCGCATTGTTCGTCGTAGACGGTGTCGCCAACGTAGACGACGTTGCCAGGATTCGCGCCCGCACGTCGGAGATATTCGAGCATGGGTGCGGGTGCGGGTTTATGTTCGATTGTGTCTTCGACAAGGATGATGTGCTCAAAATACTTATCGAAACCAAGGGGTGCAATTTCTTTTGCGTATTCGTCGCGCGCACGTGAGGAGACGATGCCAAGTTTGCAGCCGCTATCGGCGAGTGTTGCGATGACTTCAAGCAAACCTGGAAACACGCTGATGGTGCTTTTAAAGCTGGCGGCAACTTGGCACCAGCGATCCAACGTTGCCTGCGAGTAGATCCCAAGTTTCTCAAGGGCATCCTTGCCGGGTATGCCGAGGGCAAAGTCAAGCTCGTGTCGGGGAAGCGTTTTGCTGGTCTCTTCTTGGACAATCTGGACAAGCGATGACAGAACGCTTTCTTCTGTATCTGCCAATGTCCCATCAACGTCAAATACGATATGGTCAAAGTGCTTCATATGATTGCTCCTCTCTGTTGTTTGCCTGCAAGTTTGATGCAGTGACAGAAGAAGGGCTAGCGGGATTTCTGCCTGGTGCTATCGAGATTCTGCCTCGCTGCTCGATAGCTCGAAGGAGTGCACCCCATTTGTTCTTTAAATACCTGGCCAAGATGGCTTGCTGTTATAAATCCGCATTGGCGCGCGACTGTCTGTACCGTTCGCGTGGTGTGTGCCAAAAGTTCGCAAGCACGGTTTATGCGGTATGCGCGTAGATATGCCGCCGGGGTCGTTCCTGCACAAGTTTCGATAATGCGGTAACACTCTCTTTCACTTACGCCGGCTGCAGATGCCATCTGGGGCACATCTATAGCGGCTGCATAGTTTGCGCGGATAAAGTCCAGGATTGCCTTGAACTGTACGTCGCGGCTGGTCATCCAAGAGGCGCCGTCGGAAGAAAAGAGCGGTTCGGTCTTGGCGTTAATCTGAATCCAGAGCTCTGACAAACTATTTCGAAGCGCCATCTCGTTCTGCGGCTGTTGAAGGTCGTGGCTAAAGGAGCTCTTCAGCAAATCGATAAAGGGCATATCGTCGGGATTGGTGGGCGACCATTTGAGCACATCGACGCCTCGACATTGAAGCAATGGGTTGATGTAGCGCTTTTGGAGACGTCCCGCGGGATCGCCGAGCATCGACGGCTGAAAGATATGCAGCATTTGAATGGCTGGCGCCGAATTGGGTGATTGCAGCGTGCTGTGCAAAACGCCGCCGTTGATAAAGCCGGCGGACCCTTCCTCAAAGCGTACGTGCTCATGAGCCGCGTGCGTTCGATAGTCAATCGCTCCCTGCTCCATGTAGAAAAGCTCAACTTCGGAATGCCAGTGCCAGGGGACGGAATTGCCCGGATAGCGAGCGAATTCTGCGCGTTCGGCAATATAGGGCCAGTCTTCGGCGGTCTCGGGAAACGCTTCCTCGCGTCCTCCGCGGTGCAATTCTATGTGATCCATGTTTCGCATGGCATCAGTATAAAGCGCGATGGGCTTAGATTGCTCTTGCCTGTTCGGGGAACGCCTTGTCTAGGGATGCTTGGAGCTTTTCGAAGGAAGCTCGTAAGTTGAGGCTCTGATCGGCTGAGCGCTTGGCTTTTGTGGTGGGGGAGTCGAGGAGGCCGTTTCTCTGTGTCGGGGGGAAGGAGAAAAGGTTTGCATGATTTAGGGATGGCCGCTGTGCTGCGTCATTGGAAGAATGCATGCTTATGCGGCCTCCTCGATGTCCACCAAAAGGTTGCGCACGGGGTGTGCTGCTAGGTCCCGTGCGTTGGCAGTATTATGCCGCGGCTGCTGCAAAGAAGCGCTAAAGAAAGGCTTAACCTGGTTTGATGTTACGGTGAAACTGCAGGTCAGAGGTATCGAGTAACACTCTTGAAAGGTTTTGGGCTTAAGGGCTTTCTAAGGTTTGTGACGTGGATGTGGCGCGGACGTGCGGAGCGTGTGGATGCTCGCTGTTAGCGCTGCGGCTCTGCAGCCCGCACCTGCTCGATGACCTTTTCCATCGTGGCGTCGATGCGGTCTTTTTTGAGCTCGCATTCCCAGATGGTTATGGGTGTCCAGCCCATTTGAGTGAGTGCTGCCACGGCAGCGCGGTCGCGCTCGACGTTGCGGCGGAACTTTGCCTCCCAAAACTCAACGTTGCGCTTGGGCTGGCTAGGGTTGCACTTGGGGCAGCGGTGCCAAAAGCAGCCGTTGACGAAGATGGCGATCTTGCGCCCGGGAAAGGCGATGTCGGGCTTGCCGGGAACCTTCCATTCCAAACGATAGCCCGTAAGGCCTGCGGCCCGTAGACGCTGACGTACGAGCAGCTCGGGCTTGGTGTTGGAGCGCTTGTTGCCCTTCATGGACTTTTTTATCGCGGCACGACGGCGCACGAGCTCTCTCTCGTCGGCGGAAAGGTCCGAGGTGTCGATGCCGTCCAGCAGGCCGGGCTTGGGGCGCTTTTTGCTGCGGCGCTTAGGTTTACGCTTGGATTTGGCGGCAGACTCGTCAGCCGTGGCGGTCTCGGCGTCGTTGGTGCTGCCGTTGGCCTCAAGCCGGTCTTCCTTTAACTCAATCAGAGCATCGATGAGCCCCTTGTCGGCGGGCATCCACTCCACCGTGGCAAGCGAGGTGCGCGGAATCCAGCGGATATCGAGCTGGCGGTCGTGCTTCTGGGGCTCATCGGATTCATCGGCGAGCGAGCAGTAGTAACACTCCATTGAGAGATGAAAATCGGGGTAGTCATACTCAACGGTGTAAAAATCACGCAGGTTGGTGACTTTTACCTGTAGCTCTTCCATAAGCTCGCGGCGCACGGCGTCTTCGGGTGTCTCGCCGCGCAGAAGTTTGCCGCCCGGGAACTCCCATAGTCCCTGCATGTTGCCGTAGCCGCGCTGCACGGCAAGCAGCTCGTCAGATCCTTCCTTGCGAATGATCCCAGCGGCAACATGAACAGTCTTCAACAGGAGTCCTTCCTCAACATCAAAACGTTCCCTGCACTACCTTACACAACGGTAAGGCAAGCGTAAGCCATATCGATGGTAGCCGACTCGGCTTCTTGCGACTATAGATGCCGTAGACTAATCGCAAGAAAGGACTCGGTATGCAAACCACGCACATGGCGACCCCAGTACTGGAGGTCGCGCATCTCGAAAAGGTATATGGAGCGCTGGGCAACGTGACCCGTGCGCTCAACGACGTCAGCTTTACCGTCAATCGCGGCGAATTCGTCGGTATCATGGGCGCCTCGGGCTCGGGCAAGTCGACGCTGCTCAACTGCGTGTCGACCATCGATGCCGCCACGAGCGGCACCATTCGCATCAACGGCCAGGACGTGACGCGCATGAAGCAGGCCAAGCTTTCGCAGTTCCGCCGTGAGGAGCTGGGCTTTATCTTCCAGGATTCCAACCTGCTCGATACGCTCACGGCACGCGAGAACATAGCCCTGCCGCTCACCATCGCCCGCACAAACTCGGCCGAAATCTCGACCCGCGTGCAGGATGTGGCCGCGCGCCTGTCCATTAGCCAGGTGCTCGACAAGTATCCCTACCAGATGTCCGGCGGCCAGCAGCAGCGTGTCGCCGCTGCTCGCGCGCTCGTCACCGACCCCACCATGATCATGGCCGACGAGCCCACCGGCGCCCTCGATTCCAAGAGCGCCCGCCTGCTGCTCGAGAGCCTGGAGGCCCTTAACCGCCGCCTGCGCGCCACGGTGCTCATGGTTACGCACGACAGTTTTGCCGCCAGCTACACGAGCCGTGTGCTGTTTATTCGCGACGGCAAGATCTTCACCGAGCTGCGCCGCGGCGACACCGACCGCCGAGAGTTCTTCGACCGCATTATGGAGGTCGTTGCCATGATGGGCGGTGAGGGCTCCGATGCTCTGTAAACTCGCTTGGGGCAACGTCCGCCGCGCCGGCCGCGATTACCTTGTCTACTTGCTGACGCTCACCCTGGGTGTCACGGTCTTCTATGCCTTCAATACCGTCTCGATGCAGGTCGACATTGCCGGCATCAAGGAGGAGGGACTGTCCGAGCTCATGGGCAGCATGCTCGGCCACCTGACGTACTTTTTGGCCGGCGTCATGGCCTTTTTGATGGTGTATGCCAACAACTTCATTATGAAACGCCGCAAAAAGGAGTTTGGCCTGTACCAGGTGCTCGGTATGGGGCGCGGTCGCGTTGCCACGATCATGGCGCTCGAGACCGTGATCGTTTCGGTCGGCGCCTTTGTCGCCGGCATTGTGCTGGGCGTGGGGCTCTCCCAGCTCATGACATTCTTTACGGCCTCGCTCTTTAAGACACAGATCGCTAATTTCCACTTCTTTTTCTCGGTGCATGCGTTCAACCTGACCCTTGCTTGCATGCTCGTGATGTTTGTGCTTACGCTACTGCTGAACCTTCGCGCCGTGCGCCGTACCAAGCTCATCGAGCTTATGGGCGCCGAGCGGCGCAACGAGAGCATCAAGACGCGCAACCCCTGGATTGCGATTGCCATCTTTGCTGTGGGCGTGGTGCTTGTGGGCGTGGCCTATTACCGTCTGCTACGTGATGGGTTCCCGCTCACCGCGACGGAGGGTAAGCTGCAGGAGGCCATGAACCAGTTCGGTATCACCACGGCCATGGTTACGGTGGGTACCTTTGCCCTATTTTGGGGACTTTCGGGCATGCTCATCAAGCTGCTGCAGAGCCTGCGCAGCGTGTATTGGCGCGGCCTCAATATGTTTACCGTGCGTCAGCTTTCGGCCAAGGTCAATACGGTGTGCTTTTCGATGGGCGTCATCGCGATGATTCTGTTTTTGGCCATTACCTCGGTGACCTGCGGTATGTCGATTGCCAATGTGATGAACGAGAATCTGGAGCGCTATAACCCTGTTGACGTGTCTCAGACGTATGTCTATTACACGCCCGAAACGCTCGACTACTACAAGGAGTATGTCAATCCGTCTGAGGCCGATCGCATGGTGCTGGCCGATGCAACGGTCGATTTGTACGCTGCATGGCATGGCGATCGTAAAGATCCCGATAACGTTGCAGACGGTATTAAGGGCAAGTCGGCGGACAACAACGACGAGACCGGCAAGAAGGTCAATATCGCCGATGTTGCCGGTGAGCATGTGCAGATCGATTCGTATCTGAGTTATCCGCTTGGCGGCTCGGGCCCCTCGGTGGTGGCGGGTGAGATGTGCAAGGCCATGGGCGAAAAGCTTCCCAAGGCGCTCGAGGGAAGCAACGCCGATGCGATGGGTCTGTATGTGACGCCGGCGAGCCAGTACAACAAACTGCGCCAGATGATGGGCGAGGAGCCGGTGAGCATTGGCCGCGACCAGTATCTGCTCACGTGTGATATGGGCGGTGAGCTGGGCGACCTGTACACCAAGTATATGGCTGGCGGCCATGCCCTAACCTTGGGCGGGCATACGCTCAAGCCCGCAACCGATAAGTCGGACGAGGACACGGCGGCCATCGCCAACTCGGCGATGGGCAGCAATCCCGGTACCGTGGTCGTAGCCGATGAGCTGCTGTCCCAGCTTAATCTGCAACCGTATTCCAGTAATCTGCTCGTTAATTACAAACAGGGTATGGATACGACCGAGGCAGACGAGAGCATTAAATACACCTTGCTCGACAATCTGCTCGTTGACGGCAAGGAGCCGGGGGGATGGGGAGTCTTCATCACGCGTTCCGAGATGTACACGCAAGCAGCGCAGATGAACGGCATGATTAGCTATCTGGCCATCTACATTGGCTTTGTGCTGGTCGTTGCGTGCGCGGCAATCCTATCGATCCAGCAGCTCTCCAATGTGGCCGACGGCAGCCGCAGCTATCGTGTGCTGGCACAGATCGGCTGTGACGACCGCCAGATTCGCCATTCGGTGATGGCGCAGCAAGCGGTATTCTTCCTGTTTCCGCTGGCAGTGGGCCTGGCGCACTCCTTTGTGGCACTTAAGGTGATCATTGAGCTGGTGAGCATTTTCGGAAATATGAGCATCGGTGGCACCGTCGGCCTTACCTGTGCAATCTTCCTGGCAGCATACGGTGGCTACTTCCTGGTGACCTACCTCATGAGCACCGGCATGGTGCGAGCCGCCATCGCCACCCGCTATAGCGAGTAACTCGTTCAGCTTGGAATTATCGTAGGTTGAGCATGGGTCAGCGAAAACGCCCCTAAGCGAGCAAGGTGACGTGAAAGAGGAGGGAAGCGTACTTCGGTACGCGACCGACGATTGAACGTCAGATTGCCGCTTAGGGGCGTTTGCAGCGTCGAGCCGTTACGCGGTTTGGTAAAACCGCGTAACTTCATCGTAGAAGCACGTTTGCGGGCGGCGGATGCTCGTCTCCTGTCGCCCGCTCACCGAGGCCCGGCAATTGCCTTAATATCTTAAGGACCTCGATTTGTCCAAGACTGAGCGAAGGAGCTCATCATGAGCGACGGAAAGAAAAAGCTTTCCTTCTTGACGGTCATCTCGACCATCATCTGCGTCGTCTTCGTTTGCGAGGCCGCCGCACCTGCTGCTGCCATTGGCAACCAGCAGTTCTTCTGGTGGATCTTCCTGATTCTGACCTTCCTGCTCCCTTATGGCATGGTCGTTGCCGAGCTCGGCACTACCTATGACGGTGAGGGCGGCATTTACGACTGGGTACGCGATGGCCTGGGCGACAAGTGGGGCGCCCGCATTTCGTACTACTACTGGGTTAACTACCCGCTGTGGATTGCCTCGCTGGCCACTATGTTCCCGGACATTTTGGGCATGGTCTTTGGCGTCGAGTTCAATCTGATTGCCAAGATTGGTATCGACCTTGCCTTTGTGTGGATTGTCTATCTTATGGGTCGCTCAAAGGCTGCCGACTCCGAGTGGGTCCTGAACGGCGGCGCCATCATCAAGGTCGCCGTTGCCGTTATCGTCGGCGCTTTGGGCATTTGGTACGCCATGGATAACGGTTTTGCGAACGATATGTCCGCTGTCACCTTCTTGCCCGAGCTCACCAACACCAACGCGCTCGGCTACCTGTCGATCATCATCTTTAACTTCATGGGCTTCGAGGTCATCTGCACCATGACCGACGATATGGCCGATCCCGCTCGCGATATCCCCAAGGCTATCATCGTCGGCGGCCTGTCCATCGCCGTGATCTATCTGTTCGCTGGCTTTGGCATCGGCGCTGCTGTGTCGGCCGATTCCATCGATCCCGACTACGGCATGATTTACGCTGTCCAGACTATTGTGGGCGATTCCATGATCTTTAAGGTCATCTGCATCGCCTTCCTGATCACGCTGTTCGCCAACATGGCTGCCTGGTCCTTCGGCGTCAACTCCGTTGCTCGCTATGCTGCCGAGCATGGCAACATGCCCAAGGTCTTCGCCTCGATGATCTCGGATGACGACATGCCCAACGGCGCCAACCTGGTCAACGCCATCGTTGCCTCCCTGGTGCTGTGCCTGCAGCTGGTTCCCATCGACGCCATCTCCAACGGTGTCTTCTGGATGCTCTTCGGTACCTCCGTTGTCTTCCTGCTGCTGACCTACATCCCGATGTTCCCGGCATTCCTCAACCTTCGTAAGAACGACCCCAACCGTGAGCGTATCTTTACGTTCCCGTTTAAGGGCGCCAAGATGAAGGTCATGCTGGCTATTCCCTGCATCGAGCTGATTCTGGCTATCGTTGCAACGCTGATTCCGTTCTCTGTCGATGAGATTGGCGATAAGGTCCCGATGATCGTCATCTTCATCGTGCTCTTGCTTATTGGCGAGGTTGTCCGCGTCGTCAGTGCTAAGGGCCGCGAGACCGAGTACAAGGGTCTCACTCCCGAGCTGGCTGCTCAGCGCCTCGCTGAGGAGTCCGAGGAGGACTAGAGCACCCGGATTCGGGGCTCCAACCTTCCTCGCGTACCAACGTACGCTTCGTCGGGCTTGTCGCTCCCGACTCGGGACGTTCTAGCCTCTTCGGAGGCGTGCCCAAGCAACAGGTTTGCTAACCTTTCTCTGAGGTGGGTGTGAGCTATTGCTCCGGTAACCACCGCCCGCCCCAATCTCTCTTCCGTATCCTTCGTGCGTTTTGTCTCCGCGCACCGGGTTACGTCGTCGCTTGCCGGTGCGACATCCGTGAAAACCGGTGCCAGGCGCCCCGACCTTTGCCGGGGAACGGGCGCCTACCATCTCTTGGTTTTAGGCTGCGGGTAACCCGCCCGCAGCAAGCGATCGTTCGATTTGGAGGAAATCTTATGCGTACGATCACCGAGTCCGAGTCCACCCCTAAGGCCGATGGCTTCTTTATGCCTGCTGAGTTCGCCCCACAGGATCGCGTGTGGATGGGCTGGCCCCATCGCACCGATACCTGGGCCCATGGTGCCAAGCCGGCTCAGAAGCAGTATGCCGCCATCGCTCGCGCCATCGCCGAGTTCACCCCGGTCACCATGTGCGCCAACCAGGCCGACTACGCCAACTGCAAGGCCGCCTTTGAGGAAGACGAGAACGTCACCGTTATCGAGATGACCACCGACGACGCTTGGTTCCGCGACACCGCTGCCACTTTTGTTATCAATGGCAAGGGCGATAAGCGCGCCAACCACTGGCACTTCAACGCCTACGGCGGCCTCGTCGACGGCCTCTATTTCCCGTGGGACAAGGACGAGCAGATTGCCCTTAAGATGGCTGAGCTTTCCGGCTGCCGTCGCTATCGTCCCGATGACATGATCCTCGAGGGCGGTTCCATCACCGTCGACGGCGAAGGCACCGTGGTCGTGACCGACCAGTGCCTGCTTTCCCCGGGCCGCACCTGCTCTGCGGTTCTGGAGGAGGAAGAGGATCCCGAGTCCATCTGGCCCAAGTTCCACAAGAAGTTTGAGCCCTGGAGTGAGGAACTTCGCGCCTATATGGACGAGCACCTCAAGGATTACCTGGGTGTCGAGAAGGTCATCTGGGTTAAGGAGGGCATCGACCCCGAGGAGACCAACGGCCACATCGATGATGTCGCTACGTTCATCGCTCCGGGCGTCATGGCTTGCATCTGGACCGACGATCCCGAGTATCCGTTCTACGAGCAGTGCCACGCTGTCTACGAGACTCTCTCCAACGCCGTTGACGCCAAGGGCCGCAAGATGAAGGTCTACAAGCTCTGTATGCCTGTGAACCCGCTGTTCATGGACCAGGCTTCCTGCGACACCATCGACGCCGACGAGAACGCCGAGCCGCGCGTTGCCGACGAGCCGCTGATTGCCTCCTACATGAACTACCTGGTCACCAACCACGGCGTTATCGTCCCGCAGTACGGCGACGAGAACGATCAGCTTGCCGTTGACACACTCCAGAAGATCTACGACGAGGTCTGGGGCGAGGGCGTCTACAAGTGCGTCGGCGTTCAGTCCGAGCAGGTCGTCTTCGGTGGTGGAAATATCCACTGCATTACGCAGCAGGAGCCCTCGGCGTAACTGTCTGTCTTCCCGAGGCACGGCACCTTGCCCTTCAATCGTCGGGCATGACCCTTAAGGTCTATGCCCTCCTCTTTCGCGGGAATCTGCCGCACCTCAGAAACCCAGCCGGTCAAGCGGACCGACGTAGCTAGTTACCGCATTAGTCATTGGTGCCAACCTTGGCAACAATGCAGGTCGAAAAAACGTCAGCGAAAACCCGCCAGAGCGAGCAAGGTGCCTTGAAACGAGGCGGCATTGATCTTTTGATCATGCCGCCGAAGTTGAAAGGCAGATTGCCGCCCTGGCGGGTTTGCAGCATCGAGCCGTTACGGCGTTTGGCAAACGCCGTAACTCTAAATACGTTCCGCGATCTCGTGGATGAGGTAGTCGGTCTTTTCCCAGCCCAGGCACGGGTCGGTGATCGACTTGCCAAAGACACCGCCGTCGACCGGCTGGTTGCCGTCCTCCAGGTAGGACTCGATCATAAAGCCCTTGACCAGCTTGGAGATGGACTCGTTGCGGCGGCAGCTGTCGAGCACCTCCTTGCAAATGCGATACTGCTCCAGCGGACGCTTGCCCGAGTTGTCGTGGTTGCAGTCGATGACCGCTGCCGGATTGGCATAGCCGGCATGCTCGGTATAGCGTTCGGCCAGGCGTTCCAGGTGTTCGTAGTGGTAGTTGGGGTAGGTGCGCCCATCGAGACCGATGTAGCCACGCATAACGGCGTGTGCGAGCGGGTTGCCGTCGCACTCGACCTCCCAGTTGCGGAAGATGAAGCTCTGGTGCGCCTGCGCGGCGTAAATGGAGTTGAGCATAACGGTGGTAGAGCCGGCAGTGGGATTCTTCATGCCGACGGGTACCGAAATGCCGCTCGACACCAGGCGATGCTCCTGGTTCTCGACCGAGCGTGCGCCCACGGCAACATAGCTCAGCAGGTCAACGAGGTATTGGTAGTTGGACGGATAGAGCATCTCGTCGGCGGTGAAGAAGCCCGTCTCCTCAATAACGCGCAGGTGCATATGGCGGATGGCCTTGACGCCCTCGAGCAGGTCGTCGGGAGCCTCGGGGTCGGGGTTGTGCAGCAGGCCCTTGTAGCCGGTGCCCTTGGTGCGCGGCTTATTGGTGTAGACGCGCGGAATGATGATGAGCTTGTCCTTGACCTCTTCGGCGGTCTTGGCCAGTCGGTTCATATACTCGAGCACCGAATCCTCGCGGTCGGCAGAGCACGGGCCGATGATGAGCACCTTACGTGCGTCCTCGCCGGTAAAGACTTTGGCGACCTCGGCGTCAAATGCCTGCTTTTTGGCGGTAAGTTCGGCAGAAAGCGGCATTTCCTCGCGGATCTCCATGGGGATCGGCAGCCTGCGTTTGAATTCCATGGCCATAGGGGTCTCCTCAATCTATAGAAAGAGCAAAAAGCGTATTGTCGAATGCTCGGCATTATCCGCTGTCGCACGCTAAAGTGCAAGCCCTTGTCACCCCGAAACCTACCAAAAAGGGACAGGTTTATTTTGGCAGGTTTTATCTGGGTAAACGTCGGCGGATGCCGGGAGGGAGCGGCGCCGCGCGGGACCCTAAGGCTGTTGTCGGTTCCCCAGGAAATACCCTGTGGGCAAAAAATGCCAAATATGAGTACGGTTGCTATCTTAGTATCATATTGCCTTCGCAAAATAATAGACATAACAGCAAAATATGTTCATTAACGTAAACACATATAAGTTCGCTATAGGGCTGTTTGATCAATTTAGGGACGCGTGTAAGCTGTGAAAACGGCATTTGGGGCAGTTTTGGCTGTTACTAAAAAGGTGACAGTACTCATATTTGCCATTTTTTGTCCACGGGGCCTTGAGGGAGGCCGTTAATCAGGTCCCGGGGGAGGCGGTTCGAGGGCCACAGAACAAAAAACGGGGGCACAGTTCATTCTGCGCCCCCCGTTTTTGGGTATTGCGGTTGTTTGCCGCCGGTTTTACGCCGCCTCGTCGAACTGCGAGTTGTACAGGTCGGCGTAGAAGCCGCCTTGGGCGAGCAACTCGTCGTGCGTGCCCTTCTCGACGATGTCGCCGTCGCGGATCACCAAGATTACGTCGGCGTTGCGGATCGTGGACAGGCGATGCGCGATGACAAAGCTCGTGCGGCCCTGCATCAGCGCATCCATGGCGCGCTGGATGAGCTCCTCGGTGCGGGTATCGACGTTGGAGGTCGCCTCGTCCAAAATCAGCGCCGGGCGGTCGGCCAAAATGGCGCGGGCGATGGTCACGAGCTGGCGCTGGCCCTGCGACAGGTTGGTGCCCTCCTCATTGATCATAAAGTCGTAGCCGCCGGCGAGCGTATGGATAAAGTGGTCGCAGCGTGCGGCGCGCGCGGCGGCCTCGACCTCGGCGTCAGTCGCATCGGGACGTCCGTAGCGGATGTTCTCGCGGATGGTGCCGTTAAACAGCCAGGTATCCTGCAGCACCATGGCAAACTCGCCGCGCAGTGCCGCGCGGTCCCAGTCGCGCACGTCGACGCCCTCGACGCGCAGCGAACCGCCGTCCACGTCGTAGAAGCGCTGCAGCAGCTTAATGAGCGTGGTCTTGCCGGCGCCGGTGGGGCCGACGATGGCGATGGTCTGACCGGGCTGCGCCTCGCAGCTAAAGTCGTGGATGATGGTCTTGTCGGTCGTGTAGCCAAACTTGACGTGGTCGAACTCAACGTGGCCGGGGCGCTTCTCGGGAATCTGGGCGTCGGCCTTTTGCTCCTCCTCGGGCGCGGCGAGGAACTCAAAGACGCGCTCGGTGGCGGCGGCCATCGACTGCATCGTGTTGCTCACGTTGCCCAGCTGCTGCACGGGTTGCGTAAAGTTGCGAACGTACTGGATAAAGCTCTGGATGTCGCCGGGCGTGGCATTGCCGGTCAGCGCGAGCTGCGCGCCCACCACGACGACGCCCACGTAGCCCATGTTACCCACCAGGCTCATAAGCGGCATCATCAGACCCGAAAGGAACTGTGAGCGCCAGCCACTAATAAAGAGGCGGTCGTTTTGACGGTCGAACTCCTCGATCGAGGCCTCGGCGCGGTCGAACACCTGAATGACGTTCTGGCCGGCAAAGTCCTCCTCGATAATGCCGTTGACGGTGCCCAGGACTTGCTGTTGCTCACGGAAGTACGGCTGCGAGAAGTGAATCATTACGGTCAGGATAATCGCGGCTGCCGGCAGCGTGAGCACGGTGACGCCGGTGAGCGGCAGGCTGATCGACAGCATCATGACGAGCACACCGATAATCTGCGTCACCGACGTGATGAGCTGCGTCACGCTCTGGTTGAGCGACTGGCCGAGCGTATCGACGTCGTTGGTGATGCGGCTGAGCACGTCACCCTTGCTGTGGCCGTTGAAATAGCTCATCGGCACGACGGCGATCTTGGCGGCGATCTCCTTGCGCATGCGATAACAAATCTTTTGCGTGACGCCGGTCATGAGCCAGCCCTGGATGAGGCTGCAAACAGAGCTTGCCAGATACAGGCAGAGCAAAAAGCCGAGCGTCTTGGCGATCCAGGCAAAGTCGACATCGCCGGTACCGTTGACCTTGGAGACCAGGCCTTCGAACAGTTTAGTCGTAACCTGGCCGAGCACCTTGGGTCCCACAATGTTAAAGATGACAGAGCACACGGCAAAGGTGACGGCGGCAAACACGGCAATCTTGTGCTGACCGATATAGCCGAGTAGCTGCCTCATGGTGCCCTTAAAGTCCTTGGCCTTTTCGCCGCGGCGCATGCCACCCATGCGGCCCATGGGACCACGCTGGCGGGTGGGCTTGGGAATCTGAGTCTTGGTCTCGTCTGCCATTAGCGCTCGCCTCCTTCCATGACGGCTGCAATTTCTTCTTGGGTAAGCCCCAACTCCTCGGCGGAAAGCTGCGACTGTGCAATCTCCAGGTACGCCGGGCAGCCGTGCAGCAGCTCCTCGTGCGTGCCGGTGCCCACTACGTGACCGTCGTCGAGCACGATGATCTGGTCGGCGTGCATGATGGTCGCGATGCGTTGGGCCACGACCACGAGTGCGGCGTCGGTGACGTTTTTGGCGAGCTCCTCGCGCAGGCGCGCGTCGGTCTTGTAGTCGAGCGCGCTAAACGAATCATCGAAAACCACGACCTCGGGCTTCTTGGCCAAGGCGCGGGCGATGGCCAGGCGCTGACGCTGACCGCCCGAGACATTGGAGCCGCCCTGGCTGATGGGGGAGTCGTAACCGCCCTCACGTTCGGCGATAAAGTCCTCGGCCTGTGCGATGCGCGCTGCCTGGTGCATGTCATCATCGCTCACCATGTCGCCGGCAAACTTGAGGTTGCTCTCAACGGTGCCCGAGAACAGGCGACCCTGCTGCGGGATGTAACCGATGCGGCGGCGCAGCTCGGAAAGGGTCATGTCGCGCACGTCGATGCCGTCGAGCGAAATGCTGCCGCCCGTGACGTCGTACAGGCGCGGAATCAGCTGCACGAGCGTGGACTTGCCCGAGCCCGTGGAGCCAATGATGCCGAGCATCTGGCCGGCGTGCGTGGTGAAGTTCACACCGCTGATGACATCGGCGCGGGCATCGGGGTACTGGAAGCTCACGTCGCGGAAGGTGAGCTCACCGCGCGGCGCGCTGGCTGCGGGCAGTTTGGGCGAGGCAGGGTCGTTGATGCTCGTGGAGCAGGTGATGACCTCTTCCACGCGCTCGGCTGCGACCTCGGCGCGGGGCAGGATGACCGAAACCATGGTGAGGATCATAAACGCCATGACGATCTGCATGGTATAGGAGATAAACGCCATCATGTTGCCGACCTGCATCACGCCGTCGGACACGCCCTGCGCGCCAAACCAGACGATAAGCACGGTGATGCAGTTCATGACGAGCATCATGAGCGGCATCATAAAGCTCATGGCTCGGTTGGTGTAGAGCTGCGTGGTCATCAGGTCGAGCGAAGCCTTGTCAAAACGCTCGAGCTCATGCTCCTCGCGGTTGAACGAGCGGATAGGCATAAGGCCGTCGAGCAGCTCGCGGGCGGTAAGGTTCACGCGGTCCACAAAGCTCTGCATCTTTTTGAACTTGGGCATGGTGAGGCCCATAAGCACGCCGACGACGGCCGAAACCGCGATGATGGCCACGGCGATGGTCCACTCCAGGCCGGTATGGTTGGCCAGGACGCGCATGACGGCGACGATGCCCATGACGGGGGCCATCAGACACATGCGGATAAACAGGGTTGCGGCCATCTGGATCTGCTGAATGTCGTTGGTGCAGCGGGTAATGAGCGAGGCCTGGCTAAATTTGCCCACCTCGGCCGGCGAGAAGTGCATAACCTTGTTGAAGGTCTCGCGGCGCAGGTCACGTGCGATGGAGCAGGCGGTGCGCGATGCCACGGCACCGGTCAGGATGGTGGCGACGAGCGATACCAGGCACAGCCCAAACATCGTGGTCGCCATGCGGCTCAGGTAGGCGTTCTGCACGTCGGCGGGGTCGATGCCCTGCGCCTTGTACTCGTCCTGTACGTAGCTCACGGCGCGCTGGGTGACGATGGAGCCCGACATGGAGCCCATTTTGTCAGCCATCTCGTTGGCGCCCTCGACGAGCTTGCCCTGGTCGATGAGGCCGCCTTCAACGCCCAAACGCAGGCTCTTCATGTTGATCTTGCCGCCGTCGGCATCAATCTGCTTTTGCATATTCTGCTCCGCTGCGGCCTTCTGCTGCATCTCGGCGAGCTGCTCGGGCGTCATCGCCGCCATCTGCTCGGGGGAGGGCATGGCCTGGGCGGTGCTGTTGTCTTGTTCGCCGGACGTGCCCATCATGTCGCCCATGGAACTGGCGTCGATGCCCTGGTTGAGCGAAAGAACGACGGTCTCGGGCAGGCTCATGATGTCGGCAATCTTGCTGCCGTCGGCGCGCTCGTCCTCGGTGCCCTTGTACGTGCGGATGCCGTTCTTGTCCGCCTTGCCAAACGCAGCCTCTACCGTCTTGGCATCCTTGGCGCTCATAAAGAGTTCGAGGTCGTCGAGCGATTCGGCGCGAATGGTGTCGGGCACGGGCGAGGCGATGCCGCCTTGCTGCACGCCCACGTCGACGATGTCGCTCATATAGGTAGGCAGCGCCAGATCGGCGTTGCAGCTGATTACGATAAGTACGATAGCTGCGAACAGTGCCAGGATATGTTTTTTAAAGAGCTTGAGAATCCTCACTCGGCATCTCTCCTTTCTTGATTGCGGTCGATAATTTCGTTGAAACGCCTTAGAAGGCGCACCATCTCTTGGGTATCTGTTTCGCCGAGCTGCTCGAGGAAGGCCGCGGTGCGGTCCTCGAGTTCCCGACGTTTGATTTCGAGATCATGGAATCCCTTGTCGGTTACCGTGACGTGTACGCGACGACGGTCGGTCTTTGAGTGCTCACGCTCAACCCAGCCCTTGGTTTCGAGAGCGCGTAGGATATTGGCGATGCGGGCGTTCGAGACCCAAGCGCGATTAGCGAGTTCGCTCGGCGTGAGCGAACCGCCAGCGAGTATGAGGGCGCGCATGACAGCCATCTCGCCGCCGAGAGTTTTGTCCGCAAAGTGCGAAATGCGCTGATGCATGCTGCCAAACTCAGTTATGAGCTGACGCCCAAGCTCATGGAAATCGGTATCTTCCACCGAAAACCCCTAACACTAGAAACTATTTTCGGTGAAAGATGATACCCTTGCACGCGTACCCTATGCGGTAGATTTTGGGACATGCCTAGAAAACTACCTTTAGGCGACCTCCGTACACCGGCGGTGCCAGCAAAGTTAGGGGCAGATCGTTAGACATGTCCTAAAGCCTACTCAGAGGTACTTTACCCTGCTAAAGCTGGCATAACAGCTAGAGTGAACGTCGTACAAAGGCAAGGAAAAATAACATACAAATCGGTGAACGGTAGTTGTTCGCGCTCGCATTTCCTGCGGGTTTGTAAAAAACGTCCTTATGATATAAAAAAAGAAACATATAACAGCCCAGATGGAGAGGGTCGCTATGTTATCCTTCTCAAACGGGTGAAATCTTGGGTTTTGGGTTGTAGTTCCAAGGTGGACAAACGTTTTTCTCTGCACCAACGTGTGGTGAAGAACGGAAGAAGCCGGTAGTGCAAGCCGAACATTCAAGAATTCAATAAGCAGCGGTGTGAGAGAGCGCCGCATTACACGTAACTAGGAGCGTGGTTACACAATGCAGGAGGCATGGGAAGGCTTCAAGGAAGGCATCTGGACGGGAGAGGTTGACGTCCGAGACTTCATCCAGAAGAACTACACCCCCTACGAGGGCGACGAGTCGTTCCTCGCCGGCCCGACCGAGCGTACCAAGGAGCTGTGGGGCGAGGTTCTCGACCTGCTGCTTAAGGAGCGCGAGCAGGGCGGTGTCCTCGATATGGACACCAAGACCGTCACGGGTATCGTGAGCCACCCCGCTGGCTACATCGATAACGCCCACCGCGAGAAGGAGACCATCGTCGGCCTCCAGACCGACAAGCCGCTCAAGCGCGCGCTGCACGTCAACGGCGGTATCCGCATCGCTTGCCAGGCTGCCAGCCAGCACGGCTATAAGGTCGATGAGAACGTTGTCGAGCGCTACACCTTCGAGCGCAAGACCCACAACGCTGGCGTCTTCGATGTCTACACCCCCGAGATGCGCGCTTGCCGCTCGGCTCACATCATCACCGGTCTGCCCGATGGCTATGGCCGCGGCCGCATCATCGGCGACTACCGTCGTGTTGCCCTGTACGGCGTCGACTACCTGATCAAGGACAAGGAGGCCCAGAAGGCTTCTACCCCGACGGTCATGACCGCCGACAACATCCGCGATCGCGAGGAGCTGCAGGAGCAGATCCGCGCCCTCGGCGAGCTCAAGATGATGGCCGAGACCTATGGTTTCGACATTTCTAACCCTGCTACCAACACGCAGGAGGCCATCCAGTGGATGTACTTCGCCTACCTCGCTGCCGTTAAGGAGCAGAACGGCGCCGCTATGTCCATCGGCCGTACCTCTACGTTCATCGACATCTACGCTGAGCGCGACCTTGCCAACGGTACCTTCACCGAGGAGCAGATCCAGGAGTTCGTGGATCACTTCATCATGAAGCTCCGCATGGTCAAGTTTGCCCGTACCCCCGAGTACCAGGCCCTGTTCACCGGCGACCCGCAGTGGGTCACCGAGTCCATCGGCGGCATGGGTGTTGACGGCCGTACGCTCGTTACCAAGATGAGCTACCGCTACCTGCACACGCTCGAGAACATGGGCACCAGCCCCGAGCCCAACATGACCGTTCTGTGGTCGACCCGTCTGCCCGAGAACTTCAAGAAGTTCTGCGCCAAGACTTCCGTCGCCAGCTCCTCGATCCAGTACGAGAACGACGACCTCATGCGCGTCTATCACGGCGACGACTACGGTATTGCCTGCTGCGTGTCCTCCATGCGCATCGGCAAGGAGATGCAGTTCTTCGGCGCTCGCGCCAACCTGGCCAAGTGCCTGCTGTACGCACTCAACGGCGGTGTTGACGAGGTCTCCAAGAAGCAGGTCGGCCCCAAGTATCGCGCCGTCGAGGGCGATACGCTCGATTACGACGACGTTGTGGCCAAGTACAACGACATGATGAAGTGGCTCGCTGGCGTGTACGTCAACTCGCTGAACATCATTCACTACATGCACGACAAGTATTGCTACGAGCGTATCCAGATGGCTCTGCACGACAAGCACGTGCACCGCTGGTTCGCTACGGGCATCGCTGGCCTTTCCGTCGTGGCTGACTCCCTGTCCGCCATCAAGTACGCCAAGGTCCACCCCGTCCGTGACGAGAACGGCATCATCGTCGACTTCGAGACCGAGGGCGAGTTCCCCAAGTACGGTAACGACGACGACCGCGTCGACCAGATCGCTCACGACGTTGTGCACCAGTTCATGGAGTACATCCGCATGAACGACACCTACCGCAACTCCGTGCCCACGACCTCGGTTCTGACCATTACCTCCAACGTCGTGTACGGTAAGAAGACCGGCTCCACGCCCGACGGCCGCAAGGCTGGCCAGCCGTTCGCCCCGGGTGCTAACCCCATGCACAAGCGCGATAGCCATGGCGCCATCGCTTCGCTGTCTTCGGTTTCCAAGCTCCCGTTCCGCGATGCTCAGGACGGCATCTCCAACACCTTCTCCATCATCCCGAGTGCGCTCGGCAAGGAGGACCAGGTGTTCTTTGGCGATATCGACCTTGATCAGCTGGGCGAGTAACTATTGTTAGTGCTATACTAACAATAACGATTACTGATTAGCGCGCCGGTTTCGGCCGGCGCCTATTAATCGAAGGAGACACATTATGAAGGTTTCTGAAGTTTCCGAGACCCAGGCCGATAACCTGGTCCACATGCTCGACGCTTACGCCGAGAAGGGTGGCCACCACCTGAACATCAACGTCTTCAACCGTGAGACGCTGCTCGACGCTCAGGCTCACCCCGAGAAGTACCCGCAGCTGACCATCCGCGTTTCCGGCTATGCCGTGAACTTCCACACGCTCACCAAGGAGCAGCAGGACGAGGTCATTGCGCGTACCTTCCACGACAAGTTCTAAAGGGGTTTAACTCCCGCAGGATCGCCGGGCCGGTTTTGGGTTATTTTCCAAAACGTCCTCGGACATGCAAAGGGCTCCGCTGCGCGCTTCGCGCGGCGGAGCCCTTTGCGTCCTGACGCTCCTATTTGGCAAGGTGTTTTTTAGAATCCATTTTGCGCTCGGCCTCGAAGGCTTGCCTGTCCCAATCGAGCGGAAGTCCGGCCTCGACCCATGCCTCGTAGGCCCTCCTTATGGGCTTGAGCTCCCTTTGGCCCCTCTCCAGCATCGAGATGTACTTCTCGCTGGTGCCCAGTATGGACGCCGCCCTCACCTGGCTGACCTTCGCCGCGCGCCTGGCCGCCACGAGCCCCGAGGCGTCCTCGGGCCTCCTGATCTCGTGCGGGCGCATCAGCGCCCGGTACGCCTCCCTGGCCACGTAGCGCTTGAGGCACCTCATGACCTCCCTGTCGCTCTTCCCCCGCCCCCTGGCCCTCTCGGCGTACTCGGCGGTCTCGGGGTCGCGCATGACCCTCTGCCTCGCGATCTCGTGCAGCGCGCTGTTCGCCTGCCGGTCGCCGCCCCTGTTGAGCCTGTGCCTCACGGTCTTGCCGCTCGAGGCGGGGATGGGGCAGGCGCCGCATATCGCCGCGAACGACGCCTCGGAGCGCAGCCTGCCCGGGTTGTCCCCGGCCGCGACCGCGAGCTTGGCCGCGCTCACGGGCCCGCACCCGTACATCGCCAGCAGCGCTGGGCAGTTCTCCTCCAGGGACGCCTCGATCGCGCGCTCCATGTCGAGCGCCGCGTCGCGCGCCGCCTCCCACAGGTCCGCCAGCGCGCCGAGCGCGGCGCCCAGCGCGCCCTCGGCGCGCACGGAGGGGAGCTCCTCCATCAGCCTCGGCCCTCCCATGCCGCGGAACCTCGACCTGAGCCCCTCCGGCGCGGTGGTGAGCAGCGACCTCGCGGTGTTTATCGCCGAGGTCCGCGCCTTCACCGCCCCGGAGCGCGCCGCGAGCATGCAGCGCACCCCGTCGACCCACCCGTCCTGGCTCTTGGGGGTCCCGAGCTTCGAGCCGGACATCGCCGCGCGGGCGGCCCTCTCCGCGTCCGCCTCGTCGCACTTTCCCTGCCCCGGGCGCCTCCTCTGCATCCTCGCCGGGGAGAGCGCCTCGCGCACGGGCATCCCCAGCGACGCGAGGTGCCTGGTGAGGCCCGCCCCGTAGGACGACGTCCCCTCCATCGCGACGCAGGCCGGCTCCCCGGCCGCCGCGATCGCCCCGGCGAGCGCCTCGTAGCCCGCCGCGTCGGCGGGGAACTGGCGGGACAGGACCTTGCGGCCCCTCCAGTCGAGGACGCACAGCCAGTGCGAGTCGGCGTGGGTGTCGACCCCGCAGAAGACCGGCCCGCGGGCGCCGGGTGTCGATTCGGTTCTCATGTCTCGCTCCGTTCTTTCCGTGCTCGCCTGGACCGGGCAGACGGCACACTGACGGGGCGCGATAGAATGCGGTTGTTCGGGTCCGCGGTATCGCTCCATGCTCCTATTAGGTCATGCGGCGGTCTCGGCTCGCCGCGGCCCGCGCGGGACATGTCAGGAAACGAGGGCAGCCCTGTGGGCGCCAGCGGAATGTGGGGTCACCGCGCGGTCCGCATCTGATGGTGTCGACGTCAATGGTATACGGGCGCATCATCGACGTCTTCAATACAGACAATATCAGTGCGGAATATTTTGGGAGGTAGCCCAAACAGCCCCGGCTGGGTCCTGTGTAGTCACCCTTTAGGCGGAACTCTCCTAATTATTTGGATGAGTCGTTTACTTACTTGTACTGTTACCGTCATCCCGCTGTTGTTGGGGTATGCTTTGTTCGTATGTAAACGTATGACATGTTGATGGGGGAGGGTGCTATGGCTCGCGAGAGTGCTCGTTCTAAGGATACGGCTAAGCCTGGCATCAAGGAAGTTGCGGCGGTGGCGGGGGTTTCGCCTACTACGGTATCTCGTGTGCTTAATAATCGTGGCTATATTAGCCAAGAGACCCGCGATAAGGTCCATGCCGCGATGAAGCGCATCAACTATACGCCCAACGATATCGCTCGTGCCATGCTCAACGGTCGCCTGAATCTTATCGGTATGATCGTCCCCTATGTCAGCAGTCCGTTTCATGCCCAAGTGGTTCAAGTCATTGAGCATACCCTGGCCGAAAACGGTTTTAAGATGCTGCTGTGCAATAGCGCCAATCGACCCGAGCTTGAGCGCTCTTATATCGACATGCTTCGACGCAATATGGTTGATGGCGTCATCGTCAACTCGCTTAATATCGGTGCCGAGGCGTATGCCGAGATGGGCTTGAGTCTGGTTGGTATCGACTGCGACCTTGGCGAAGCCTCTGTTCAGATTGCGAGCGACAGCTATAGCATCGGCGAACTTGCCACGCGTCGCCTGATCGATGACGGATGTTCACGCATCCTGTGCCTGCGCAGCAATAGCCGCATGCGCATGCCTGCCAATAAGCGTACCGATGCCTACCTCGATGTTGTTGAGCAGGCCGGTTTGCCCGCGCTTGTCCGTGAGGTCGAGTTCGTTAAGCCCGACGACGAAAAGAGTGCGGTCGTTGCGAAGATCCTCGATGAGAACCCCGATATTGACGGCATCTTTGCGGGAGACGACACGATGGCGGCTATCTGTCTTAACGTGATGAAGCAGCGCGGCTTGAGCGCTCCGGGCGATATTAAGGTCGTGGGCGCGGATGGTGCCCGCCGCACTATGACGTTTATGCCTGACTTAACAACCGTTCGCCAAGATATCGATCGCATCGGAGAGCTCGCGGCGCAATCCATCATTGCTCTTATTAACGGCGAAAAGCCCGAATCGAATATCAAGCTCCCCGTTGAACTCATTGAGGGTAAAACCGCGTAGTTCATCCCGTGCCAAAAGAATTCCTCAAACACCTCTGATGACCGTTCGCCGGCATATGTCAACCGTTTGCCGACGACTGGAACTGCGAAAAGACGTATTGGTGTGAAAACGTTTGACATATGAAAACGATTGACATATCTTGCAGTTGTACCGAGTTAGTATCTCGTGAGAAAGGAAGTCTCGGATGCACAAGGTGTATTACCAGCCTGAGGGAATTTGGGTAGGCGACATCATGCCGTACGGCGAGGACGGCACGTTCTATCTCTATCATCAGCGTGACACGCGAAACCCCGGACCTTTCGGAGAGCCGTTTGGCTGGGCACTCGCGACAACCAAGGACTTCGTCAATTACAAAGACTTTGGCGAGAGCCTTGAGCGTGGCGGCGACGAGGAAGTCGACCAGTATGTTTATGCCGGCACGGTGTTTAAGGTGGGCGACAAGTACCATGCGCTCTACACTGGTTGCAATCGCGATAAGGTCAAGGCACGCTTGATGAAGCAGGTTCTTCTTCACGCAACGAGTGACGACGCCGTCAAGTGGGAGAAGAACATCGCCGAGACGCTGCTTCCGCCCCAGGAGGGTTACGATGACCGCAACTGGCGCGATCCCTTTGTGCTTTGGGATGAGGAGAACGAAGAGTACATGCTCATCCTCGGCACGCGTGTGGGCGAGGACAAGCGTCTGATGACCGGTCGTCTGGTCAAGTTCACCTCCAAGGACCTGGATACCTGGGAGTTCCAGGGCGACTGGTGGAATCCGGGCCTGTACACCATGTTCGAGATGCCTGATCTCTTTAAGATGGGCGACTGGTGGTATCTGGTGTTCTCCGAGTACAGTGATGGCAACAAGACCCGTTACCGCATGTCTCGCTCTATCAACGGTCCTTGGATCACTCCTGCGGACGATTCCTTCGATGGCCGCGCGTACTATGCCGCGCGTACCGCATT
Organism: Collinsella aerofaciens; assembly: GCF_028209625.1. GTDB lineage: Bacteria > Actinomycetota > Coriobacteriia > Coriobacteriales > Coriobacteriaceae > Collinsella > Collinsella aerofaciens_AM. The sequence continues at coordinate 106,601 of NZ_JAQLDU010000005.1, read as the reverse complement.
TGACGGCGAGCGCCGCGTTCTCTTTGGTTGGGTTCCTACGCGTGACGAGGGCGGTGACCCCAGCTCTTACCTGTGGGGTGGCACCTTTATGCCTCTCGAGATCGTTCAGCGTGTTGACGGAACGCTCGGCACCAAGCTTCCTGACAGCATGCTTGGCGCCTTTGGCGAGGCTAAGGCAGTCGAGGCCTTTGAGCTCTCCTGCGAGTCGGGCAAGGTCGAGCAGGTGCTCGCCGCGGATGCCGGTTCCACCTATATGCTCGATGCCGACATCGAGCTCGCCGGTGACGCTGCCGGCTTCTCGGTGAAGCTTGCCGAGGACGCCGAGTCCGGTCTTGCCTATGAGTTCCGCGCCAACCTGCGTGAGGGCAAGCTCGAGTTTACGGCGGCCCCCCAGTATCCGTGGTTCCAGGTCAACAACATGGGCCTCGAGCGTCCGTTGTTCTTTAAGGGCGAGGGCACTCATCATGTGCGCCTGGTCGTTGACGACGATATCGCGACCATCTTTGTCGATGATGTTGCGCTTAACGCTCGATTCTGCAATAAGCAGGGCCAGGGTGTGGCGCTGACGGTCACCGACGGTACGCTTAAGTGCGCAAATGCAACGATCGCGTCTCTGTAATGGCATCAAAACGTCTTATGATTTCGTGAAGGAATGGAGAGGAACATGGACTACAAAGTAGTGTCTCAGCAAGTCGTCGATAACGTCGGCGGTCTGGAGAACATCGAGGGCGCCACGCATTGCGTTACGCGTCTGCGTCTGGTGCTCAAGGATACGAGCAAGTACAACAAGGCCGAGCTCGAGAACATCGATGGCGTCAAGGGCGTGCTGTACAACAGCGGCCAGCTCATGATCATCTTCGGTACCGGTACCGTCAACAAGGTTTACGATGAGTTTATGGCTCTGACGGGCGTTAAGGAGATTAGCGCTTCCGAGGTCAAGGGCGCCGAGGCGGACAAGAAGGGCAAGTTCTTCTCGGTCCTCAAGGTATTCTCGGACATCTTTATCCCCATCATTCCCGCTTTCGTCGGCGCTGCTATCATCATCGGCCTTAAGTCGCTGATTGTTGCCAACGGCCTCTTTGGCATGGAGGGCAGCCTCGCCGATCACAGCGAGTTCCTCAAGAACCTCGCAAGCTTCTTTGCCATTATCGCCACCACCTTCGACTACCTACCTGTCCTGGTTATGTACAGCGCGGTCAAGCGTTTTGGCGGTAACCCGATCCTGGGCATCCTCGTCGGTATCGTCATGGTTCACCCGAGCCTTATGAACCGTAACACGTTCGTTATGGACCCGACGGGTGCTGAGTACTGGAACTTCGGTCCGCTCTCCATTCCCATGGTTGCTTTCCAGGGCGGCGTGTTCCCTGCAATCCTGACTGCCTGGTTTATGGCCAAGGTCGAGAAGATTGCCCAGAAGTACATCCCCGAGGTCGTTTCGTTCGTCTTTGTCCCGACCGTTACCCTGATTCTTGCTAACGTCGCCCTGTTCACCGTGTTCGGCCCGCTCGGCAACCTGATCGGCGACGTCCTCGCCGGCGTAATCGATATCCTGTACAACAGGATGGGCGTCTTCGGTGCCTTTGTCTTTGCCGCATTCCTGCAGCCGCTCGTCGTTACCGGTACGCATCAGTTCATCCAGGGTATCGAGGCAAACCTCGTTGCCACGACTGGCTTCAACTACATCCAGGCAATCTGGTCGGTTTCCATCATCGCCCAGGGCGGCGGCGCCATCGGCATGTACCTCATTCACAAGAAGCATTCCAAAGAGCGCAACATCTGCATGTCGTCCTTTATCCCGACGCTGGTCGGTATCTCCGAGCCCGCAATCTTTGCTGCAAACATGCGCTACTCGATCATCCCGTTCATCTGCGCTTGCATCGGTGCAGGCTGCGGCGGTGCCTTCGTGAAGCTCTTTGAGGTGCGCGCCATCGGTCAGGGTCTGACCGGCGTGCTTGGCCTGCTCATCGTTACGCCCGAGACGCTCGTGTGGTATGTGGCTGGCAATCTCATCGCCTTCATCGTGCCGATCGTCTTGATCTTTGCCTACAACAAGGCAAAGGGCGTGCCGACCACCGATGAAGAGGGCGCTGGCGCTGGCTTCGACGTTAGCTTCTAGTTGAGCCGTTCAGCGTAATGTGCGGATAAGTCCATTTGGGGAAGGGCGTTCGGCTCGTGTGAGTCGAGCGTCCTTTCCCATAGACGAGAAAGTCAACGGCGATGTTTAATCAAAAAAATAAGGTGACACGCGCGGACTATGAGCAGTGGCGTGCCGGACAGGATGAGACGGCGGGTCGCATCGCGTCCGACCCCGATAGGCTCCTGTTCCATGTGGAGCCTGAGCTTGGCTGGCTCAACGACCCCAACGGTTTGGTTCAGATTGGTGATACGTATCACATCTATCATCAATACGATCCGTTCGATGCTGCGCATGGCGGTCCAGTGCTTTGGAACCATCTGACGACAAAGGATTTTGTGACGTACGAGAATCGCGGCCCCGCGCTGTTCCCCGATTCCGATTTGGATTCGAACGGAGCGTATTCTGGTTCTGCCTTTGTACGTGATGGCAAGATTCACTACTTCTATACCGGCAACGTCAAGCATTTTGATCGCGATGATTACGACTACGTGTTGACGGGTCGTGAGCAAAACCAGATTCATATGGTTGCGGAGAACCCCGACGAATTGGGCGAGAAGCGCATAGCTGTTGGACCGGTCGATTACCCCGACGATATCGGTACGCATGTGCGCGACCCCAAGATCCTTGAGCACGATGGTATCTACTACATGGTTCTGGGCGCTCGTACGAAAGACGACCGTGGCTGCGTGCTTGTCTATACCTCGCGCAATCTTGAGGACTGGAGCTATGCGACGCGCATTGAGTTGGGCGAGAAGTTTGGCTTTATGTGGGAGTGCCCCGATCTGTTTGAGCTCGATGGCGAGCTTATTCTCGTTTGCTGTCCGCAGGGTGTGCCTGCCGATGGTTGGCGTTACCGCAATCCGCATCAGTGCGTGTGGTTTCCCATCGAGGCCGATTGGGAGGCGCCGAGCTTTAAAATCGTCGGGCAGGGCATGCCCCCGATGGTCGATGCCGGTTTTGATTTCTATGCTCCGCAGTCCTTTGAGGATGCTGCAGGCCGGCGATTGATGATCGGATGGTCGGGTTGCCCCGATGCGACGGCGGAAAACCCGACGGTGGCGCGCGGGTGGCAGTGCGCGTTGACGGTGCCGCGAGAGCTGAGCATGCGCGATGGTAAGCTCTGCCAGCAGCCGGCGCACGAGATTGAGAGGATGCGCGGCGGCTGCGTTCGTGCTGTAGGCGGAGAGACAGTCGAGGAGCCGGGCCGCCTGTTTGATCTTGTGGTTTCCTGTGAGGGCGCCAAGATGGTCGAGCTCGAAATCCGCAAGGGTGTCTTTGTGCGTTATGCGGAGGGGATGCTTACCCTCGATATGGGTAATGAAGGCTATGGGCGAGACCGGAGGTCGATTGAGCTCAGCGAGCTTCGCGACCTGCGCGTGCTTTCGGACACTACGATGGTCGAGATTTTTGCCAACGGCGGCGAGGCAGCACTTACGAGCCGTACCTATTCGCCGGCGGTTTCGGCGATGGGGTTGCATGCCGAGGGTGCGGCGTCGATGGATTTCTACCGCCTCGCGCATTAACCGTGCGTGGAGCACGATTGGACTTGCCGGGCGGAATGTGTCGCAGTTGCCGCAGCGAACTACCGTTTATCGTGTATAGCTACCGTTTGCGGAGTAAGTAACACATTGTTGCAAACCGTGTAGAATCCTAAATAAGCACGGAGTTTTCCAGGGAGACGCTGTCCTTTGTTGTGTGCAAGGGGCGGCGTCTCTTTGGCGCTCTGCCGCCGTTGTGCAACAGTGCGGCGGCGCGTGCCATGTATTGAAAAGCCAATGTCGAGATGGGTCGTGATAATAATGGGCAAGTACGTAATCGTGGTTGAGTCTGGGTCGGATGTGACGCCGGAGCTCTGCGAGCGCTACGGCATCGTGCGCGTGCCTATGCATGTCACGATTGGTGACGAGACCGTCGAGGACGGTTCGATCGATCCGCTTGAGATATACTCGCGCTGCAACGAGTTGGGTGTGATGCCCAAGACCAGTGGCTGTTCGCCAGCGGATTTTGCGCATGTGTACGACCGCATTCATGCCGAGCAGCCCGATGCGACCATTTTGCATCTTGCATATTCCGAGGCCACGACCTGTTCGCATCAGTCCTCTAAGATTGCGGCCCAGGGGCGCGACTACGTGTTCTCCATGGACACGCGCTTTGTCTCGGTGGGCCAGTCGCTCGTTGTCGTCGAGACTGCCAAATACATCGAGGCTCACCCCGATGCCACCGTCGACGAGATCTTTGCATTTACGAACTCCGTCATGGACCGCGTGCTGCTGGGCTTTGTTCCTACGGACCTTGCCTTCCTTAAGGCGGGCGGTCGCTTGTCCAACGTCGCGTTCCTGGGCGCCCATCTGCTCAAGATTAAGCCCTGCATTGAGGTAACGGGCGGCAAGTTCGTGGCAACCAAGAAGTTCCGCGGCTCTATGCTCAAATGCGCCCGCGCCTTTATTGACCACATGGTTGCCAAGGGCGAGATCGACTACTCGCACATTGGCTTGGCATATTCGGTAGGTCTTTCCGAGGAGCTGCGCGACGACATGGAAGTCTATGCGCACGACCTGGGCTTTAAGGACATTACCTGGACTCAGGTCGGCGGCGTCATCTCGAGCCATTGCGGCCCGACCGCCTTCGGCGCGGTGCTCACGCTCAAGGCGTAAGGCCTGGCGTCTATCGATATCTATTGTCTCGGCGGCGGGTGGGTTGTGACAACCTTCCCGCCGCTTTTGTGTGGGGCCAAATAGAACAACCCAATTGACCACTAAACCGTTTCACCATCATGCGTATGGGCTAGAATGGCTCTGGCATTTATGTAACTAAAACCAATGAGAGGTAAGGTAGCGGGAATGGCTGAGATGACGCTCGAGGGTGTGGACGCTCGTCCCGAGGACTCCGCGTTTGCCCTGGGCCGCGTACATTCGATTGAAACGATGGGTACGGTCGACGGACCCGGCATCCGCTTCGTAGTGTTTGTCCAGGGCTGTCCCATGCGCTGCGCGTATTGCCACAATCCCGATACCTGGTCGGTTAACGGCGGCACGATGGTGACCGTCGAGCACCTGATGGACGAGTTCCAGAGCAATCATGAGTTTTACCGCAGCGGCGGAATTACGGTTTCGGGCGGCGAGCCACTTCTGCAGCCCGAGTTTTTGGCCGACCTGTTCCGTGCAATGCACAACAACCCCGATGGTCGTGTACATACCTGCCTGGATAGCTGTGGCTACGCCTTCGACCCTCAGCATCCCGAGAAGTTCGATGCCGTGCTCAACGAGACCGACATGGTACTGCTCGATATTAAGCATGCCGACCCGGTCGAGCATAAAAAGCTAACCGGTTGTGATCCCGCACGCATCCTGGCGTTTGGCGATGAGCTTGCCCATCGCAAGATTAAGGTCGTTATTCGCCACGTGGTGGTGCCGGGCATTACTGACACGGCGGAGGAGTGTGAGGCGCTCGGCCGCCTGATTGCCCCGTGGCACAACGTGGCGGGCCTGGAAATGCTGCCGTATCATACGATGGGTGTCGTCAAATATGAGCAGTTGGGGATTCCCTATAAGCTTGAGGGCGTGCCTCAGATGGATACCGCTCGCATGCCCGAGCTGCGCAACGCCGTCATGATGGGCATGAAAAAGCGCCGCGCCGAACTCAAAAACGCCATCGGCTAGCGATCCATTTTCGCCCCCAAGGGCACTCATTGAGGACAGACTTAAATGAGTGCGTGATGGCATTGCGGACGAGCAGGTTTTGGTGCGCGACAAGGCAGGCTGGATTAGCGAGGATGGTTACTATTCGACATGCGATGCGGGCCTTATCGGCATCGATGGCTGTACCTATGTCATGAGCGTCATGACATCGATGCCGTGGAGCGACCGCTCGAGCGAGGTTACGGCCGTGATTGCAAAGGCTCTGTTTGATATGCGAGCTGCACTGGCTTAGCGTGTTCGTTTGGCGAGGTCAAACAAAATGCTGGTACCATACCGTGGTTGAGAATTTCGTATAGGTTTGGGGAATGGTATGGCTACCATCGCGATTATCGGTGCGCTCGAAAAAGAGATCATGCAGATTAAGGAAGAGTTGAGTAACGTTTGCATGGTACAGGAGGCGGGCTTGAACGTTGTGGCCGGCGGGCTCGACGGACTGACAGTTGTCGCCACAACGGCGGGCATGGGTACCGTGAACGCTGCCGCCGCAACACAGCACCTCATTAGCAAGTATGCTCCGCAGGCTGTTGTGTTTTCGGGCATTGCAGGCGGTTTGAACCCCAAGCTCCATATCGACGACGTAGTCATTGGCAAACGCCTGCGCTATCTGGATACCGATACCGCGCTTATCGCCGAGTCTGCACCGGGGCTCGAGGAGTTTGGCTCGACGCCTGCGCTGGTCGATATTGCTGCCGATGTGCTTGCTGAGCGTGGCTTTGTCAATGCTTCGACAAATGCAGCCGCTTCGAACGAGGGCACCAAGCAGTTCCTGGTCGGCACGATTGCCACGGGCAACCGTTTTGTGACGGGTGCCGCCATGCGCAACGACGCTATCGAGGCGACGCATGCCGATTGTGTTGGCATGGAGGGCGCGGCGATTGCCCATGTCGCAACTAAAAATGGTGTCGATTGCCTGGTGTTGCGCGCTATCAGCGATAATTGTGACGAGGCGTACGATGCGATTTGCGACCGTGAGTTCGACCTGTTCGAGTATGCCCGTACCGCGAGTGGCATTACGCTCGATATCGTCCGCCGTATCGCTGCTATCTATTAGCGCGCTCTTTTGTAAGAACCTACGACCAAGGAGTGTCCATGGCCGATTCCATTAACTACCAGCTTGCCAAGTTCGTTGCCAGCTATGGCAAGGTTTCGCAGATTCCCGAGTCCACCTGCCCCGAGGTGAGCTTTGTCGGCCGCTCCAACGTGGGCAAGTCGTCGATTATGAACAAGCTTTTTGGCCGCAAGAACCTGGTCAAGGTTTCCAGCACGCCGGGCAAGACGAGCAACATCAACTTCTTTGAGGCCGACGACGTGCATTTCGTGGACCTGCCGGGTTACGGTTTCGCCCGTCGTTCCAAGGCCGAGCGCGACCGCTGGGCAGAGCTTATCGGCGACTTCTTCGACTCGGAGCGCAGCTTTAACTTGGTCGTCTCGCTGGTGGACATTCGTCACGACCCCAGCAAGCTCGATCACGACATGATCGACTATCTGCAGGGCAACGAGTTCAACTTTATCGTCTGTCTCACCAAGGCCGACAAGCTCAGCCGCACCCAGCAGGCCCGCCAGGCAGCAGCCATCAAAAAGCAGCTCAATGTCCCGGCCGAGAACGTAATCATCACAAGCTCCCAGACCGGTGTGGGCATCGACGAGCTCAAGCGCCGCATCGCTGAGGCTTGCCTCTAATCAGGTTAACCCCCCAAAGCTCCTATCTATATCACCTCAGTGATAGTTATTGGTAAACTATCACTGAGGTGATATTTTTTGGAGGTCGCTATGGAGCTATGGCACGGGTCGGAGGTTGTTGTCGAACATCCATCGCTGGATAGATGTAGACAGTTCAACGACTATGGGCGTGGGTTTTATTGCACGCCACATGAGGAAATGGCGATGGAATGGGCATGTCGGACCGAGTCTGATGGCATTGCGAATCGATATGAGCTTGATTTAGATGGTCTTGCGATTTTGGATTTGGAATCAGGTGAGTTCTCGATTCTCAACTGGCTTGCAATTCTGGCGAATAACAGAGAGTTCAATGTCTCGACGCCATTGGCGCGCGAAGGGCTACGATTTCTACTTGATAACTGCCTGATTGATATTTCTTCATATGACGTTATTCGGGGCTATCGCGCTGACGACTCCTATTTTTCGTTTGCAAGACAGTTTGTCAGCGGCATGATATCGCTCAGACAGCTGCAACGTATCATGCGCTTGGGTGATTTGGGTATTCAATATGCTCTTATGAGCGAGCGCGCTTTTTCGGTGATTAGATTCTGCGATTGGAAGCAGGCTTCGGGGTCTGAGTTTTATCCCAAGCGTTTTGAGCGTGAGCAGAATGCTCGACGCAAATACTTGGATACGGTTAACGGGTTCGATTCCGAAGGTGTCGACATTAGGGATTTAATGGCAGGGAGGGTTGATTTAAATGATCCAAGAGTTAACGGATTGTGGGCCGAGTAGGACATACCCCGTCTACTACCTCGAGGATGCAATGAACAACCTCGGTGACTGCTTTGACTATGCCGTCAATGACTATGGAGCAGAAGGATCTGAAGTTGCTGAACTCTTTTGTCTGAGCGGGGTTGCCCGCGAGTTTGAGCGTGGCAACGCATGGGTCGTATCGGGAAAATCGGGCGTTGAGCTGTTCGCACTGATCGCCGAAAGGTCGGGCTATGAAGCCAGGTCTATGCCGGACCGCACCTATCGATTTGAGAAAACACCGGAATACTGGACGGGCTGGATATTGGCGTATCTGCAGTGGCGCCTGGGAGAGTCTTTTGAAGACCTGCTGCATGTCGCTCCGTTTGATGTGCTGCATAACCTGTATCATCCCTGGCACGAAGCCTCGGAGGAACGTGTGACGCGTCTTATTTGCGACATGGCGAAGAAAACACCTCGTCAAACCAAACTGGCGCTAGCAAGAAAGCGGCTCAAGAAAACCCAACAAGACCTGGCATACGAATCGGGCGTATCACTCCGCTCAATCCAAATGTACGAGCAGCGCCAGAGAAACATCAATGAAGCTTCGGTAACAGGCGTAAGAGCCATAGCAAAAGCCCTCCACTGCAACATCGAAGATCTCCTAGAACCAGTCTTCGAATACAAAGAAACCAGCGCCGCCTAAACCAAGCACACAGCCGATGCCCGCCTCTAGGAAGTGCTCCAGCCTAGCAAGAGCCCCTACCAATAAAAAGCAACTATCAGCCCGGCGACTTTCCAGAGCGTAGGTCCCTGTAGCCGCCGCCAGCGAAGTTAACATAGGGGAGGCCAGGGGCTTTGCCCCCAAATCTTTCCGCAGGACGACAGGACCCCCGCCGCACGAAGTGCGCAGCGGGGGTCCTGCCATGTCCGAGGACGATTTGGGGGCAAAGCCCCTGGCCTCCCCGGCGGGTATAAGGTACGGCGACTACAGGTATTCGATCTGGGCGCCTTCCGTGTCGCACGTCAGAATGTGCGTGTCACACTTGGGGAACTGTTCACGCAGTTTGACCTGTAGGAACTTTGCCACGATGGTGTCGTCAGTCACGGCCATGAGGGTCGAGCCCGAACCACTGATCCAGATGGTCTTAGCGCCGCCGTTAAGGCAGGTGTCGCGCACGGCGTTGTAGTCGGGGATGAGGCGACGGCGATACGGCTCTTGGATGCGGTCGTCGTTGGCGGCGGCAATCAGATCCAGGTCGCCGGTCTCCAGGCCGCGCGTCATGCCGGCGATGCGGCCCATTTGCCATACGGCGGTGGAGAGTGGAATCTCCTGCGGCACAACCTTGCGCGCCTCGCTCGTATGTACCTCGTAGGGCGGAATCACGGTAATAAAACGCAAGCGATCGCTCACCTCGTAGCGCAGGCACTGGGGGAGCGAATCGGTCGGCGTAAAGGAGCAGACGGCGCCGCCCAGGATGGCGGGGGCGACGTTATCGGGATGGCCCTCGACCTCGGTGGCAATGCGGACGAGCTCGGCGCGGTCGACGGTGTGGCCTGTCAGCGCGGCGGCGGCCATAATGCCGGCGACGACGCAGGTTGAGCTGGAGCCCAGGCCGCGGGCGACGGGAACGTCAGTCTGAATGTCGATGGCGACGGGGAAGGCCGGCTCGCCCCATGCGGCCAGTGCGTCGACAAAGCTCACGTAGACTAGGTTGTTCTCGTTTTGAAACTCCTCGGGGCAGCCCGTGATGGTGAGCTTGTCGGCGCGCTCGAAGGTGAAGTGCGAGTAGAGGCTGACGGCCATGCCGAGGGTGTCGTAGCCGATGCCTAGGTTGGCGCTCGTTGCTGGGACGGTGATTTTGATCATGTGAGTCCTCCTGGCGTGCCTGGCTGTTTAGTTCGCTGCTCGGGCAGTCCTGCGCAAGACGGAAAGCACATTAAGTGCTTTCCTTTGCGTGCGGAACTCGCGACGAACTAAACAGCCAGGCACGCTGTGCGCGTTCGTCATCATCCCGGGGATTATCTGATAAAAGAAGGTGCGCCGGCTTTCGCCGGCGCTTAATAAGGGGTTTAGTTGGTGCTCATTCGTTTTGCTGCAGACTCGACGTAGCTTGCCATCTCATCGACGTCGCAGACGTCTTCAAAGCGGACGGGCTTGGACTCGAGCTCGGCAAGTTGTGCCGGGGCGACCGTATCGGTGGCCTGCTCGAGCACACGCATAGCCTCAAAATCATCCTCGGGAACGTCGAGGCCCAGAGCGTCGCAGCAGGCGCGCGGGAACTTGTAGGGGCTGGCGGTCGAAAGCAGCACGCGGGCCTTGGCGCCCTCGGCGGGGGTGACTTTTTCAAAGACGTGATAGCCGCAGGCGGTGTGCGGGTCAATCACGTAGCCGTTTGCGTCCCAGCAGCTCTTGATGGCAGCGCGGACTTCGTCCTCGCTGGCCCAGCCGCAGCCAAAGACGCTCTGAATCTTTGCGAGCAGATTGGCGGGCACTTCGTAGCGACCGGTCTGTGCCAGCTGCTCCATAAGGCCGGCAACGAGCTCGCAGTCGCCGTCGGACAGGAAGTAGAGCATGCGCTCCAGGTTGGAGCTGATAAGGATGTCCATCGACGGCGAGATGGTCGTGAAGAACGGACGGTTGCGGTCGTAGACGCCGGTGGTCAAAAAGTCGGCCAGCACGTTGTTCTTGTCGCTTGCGACGACGAGCTTGGCGACGGGCAGGCCCATGCGCTTGGCGTAGTAGCCGGCCAGGATATCGCCAAAGTTGCCGGTCGGCACGCAGAACTCAACGGCGTCGCCGGCCTCGATAGCGCCGGCACGCAGCAGCTGCGCATAGGCGGCAAAGTAGTAGACGACCTGCGGCACTAAACGGCCGACGTTGATGGAGTTGGCGCTCGAAAGCACGGTGCCGGCGGCCTCCAGGCGCTCGGCAAGCTCCTTATCGGCAAAGATGCGCTTGACGGCGCTCTGGGCGTCATCGAAGTTGCCGCGGATGCCGCAGACAGCGACGTTATCGCCCTCCTGCGTGGACATCTGCAGATTCTGCACGCGGCTGACTTTGCCCTCGGGATAAAAGACGGTGATGCCCGTGCCCGGAGCATCGGCAAAGCCGGCGAGTGCAGCCTTGCCGGTGTCGCCCGACGTGGCGGTGACGATCATGATGCGCTCGGCGCCGCCGTCCTTGGCGGAGGTGCGGGCCATGAGGCGGGGGAGCATTTGCAGGGCGACGTCCTTGAAGGCGCTCGTGGGACCGCCAAAGAGCTCCATTACATAGGTTTGAGGGGCGTCGGCGCCCGGTGCGGCGTCGAGTTTGACGAGCGGCGTGACCTCTTCGCTTGCAAACGTGCCGCGGTATGCCTCATTCACACAGGCCGAAATTTCTTCGGGCGTGTAATCATTCAGTAACATTCCCAACACATCTTGAGCGATTTCAAAGTACGATTTATCGGCAAGTGTGCTGATATCGAGCTGCTGGGTGCCAAGCTCGTCCGAGACGAACAAACCCCCGTCGGGAGCGATGCCGGTGCGGATTGCCACCTTACTTGAGCACGATAAAGTGCGTCCTCGTGTACTATGATAAGTTCCCATATAACACTGCTCCTCGGATGCCTTGGTCCCAATCGGTGAACCCATGGTATCAGAGCGCGCAAAATAGGTTCGCAGAGGCTTTTTAGAAAGGTAACCTCCAGCCCATGATTAAGATTGCCAAGTTTGGCGGCTCGTCGGTCGCCGACGCCGAACACTTCAAGAAGATCAAGGCCATTGTCGATGCCGACCCGGCCCGCCGTTTTGTGGTGGTTTCCGCCTGCGGTCGCCGCTTTAAGGGTGACACCAAGGTGACTGACCTGCTCTATCTGGTTAACGCACACGTTAAGTATCACGTGTCGTGCGAGGAGCTGCTCGAGGACATCGGCCAGCGCTATTTTGATATCGCTGACGAGCTGGAGCTCACCTATCCCATCCGCGAGGAGTTTGCGGCCTTTGCCGAGCGCGCCCGCTCGGGCGGCTACTCCACCGAGGAGCTCGTGAGCCGCGGCGAGTACTTTACCGCCCGCCTGATGGCCGAGTACCTGGGCCTGCCGTTCCTGGACGCCGCGACGGTCGTGGCGTTCCATCACGACGGTACGCTCAGCATGAACCGCACTTCCGAGCTGGTGCAGGAGTATGGCCAGCAGGGCGGCTTTGTCATGCCCGGTTTCTACGGCGCGACGCGCGAGGGGCAGATCAAGCTGCTCGACCGCGGCGGTGGCGATATCTCGGGCTCGATCCTGGCCAAGTGCCTGGGTGCCGACCTGTACGAGAACTGGACTGACGTCTCGGGCTTCTATTCTGCCGATCCGCGTATTGTTCCCGAGGCTCAGCCCATCGCGCGCGTTACCTACGAGGAGCTGCGCGAGCTTTCGTACATGGGCGCGAGCGTTCTGCACGAGGAGGCCGTGTTCCCCGTGCGCGAGGCGGGCATTCCGCTGGTCATCAAGAACACCAACGCCCCGCGGGATCCCGGCACCATCATTAGCGAGACCGCAGACGAGGGCGAGGCGGAGCCCATCATTACCGGCGTGACCGGCAAGCGCGGCTTTGTCGCCATCAACGTGGCCCGCGACCGTACCAAGCCCCGCGTCGGCTTTATGCGCCGCGCGCTTTCGGTTTTCGAGCGCTATGACGTTTCCGTTGAGCATATGCCCACCGGCGTCGATCGCTTTGGCGCCGTGGTGCAGGAGCAGGATGTGCGCGATTCGCTGTACTCGCTCGTGGGCGACATTCAGCAGGAGGTCGAGCCGCTCGAGATCGAGGTTGTTGAGGGCCTGGCGCTCATCGCGACCGTCGGCCGCAACCTGCGCGGCCGCGCCGGTATTTCCGGCCACCTGTTTGGTATGCTCGGCCAGGCCGGCGTGAGCGTGCGCATGATTTCGCAGAGCTGCGACGAGATCAACATCATTATCGGCGTCGAGGAGAAGGACTTCGACCTGGCGATTCGGACCATTTACCGCGCCTTCTCCGACGAGAACGGCATTGTAAAGGTCTCCGACCTGGAGGCTTCCGCGCCGGTCGATCCCGCCCTGGCCGCCCTCCGCAAGTAACGACCATCCCGGTAGATTTTTGGGACATGCCTAAAAATCTACCGTAGGGCGTTTCGTTTCGGTTTCGTTTCGACGGGGCGGGTTTCATGCCCGTCCCGTTTTTGTATAAACTGGGCAAGAAAAACCAGCCTGCTCGGCGTGCGGGCAAAAGCCACAACCTTTAAAGGGGGAAGCATGAAACAGTACACGGTTGCTATTTTGGGCGCGACGGGAGCCGTGGGCACCCAGATGCTCGAGTGCCTCAACGAGCAGGAGTTTCCGGTTGGCAAGCTCAAGCTGCTAGCGAGCGCGCGCTCTGCGGGCAAGACCGTTGAGTTCCGCGGCGAGCAGATCGTGATTGAGGAAGCTTGCCCCGAGGCCTTTGAGGGCTGCGACATCGTGCTCGGCGCCGCCGGCGACGATATTGCGAAGGAGCTACTGCCCGAGGCCGTCAAGCGCGGCGCCGTCGTGGTCGACAACAGCCACGCCTTCCGCATGGATCCCGAGGTGCCGCTGGTTGTGCCTGAGATCAATGCCGACGACATCAAGTGGCATCACGGCCTTATCGCCAATCCCAACTGCGCGACCATCATCGGCCTGGTTCCTACGTGGCCGCTGCATCAGCTCGCCGGCGTGAAGCGCATGATCGTCTCGACGTATCAGGCGGCTTCGGGTGCCGGCGCTCCCGGTATGGCCGAGCTCGAGGCTCAGCTGGCCGCCCTGGGTCGCGGCGAGGAGATTCCCGAGCCGCGTGCATTTGCCGCCCAGCTGGCGAGCAACCTGATTCCGCAGATTGGCGGCGTCAAGGAAGAGGGCTTTACCTCCGAGGAGATGAAGCTGCAAAACGAGGGCCGCAAGATCATGCACCTGCCCGAGCTGCGCGTGAACTGCACCTGCGTGCGCGTGCCCGTGCTGCGCTCGCACTCCGAGAGCGTTACGCTCGAGTTTGAGCGCGACATCACGGTGGAAGAGGCCCGTGCTGCGCTGGCTGCCGCTCCGGGCGTCAAGCTGGTTGACGACATGAGTGCCGAGGATGCGCACGATCGCTTCCCCATGCCGATGGACACCTCCGACCAGGACCTGATTTGGGTCGGTCGCGTACGCCGCGACATCTCGAACCCCGAGGCTGCGCGTGGCATCACCTTCTGGTGCTGCGGCGACCAAATCCGTAAGGGCGCGGCAACCAACGCCGTCCAGATCGCTAAGCTGCTCTGCGAGTAGCGGTGGACCTGTCCGGCGGGGGCCGGGCTTAGTTTTCAGAACGTCCTCGACCATGTGTGGCGCCTTGTCCTGCTCCTTCGGAGCCGCGGACAAGGCGCCACACTGGTCTGCGGAGTGTTCTGAAAACTAAGCCCGGCCCCCGCCTGCGGTGACTCGGCTGCGAGCGGCCTGCGATGGGGCCGTTGCTGGTTGGGGCCGCTGGGCTGATGTGGGGGCACGTGGTTGTTGCGGGCCCTGGTCCCGGCGGCGGCCTCGGCGCTTCGCGCCTGCCGCCTGGGGTGACTTTGGGCTTGGTGCGAATTGAGGTCTAATACTTTTCCCGTGAAGTGAACGACCTTATTTGGACCCCCGAAGCATTGGCATATTTTGACCGCTATTTCCTGCGGTTTTGCAGCGCGAATCCTGCGGTTTTGCGGTCTAAAGGTGTGGATGCTCCGGGACTTCGTTTTTACTCGTTCACTTCTCGGGAAAAGTATTAGAGCTCAGCTGGCGGGGGTACCGCCCTGGCGTCGAAGCCCCGCGTCTTCTTCGCTTGATTGGGAAAAACAGCCTCGCTGAAGTAATTGCGAGCCCGCCCGGACGTATCTGCGGGGGTTGTCTGCACAGTTCGCGGTATTATGTTGCGGAGTTTTGAAAGGAGCCGCTGGTGGTCACGACGACATTTGCCTCGCCTTTGGGCGAAATCTTGCTTGCCGCTGATGGCCGCGGTTTGACGGGGCTTTGGTTTGAGGGGCAGGAGCACTTTGGCTCTACGCTGCTCAAAGAGGATGCGGAGTATGTCGTAGGTACCGATGCGGTTTCTGGTACCGGTGGGATGTCTTCGGTGAGTCCGGCAAATGGTGCGGCTTCTTCGGTGCTTGAGCGTTCTTGGGCTTGGCTGAATGCCTATTTTGCGGGGCAGGAGCCTCGGTTTACGCCGCCGTTGCATTTGATTGGCACGGCGTTTCAGCGTGAGGTTTGGTTTGAGCTGCTTTCAATTCCGCGTGGCGAGGTCGCTACGTATGGCGAGATCGCCCAGCGTGTTGCGGCTCGACATCGTGTGCCGGGAAATGAAGCACCCGTTGTATCTCCTCGCGCGGTGGGGGCTGCGGTCGCTCGCAACCCTATTTCGATCATCGTGCCGTGCCATCGCGTGGTGGCAGCCGACGGATCGCTCAACGGATATGCCGGCGGCCTTGACCGCAAGGAATGGCTGCTTCGGCTTGAGGGCGCGTACGAGGAATAACGCCAGGACACTTTGCATAGCCAAGACGCCGTGAAAGAACGGGACGCGCTTTTCGAATGGAAGCTCAGACGGAAACCACGTCCCGGAATTCCGTTTTAACGCGGGATGCGCTTTCCGAATGGCTTCCCAAGTGGAAACCGTGTCCCGGAATACGGCCTCAGAGTGGGACGCCGTTTCCGGTTGAGACCACCTGCTGGGACATCTATCTACGCCCGCTCCTGCAGGGCGTAGATAGACTTGTCCATGTTGAACAGATAAGCCACAACGCAGACGATGAAGAACGCTGGCAGATTACCGAAACCGAAGACCTCGCAGCCAATAAGGATGGGCGCGAGCAGCGTATTGGTGGCACTGCCAAAGACGGCGGCGTATCCCAGCGCGGCGCAGAGCTCGACGGACATGCCGAGAATCCCGGCGAGTACGACACCCAGGCTGGCTCCGATGGAGAACAGCGGCGTGACCTCGCCACCTTGATAACCCGCGGCAAGCGTGGCGATGGTGAGTGTGAATTTGAGCGCCCAGTCCCAAGGCATGATGGCGACCTTGCCGTCACCGTTGAGCGCCGCCGATATCAGGTTGGTGCCAAGGCCGCAGTATCGCCCCTGCCACAGCACGAACAGAATCGCCGACAGCGCAAGGCCCATAACGGCAACGCGTATGTAAGGGTTGGGGAGCAGCCGCGCTGCAAGGGTCTTGGCATGGGCAAGGCACCAGGCAAAAGCTCCACCGACCATGCCGAACGCGATGCCCAGCAGCGCCAGCCGTCCAAGACCGGGGAGGTCGAGCGCATACGAGGCGGTAACGGCGACCTCGAACTTCTCGAGCCCCAGGGCGCCCGAGGTCATGCTTGCGGCAAGTGAAGCCGTAAGCGCGGGAAACAGCGCGCGGTATTCCATGCGTCCGGCGACCAGCACCTCGACAGCAAAGACCGTAGCGGCGAGCGGCGTTCGAAAGAGTCCGGCAAAGCCAGCGGCCATACCAATGAGCAAAAACGTGTTGCCGGGGTCGCGGAAAGGTAGACGTCGGCCGATCCAATGTGAGACGGTGGCGCCGATCTGCACCGCTACGCCCTCGCGTCCCGCACTACCGCCAAAGAGATGCGTCCCCCACGTACTCAGCATAATGAGCGGCACCAAACGCGGGGAGATGGCGTCCTCGCGTCCGTGACCTACGTCGAATACTAAGCTCATGCCCCGATCGGTGCCTTTGCCCCAGGTGCGGTAGGCAAATACGATGGCCAAGCCCATGAGGGCGAGGAAGGGAAGGAGCAGGGTGATGTGCTCGTCGCGGAAGGCGCCGATTGCCAGGAGCACGCGACCAAAGAGGGCACAAATTGCACCGACGATGATGCCAATAGGGATTCCGACGGCACCCATAAGCATGAGGCCGCTATAGGTGTTGAGCAGGCGTTTGATTCTGCTCGATGCACTGTTTTCCGACACTTCTCCTCCAAAACAAAAAAGACTCCTGCCGCGGCGTGATGCCCAAAGGACATCACGTAACAGCAGAAGTCATCAGCAACAAGGCGGTTTAGGGCGACGCGATAGTTTGGCTGGCGCGCCCAACGGAGACATTCATTC
The DNA here is from genome assembly GCF_028209625.1 of Collinsella aerofaciens. GTDB lineage: Bacteria > Actinomycetota > Coriobacteriia > Coriobacteriales > Coriobacteriaceae > Collinsella > Collinsella aerofaciens_AM. Next base: position 89,265 of record NZ_JAQLDU010000005.1, on the reverse strand, counting down.
CGCAGCGGCATCATAGCGGCGGGCGTGGTTTGGGTCAAATGGTTGTGCTGGACGTCCCCAGCGCCCGCCTTCGCTCCCCGTTTCCCCATATAAAACCTGCCAAAATGAACCTGTCCCTTTTTGGTAGGTGGGAAATGGGTAATACTAAAGAGTTATCCGACCAGATGGGAATTAATCGATGGCCTATATCGAATTCAAAGACGTCATCAAGGCATACGGCGAGGGCGACGCTCGCATTCACGCACTCGACGGCGCGAGCTTTACCGTCGAGCGCGGCGAGCTCGCTATCATCCTGGGCGCTTCGGGCGCCGGCAAGACTACGGCCCTCAACATTCTGGGCGGCATGGATACGGCGACTTCCGGCACCGTGACGGTGGACGGGCGCGACGTGAGCTCCGCCAACGAGGCGCAGCTCGTGGAATACCGCCGTGCCGACGTCGGCTTTGTCTTTCAGTTCTACAATCTGGTCCCCAACCTGACAGCGCTCGAAAACGTCGAGCTCGCGGCGCAAATCTGCCCCGATTCGCTCGATGCCGAGCAAACGCTTTGCCAGGTGGGCCTGGGCGAGCGCCTTGCCAACTTTCCCGCGCAGCTTTCGGGCGGCGAGCAGCAGCGCGTGTCCATTGCCCGTGCGCTGGCCAAGAACCCCAAGCTGCTCCTTTGCGACGAGCCCACGGGTGCACTCGACTACAAAACTGGCAAGCAGATTCTGCAGCTACTGCAGGACACCTGTCGCAAACAAGGCATCACGGTCATTATCATCACCCACAACTCCGCGCTTGCGCCCATGGCCGACCGTCTGATTCGCTTTAAGAACGGTCGCGTGGAGAGCGAGACGGTCCAGCAAAATCCCGTGCCTATTGAGACGATCGAGTGGTAGCGCCCATGGATCAGGATCGTCAAAACAGCCAAAATCGCGATACGGAGCACGTGGGTCGCGACCGGGAGTTTGCGACCTACCGTACCGCTCAAAGCTCAAACGATATGGTGCCGACGGTTTTTCGCCGTGGTATTTACCGTACCATTCGAGGTAGCCTTAAGCGCTTTTTATCCATCGTGGTGATCACGGCACTCGGCGTGAGCGTGATGTGCGGCCTTAAGGCGGGCTGCGAGGATCTGTGCGATTCGGTTGACGCCTACTTTGACCAGCAGAATGTCTATGACATTAACGTGCAGTCGACCTATGGCCTTACGCGCGACGATCTTGCGGCTATCCAAGAGGTCGATGGCGTCGAGACGGCCGAGGGCATCTACACCGAGACCGCCTACACCGCCGTGGGTACAACGCGCGAGCGCGTGGTCGTGCAGAGCCTTTCCAAAGAGAATATTGACCAACCGGTGCTAGTACGCGGCGAGCTGCCCGAGACTTCGGGCGAAGTGGCAGTGACCTCACGTTTTTTGAAGGCTTCGGGCAAGAAAATCGGCGATACGGTGAGCTTTGCCGCCAACGATGCGAGCTCGTCGAACCAAAGCGCCAAGGACCAGTTTGCCGATGGAGACTATACCATCACGGCCGAGGTCCTCGATCCCACCGACGTGAGCTCCGACTCGACGGTCAACGCCTTTCGCGCTGCTTCGACTGCGGACTACAAGTTCTACGTGAGCGAGGATGCCGCGACATCTTCTTCCTACTCCGCGGTCCACGTGATCGTCGAGGGAGCCAAGAGCCTCAACTCCTATTCGGATGCCTACTCGGTAAAGATCAATGAGGTCAAGGGCAATATCGAGAAGATCCGCGAGGAGTGTGAGAAGGCGCGCGCTCAGGAGCTGACGGTCGACACACCGGCGAGCTTGGACGCGGCTGAGCGTCAGGCGAATATGGTCTTTGGGATCGAGCAGGACAACATCAATCGCATGGCCGAGGGCAGCGACGAGCGTGCGCAGGCGCAAGCCGACCTGGACCAGCGCCGTGCCGCCGCCGACCAGCAGTTTGCCGATGCCCGCGCCGAGCTCTCTGACCTGGGCGAATGCACCTGGTACATCCAGGACCGCGATAACATCGCAAGCTACTCGAGCGTGGAGAGCGATAGCTCGTCAATTGAGGCCATTGCCACGGTGTTCCCGTTCATCTTCTTTATCGTCGCCGTGCTCATCAGCCTCACCACCGCCACGCGCATGGTCGAGGAGGAGCGCACGCTCATTGGCCTGTACAAGGCGCTCGGCTATTCGCGCGGGCGTATCCTGTCCAAATACGTGGACTACGCGCTGTGGGCGTGTCTGATTGGCGGCGTGCTCGGCAACATCATCGGATTTGTGGGCCTACCGCTGTTCCTGTTTACGGTGTTCGATGATATGTACTCACTGCCCCAGATGCTGCTTTCGTACGATATCGTGTCCTCGATTGTCTCGGTGGCGCTGTTTGCCGTGGGCGTGGTGGGCGCTACGATTATCGCCTGCCGCCACGAGATGGCCGAGACGCCGGCTTCGCTCATGCGTCCCAAGGCGCCGCGCGCCGGTTCGCGCATTCTGCTCGAGCGCATCGGCTTTATCTGGCACCGCATGGGCTTTTTGAACAAGGTGGCAGCGCGTAACCTGTTCCGCTACAAAAAGCGTGCCTTTATGACCATCTTTGGCATTGCGGGCTGCACGGCGCTTGTGATTTGCGGTATGGGCATCCGTGATACGTCGGTCGCGCTGTCGCCCAAGCAGTACGGCCACATCACACGCTATGACCTGCTGGCGGTCGCCAATCCCGACGATTTTTCGCAGACGTGCGCGGCGTTGGATGAGCGCAGTGCAGCCAAGGATTCCAACGTGACCGTGACTTCGACGCTGCCGATCATGACCGACAACGTCACCTTTACATTTGGCGGCAAGAGCGAGACCGTGCAGCTGATCGTGGTGCCCGATGACCGCACGGACGACCTGGACGACTACGTGTGTCTCGAGGACGAGTCCAAAGAACCGCTCGCCCTGCGTGACGGGGATGTGTATTTGAGCAAGAGCTCTCAGCTGGTGCTGGGGATCAAGCCGGGTGACACAGCACATGTCCAGGATTCGTCGCTCAATGTTGCCAAGGTCAAAGTCAGCGACATCTCGCTCAACTATCTAGGCAACACGCTTTACATGACGCAGGGCACCTATGAGCGCGCGTTCGGTCGAAGTGCACGCCTTAACGGCGTCTTTGTGCTGCTTAAGGGTTCGTCGGCCGACCAGATTGCGTTTAGCAAGAATCTTAAGAGTGACGGTTGGCTTACGATTTCGAGTACGGCCGAGCATTGGGAAAACTATGAGGCGAACTTTACGATTATCAATTCGGTCGTGGTGCTCGTAACCTTTATGGCGGCGTGCCTGTCGTTTGTGGTGGTGTTTACGCTGTCTAATACGAATATTTCGGAGCGCGAACGCGAGCTGGCGACCATCAAGGTGCTGGGCTTCCGCCGTGGCGAGGTTCACCATTACGTTAACAAGGAGACGTTGATCCTCACGGCGATTGGAGCCGCGCTGGGCGTACCGCTGGGCGGCTTGCTGGCCGAGAGTTTTACGTACATTTTGCAGATGCCGTCGCTGTACTTTGACGTCGAAGTCGAGCCGCTGAGCTACGTGCTTGCCGTGGTGCTTTCCTTCGGCTTTACGATCATCGTCAACCTCGCCACCAACCGAACGCTCAACAAGATCGACATGGTCGGCGCCCTCAAGAGCGCCGAGTAACCTGCCAAAAAGGGACAGGTTTATTTTGGCAGGTTTTATCTGGGCGAACGCCGGGCACCTACGAGCGACCCGGCGTTTGTTGCTTTGCTATCTTTTGCCCGCAGGCGTGGATGAGAGGCTCTCTTTAGCCTTCGAGATTGGGCTTGAATGGGTCGTATGCCACAAAACGGGCCTATCTACTACGTTTAATTGGATACCCTCAACCATGCCGGGAAAACGAAAAATAAAACCGCAGGTAGAAGGCCTGTCGATTTTCGAAAAAGGCGGTCATGGTTGGCCCCATCGAGTTAAACGTAGTAGATGGTCCCTTTTCGTGGCGCGCGGTCAGCTCAATGCTAATCTCCGTGCCGGAACTGACCCAGTTGTTTGTAAGTTGCGGTGATATACGGACTGTTTGGCGCTTTGGAGCTTCAAAACAGTCCCTATCTCACCGCAACTTAGGAGAAGGGCGGGGGCGGTTGGGTGCTGGTGGGTCGGAGCGTGTTAGGCCTGTTTGCGGTGCTTCCATTGTTTGCGGCACCAGCGCATGAGCGCCTTTATGACGGGAATCGTGATGAGGATGATCCATGCAGGATGGGGCTGTCCCAAACAGAGCCACATGTAGAGGAACCAAGCGATGGCGGCTGCCGGGTAGATGGCCTCGATCAGCTTAGACAGGTGGCGCCGATCGATGAAGTCACCAATCGCGTAGTAGACGGGAACCAGAAAGACGAGGAAAAGCCCCATGCCCCATGTGCCGTAGACAATGCCGAGCACCAGATAGGCGAGAGTGACAAGTGCGGGGAAGGGGAATTTGTTCCATGCACGTCCGACCTTGGTGTGGAAATGCTTGCCATGATGGTCGAGCTTGTCGTGTGCTTCCTTCCAGCTGGAAAACGTCTCGCCGTCGATGGTGACGGTGCCGTCGTCATTGGTGCGTACGCTATGTCCATCGTCCTCAAGCGTATCGATATGCACGCCGTCCGGCCCCACATGCACCTCTTCGCCCTTGCGCTCGTTGGTCACATGGATGCCGCTCCAACCAACATGGACTTCCTCGCCTTTATTGGGATCAATGACGTGGATACCGCGCGCGAGGGAAATATCGACAAGTGGTTTGTCGCCGCAATCGGCGTGCTCGGCAGAATCCTCGGCCTCGTCAGCCACATCCGCCGTCTCGGTGTCGGCGCTACCGTCCTCCAGGTCGTCGGCATCGTTGGCCGCCTCCCCATACAACAGCTCATCCAGCGACACGCCATACAGCGCGGCGAGCGCAATAAGGTTATCGGTATCGGGCGAGGATTCGCTGCGCTCCCATTTGCTGACAGCCTGACGACTCACACCCAGCTGGGCGGCAAGCGCCTCCTGAGAAAGCCCGGCAGCCTTGCGGCGATCAACGAGCCGCTGCGCCATCGCAAGATCCATAACAGTTCCTTTCATGTGGTGACCGTAATCGAATGAGCCGAGTATGCCGAGAACAACCGGTAGCGACCACCATTTCTAGTTAGAATCTGCCCCAACCCTACCGCAACTACCGGTAGGAACCCCTAACGACCAGCCATTTCAGGACAAATGTCGGTGCTACTCTCAGCTAAGAGCCTGCAACATCCCAAAATCTCAGCCCACGCACCCGCAGCAAGAAGGCGAATAGCCTCGGTCTCCTTAGTTACCGTAGGAGGCCCCAGGGCTTACCTCCCAAATCTTTCCGCAGGACGGAAGGACCCCGCCGCGCGAAGCGCACGGCGGGGTCCTGACATGTCCGAGGACGATTTGGGAGGTAAGCCCTGGGGCCTCCGATGGGGGCGGTTCCAGCCGAGGCTATTCGTCGCCGAAGCTGATGCCCAACGCCTTGGCCTCGCGCACCAGATCGCTCTGGGGATCGACAAACTTGAGCTTGCCGGCGACATCCTCGAGCGGCATGTGGCACATCTTGCCGTCGCGCAGGGCAATCATGTAGCCAAACTCGCCGCGCAGGCAGCCGAGCGCTGCCTCGACGCCGCACTGGGTCGCAAAGATGCGGTCCTGGGCGTCGGGCTGGCCGCCGCGCTGCGTGTGGCCGGGGATGGCGACGCGGGTCTCGCGACCGGTCTTGGCCTCGATCTCCTTGGCGATGTCGTACACGATTGACGGGCTCGTGCGCTCGGCGAGCTTCTTCTTGTACTCCTTCTTGGGCAGCGCCGCGTCCTCCTTGGAGATAGCGCCCTCGGCGACGGCCACGATAGTAAAGCGGCTGCCGGTCTCCATGCGATGCTCGATGGTCTTGATGACGTTATCCATGTCGTAGGGAATCTCGGGAATCAAGATGACATCTGCGCCGCCCGCGACGCCGGCATACAGCGGAATCCAGCCAACCTTGTGACCCATGATCTCGATAACGAACACGCGGCCGTGACTTGAGGCGGTGGTGTGGATGTCGTCGATGCACTTGGTAGCGACGTCGATGGCGCTCGTAAAGCCAAACGTCAACTCGGTGCCCCAGGTGTCGTTATCGATGGTCTTGGGCAGCGCGATAACGTTGAGGCCCTCTTCGCGCAGGCGGTTGGCGGTCTTGGTGGATCCGTTGCCACCCAGCATAAACAGGCAGTCGAGCTGCAGTTTATGATAGGTGTGGACCATTGCGGGCACCTTCTCGACGCCATCGGCCTCGGGAACATTCAGGCGCTTGAACGGCGTACGGCTCGTGCCCAGGATGGTGCCGCCGCGGGTGAGGATGCCGCTAAAATCGGCGGGCGTCATGACGCGGAATCTGCTGTAGATAAGGCCCTGGTAGCCGTCCTCAAAACCATAGATCTCGATAGGTTCTTCGCTATTTGTCATAAGCGTTTTGACGATGCCGCGCATAGTGGCGTTGAGCGCCTGGCAGTCGCCGCCACTGGTAAGAAGACCGATCCTAAGCATGATGAATCCTTCCGGGCAAGTTATAACATGCGCATAAGTTTACCCCCGCACACTGTTGACGCGGGGGTAAAACGTGTTAGCTCAAGCGTATGGAAATGTAAACAACGTCAGGCGAGCGTAAGGTCGACGGGCCTGGCTCCTTACAGCGCGAAGGCGTCGACGTCGCCCCAGTGACGGCGCAGTGTAATAGCGGCGGCGGGTTCGGTATTGTCAAAGACGACCGACCATTGCGTATTGCTGGTGATGTCTTCCGGATTGGGCTCTTGCGCTGCGGCGCGCAGGGCTTCCCAGGCAATCGTTTCGTCCTGGGCACCGACATGGGCGTCAAGGACATCGGCGATTGCGACGGCGCGCTCTTTACCATGGCCCAGCTCGCCGTTCTTTTGGTTGGGGAGCACTTCGTCGCCATAGCAGGCGTAGAAGTTCGTAACCTGGCGTACAGGAGTCGCTTTGAAAGCGCGGTCCGGATCGCGCGGGTCCCACTCTACTACGCGCGCGTCACCGGCGGCGTCGTTGATAAAGAAGTGGTAATCGCGTCCTGCCATGGCGTGCATGTCGTAGGCGGAAAGCAGGTCGACAGCTTCTTGCGTGGTGGCGGCACGGTCGAGCACCAGACGGATGGCGAGCGAGGTATTGATGACGGGGCGTTGCGTGTCCTGGTCACAGGGCTTGGAATCCAGGGTGAGTACGGCAACGGACACGCCGCATTCGTTAACACCGTCGAGCTGGGCAAACGGGCCCATGAGTGCGGCGACGCGTCCGGCGACGGAGTCAAGCGGAGTGTTATCGCCCAGGTTATTGAGGGCCGCAAAGCCGATGGAGGCATAGCCGCCGCGTGGGTGATTGCGCACCAGCAGCGCCGAGGTGTCGTCCTTAAAGTCGTAATTGCGACCGGTGCGCACGCGGCCTTCGGCATCTACGGCGACAAAAGCGCTGCAGGCAAACTGGGGTGCCTGGACATGTGTCGGCACACCGGGCAGCACCTGCGCCACCACGGCATCGATGTAGGCCTGGTCGTCGCGCACGCCAGCAGCGATGATGCGATCAAGATCGTAGTCGTAGGCGATGTCGATTGCGTACAGGTCATAGCCATCCGCATAGTCGGTCAAGCGTTTGAGCGACGCGGCGGACTTGATTTGCTTGTGATAAACGATACCGGTGACAGCGGCAAGGCCGACGGCGGCTCCCGCGACACCGTAGGCGATGGCAATGTTACGTGGCTTCATGACGACTCCTCTCGTCCTGTTAGCGTAATTGTCGCAAAAGGAGTGCGGGCATGATGACTCAACTTGGTGAGCGGCGCGGAATTAAGCACGGAATGAAGAGTGCGGCGCTGGCGCGGCGGGGTATGCTGGAAGGGACCATCAACCCAGCGAAAGGGGAGAGCATGACGGATCAGGAAACGCCCGAGCGCACGCACGTGACGGCCGACGATATCGAGGCCGCCAACGACCTTATCGACTTTATCGAGGCATGCCCCAGCATGTTCCATACGGCGGCGACCATTATGGCCGAGCTCGACGAGGCAGGCTTTACCTATCTGCCCGAGAACGCGGCATGGGATATCGAACCGGGCGGTCGTTACTACACGCAGCGCAATACTTCGAGCGTTATCGCCTTTAAGGTGGGCGAGGACTTGGCTGCGACGTGGGGCGAGGACGGCGTTGCCGGTGACTATCATTTTCAGCTCACGGCGTCGCACAGCGATTCGCCGACGTTTAAGGTCAAGGCCGTGCCCGAGCTCGATGGCGCAGGCGAGACGTTGCGCCTGAACACCGAGGCTTACGGCGGCATGATCGACTACACCTGGTTCGATCGCCCGCTGGCGCTCGCGGGCCGCGTGCTGGTGCGCGAGGGTGACCGCATTGAGAGCCGCCTGCTTGCCACCGAGCGCGAAGTCGCCATCATCCCGAGCCTTGCCATCCACATGAACCGCGGCGTTAACGAGGGCTTTGCTCCCAACCGAGCCGTCGACCTGTGCCCGCTCATCAGCGCCGGCGAGCTTAAGCAGGGTGACTTCGATGCCCTGATCGCCGAAGAGCTGGACGTTGAGCCCGAGCAGATTCTGGGCCGCGATCTGTTCCTGGTCAATCGTCAGGATGCGCGCATTTGGGGCTGGGCCGACGAGTTTATCTCGACGCCCAAGCTCGACGACCTGGCCTGCGCCTACACCTCGCTGCAGGCATTTTTGGGTGCCGAGAATGCGCACGACGTTTCGGTCTTCTGCTGCTTCGATAACGAGGAGGTTGGCTCCGAGACCAAGCAGGGCGCCATGTCGACGTTCTTGGCCGACGCGCTGCGCCGCATCAACGGGTCGCTGGGCTTCGATGGCGAGTCGTACCACCGCGCACTTGCCGCTTCGATGCTCGTGAGCTGCGACAACGCGCATGCCGTGCACCCCAACCACGCCGAGAAGTGCGATGCCCGCAACCGGGTTGTGCTTAACGGCGGCATCGTCATCAAGGAAGCCGCCAACCAGCACTACTGCACCGATGCTTTTAGCCGCGCGGTGTTCCAGGCTATCTGCGATGACGCCGACGTGCCCACGCAGGCCTTCGCCAACAAGAGCGATATGGCCGGCGGCTCCACGCTCGGCAATCTGTCCAATATGCAGGCGAGCATGCATGCCGTGGACGTGGGCCTGCCGCAGCTGGCCATGCACTCGAGCTACGAGACCGGCGGCGTGCGCGACGTGATGTACGCCATCCGCGCCCTTACCGCCTTCTACGAGCGTGACCTGACCATCAACGGAGCCGAAAGCGTGGAGCTCTAAAACCTGCCAAAAAGGGATGTTAATTTCGGCAGGTTTTATCTGGGCGAATGCAAAAGGTGAAACCGAACTGGATTGGTGATGCGTAGCCGCCGAGGTGCAGTGTGCCTCGGCGGCTTTTTGTGTACAGAGTACGGCTGATGCTTGTAAATGCTATACATGCTTTACGTATCTACCATAGAGTTTTATGATAGTTTTGAAGTATTAAGGAGGGGTCATGACCACAACAGCCGCTCAGATCAACGTACGTCTCGATGCCGATCTTAAAAGGAGTGGGGACGCCGCTCTCTCCAAGGCCGGTATGACGCCGAGCCAAGCGGTGCGAGCGCTCTGGCAGCTTGCAGCGTCGCTGGCCGATCGCCCCGGTGCGCTCGAGGATATCCTGCTGCCCAGTCGTGCCCGGGCGGAACAGCGCGAGCGCGAAAAGGCTGTCAAACGTAAGCTCGAGCTTATGGATCAGGGGTCGAAGCTGTTCGCTGCCGCTTGCTGTGAATCGGGAATCGATATGGTCAAGGCTCAGCCATCGGACGACGAAGAGCTCAAACGGAATGCCTATGCGGATCGCTATGGCGAGGAGATGAGCTGGCTCTATGAGTGAGACTCCAAAGCGCATCTTGGTTGACACCAACGTGTGGCTCGATTACTTCATTCCCTCACGACGTGGTCGTTCGGTGGCGATTGAGTTTTTACGCGATGCATGCACGGCGCAGGTTGATTTGCTGTATGCGGCGACATCGTCCAAAGACCTGTTTTATTTGATTTCAAGCGAACATAAGGCATGGTATCGGCGCGAGCATGGTTCGCTTTCCCAAGATGCCGCTGCGGCAGCGACATCGCTTGCATGGGATTGTCTTAGCGTGCTGTCGCAGCTTGCCACGCCAGTGCCCTGTGACCTGAGCGACATCTGGATGTCGAGCAGGCAGCGTGAGCTCCATAGCGATTACGAAGACGATTTAATCATTGCGGCAGCGATACGCGCTCAATCAGATCTACTGGTCACCAACGATGTCAAACTCTGTTCACACGCACCCGTCGCAGCAATGAGTGTAGAAGACGCAAAAAATTATTTAGCAACGCTCTAGCAATTTGAAGACCCTGCAGGTTGAGCAAACGTCAGCGAGAGCCCGCCAGAGTGAGCAAGGTGACGTGAAAGAGGAGGGCATAGGCCTTTTGGCCATGCCCGACGATTGAACGTCAGATTGCCGCTCTGGCGGGCTCGCAGCGTCGAGGGGTTCCGGCGTTTGGCAAAACGCCGGAACAATTAGTGTTCGATCCAGCAGCGCAGGGTCTCGCCGGCCTGCAGGTGACGCAGATTCTCCGCGGCGATGTCGACCACGTTGTTGAGCGTGGCGGCCAAGTGGAACCAGCCGGAGATGTGCGGCGTGATGAGCATGTTGGGCGCATCCCACAACGGGCTTGTCTCGGGCAGCGGCTCGGGGTCGGTGACGTCGACCGCGGCGCCGGCGAGATGTCCTGATTCCAGGGCGGCAACTAGGTCGTCGGCAACCACAAGATCGCCGCGGCCGCCGTTGGCAAAGAAGGCGCCCGGCTTCATCGCGGCGAAGAACTCGGCGTTCGCCAGGCCGCGGGTCTCGGGTGTGCTGGGCATAAAGGATGCGACGACGTCTGCCTCGGCCAGGCGCTCGGGCAGGGCATCCATGCCGTCCATGTCCTCAAACACAATGGGGTAGACGAGCGGATGGCGCTTGATGCCGCGGACGTGCGCGCCCATGCTGCGGCAGAGCGTGGCGAAGTGGCCGCCGATGTCGCCCGCGCCCAGCACCAGCACATTGGCATTTTTGAGCGAGGTGACCGGCCCCAAATCCTCCCAGCGATGCTCGCGCTGCAAGTCGTGATAGCCGGGCAGGCGCTTCATCATGGAAAGGACCATGGCAAACATATGCTCGCTCACGGCCTGACCATAGGCGCCGATTGAGCAAGACAGCTTAGCTTCAGCCGGCACGGTGCCGGCGGCAAGGTAGTCGTCATAGCCGACGGTCTGCAATTGCAACAGCTGGAGGTGCTTGCACGCGGTAAGCAGGGCAGGGTCGATGTTGCCCAAGATCACGTCGGCATCGGCGACCTGCTTGCGCGTGGCGGCGTCGGCGCTCGTGTAGATAAAGTCCTCGCCCGGAGCGCTCGACTCAAGAATTGCGCGATGGCGGTCATTGACGGGCAGCAAAACCAGGATGTTCACAAGCAGTCCTCTCCGCTCGACCTGCAAAAAGGGACAGGTTTTTTGGCAGGTTTTATCAGGCAAAACGTTCAAATAAAACGCCGGATACAAGACGAGCGTGCCCGTCAGCATCCGGCGCATCCACGGTTACCAGCTCAGCAGTTCGTAGCCGTCCTCAGTCACCACGAGCTGTACCTCGCACTGGGCCGAATCGCTGCCGTCCTTGGTGCGCACGCACCAGCCGTCGCCCTTGCTAATCTTGATGTCGGGCGCTCCGGCATTGACCATGGGCTCGATGGTAAAGACCATGCCCGGAGCCATGATGGTGTCCACATCGGGCGCCTCGGTGGTAAAGCCCACAAACGGGTCCTCGTGGAACTCCTTACCGATTCCGTGTCCGCCGTACTCGCGCACCACGCTAAAGCCGGCGTCCTCGACGGTCTTTTGCACAGCCTCGGCCATCACGGACAGCGGCAGCCACGGCTTGACGGCGGCAAGGCCAGCCTCCACGCTGGCGCGGGTGACGTCGACCAGGCGCTGGCGCTCGGCCGAGACCTCGCCGATGCAGAACATACGGCTCGAGTCGCTAAAATAGCCGTCTAGGATCGTGGAACAGTCCACGTTGATGATGTCGCCCTCGTGCAGCACGTCCGTATCGCAGGGAATGCCGTGGCAGACCACGTCATTGATCGAGGTGCACACGCTCTTGGGGTAGCCCTCGTAGTTGAGGTCGGCCGGCGTGCCACCGTGCTCGACGGTGTAGTCGTAGATCATCTGGTCAATCTGGTTGGTGGTCATGCCTGCGGCGATATGCTCGCCCACATAATCGAGCACGCCCACGTTGATGGCTGCCGAGCGCTTGATGCCCTCGATATCGGCGGGAGTCTTGTAGAGCGTACGGGGCAGAACCTCCCAGCCCTCCTCCCACAGGCGCTCGAGGCGCTCGTCGAAGGCGCTATGGCATTTCTTATATTTCTTGCCGCTGCCGCACCAGCAAGCGTCGTTGCGGCCGGGCACGGGTCCTTTGTCATACATGGCTAACTTCCTTTCATCCGCAGCTAGTATAGCCCACCCACGCGGCCATAAAAGTTGCGGTGATATAGTTCCGATTTAAGCGGTTTAACAGCACAAATAGGAACTATATCACCGCAACTGATGGGGCGGGATGGCGGGCACTAGCTGCTGCGTGGTTTTGCTAGTAGCTCACCTGGCAGGGAATACCGAGGGCGCGCACGCGCGCGGCGATGGCGTCGAGCACCTCGGGCGCTGCTTTGGCAAGGCCGGCGACTGGTGTCTCGCGCGCGACCGTGTAGATGGTCGCCTCCTGCGGACGAATGCGCTCAAGCGCCGCGAGCCAGGGGGCAACATACTCCTCGCCGGTATTGTCGATGAGCTTGCCCTGATACTCGCCGGTCAAAAAGATCGTCTGGATAATAACGTGACCGTCAAAGCTTGCGAACGTCTCGATCTGGTGTTCGACGTTGTAGGGGCCAACAGGCTGGTCGAGCAGCTGGATAAACGCCGGGTCGACGGTATCGAGCTTAAGAATGTTGTCGTCGACCATCATGAGCGCGTCGTGCACCTCGGGGCGGCCGGCGCGTGTGCCGTTGGAGAGCACGGCGATCTTGGAGTTTGGGGCAAGCTCGTCGCGCAGTGCGACGGCACCGGCGATGGCCTGCGGAAACTCCGGCGCGGCGGTGGGCTCGCCGTTGCCGGCAAACGTGATCACATCGGGGAGCTCGCCCTCGGCTGCCATCTCGCGCAGCTTTGCCTCGAGCGCGTCGAGTACCACGGCAGCTGTGTTGTACGGCTCGTGGCAGGGGCGCTCGGCGTTGAGGCCGTTCTCGCAGTAGATGCAGTCGAACGTGCAGATTTTGCCGCTGGCCGGCATCATGTTGACGCCGAGCGAGAGACCAAGGCGACGGCTGCGAACGGGTCCAAAGATGGGGCTGGCATTCAAAAATGTAGACATAGGCATATGCTCCTCAAGACTATTGCGCCTAAGCATAGCATCGGCTCCAAAGCGAGGTGTGGGCTCTTGCTTTACAAGTTTCGTTTTTTCACGTCGCTCATGATGCCGTGCCATGAAAAGCCTCGGGTCGGGTACAGTTAATCTGTTAACAAGTCGTAAGGCAATGCGGGACCATTCAGCCGTACTGACGTGCAATTGGATGGGCATTGATGATGGGGGCACAACATGGATTTTACGGTCGAGAATGCGGGCACCACGATTGCCTGTCGCGAATATGCCGGCCCGGATGTGTCGCCTGATACTCCTGCCTTGGTGTGCGTGCACGGCGCTTGTGTTGACGGCACATTTTTCGACGGCATCGCTTGTGAGCTCAGCCGCAACTACCGCGTAATTGCCTACGACCGCCGCGGCTGTGGTGGCAGCAGCGAAGCGGCAGACGGCAGCTATGATCTTGCCGCTCAGGCCGCCGACCTGCAGGCCGTGATCGAACACGTTGGCGCTCCGACAAATGTGCTTGCGCACAGCGCCGGTACGTTGGTGGCGCTGGAGCTTCTTCGCACTGAACCCCATCTCGTCGCCCGTGCGATTCTGCATGAGCCGGCTGTGTCGGCCGAAGGCGTCGGCATGGGCGCAGCCCCGGTTTTGCTCGATATGATTGCGGCTGGAAAGGTTTCAAGGGCGCTCCGGCTTTTCTTGGGAGCCCTCGGCGACTTGGATCCCGAGGCTCCTGGGACGACCGAAGCGGAAGCCAAACATGCCCTGCGCAATGGTCGTTGCTTCATGGCCAATGAATACGGGATTACTATGACCTGCGTTCCCGATTGGGATAGCGTTCGCGCGTCAAAAACGGTGGCCGCCGTGCTCCTGGGCGAGCTCTCGATTGGCACGCCCCGCGAGGCTGGCACGCGAGCGGCTGCCGAATATCTCGATTGCCCTCTCGTGACGATCCCGGGCGCGCATAACGGTCTGCGCGATCGCCCGGCAGCGGCTGCCCGGGCTGTCCGTGGCATCCTGGGGCTCTAACACCCGCAATGGCCAAAGCAGGCTTCACCCGCAAACGTTTCGGCCGTGTTAACAAATGTGCTCAAAACCTCACGTCTGCGACTTCAATCGCGCCGTCTGCCAGGTCATAAAAATGTAACAGCATTCACGTGCTTACCTGCATCGGCAAGGTGTTACCCTTGTAACATTTGGAACCCACCGCTACCATGCGAAACTATCGAAAGGGCCCCATATGCTCAATAATCACGAGGTCAATCTAACCGACGAGGAGGCTGCCGCCGAGGTCGCCCGTGTCGCGAAGACCTACCCCGTGGTGCGTTTGCTGTCGGCCGATCAGATTAAGAGCGAGCCTAACTGCCTGCTCGCCGGCGATCGGTGTCCTTGTCTGCGTCTGTCAAGTCTTGAGGCCTTGACAGATTCCGATGAGGTGTCGGAGCAACTGCTCAACGATGGCGTTGAGTACCGCGCTCATCTGCGCCCTCTGAAGGTCGAGGGCGAGCCTCACGTCCTGCTGATGGTGCGTCCGATCGATGAGCAAGAGGCTGCAGAAGAGGACCTTGTCTACACCGACGTGCTGACGAGCGTGCATAATCGCCGATATTACGAGGAAAAGCTCCGCAACGCCCGCATGAATGCCGGCGTTGCGATGATCGACCTTGATGATTTTAGGGTCTTCAACGATACGTGTGGCCGTCATGCCGGCGACCTTGCGCTCGGTGCTGTGGCGACAGCCATGCGCAGCAGAATCCGTTCGACTGACGAGCTTGTGCGCTATGGCTGCGACAAGTTTGTGGTTGTCATGTCCAATATTCCCTCCGATGACTTCACCCGTCGCCTGCATCAGGTGTCCGATGCCGTTCGTTCCACGATTATTCCGGGCCATGAGTACGTGAGCTTGACGGCATGTGTTGGTGGCGTTCGCATTCATGGCGAGACGGTCGATGAGGGCGTTGGCCGCGCTGTCCAGTTACTGAGCCGCGCTAAGGCAAAAGCCGGTACGGTCGTGACCGATGCCGATTCCATCGAGGCCTTCCAAAGCGAAAAGCCTTTGGTGCTTATTGTCGATGACTCCGAGATGAACCGAGTCATTCTCAATGAGATGCTCAAGGACGAGTATTGTGTCCTCGAGGCCGATAACGGTCGTGCGGCGCTCGACATGGTCGACCGCTATGGCGATGAGTTGTCGCTCGTGCTGCTGGACATTATCATGCCGGGCATAAGCGGCTTTGAGGTGCTGGCCGATCTGTCACGCCGATCGGGCATCGACAATCTGCCTGTCATGATGATTTCGAGTGAAGATTCCGATGATATGGTTCTGCGCGCGTACGAGCTGGGCGCCTCAGACTATATCAACCGCCCGTTTGACTCCCGTATCGTGCGCCGCCGCGTAAACAACACCATCCGCCTGTACGCCAAACAGCGCCGCCTGACGAGCCTGCTGTCCCAGCAGTACAACGAGCGCGTCAAGAACAGTCGCATGCTCATCGACATCATGGCTGGCGTCATGGAGCTTCGCAACGGCGAGAGCGGCAGGCACGTTACGAACATCGAGAAGCTGACCGAGCTGCTGCTTGGCTGTCTGGTCCAGCGTAGCGGCACGATCTTCCTCGACAATGAGGAACGCTCCACGATCGCCCTGGCTTCGGCGCTGCACGATATCGGCAAGATGTCGATTGACGATGCGATTCTCAACAAGCCCGGACGCCTTACGCCCGAGGAGTTCGAGATCATGAAGACGCATACCACGATCGGCGCCGATATGCTGCTTGAGCTGGGTAGCCATCACGCCGGCAATGCGCTTATGGAATATGCGTACCAGATTGCGCGTTGGCATCACGAGCGCTGGGACGGCAAGGGTTATCCCGATGGCCTCAAGGGCGACGATATCCCCATCGCCGCGCAGGTGGTCTCGGTGGCCGACGTGTACGATGCACTGACGAGTGTGCGCGTGTACAAGGACGCTATCCCGCACGAGGAGGCAATTCAGATGATCCTGGACGGTAAGTGCGGCACCTTTAACCCGCTGCTGCTCGATTGCCTGCTCGAGGTGCAAGACCAAATTGCCGAGACGTTGGCACGCCCCGCCGACGTCGTCGCGTTTCCCACGATTTAGTTTGACCAAAGGAGTTTTTAATCCATGATTTCCATGCGTGAGGCGTATGAGAAGATCGGCGCTAATTATGACGATGCGTGCGCTCGGCTGATGGGCGAGGAAATGCTTGCCCGCTTTGCCCTCAAGTTTTTGGATGACGAGAGCATGGACAAGCTGGAGGCTGCCATGGCGGCAGGAGACGCCAGGGCAGCGTTTATGGCAGCGCATACGCTCAAAGGCGTGAGCCAGAACCTGGGATTCGATAATCTGTACGAGCCAGCGGTCGTGGTGACCGAGGCACTGCGCGGCGCCGATGCCGTTGACGGCGCTCGCGCGGGAATGCATGCGCTGCAGCAGCAATATGCGGCCACGATGTCGGCCCTGCGCGAGGCGGCTGAATAAGGGCTTGCGAGCCTTGATGACTATGAGAGTGGATAATCTCCCGTTTTAGGCCCGGTGGCGGCCTCAAAGTGGGAGATTATCCACTCTCGTTCGATACGTGTCCAAAAATCCACGCTCACCCCTTCTGATTAGTGAATGGGCTATGCGCACTGGTGGGGCTTTCCGCATGCAATCCATATCGTTGTTCGATAAACTATTCGAATAACGATAGATTCGATGAGGGTGAGTGTATGTCCAACAGCGTTCAGCGTATGGCCAAGGCGGGCGAAAATATCAGGAAGCTTGGTTTTTGCATGGCAGCCGTTTTTGCAGGGATGCTCGTCGCTTTTGCCGCGTTGGTTGTTTACGTGATCTGGTATGCGGTTGCAAACGTTGCTTCTGTCGATTCTTTCGGTGTCGTGACGCTTCTCGATGGCGGGTGCATCGTTATCCCAAGCGGACTGTGCCTGGCGCTCGTCGTGGGTATTTCGCTTGTCGTTTTGTGCGGGATCAGCCGTAATATCTCTCGGGGCGTCTCGCCCTTTACCAAGACGCATGTGCGGCTTATCCGTGTTCTCGCGCTTGCCTTTGCTGTTAACGCCGCGGTTTCGCTTGTTGGTGCCTATGGATCGGTTAGTCTCACCATTGGCGGACTGGAGCTTTACATCGTGCCTCATTCCTTCGTTATTGAGATTTGCCAAGGCGCTACCTTTGATGCGGGGTCGTTTATCGGCGCAGTTGTCTGTCTGTGTATCTCGGTGATCTGGAGTTATGCCTCGCTGCTCCAAGAGCAGTCTGACGAGCTTGTGTAGGAGGAAGCATGAGCTATCTCATCATCGAGCTTGAGACGCAGCTGCTTAAGACCGGAAAGACCAGTGCTGATCTGATTCGTGCCACGGGGCATACTCCGGCTAATATTTCTAAGCTAAGAAACGGAAAAATAAAAGCTATTCGCCTTAAGACGCTTCTCGAAATCTGTGATGAGCTTGATTGTCAACCGGGAGATATTATTCAGCGCGTGAGCGAGAAAGAGCTTGAGGAGCTTATTGTTGAGCGTGCAAAAAACGTTGTGAGGCAGATGCGGGACGGCGGAGGCAATGAGGCGTCGCTTCCGACATCAGTCTTTGCTGTCGATTTGAGCGACGAGTAGCTTAAGGCGAACAACTAAAACGAAATATCAGCGTGAAGGGACCCGTGTCTAACACGGGTTCTTTCTTCTAGATTATCTTGACAAATACGAGTTATCGAAAAACAATAACTACAAGTAACCACGATAAAAGAAAGGAGGAACGATATGAGCGCATCAGCGATAAAGCTATCGAAGGTGTCGAAGCGCTATGGAAAACGGCGTGTGTTGCATGACGTTTCCTTCGAGGTGGATCAGTCTGAGCTTTGCGCCCTTGTTGGTGCAAACGGGGCAGGCAAAAGCACGCTCATTAAAATCGTATTGGGCCTCTGCGAGCCATCGTCGGGGAGCGTGGAGCTCTTTGGAGGCAAGTCGAAAAAAGACCTGAGCTTGATGCGGGCGCGTGTCGGCTACGTGCCAGATTCCAGCGGTGCATACCAATCCCTCAGTGCGGCTGAGAATCTTCGGATCCGATGTGCGGAATGGGGGCTCGATGAGAAACGTGAGGTTCCTCGCGTCTTGGGCCTAGTCGGGCTGGACGTCGATGAGAAAAAGAGTGTGAGCAGTTTTTCTCTGGGAATGAAACGGCGACTGGATATAGCTACGGCTTTGTTGGGCGACACCGACGTACTAATTTTCGATGAGCCGGCAAATGGGTTGGACCCGCTGGGCATCGAGAGTATATGGGCCCTTATCGGCCGATTGAATCGAGAACAGGATAAGACCATGCTCATCTCTAGCCATGATTTGGATGAGCTGGCATCGGTTGCAACATGCTGCCTGTTTCTTCATGACGGCGAACTGCTGAAAAAGGAATCGATGGACGTCATAAGGGATGAGGCGCCATCCCTAAAAGAGTATTACAGGCGCTTGATGAAGGCGGTCTCGCTATGAAGCGGGCGATCCATCCCATAAAGGCAGATATGATGCGTTTGCACAGGATGTTTCCGGCGAAGTTTGGTCTTGCGCTTATGCTGGCGTTCGGCCTTCTCTTCGGTGTCTTTCTAAAAAACGGAACAACGTTGCTAGCCTCTGGCTATGGCGTTTGTGGGGAGGATATTGGTTTCATCTGGAATGCAATCGATCCTTCTGCGCCTGATGAGTCCCTTGCGCGCAGCGCTTTTGCCGGTACATCCCTGTTCGTTCCGCTCATCGTTTGTTTGGCGCTTTTACAGGAGCGCGGCTATGAAGAGGGATGCCGAATTTCTTCAGCAAGAGGTCTTACCCGCTTTTATGGGGTTCTAGCACATGCGCTTTCGTCTGCTTTAATAATTGGCGCAGCATATAGTGCGCTTTGCTTTCTTCTGTTTGCAATAGCCATAATACGTGGAGGGCATAGCTACGCGCATGGCATGCTGGCTGCATTTTTGCCTGCAATGATAGTCAACACCGTATTGGTGATATCGATTGCGCTGGAGACGGTGACCATCTATCGGATTACAGGCAGCGCTGTATTGAGCGGGGCTGCAATAATAATCGGATTTGTCATGAGCTTGACGCTCTACGGAGCCTTCCTTCAGGCACCTATACCATCCTTGCGATGGATCTTCTTCCTTCCTGGGCCGTACCTTGGAGTCGGATGTGCCCTTGGGTATAGCGATATGGGGCAACTGGCGCTTCTGGGCTATGGCGTGGCAGCCAGCTGTTTATCGGTATTGATTTACGCGCTCGTGAGCTTTCGTGCTGGGGGTGTGCTCAATGGCTCGTCAGATTAAAAGATTCCTCCATTCAGAATTGAAGCACGTGAGTAAATGGACGTACGCCTTAATCCCGGTAATTTATGCGTGCATGGTGGTATTGCAGCTTAATTCTTTCCCGATGTGGTTCTGTAGTCTCCGTGAGAACAGTTTCTTGGGCTTTTTCCCAGACCCGACGCTTCTGCTATCGGCGGAGGATGTCCTTCTATTTGGTAATGCAGAGGTTTTTCGCGGTCTGCTGTTCAACGTAGCCCCGTTGGCTCATGCATTGTTCTTTCCGTTCATCGCGGCTTGTATTGTGCCGCGCTTTGTCAGTTCGGGCTTTGTCGAGGAACCGTGGGGGCTGTCGGAGGCTCGGGGAGGGAAGCGGGCGTGCGCTATCGTTGCGCGAACGGTGCTGTCTTCTTTCGCCCTATTGGGCGCGTTTATCCTGTCAAGTGTCGTTTTGTACTGTCTTAACTGTGTAATCGTTTTGGATGCTCAACAGTGTTTCAACCTGAATATGTTTTGCTATCGACTTCTTCTGGCGAGTGCCGTCTGCCTTGCATATGTGGTCTCTTGCGTGATCGTTGTTTCCTATTTTGGGTCCGGCTTCGGTCCTATTGGCATGCTGTTGCTTGTCAATGTCGTAACGCTCTACATACAGGTCGGAGCCAATTCCATGCTTCCGTTTCCGTCCTCGATGCTCATGTGGATTTGCGGCGTGACCCCGTTGGGGGATGGTCAATGCACCTCGATTTTAATTGACTGCCTCATAAACGTAGCAAGCGTTTTTGCCATCTGCTTTACCGTCGACCGATTGCGGTCGAGATTTCTTTGATTGTTTGTGAGGGATGAACATACCGAGCATATCAAATACAGGGGGGCGGGCACCGTAGTTGGTGTCCGCCCCCCTAGTATGTGAGGCTTTAGCCTGTGTGGTTCGTAAACTAGCGGGCCTGCTTAACCTTTGCCGCCGCCTCGACAAACGACTTCCACAGGTTAAAGTCGGTCTCGAGCGTCTTCCACGTGTACTCGGGATGCCATTGCACGCCCAAGCAGAATGGCTGGCCTTCGACCTCGATGCACTCGGGAACGCCGTCAGTTGCCTTGGCGACCAAGCGCGTGCTCTTACCCAGACGGTCGACGCAACAGTGATGTGCCGAGTTGGTCTGGATCAGCCTGTGCCCGCCAAGCGCGCGCTCCAGCAGGGAGCCCGGCACGACCTCGACGGGATGCACGGGGTCGTTGAGCACGTGGGTATGGCGCCACTGCGTGCGGCCCTCGCGAGCGCCCAGGCTCGGCACGTCCATGCACAGGGTGCCGCCAGTGGCGACATTGAGCAACTGCGTGCCGCGGCAGGTGGTAAAGAGCGGCTTTTTGGCGCGGAGCACCTCGCCGACCAGCTTAAACTCAAAGCTATCGCGGATCTCGCAACAGAGGGTGGGGTCGTAGGGTCGATCATCGCCCCAACATTTGGGATTGACATCGGGGCCGCCGGGAATGGCGATGCCGTCGGCGATATCGACGTAATGACGGATGACCTCAATGTCCTCGGTGATGGACATCTGCAGCGGCAGGCCGCCGGCGGCAAGGATGGCATCGACAAAGACACTTGCGATTTCCTCGTTGGGGGAGAGCGTCTCGCTTAAAAACGGCTTCGCCTCTTCCCAGCGCGGCGCGACGAGGATGAGCGGGCGGTCGGCGGGATCGACGTCGACGTGCGGGGTGTATGACGATGAAGTGCGAGTTCCGATCATGGGCGTGGCTTTCGAATCCGGGTGGACATGGCGCAGGGCG
This sequence comes from Collinsella aerofaciens, assembly GCF_028209625.1. GTDB lineage: Bacteria > Actinomycetota > Coriobacteriia > Coriobacteriales > Coriobacteriaceae > Collinsella > Collinsella aerofaciens_AM. Next base: position 67,742 of record NZ_JAQLDU010000005.1, on the reverse strand, counting down.
GCGCGGGGCAAACGCTGCAGATGAATGTGTCCCGCGTGGCAATTGGGTTAGTGGCCCTTGATGGAGTTGAGGAAGTCTTGGGCGCGCTTGGTCTGGGGATGGTCGAAGAACTCGTCGGGCGTGCCGGTCTCTACGATCTGGCCGTCGGCCATAAACACGACGCGGTCGGCCACGCGGCGGGCAAAGTTCATCTCGTGCGTAATCACGATCATCGTCATGCCCTGCTGGGCCAGGCGGACCATGACCTCGAGCACCTCGTTAATCATCTCGGGGTCAAGGGCGCTTGTGGGCTCGTCAAAGAGCATGGCCTTGGGCTGCATGGCAAGCGAGCGGGCGATGGCTACGCGCTGCTGTTGGCCGCCCGAGAGCTGTGCGGGCACCTTGTCGGCCTGCTCGGCAACGCCCACGCGGCTCAACAGATCCATGGCGCGCTCGCGGGCCTCGTCCTTGGAGACGCCCAGCACATCGACCGGTCCCAGCATGACGTTCTGCAACACGGTCATATGCGCGAACAGGTTGAACTGCTGAAACACCATGCCCAGCTCGGCACGCATGCGGGCAAGATCCTTGCCTTCCTGCGGCAGGGGCTCGCCCTCGATGAGAATCTCGCCCGAGTCGATGGTCTCCAAGCGGTTGATGGTGCGGCACATGGTCGATTTGCCCGAGCCCGAGGGGCCGATCACGACGACAACCTCGCCGCGATCGACCGAGAGATTAATGTCGTTGAGGACGTGCAGATCGCCATAGTGCTTATCGACGTGCTTGAGCTCAATCAGCGGCTGATTGCCGGTGGAAGAAGTGCTCTGTGCCATGGTGCTCGGCTCCTTATGACTCGAAATGGTAAATCGTTAGCGAATGATGGTCGCGCCGGTCTTGTGCGAGACGTAGACGGCGGCCTTGTTGATTGCAACGTTGATGAGGATGTAGATGACCGCGATCACCAGATAGACCGACACGAGGGCGTCGTAGTTGGTAATGAGTACGCGGGCGTTTTGCATGAGGTCGGGGTAGCTCACCACGTAGGCGACGGTGGTGTCTTTGACGACGACTACAAGCTGCGAAATCAACGACGGAATGATAAAGCGAATCGCCTGCGGCAGCACGATTTTAAAGGTGATTTTAGCTTTGGCGAGACCGAGCGCCTGGGCGGCCTCGACCTGGCCGCGCGGCACGGCATTGACGCCGGCGCGGAAGATCTCGGCAAGCACACCGGCTGCAGCGAGCGCGACGGGAAGCGTGAGCATCCAAAACGACGGCAGCGCGATCTTGTACTGGGGCAGCACCAAAAAGAAGAAGTAGATGAACAGTAGGCTCGGCACGCCACGGAAGAAATCGGTGAGCACGCGGCAGACCAGCTGCAGCGGCTTGATGTCGCTGGTGCGGCCGAGCATGAGGGCCAGACCCAGTACCAGCGCGATGGCGCCAGCGGTGAGCGCGACCTTTACCGTGCCCTCAAAACCGGCAAGTAAGAACTTCCAGGTAGTGAGGTGCGTAAAGAAATACCAATAGTGGACTGAAAGCTGACCGGTCACATAAAAGCGCTGCAGTACCAGAGCGATGAGCGCGGCCACGGCAACAAGTGAGATGGCGGTGCCGACGCGAATCTTGGCGCGCATCTTGGGGCCGGGAGCCTCGTAGAGCGCATCGCGCATGGTGAGCGCGGAGGTGGAGTGCTTGCTCATCGGAGGATCCTCACCTTCTTATCGATATAGTTGCCAATGTGGCTCACCACAAAGGCTGTGCCCAGGTAGCCGAGCGCCGAGATAAAGAACGCGGCGACGCCGCCGAGCGAGCGCGTGTTGATGTAGCTCACCACGCCGGTGAGCTCCTGCGGTTTCAGCGGCACCTGACTGCCGAGCGCGGTGGTGAGCATGACGGCGATAAAGAGGTTGGTCATGGGCAGCACGCTCGAGCGCAGCGCCTGCGGAATCACGATCTTGGCGAGGATACGGCTGAAGCTCATGCCCAGCGAGCGGGCGGCTTCCACCTGGCCGACACCGACGGTGTTGATGCCGCTCATAAAGTTCTCGGAGCCAAAGGCAGAACCCAAGAGCACTGTGGCGACGATGACGCAGGTGCGGTAGGGCAGGACGACCTTGAGCGGCGGCAGCGCGTAGACGACGATAATGAGCAGCGCGATGCCGGGGATGTTACGGAAGACCTGGACATACAGGTCGCCAAAGACGCGCAGCGGCTTGAGCGGCGACACGCGCATCACGGTGACGGCGACGGCCAGCACCATGGCGATGGCAAACGACTCAAGCGTCATGCCCCAGGTTGCTAGCAGCGCGTCGATATAGTTCTGGCCATAGAGCGACCAGAGCTCGGAGAGACTCATGCGGACCTCCCGCCGATAAGGAAAGGGGCTCCCGTGTGTACGGAAGCCCCGACAACTCAGTGATGAAACAGTTTAGCGCAATAAAGCGAATCATGCGTTTCCGTATGGTTTCGTTGCGGCCGTTACCAGGCTCGCTGCTTAGGCGCCGATCTCGGGCAGCTCGGGAACATTGGTGTCGCCCGTACGGTCGCCGATGCAGATCTGCCACAGCTCGGTCCAGGTGCCGTCGTCCTCGATCTTCTTAAGGAAGTCGTTGACAAAGGCGACGCCGTCGGAATCGAGCGGCAGACCGATGCCATAGGGCTCCTTGCTGCCGAAGGGCTTGCCGGCAATCTTGTACTTACCGGGCTCGCGGACCAGGGCGCTCTGCTGCATGTTGTTATCGATGACGTAGGCGTCAACGCGGCCCTGTTGGAGTGCCTGGCGTGCCTCCTCGTCGGTCTTGAACTCTTGCTGGCTGGCCTTGGGGGCGAACTCCTCCAGAATGGCGGGGCCGTTGGAGCCGGACTGGACGGCGACGTTCTTGTCGGCCAGGTCGTCGACGCTCTTGATGTCGTCGTTATCGGCGAGCACCAGGATGGCCTGCTGGGTGTAGTAGTAGGGGCCGGCGAAGGAGACGAGCTTCTTGCGCTCGTCGGTGATGGTGTAGGTGGCAAAGACAGCGTCGACCTGGCCGTTCTGCAGGACGGACTCGCGCGTGTCCGAGGTCACCTGGGTGATCTCGACCTTGTTCTCGCCCAGAATGTAGTTGGACAGAAGCTGCGCGATGCCGGCATCGAAGCCACGGGTCTGACCGTCTTTCTCGTTGAGGAGGGAGAAGAGCGTAGAGGTCTGAACGCCACCGATCTTAAAGACGCCGGCGTCCTTGACGGCCGTGGCCCAGGTGCTGACGGCGATGGCATCGTCATCGGCCTTGGGGCCGTTGTCGACGAGCTTGTCGAATGCCTTGGCGTCGAGCGTGGTGGAAGCCTCGGTATCTTCGGAGCTCTTGGAGGAGCCAGCGGCGGAACCCTTGTCAGCCTCGGCGCTGGTGTCAGAGCAGCCGGCAAGACCAAGGCCGGCGACGGTTGCGAAGGTGGCGGCAACGAAGCCGCGGCGGTCGAGAACGACCTGCTGGGAGAGGTTCTTGCTCATGGTAGAACACCTTTCTCAATAAAATCCCTAGCGGTTGAGTAGAGTTATACCCTATCGAGCTCAAATGGGTCAACACGAAATAACTCAGAAACATACTTACCTTATGGGTAATTCTTCCTACCAAAAAGGGACAGGCACCTTTGTGGTGGTTCTTGCAGATGTGGTGGCCTGTCTCGCTGCTTTGTCTCAATCTGTAACAGTTAGACGAGGAAATGGGTTCTACCTGTTACAGATCGAGATTTTCTCTTTAGGGGAATTCGAATGTCTCAATCTGTAACATCTGGACGGCCAGAAGGTCTCTATCTGTTACAGATTGAGACAAAGGTCAGGGACTAAGACGTCTTTTCTAGATCTGTAACAGTTAGACGGGAATTCGGGTCCTAGATGTTACAGATCGAGATAATCGCGTCGCGAAAATATAAACCTCCGCAGGGGTGCTTTCCTTGCGGAGGTTTTCTTACTCGTTCAGTAGCCTTACGGCTTCGGCGGCCATGTTCTCGACCGTCATGCCGTTCTGAGCGAGCAGCTCGTTGGGGTCGTAGCGGTCGGGGAATCCCTTGGCGATACCAAAAGTGCGCGTGCGCAGCGGCGTGCAGGCCAGGTAGCACGCCACGCGCTCGCCCCAGCCGCCGTCCAAGATGCCGTCCTCGAGGGTGACGACAACGCGATGCTCGGCGGCAAGGCTGTCGAGGAACTCGCGGTCGAGCTCGGTCGCAAAGCGCGGGTTGACGAGCGTGGCCTCGATGCCGTACTCGGCAGCCAAGCGGTTTGCCACGCGCTCGCCCAGCTCAAAGAAATCGCCAAGCGCGAGCACGGCAACGTCGCGGCCCTGGCGCACGACGTTGTAGCGCGCGACGCCGTAATCGTCGCCCTCGGCAGGCGCCAGATCGGGGCGGCTTACCAGGCCAATGCCCGGCACGCGAATCGCCACGGGATGCTCGCGGTGATCGAGCGACCAGCTCAGCATGGACAGGTATTCCTCCATACAGGAAGGCGCCAGGCAACGCATATTGGGGAGAGCGCCCAGCATGGAAATATCAAAGAACGAAAGATGCGTCTCGGATGTGGTGCCAAAGATCGACGCGCCAAATACCAGGATGGTTGCGGGGGCGTCGTTGAGGCACAGGTCGTGCCACAGTTCGTCGTAGGCGCGCTGCAAAAACGTGCCGTACACGCCAAAGACCGGCTTGGCACCGGCGCTGGCGAGCGCGGTGGCAAAGGTGACGGCGTGTTCCTCGGCAATGCCCACGTCGACAAACTGCTTGCCTGCCGCGGCGCGAAGCTCGGGTGTAAAACCCATGATGTAGGGCGTGGCAGCCGTGATGCCCACAACCTGCGGATCGCGCTCGATGGCAGCGCTCAGGGCCTCGCCCGTAATATCGGCATAGGTGCGCGGCGCAGGCTCGCTCGGATGGCCCGGGCAGAGCTTGCGCCCAGTCGCCATGTCAAACGGACCCACATGATGCCAGCGCTCGGGGTCGCTCTGGGCTGGCTCAAAGCCCTTGCCCTTTGCGGTGGAGACGTGCAGCACGATGGGATGGTCGATATCGCGCAGTTCCTGCAGCGCGTCGACGAGGGCCAATACATCGTTACCGGTGTCCAGATAGCGGTAGTCGAGCCCCATCGCGCGGAAAACGTTGCGCTCACAGGTGCCGTTGCTGGCGCGTAGCTCGGCCAGATTGCGATACAGGCCGCCATGGTTCTCGGCAATGGACTGGTCGTTGTCGTTGACGATGATAATCAGGTTGCTGTCGAGATCGGCGGCATTGTTGAAGCCCTCAAACGCCAGGCCGCCCGAAAGCGAGCCGTCGCCAATAACGGTGATTACGTTGTACGTATCGTCCGCCAGGTCACGAGCGTGTGCCAGGCCGCAGCCCAAGCTCACCGACGTGGAGGTATGGCCCATGGCGAACAGGTCGTGCTCGGACTCGTCGGGATTGGCAAAGCCAGAGGCCTCACCATAACGCTCCGGATCGATATAAGTGTACGCGCGCCCCGTCAGCGCCTTGTGGGCGTAGGTCTGGTGCGAAACGTCAAAGACAATCTTGTCGATGGGGGAGTTAAACACGCGATGAAGCGCAACCGTAAGCTCAACGACGCCTAGGTTGGGGGCAACGTGCCCGCCGACGGCGGCGGAGCTTTCGAGGATTGCCTGGCGGATCTCGCCGCAGAGCAGCGGAAGCTCGGCGCGATCGAGAGCCTTGACGTCCTCGGGCGTTGTCGTTTGCGTAAGCAGCATCGTTGTGGGTTACTCCATGCGAATCGTGCGCCGGCACTCCCTCGGCCGGCACAATTGCACAAGACAGTCTCGCACATTTTGGCGTTTGATATGTGACGGCGGCGCGGTAATTCGCCAACTGGTGGGGCAAAACGTTTTGTCCGATGCCATACTGGTAAATTCGATGATGATTTTATTCATTGCGTGCAGGCTGCGGCTTGCCGCCGAGCGCCGCCGGAAGGAGGCCGCATGTCCGATACCGTTCGTGCCGAGAAAATCGCGCGCGAGGTCGACGATGCCGCCCGTCAGCTTGCCCAGGCGGGCCGCTTGGACCTGATGCATGAGTTTATCCAACATGGCGATGTGACGGTCTATACACATGTGACCTCGGTAGCGCGGGCAAGTCTGTCCTTTGCCGAGCGCCTGGGCCGCGTCGGTATCTCCGTCGACCGCTTATCGCTGCTGCGCGGGGCCCTGCTGCACGATTACTTTCTCTATGACTGGCACGATCCCGACCCAAGCCATCGGCTGCATGGCTTTCGCCACCCGTTTTTTGCCTTGGCGCGTGCGGAGGAAGATTTTGAGCTGACGCCGCGCGAGCGGAATATTATCGTACGGCATATGTTTCCGCTGGTACCGGTGCCGCCGACGTGTCGTGAGGCATGGATTGTGTGCCTGGCGGATAAATGGTGCGCACTGCGCGAGACGATTGCCGGCCGTCTGCCGCGCAAAGGCGGCGCGAACGATTTGAACGAGGGCCCGAGTGACGGCTCGAGCAAAGAATCGAACGAAAAGAGGAGTGAGTAGACGGTGGGAACCGCGATCGACATGGCATTTGACGGCGCGACGCTTGCCGCCTGTCCGCTCTCGGCGCTGGTACTCTCGTTTGCCTTCTACGGTTTTTGCGGCTGGGTATGGGAGTCGACAGTCTGCGCCATGCTCAACCACGGACGCTTTGCCAACAGCGGCTTTTTGCTAGGGCCGTGTTGTCCCATCTACGGTGCGGGCGGCATTGCGTGCTGGTTGCTGCTGCGTGGAATCCCAGACGCCTCGAGCCAGTTTGTCGCTGCCGCGCTCGTATGCAGCGTGATCGAATATAGCGTGGGCGTGCTGTTGGAAAAAACGACGGGTGCCCGGTTTTGGGATTACTCGCATCTGCCGTTTAACCTGCACGGACGCATCTGCCTGTACTGGGCCTGCGCGTTTGGCTTGGGTGCGTTGTGTATTTGCCGTTTAGTGGAGCCGGCATTGCTGGGGCTGCTTGGCCATCTGCCGGTGCTAATCGTGCGCTTGGCCGCCTTTATCGTCGCGGTCGCGATGATGGTCGATGCGGTGTGCTCGTTGGCGAGCTGGCGGCGTCTGTCCGATCAGCTTGAGCGTGTGCGTGCCGACCTTGCCGACCGCATCAATGAGTCGCTTGCCGACGCCTCCGACTCTATGCTCGAACGTATTCCCGATTCGGCGATTGACTCGGTGGCGCAGACGCATATCCGCGGTCGCGCCGTTAACGCTTGGCTGGCCGAGCTGGGCGACGCGGCGCTCGATGCCCTGCGCGAGAAGACTTCGATGCCGACGTTTATCTCGGATGGTGCTCGCGGCCTGGCGCTCGCTGCCCGCCGCGTGGCCGATGCCGCGCCGAGTATGCCGCGTCCGTCGCTCGGTCGTCGCCTTGCCGGCAAGCGCATGAGCCGCCCGGTACCGAGCGTGTCACTCAGCCGCCGCGACCTACGCTTCTTTAACGCCTTCCCGCGTCTGCGCATCAATCGTTACGAGGGTGTCATTCGAGCTACCGACCTCCGCGACCGAGCCCGCGAGCTGTTCCGGCGCTAGCCAGAGCGGAGCCAAGCGCGCCCTTCTCGTTCGCACGTTTCCCGTTCGTTTCGCGTCCGTTGCCGCGCCGTTTCCAAGATTACGGCACCGTTGGAGATGGCACGATCTGGGTCGAGCCGGTCGAAGAAGTCATCCGCATCCGCACCGGCGAGCACGGCCCCGCCGCGGTGTAGGACAATCTTTCGCCTGACGGGCGTGCCTCTCTTGGGGCACGCCCGTTCTCGTCTACAATATCGTGCAGACGAAGGAGAGGCACGCTCATGATCAAGATGTTCGCGAGTGATTTAGACGGAACGCTGCTGAACGCACTGCATGAGGCGGATGGGACCATCCGCCGTGCCATCCGCGAGCTGACCGGGGCTGGCTTGCATGTGGTTCCCGCGACTGGACGCTCGACGTTGCCGATCGGCGAGCATGGCTTTACGGGCCTGGCGCTTGACGCCTGCTGCTCCAATGGGTCCATCGTGCGCGACAGCCATGGTGAGGTGCTCAAGACCTGGACCATCGATCCGCAAGTCACTGAGGAACTGCTCAAGGCGTTTCCGGACATTTGCTTTGATTGCTCCACGCCCGATGGCATGTTTTCGAGCGGTTCGTTCGAGATGCACCAGGCGGGCTTTAAAAAGGACAGTCCCATTAAGCGTATCGTGATGCGTGGCATGCGTGCGCGTGGCGGCTATCACGAGGAGCAGTATTTCGACCAGTCGATCGGTGACATCCTTCGCCACGATGTGTGCAAGATCAACTGCCGCGTAACCTCGCCCGAGCTGGAGCGCGACCTTAAGGCCTATCTTGCCGAGCGATCGGACCGCGTGGTCAACGCGCCGTTCGATCCGGTGATGTTCGAGATCACGGACGTGGCGTGCAACAAGGGCGAGAGTGTGGCCTGGCTGGCGGGCTACTACGGTATTGCCGAGGACGAGGTCGCGGTCTACGGCGACGGCGGCAACGACATCGCCATGCTCAAGCGTTTCCACCGCAGCTACGCGAACAAAAACGCTAGCGATGCAGCTAAGGCTGCCGCGAGCGCAACTATCGGCAGCTGCATGGTCCACGCCGTCCCCAAGCACATGCTCGCCACCATGCGCAAGCAGAACTCCCGCACCGTCATCGAATAATGTGACAAAGGGGCTGTCCCCTCGTCACATTCCAAATATTGCCTTTACGTGTTGATGCACACGGTGTGCAATAATACTCGCACTGTGCAATAGCGCACAGGCTGAGTAACAAGGAGGACGCTTGTCCCAGCTCGAGAAATGCGATCGCCGGTCCCTTCGCTCGCAGCGTGCCCTTCGCCAGGCACTTGCCAGCGAGCTTGCCGAAAGCGGCGACCTTTCGCGCATTAATGTCGCGTCGCTCACCGAGCGTGCTGGCCTTACGCGCCGCACGTTCTATTCGCACTATCGCGATATTCCCGACTTTATCAATCAAATCGAGGACGGCTTGCTGGCCGAGATCCGTGAGCGCATTGAGCTCATCACCGCAGCTCAGCTGCCCGATCTCTACCACAACATCGATGAACTCGAGCCGGCGCCCGGTTCGGTTGAGCTGCTGCGTTATCTTGCGGCCAACCGCGACTTAATCGGTGCGCTGCTGGGTCCGGGCGGCGACCAGGCCTTCATTAAAAGGATTATCGACACCGCGCGTGAGGCTGTGGTGCCGCGTGCGCAGACGGGCATTTTGGGCCTGGCGCTGGGCACGTTCTTTGACTACTACGTCACCTACGTCGTGAGCGCCGAGGTCGGCATGATTCAGCGCTGGTTTGAGCGTGGGCTCACCGAATCGCCCGAGGCCATGGCGCGCATTATGACGGTGCTCGCTTTTGTGCGCCCCGGCGACCTGTATGGCCAACCCATCGATATCAACGTGCCGGAATACGGCATGAAGCTATTGAACTTGCAGCTCGAGGACACGGTCGACACCGCCGCAACCGTCGAGTCCAACAACTAAGAGGAGAGACAATGAGCAAACTCGTCGAGGGCATTAAGGACCGCATGGTCGCTGCCGCACGCGAGGCCGCGCCCGCCGTGGTGGACGCCGCGCAGAAGGCCGCGACCGCGGCTGCCGAGAAAGTTGCCGAGGCAGTTGCCGATGCCAAGAACGCGGCAGGGGAGACGTCCGTCGCTAGCGAGCCCGCCACCGCCGCTGAGCCCGTAGCCGCCACCGCCGCCCACGCCCCCGAAGGCGCGATCTTCAACCCCGAGAACGCTCGTGGCAACCTGCACCTGGGCATCGACGTGGGCTCCACCACCGTTAAGCTCGCTGTGCTCAACGACGACAACCAGATCGTCTACGCCAAGTACCAGCGCCACCACACCGACGTCCGCGCCTGCGCCCGCGACTTGTTCGAGGGCGCTGCGACCGTGCTGCCGGCTGCCCAAATGACCTGCGCCATCACCGGTTCGGGCGGCCTGCTGCTGTCCCAGTGGCTCGACCTGGAGTTTGTCCAGGAGGTCATCGCCAGCAAGCGTGCCGTCGAGACCATCATCCCGGCCACCGACGTCGCCATCGAGCTAGGCGGCGAAGACGCCAAGATCATCTACTTCGACAACGGTATCGAGCAGCGCATGAACGGCACCTGCGCCGGCGGTACGGGCGCGTTCATCGACCAGATGGCCACCCTGCTCCACACCGATGCCAGCGGCCTCAACGAGCTCGCGGCCAACGCCACCACCATCTATCCCATCGCCAGCCGCTGCGGCGTCTTTGCCAAGACCGACGTCCAGCCGCTGCTCAACGAGGGCGCCCGCCCCGAGGACGTGGCCGCTTCCATCTTCCAGGCCGTTGTGACCCAGACCATCTCGGGCCTGGCGTGCGGTCGCCCCATCCGTGGCAACGTTGCCTTCCTGGGCGGCCCGCTGCAGTACCTCTCCGAGCTGCGCCATCGCTTCTACCTCACGCTCAACCTGGACGAGGAGCACCGTATCGTGCCCCAAAACGCCCACCTGTTTGTGGCGAGCGGCGCCGCCATGGCGCACGAGTCCAATAAGCTCAGCACGTTCCCGCAGCTTATCGAGGCCATTGACAGCTTGGGCGACACGCAGGGTGCCGAGGTCGAGCGTCTGGATCCGCTCTTTGCCACCGACGAGGACTTTGCCGAGTTCAAGGGTCGCCACGACCAAGAAGTCGTCCCCAAGGGCAAGCTCGACGGCTACACCGGCCGCGTGTTCATTGGCATCGACGCCGGTTCCACCACCATGAAGGCCGCGCTCGTGGGCGAGGACGGCCAGCTGTTGCATACCTGGTACGGCAACAACAACGGTGACATCCTGGGCACGGCCAAGGTCATCATGGCCGATTTCTACAACCACATTCCCGCGGGCTGCACCATCGGCCACGTGACCACCACGGGCTACGGTGAGGCGCTACTCATCGAGGCCCTCAAGGCCGATTCCGGCGAGATCGAGACCGTCGCGCACCTGCGCGGCGCCAAGGCGTTCCTGCCCGGCGTCGAGTTTATCCTGGACATCGGCGGCCAGGACATGAAGTGCCTGCGCGTCAAGGACGGCGTTATCGAGCACATCATGCTCAACGAGGCCTGCTCGTCGGGTTGCGGCAGCTTTATCGAGAGCTTCGCCGTCTCTATGAACATGGACGTGCGCGCGTTCGCCGATGCCGCCATCCATGCCAAGGCCCCCGTCGACCTGGGCAGCCGCTGCACGGTTTTTATGAACTCGCGCGTCAAGCAGGCGCAAAAGGAAGGCGCCACGGTGGGCGACATCGCGGCCGGCCTGTCCTATTCCGTCATTAAGAATGCCCTGTTCAAGGTCATTAAGCTGCGCGACCCCAAGGAGATCGGCAGCCAGGTGATCGTCCAGGGCGGCACCTTTATGTCCGATGCCACGCTGCGCGCGTTTGAGCAGCTCACCGGCGTGCATGCCGTGCGCCCTGACATCGCCGGCTGCATGGGCGCCTACGGTGCGGCCCTGCTCGCCCGCGATCGCGCCGGCGCCGACGGCACCTCGACCATCCTTTCGGCTGAGGATATCGCACACCTCACCGTGACGCAAAAGCATGTCCGCTGCGGCCGTTGCTCTAACAACTGCCAGCTTACTGTGAACGACTTTGGCGGCGGTAGGCGCTTCATTACCGGCAACCGTTGCGAGAAGGGCGCCAGCCACAAAAAGCAGAAGACCGAGGCCCCCAACCTCTTCAAAAAGAAAAACGAGCTGCTCTTTAACCGCGAGGTGCTGAGCCCCGACGAGGCCCCGCGCGGCACCGTCGGCATCCCGCGCGCGCTCAACATGTACGAGAACTACCCCTTCTGGCATGCGTTCTTTACGCGCTTGGGCTTTAGCGTGCAGCTGTCCGACCAGTCGAGCAAAAAGACCTACCAGGCGGGCATCGAGTCCATGCCGTCCGAGAGTGTGTGCTATCCGGCCAAGATGAGCCACGGCCACGTGATGAACCTTATCGACCGCGACGTCGACTTTATCTGGATGCCGTGCGTGCGTTGGGAGCGCAAGGAGGACCCGACCGCCGGCAACTGTTACAACTGCCCCATCGTCATGAGCTACCCCACGGCGTTGGCACTCAACATCGACGAGATCCGCGAGCAGAACATCGAGTTCCTGTACCCGTTTGTGCCCTATCATGACAAGACCGAGCTCAAGCGCCGCCTGTACCAGGTGCTCGCCGTCGACCGCGTGGCCGATGCTGAGGCCGGTCGCGGTCGCGTGCGTGGACCCAAGATCACGCGCTCCGAGGTCGATGCCGCCGTCAACGCTGCCTTTGAGGCCGACGCGCGCTTCCACGAGGACATCCAGACCATGGGCGAGGAGGCCCTTAAGTGGGTCGAGGACCACGGCGGTCACGGCATCGTGCTCGCCGGTCGTCCCTACCATAACGACCCCGAGATCAACCACGCCCTGCCCGAGCTTATCTCGAGCTTTGGCTTTGCGGTCTTTACCGAGGATTCGCTCGCGCATCTGGTAAAGCCCGAGCGTCCGATTCGCGTCGTCGACCAGTGGATGTACCACAGCCGCCTGTACGCCGTCGCTCGTTTTGTGACGATGCGCAACGACCTGGACCTGATCCAGCTCAACTCCTTCGGCTGCGGCTTGGACGCCCTGACCACCGACCAGGTGCAGGAGATCCTGGAAGCCAGCGGCAAGATTTACACCGTGCTCAAGATCGACGAGGTGTCCAACCTGGGTGCCGCGCGCATCCGCATCCGCTCGCTCATGGCCGCGCTTAAGGACCAGGAGGCCGAGCGCTTGGCCGAGGCCACGGCCGCGGGCGAGGCTTACGAGCAGGGCGATGCCGCGCCGGTGGCGCCCTCCACGGATGCCCCCGCGTTCGCGAGCCGCAAGTACACGTTTGAGGCTCAGCGCGAGAGTGCTTCGACCGCATGGCCGAAGGTGCCCTTTACCGAGCAGATGCGCGACGAGGGCTACACCATCCTGTGCCCGCAGATGGCGCCGATCCACTTTGACCTGGTCAAAGAGGTGTTCCGCGGTGCCGGCTACAACTTGGAGCTGCTGCCCTCGACCGATCACGACGCCGTCGAGGCCGGCCTGCGCTATGTGAACAATGACATCTGCTATCCGTCGATCCTGGTGACGGGCCAGATCATGGAGGCCATCGAGAGCGGTCGGTACGACCTGTCCAAGACGGCCGTGGTCATCAGTCAGACCGGCGGCGGCTGCCGTGCTACCAACTACATCGCGCTCATTCGCAAAGCCCTGCGCGAGAGCGGTCACCCTGAGATTCCGGTGATCTCGCTTTCGGCTGTGGCGCTCGGCGAGGACAACCCCGGCTTTAAGATTACGCCGGCGCTGCTTAAGCAGGCAGTCTACGCGGTGCTCTTTGGCGACGTGATGATGCAGATGCTCTACCGCTGCCGCCCGTACGAGGCCACGCCCGGTGCCGCCAACGCGCTCTACGAGGAGTACATGGCGCGCGCCCGCAAGTTGGCGCCCAAGTTCAACCGCCACAACTACACCAAGCTGTGCCGCGAGGCCATCCGAGCGTTCGACACCATGCCGCTCGTGGGCGAGGGTACTAAGCCGCGCGTGGGCGTGGTCGGCGAGATCTTGGTCAAGTTCCATCCCACGGCCAACAACCACGTGGTCGATGTCATCGAGCGCGAGGGCTGCGAGGCCGTGGTGCCGGGCCTGCTCGACTTCTTCCTGTACTCCATGAGCAACGCGGAGCTGCAGAAGGACGAGCTGGGTAGCTCTGCCACTACGCGCGCGGGCATGCAAGCGCTCATCAAGCTTGTGGACTGGATGCGCACGCCGGTGGAGGAGATGCTCGAGAAGTCCCGCCGCTTCGAGGCGCCCGAGCGCATCGGCACCATGGCCGAAAAGGCCCGTACGGTACTTTCGGTGTGCAATAACATGGGCGAGGGCTGGCTGCTCACGGCCGAGATGCTCGACCTGATCGACCATGGCGCCCCCAACATCATCTGCACGCAGCCCTTCGCCTGCCTGCCCAACCACGTGGTGGGCAAGGCCGTGATCAAGGAGCTGCGCCGTCAGCACCCCGAGAGCAACATCGTCGCGGTGGACTACGACCCCGGTGCGTCCGAGGTCAACCAGCTCAACCGCATTAAGCTCATGATCAGCGTGGCCAAGGAGAACATGCGCGCCGGCAAGGGCTTTAAGCTCGAGAAGGTGGCACCGCTCGCGATGGACGAGGTTACCGGCCAGATGCGTGCCCACGATGGCTGCGTGAGCTGCGGCTCGGTCGACGAGAGCGCCGTGGCGTCGGTCGCTGAGCGCCTGGGACGCGGCATTAAGAAGTAGCCGGCCTGCTTTGGGCTAGATATGAGGCAAGCGGGTGGTAGCCGTACCGGCTACCACCCGCTTTTTCTGGATATATGTTGCGTAAACGCCCCAACTATCACCCTTTGCGAACTTAGATTTCGGAAGTATGCGGCAAAATCTGAATAGGCCGAGCACACTTGGTATGCCCAAGCTCTGTACCTGCGGTTTTATTTACGGAAAACGGGGGTGTGCTCGAGAGTTCCGGAATTTGCCGCATACTTCCGAAAACAATGCCTCGGTGGCACCAAAAATCACCTTCGGACCCTGAGATAATGAACATATGTAGCCGTTCGCCGCAAATTACCGTCCGTTTATGGAACCCAACCCCTGCGCGTGCCATCCTTACGGTTAATTAAATACACATCTATGGAATTACGTATGAGAGGACCGTTTCCATGAGCTACAAGACCGTTTGTGTCGCCGGTGGCGGCGTGTTGGGAAGCCAGATTGCCTTTCAGGCTGCCTACTGCGGCTTTGATGTAACGATTTGGCTGCGCAGCGAGGGCAGCATCGGCCGCACCCAGCCCAAGATCGATCATGTGCGCAAGGAGTACATCGCGGCAATCGAGGGTATGGCGGACGGCACGGGCGAGTGGTGCGCCGGTATCGCCGATAGTGGCCAACCCTTTGACAAGGAGGCGGCGCTCGCCGCCGTCGAGCGTGCCTACGCCACACTCAAGCTGGAGCTCGATCTTGCCAAGGCCGTGGCCGACGCCGACCTGGTCATCGAGTCTATGGCCGAGGACACCCAGGCAAAGATCGACTTCTACAAGAAGCTCGCCCCGGTTCTGCCGCAAAAGACCGTCATCGTGACCAACTCATCCACGCTGCTGCCGAGCACCTTTGCCAAGTACACCGGCCGTCCCGAGAAGTACCTGTCGCTGCACTTTGCCAACTCTATCTGGAAGAACAACATGACCGAGGTCATGGCACAGGACCAAACCGACAAGCGCTACTTCGACGAGCTCGTCGACTTCGCCAACGACATCCGCATGCTTGCCCTGCCCGTCAACAAGGAAAAGAACGGCTACCTGCTCAACTCCATGCTGGTACCGTGGTTGCTTTCGGGTCTTGACCTGTACGTCTCGGGCGTGAGCGACCCCAAGAGCATTGACCTCGCATGGACGCGTGGCACCGGCGCTCCCAAGGGCCCGTTCCGCGTATTCGACACGGTGGGTATCCAGACGGCCTACAACATCGTCATGCAGTATCAGAAGGTGCCGGGCTTGGTGAGCCCGCTGCTCAAGAAGATGATGATGCCCTACAACTTTAAGGCTATGGCGTCCGTCCTCAAGAAGATGCTCGACGAAGGTAAGCTGGGCGAAAGCTCGGGCGAGGGCTTCTTTACGTACTAAAAATGATCTCTTGGGGGCGGAAGCGTTGGGGATCTACGGTAGTATGCGACAAGATCTGAATAGGTCGAGCAAGAGCCGTAGCGCGCGTTGACGTTTGGCCAATAGAACGCAAAAATGCACCGTTCGCCGATACTCCTCTCGCGAGTGGTTGCCATATGGTTTGATGTTGTAAACATATGATTGCCGGCAGGCCGTAGGTGACGTTCGTCATGATACCGGAGGTACCAAGTATGTTTTGCACTCCGTTAAACAAGTATCGGGCTGGTTGACATGAACCGCCGTACTATCTCGATAGCCCTCGCAGTGGTCTGCCTGGCTGTGCTCCTGGGCGCTGCAGGGCAGTTTGCTATAAATCGAGAAACATCCTATATGCAGGAATGCGTTTCCGAAGGCTTTGCCATTGATGGTTACTATCGGGATGACGAAACAAGCCGGGAAACCCTGGCTTTTCTTGAGGAGGACAACTGTCGATGGCAGCTGGTCGACCAAGACGGAATCTGCACAGACGGGCAGTTTAAGCGTACGGATGACCCCAACATCCTGATATTAAAGAAGGAAAACGGCGAAGAATTCGGTGCGGTCCACGTGGCGTATATTTCGCGCCGACGCGATCAGGGCTTGCTCTACCTATTTAGAGATACCAGGGTGACCCGTTTTTATCTGGTGAGTACCGGTCCGGCGTTTACAGTGGAGTCTGGCGATGTCGATGCGGACAGATGATTCACGGCAATAAATCAGCGAGCGGAGCGCGGCCATGGACCGCGCCCCGCTATTTGCTCGTGGCCCGCGTCACGTCTGCGCCATGTCGTGACTCGCGGCTGCGCGCATCCATCCCACGTCGCGTATTACTGCACATCAAACTCCACGCGATCGAGCTCGGGCACATTGAGGTCGATGAGCTTGCGGGCTACACGGCGGTCGTGTGCCCCAAGCGTCTCGCTTGTCGTCACGTGGGCGACAACCTCGCGCTCGACAAGGCCCTCCTCCCCGCCTTCGGTGGCCGAGGTCTCGACGGCAACGGTGTAATCCTTAAAGCCCGGCAGCACCGCGGCAAGCTCGCGCGTGGTTTCGGTGACGCCGTAGCCGTCCTGCACGCCGGCCTGTGCCGAGCCAATGGACCCCGCGGTCATGACGATGCAGGGGATGGCAAAGATCACCGTACCCACGATGATGCGGCGGCGCACCTTGTGTGACAGCTCATCGACCTCGGCATTTTCCTCGGCGGTCACAATGCCGTCGCCGTTGAGGTCGCGCTTGAGCGGCACGCGCAAAAGAAGTAGTACGGCTTCGGCCGCCAGCGCGATAAAGACGACGTTGATGCCAAACTCGTAGAGGGCCGAGAGAAACAGCGACCCGCTCGCGATGGCGATGCCATAGCCCGCCGCGCACAGGGGCGGCATGAGCGCGGTCGCCACGGCCACGCCGGCGATGAGCGTGGCGGGTTCCTGGTCGCGCGAGTTGCCCAGTCCGCCCGCAAAGCCGCCCGCGAGCGCGACGGCAAGGTCCCACACAGTCGGTGTCGAGTTGTCGATGATGGCGGCCGTGGTGGTGCCAAGGGGCGAGAGCTTAAAGTACAGCGTGGACGTGATTAGACAAAAGACCATCTGCAGCGCGAGGCCGGCAATTGCCTCGACGGCAATCTCGCGGTCGAGCGTGGCGATGCCGTATGCCATGGCAAGGACCGAGCCCATGAGCGGACAGATGAGCATGGCGCCCACGATGGCAATGTCCGAGTCGATATCGAGGCCGATGCTCGCGATCAACATGGCAATGATCAGGATGCATAAGTGCGAGCCAGTCAGGCGCGCCCCGTTTACAAAGCGCTTGCGAATCACGTGATAGGGCGCGCGTCCCTCGCGTATGTTGAACGCCTGCTTAAGGAAACGGGTGGCATTCTCCATGGCCTCGCTGTGTGCAGGGCGTATACCGTGACGACGATGATGACGCTCGCGCAGCCGCTTGATCTGTTGTTTGTCGAGTTCCATGCTTACCTCGTTTAGCTTCTGAGCCGCTTCTTGCGTCTGTCGTCTTTACTCTACACCGCGTTAGGCGAGGTGTCAGACAAGGTTTGTTGACCTGGAAGTCAGGACAATCGACATGGCTAAAACGCCGTGAGGATCATAAGAGTCAAATAGACAAAAAAGCGCGGGGCCGGTTTGATTCCGACCCCGCGCTCTGCGCTGGTGCGTTGTTGTTCGGCCTACCCCAGCAGGCTCAGACCAACAGAGACAAACGCCAGGATAACGCCGACGATGGACTCGCCGCCGAGCAGACCGCTGGCGACGACCAGGCCCTGCTCCTGGAAGGCGGCATCCTTGGAGGCCTTCTCCTCGTCCGAAAGACCGGCAGCGGCGTCGCGGCGTGCGGCCCACTTGTCGTAGGCGAGCTTGGCGCAGGAGCCCAAGAAGGCCGTGAGCGACATGTAGAACGGCAGGTATACGCCCAGGCCGATCATCATGGCCGGAATGCCGAGCCAGTACATGACGATGCCGGCGATAAAGCCGCCTGCGAACCACGGCACGCTCGGGATGCCCGAGACCATGGTGGCGACCACACTTGCCTGCGCGGCCACAAAGCTCTTGTCGGGGCCGAAAGCATCCGGACCATAGGCGGTGACAAGCGCGACCATGACGGCAGCGGCGACCAGGGCGCCCACGATGCCGCCGATGGCCTGGCCGATCCACTGCGCACGCGGATTGGTGCCCAGCACGGCGCCGGCCTTAAAGTCGTTCATGACGTCGCCCGCAAGGCCGCATGCCACGGCCACGATGCCGGCGATAAAGAACAGCTTGACCTGGGCGATCTGTGCGAAGGCAGCCACGATGAGCATGACGATGAGGCCGAAGATCTCCATGGGGTCGATGCCCGTCTGGCCGCAGCTCTGCGCGCTCATGATGGTGGTGACAAAGGTGAACAGCGTGACGATGACGGCCGGAACGGGGCCAAGGTCGAGCACGATGGCGATGATCACGGCGATGGCGGCAGCGCCCAGGCCGATGATACCGGCGTCGAGCTTAAGGGAGCCCGAGATGAGCGACTGCTCGTCGGTGTCGGTGGAGCTGTCGGCGGCAAGGCCGCGGACGATACCGGCGACCTGCGGCAGGATGTCCTTGAGGACGACGGCGACGCCAAAGCCCATCATAAGGCCCATACCCAGGGACTTAACGATGCCTTGTGCGGTCATAACGTCAAACAGACCGGTAGCGGTGCCGCCGACAATGATGCCAAAATTGCCCAGTAGCGCGCCGGCAAACCAGAATGCGACCGGGGCGAAGCCCACCAAAAAGCCGACGGAGAGCAACATGGGCGAGTTGTAGATGGCAAAGGTAACGCCGGGGATATTGAGCGTGCACAGCATGCTGGGCACCACGCCCAGGGCGTCTCGAAGCACGCTGTAGATGCCGGCGATGGCCATGGAGCCAAAGAGCTGCTTGCCAGTCTTGCCGCCGGCCTCGGTGGCGCGCAGGGTCTGAGCTGCGGCGTTGCCGGTGGGGAACTCCAGCGCGGCGTCCACGATAAAGTGACGGTGGATGAGTGCCGTGGCCAGCAGACCCAGGATGGTGCCGGCGAGTGCCACGATGAACATGTCGAGCCAGCTGATCTGGTCGGCATAGCCCAGCATCCAGGCGCCCGGGATGGTAAACGCCAGACCGCCGGCGACCATGGCGCCTGCTGACATGATGGTGTGGGTGACGTTTGCCTCGTTGAGGCTGGCGTTGCCCATGAGCTTAAGGAAGAACAGCGAGATGACGGCAGCGAAGACGATCGGCCAGGGGAGTGCGCCCATCTTGAGGGCGGTGTAGGCCGAGCTTGCCGTGATGATCACGCAGCCAAGGACGCCGATGACGACGCCGCGCAGCGTAAGTTGACCGCGCATCGAGGTGCGGTTCGAGGGATTGCTCATATAAAACTCCTTTGCGTATATCCGCTTCCCCCGGGAGCGCCGTTACGGATACGGCGCGGGAAGTCGGGTTACCAAGGGCCGCCGCGTGAGCTCGCAAACGACCGCGCACCAGTATAGCCGCAAGCTAGTCATTTTGGGATGACTGGTTTAGGTAGGCGATATACTGCTGGACAGACGAAAGGAGCGCCGACGATGCTTAATGGGTACGCATATATATTGACGGTCGACGTGGGCAACACGTTCATTCGCTTTGGCCTGTTTGCAGAGGATTCGGCCGCGGCGCAGGAATGTCCGCTTGCGACGTGCGAGATCACCACGCCGTCGAGCATCACAGCAGACGAGGCGCGCATGCGTCTCGTGCAGGTCATGGCCGCACTGGCGGCCGATGCGGGCATGCCGGGTGCGCTTGTGCCCGCGGCTGCTGTGCTGAGCTGCGTGGTCCCGGCGCTCGAGCGCCCGTGGAAGGCGGCACTTTCCCGCACCTGCACGGGGCGCGTGCTCACCGTGGGGCCGGGACTTAAGACCGGCATGCCCGTGCACTACGACGATCCGGCCGAGATCGGCCCCGACCGCATCGCCGATGCCGTGGCGGCCCGCGCCGTCTACGGGTCGCCGTGCATCGTGATTGACCTGGGCACGACGACCAATATCGAGGTCATCGACGCGCACGGTACCTTTGTGGGCGGCGTTATCGCGCCGGGGCTGGCACTCGGCGCCCGTTCGCTCTCGGCGGCAGCAGCGCGCCTACCCCAGGTTGAGCCCTCGGCGCCCACACATGTAATCGGCCACAACACGCGTGAGGCCATGCGCTCGGGTGTGGTTTTGGGCGAGGTAGCCCGCATCGACGGCATGCTCGACATGGTGCTTGCCGAGATGCGCGCGACCAAGGCCGCGGGGGAGGGCGATGTGCCCATCGTCATTACCGGCGACGATGCCGAGGCACTTGCGGCGCTGGTCGGCCATAGCCTGACGGTAGACGACGCGCTGACGTTGCGGGGTCTCGCCGAGCTCTACCGCATCAACCAAAAGCCCCGCCGCGCGTAGGGCGAGGGGCTGGTGGGATAAGCGCCCCTACCTTTCACCTGCTACAATGGGCCAAACTATTGCGATTTCGGAGGTGTCTGCCATGTCGGACGATCTTCATCAAACCGCGTCGGGCAAGCGCCGCGACGTTATTAGCTGGGACGAGTTCTTTATGAGCGTGGCCATCGCCGCGCAGCGCCGTAGCAAGGACCCCAACACGCAGGTGGGAGCATGCATCGCCAGCACCAACCACCGCATCCTTTCGGTGGGTTACAACGGCACGCCCTCGGCGCTCAACGACGACTTTTTCCCGTGGGGTACGAGCGATGACCCGCTGCAGGACAAGCACAACTACGTGGTCCATGCCGAGGCCAACGCCGTGCTCAACTACCGTGGCTCGCTCAAGGACCTCGAGGGTTCCACGGTTTACGTCACGCTGTTCCCGTGCCACGACTGCGCCAAGATCCTGGCGCAGGTGGGCGTGGGCGAGGTCGTCTACCTGGACAATAAGTATGCCGACACCGATGACGGCCGTATCAGCCGCCGCATTCTCGACTCCTGCGGCATCAGCTACCGCCAGGTCATCGTCGATGTCCAGATTGGTACCGGGGAGCAGACTCAGCAGTAGCGCGTGCCAACGCCAGCTGGCGGCAAAACAGCCAAAAGAGACCCGTCCCAAATTGACTGCTCGTGAAAGTCGTGTCCGCACGCATGGCTGGCGCCTAAGCGGGTACATGGCTGTAGTAACATAGCCCCTGTCCGCGGGCGTGCCCGCGTTATTGTGAGAAAGGAGCCCCTGTGGCTGTTAACGAAGAGCTGCTTAAGAAGGTTCTTGAAGAGATTCGCCCCAACCTGCAGGCCGATGGCGGCGATATGGAGTATGTGGGCGTCGACGACGAGGGTGTTGTCAAGCTGGAGCTGCAGGGCACCTGCGCCGGCTGCCCCATGAGCTCGCTAACCCTTTCCATGGGTATCGAGCGCATCCTGAAGGAGCATGTGCCCGGCGTTACCCGCGTTGAGCAGGTCAATGCTTCCGGCGAGGCCGAGGACCTGTACGACGAGTACGCGCCGTTCTAAGATGCGAAAGCTGCGGACGGTACGCTCCGCATAGACGTTACGTCCAAATATGCGGCTGCGAGCGTAAGGCCCGCGACCGCATTTGTATGTAGGGAGCAGGGGATCGATATGCTCAACGACCTCTACCATATGCTTGATCCCGTCGCTATCTCGGCGGGCCCCATCACTATCTACTGGTACGGCCTGGCCTACGTGGTCGGCGCCCTGCTCACGGCGGTCGTTATGTACCGCACACAGCGTCGTTGGGGCTTCGACATTACGATTGATGACCTGACGAGCGTCGTGGTCGGCGCGGTCTTTGGCCTCATCATCGGCGCGCGCCTGTTTTACGTCGTCTTTTACGGCGATGGCTACTATTGGACCCACCCGCTCGAGATCTTTGCCACCAACGAGGGCGGCATGAGCTTCCACGGTGGCCTGGTCGGCGGCATCTTGGGCGGCATCATCGTGTGTCGCATGTATAAGCTCGACGCCTGGACCATCGCCGACCTTGCCGTTATCGGCGCTCCGCTGGCGCTGTGCCTGGGACGCTGCGCCAACTTCGTAAACGGTGAGCTGTGGGGTAAGCCGACCGATCTGCCCTGGGGTGTGGTCTTTGGCGGCACCGCGGGCAATATGCCGCGCCATCCCTCCCAGCTCTACGAGGCGTTTCTTGAGGGCATTGTGTTCTTCTGCATCCTGCAGGTGCTCAGTCGCAAAAAACCGCTGCTGCCCCAGGGCACGTTTATGGGCGTCTTTGTGATGGGCTACGGCATCGTTCGCTTTTTGATTGAGTTTGTGCGCGTGCCCGATGCCCAGCTGGGCTATCTGCTGGGAGGCGTTATCACCATGGGCCAGCTGCTGAGTTTGCCGCTCGTGATTGCCGGCCTGGTGCTCATCATCTTCGCCCGACACCGCAATCGCCCCCAGCGCATCTACCTCGACGCCTAACCACCACAAAGGGGACAGGCACCTTTGTGGTGGTTTTGCCGAGTTTGATAGGTTTCTAGAAAGGCTTTCGGACTGTGAAGGATTCCGACCTCTCCACAACGGCTGCGCGCGACGCTGCCCGCATCGTCTGGTTTAAGCGCTACCCCGCCAAGCAGACGCTCATCGCATTTCTGCTCGCGCTGTTGGCGACCACGGCGTTTTCCATCGATCCCGCGCCGGTCTCGAGCAACGCAGTCTTGGCGATTGACCCCAAAGCCTCGGGCATGCTGTACGTGTGCTACGAGGTGCTCCTCTCGTTTGCCGGCCATACCGACGCGGTCATGCTGCTTGCGCTTGCCTGCCTGCTCACGCTGCCGTTTCGCTACGTATTCTTTGGCCGCAGCGATGCTTGGCGTCCTTCGGTGATCCTTCCGTCTCTGTTCTTTGCCGTCTGCATGGTGTTTGGCCGCAGCTACGACCTCACCGATTCGGCCGAGATCGTGCTCGGCGACAAGGCTCGCATCATCTGCGCCTGGATAGGCGGTGCGGGCTGGATGCTCTTGGCGGTCGTTGCCTTCTACCTGGCTTTTGAGTGTCTAGATTGGCTGAGCTCTCGGCGCATTCCGTTTTCCGAAGCGCACTTTGGCCGCGTATGGCGTGTGGCTCACGCCGTGCTCTCGGTCCATCCCTTTGCCGGGCCCTTTCTGGTGCTTATGATTGCCTGGGCGCCCACGCTCATCGCTTCGCTGCCCGGCCTTTTTATGGGGGATACGGGTGCGCAGATTCGCCAGTGGTTCAATTACCCCAACGGCACGAGTGACTACCTGCGTCTGCTCAATCCCAATGTGTTGCTCAACGGACATCACCCCGTGGTGCACACGGCTATCATCGGTTCGTGCGTCCAGCTGGGGCTTTCACTATTCAACAGCGCCAACGCAGGTCTTGCCATCTACACCTGCGCTCAGTTCGTCATTACGGCCGCCTGCATGGCCTATTCCATCTCGTCGCTGCGCAAACTGGGCGTGAGCCTGCCGGTCCGCGGCGTGATCTTGCTGTTCTTTGTGTTTATGCCCATGTTCTCCAACTACGCGGCCCTGCTTACCAAAGATGTGCTGTTTGCCGACGCGTTTTTGGTGCTGTTGGTGCAGACCGTGAAGTTCGTGGCCTGCGGCCTGCCCCGTCGCGATGCCAATGCCGAGCGTGCGGGCGAACAGAGGCCCGTGCTCTTTGCGCGCCACGACTGGCTGCTGCTCGCTCTGGGCGCCATGGGTTCCACGTTTTTGCGCAATGGAGGCCTGGTGTTTCCCCTGGCGGCATGCGTAATCGCGGCGGCGTTTTGCGCATGGGACGTGCATGTGGCTCGTCGTGCAGCCAAGCAGGCTGGTGCTGCGCCTTCGGGCGCCATCCCGCGTTTCCGCTGGATGGGAGTTCTTGCGGTGCTTGCACTCTGCCTTGCCTCTAATATGTACTTCACCAAGGTCTTTATGCCGGCGCATGACATCACGCCTGGTTCCAAGCGCGAAATCCTCTCGATTCCGTTCCAGCAGACGGCCCGTTTCGTCCAAAAGCACGACGGCCTCAACTCGGGCGTCAACCCCACGGTTAAGGAGGACGGCACCATCGTGGAGGCTCCTTGCGACGGCTTGGTGACCGACGAAGAGCGTGCCGTGATCGACCGTGTGCTCAAGTACGACAATCTGGGCCGCCGCTACAACCCCGACAAGTCGGACGCCGTCAAAAATTGCTTTAACGAGTACGCCTCGCAGGAGGACATCAAGGCCTATTTTGAGGTGTGGGCCCAGATGTTCAAAAAGGATCCCGAGTGCTATATCTCGGCGCTCATCAATAACTACTATGGGTACTTCTATCCGAGCGCTCGCGATGCATGGGTCTACAGCACGGCGCGCAGTGCCGAGATTATGGCGAAGCCCGATAACCTCAAGTACTTCGACTTCCATCCGGTCGATAGCAAGGTCGTGCGCTGGTGTGACCACCTGATCAACCTGTATCGCGTGGCAGTACAACGCATCCCGTTTATTTCGCTCACCATGAGCTCGGCCACCTATGTGTGGATTATGATCGCCGTGGTGGTCTACCTGCTGCGTCGTCATTCATGGCGTGCGCTGGCGATCTGGGTGCCGCTGTTGGGCGTGCTCGCCGTGTGCCTGATTGGTCCGTGCAACGGCTCGACCTACATGCGCTACCTGTATCCGGTCATCGCCTGCATGCCCTTCGCCATCGGCGCCACCGTCACCCGCAGTGACTTCCTCTGGTCCTAACCTGGTGCATTGGGGTCAGGTTTCTTTGCTGCACCAAAGGGGCCATCATCACGACGCCTTCATTTTGGGGTTTATCTCGCAGGCCAGTAGGTATATCATAACGACGTTTGTTTATATTGCCCGAGCATCTGCGCTGGGCTTTAGGTCGAAACCGATAGGAGACACGTATGTCCGGACACTCTAAGTGGGCCACAACCAAGCATCGTAAGGGCGCGCAGGACGCCAAGCGTTCCGCCCTCTTCTCCAAGCTGAGCCGCAACATCACCGTTGCCGCCCGTCTCGGCGGCGACCCGCTGCCCGAGAACAACGCCAGCCTCGCTGCTGCTGTTGCCAAGGCCAAGGCTCAGTCCATGCCTAAGGACAAGATCAAGTCCGCTATCGACAAGGCCTTCGGTTCGGGTGCCGACGCCGCCGTCTACGAGAACATCGTGTACGAGGGCTATGGTCCCGCCGGCGTTGCCGTCTACGTTGACTGCCTGACCGATAACCGCAACCGTACCGCCGCCGATGTCCGTTCCGCCTTCTCCCACGCTGGCGGCAACCTGGGCACCTCCGGCTCCGTCGCCTTCCAGTTTGAGCGCAAGGGCCAGATTGTCGTCGCCAAGGAGATCCTGGACGAGAACGCCAAGAAGGAGACCATGATCGCCAACGGTGCTGCCGGTGACGAGGATGAGTTCATGATGGCAATCGCCGAGGCCGGTGGCGAGGACTACGAGGACGCCGGCGAGGAGTGGATCGTCTGGACCGCTGCTAACGACGTCATGGCTGTCTCCAAGGCACTCGAGGAGCAGGGCGTCCAGGTCAAGGGTTCCGAGACCACCATGGTTCCGACCACCCCGACCGAGGTCTCCGGTACCGACGCCAAGAAGGTTCAGCGCCTCATCGACCGTCTCGAGGAGCTCGACGACGTCCAGGATGTTTACAGCACCATGGACATGACCGACGAGGTTATCGCTGTCCTCGAGGAGGAGTAGCGCCCGCGCGGGTTAAGCCGTGCATATCTGGGCATAATGAAGCGAGCATGCAAGCCTCGTGGAATAGATGAGCCGGATCCGCGTGCGTAGAGCACCGGACCCGGCTCTTTTATAATGATGCGAATCGTTTTGCATTCTGTGGACCGAGACCCGAAAGGAGCGCCGCATGCGCGTGCTCAAACGAGCCCTAGCAATCGTGTACCTTGCCGCCGCCATCGTGGCGCTGGGCACGCTTGTCTGCCAGTTCTGGGGACCGTATACGTATCGCTTTATGCTGCTGTTGCGTGACACCATGCCTCGCGTCTTCGTTACGGTGTGCGCCGCCATCGTGGCGCTTGGCGTGCTCATCGGATTTTTCCGCCTGATGTTCGCGCGTCGCGAGCCGTCCTGCGTGCATCCGGCGGGGGAGCGCAATATCGAGGTCACGCTCGCAGCGCTTTCCTCGTGCGCCCGTGCCGCGGCGGAGTGCGATGATCGCGTGATGGTTGAGCATATCGAGGCGCGCGTTCAAGGCTCCGACGAGTCGCACGTTCGTTTTAAGGTCGAGGCCATCGCGCTCGATGATAAGGACGTTGCCGCTCTTGCCACTGCGATGCAGCAGCGCATCGAGAAGGCCTGTGACACCATGCTCGGCACGCCGGGCACGACCGCGCGCGTCCGTTTTTTGCCGTCCAAGACTACCGTCCAGACCGTGGAGGTTTCCGGTGAGTGATACCAACCAAGACAAGACCGCCCGCACGCCGCGCCTGACGATCGATCAGAACGCTATGCCGGCAGGCGAGTCCGCCGACACCAAGCCCGAGGCCGGCGAGCAGCACGACAGCGCCGCCAACGACTTTGACGAGGCCATGGGTCTCATCAAAGGTACGGGCGCTGCTATCTGGAGCTACGCCGTGCGCCACCCCAACACTACGCTCGGCGCCGTGGCAGGCTTTATCCTCGCCGTGCTGGTACTTACGTTGGGCCTGTGGGACACGCTCGTCATCGCATTCTTTGTGCTGATCGGCGCCGTAATCGGCCAGATTCGCGACGGCGAGAACGGTATCGTCAACTTCTTCGGCCGCCTGTTTAGCGGCCGCTAATACGTATTCGACTGTCGCATCCGCGGCAGGCATAAGGAGGAACCATGGCTTTTAACACGAAGGTCGATGTGGCCGATACCGAGCTCGAGGCGAATGAGGCCGTCGTCGATACCGGAGACGTGACGCTCGAGGACGAGGCGCTCGTCGAGGCCGAGTCCGATGCGGACGAGGACAACGAGGAGATGGACGAGGAGGCGGACGAGTCCGAGGACTCGCTGACCTATTCCAACGGCGTGATCGAGAAGATCGTCGCCATGGCCACCCGCGAGGTGCCGCACGTTCTGGGCATGAAGGGCAACCTCATGCACTTTGTGCAGGAGCAGTTTGGTGCCGAGAACCTGACCAAGGGCGTGACGGTCGAGGTCACCGACGACAACCGCGTGGTCGTCAACATCTCGGTCATCATCGAGTACGGCGCCTATGCGCCTGCGATCTTTGACGACGTTAAGGCGCGTGTCACCGAGCGTCTGGCCGCGATGACCGGCCTTGAGGTGGCGGGCGTCAACCTGCGCATCGAGGATGTCATCACCCCCGAGGAGTACGAGCACCGCACCAGCCAGCACGAGTAACCTACCAAAAAGGGACAGGTTTGTTTTGGCAGGTTTTATCTGCGTAAACGTCAAACGGCCGGTCGCGCATGTAAAAGCGCGGCCGGCCGTTTTCTATATGCCTTCGATGCGGTCATACCGCTCGTCTAACTAAGGGTTGCAATCTTCGCGTTCCGCGTTACCCTAATGGGCGCATTGTTTCCAAATTGTTAACGAGGGGTTGCCGTAATGGCCGACGAACACGAGACCGAAAGCAAGGCATGGGCGATTGAGGCCGCTGCGGCAGAGGCGGCGTCGCGTGCTGCCGAGGAAGTGCATCGCCCGCCTGTGGTTCCGATGGAGCGCGTGGTCGGTCGCGAGGATATCGAACGTGGCGAGCGCGCCGGCCGCAAGCGCAGCCAGGAGCCAGGCTTTCCGCGCTTTTTTGCCGAGCTCAATCTGGGCCTGATCCTCACGGCGTTCGCCATCGTGGCCTTTAAAACCCCCAATCACTTTGCCTTCGGCGGCACCTCGGGCGTGTCGGTCATTCTTTCCACGCTGTTCCCGACTCTGCCCGTCGGCGTCTTTATGTGGATTATCAACGCGGTCCTGGTCGTTCTGGGCTTTATCTTTTTGGAGCGCAAGGCAATCCTTTGGAGCGTCTTTGCCTCGTTTGCGCTTTCGGCCTACGTCTCGCTGTTTGAGCTCTTCATTCCGACCGATGTCTCTCTGACGGGTGATATGTGGCTCGACCTGTGCTTTGCCGTCATCTTGCCGGCGCTCGGCAGCGCTATTGTCTTTGATATCGGCGCCTCGACGGGTGGCACGGACATTCTTGCCATGATCCTCAAACGCCGCACCACGCTTGAGATTGGCCGCGCGCTGCTGCTGGTCGATATCGGCATCGTAACCATCGCGGCTTTCCTGTATGGCCCGCGCGTTGGCCTGTACTGCGTGCTTGGCCTGTTTGCCAAGACGCTCGTGGTCGATAAGGCTATCGAGAGCATTCACCTTCGTAAGGTCTGCACGATCATTTGCGCCGAACCGCGCAAAGTCGAGGAGTTTATCGTCAAGCATCTCAACCGCACGGCAACGATCAGCCGTGGCTACGGCGCCTTCTCGGGCAAGTGCGTCACGGTGATTATGAGCGTGCTGAGCCGTCGCGAGGCAGTGCAGCTGCGCCGCTATACCCGCGAGATTGACCCCGGTGCCTTCATCACCATCGTCGATAGCTCCGAGATCGTGGGCAAGGGCTTCCGCGGCACGAACTAGCGCGGACGTACCCTTCGAATCATTGAATAAAGCCGTCTACGTTGCAAATCGGCCATCTTGGAGTATTTGTCCCCACATTGGGCGATAATGTTGCCAAAGACATCGTTTGCGATCCAGGTGATTCGCTCTAGATACGAAGGGATGATTTCGATGTTCTGTTCGCAGTGTGGCGCCCCCATGGGCGATAACGACAAGTTCTGTGGCGCGTGTGGCGCTCCTAATACCGGTGCTGCAACCTCTGCTCCTCAGGGGCAGTCTCAGCCTCAGCAGTTTGTTCCTCAGCCTAACGTGAACGTGCCCAAGGGCTGTGTAGCTCAGGCGTTTGAAGACATGACCAAGACGCCGGGCGTGCTGCAGCGCGTGTGCCAGATTGCCTTTTTGCCGGCGCTCATCTGTGTCGTGTCGGTGCTCGTGCTCTTCATTCCCGTTATCGGCGGTATCGCGGCTGCCTTCGGCTTTTTGGCTGCCTGTGTGGCAAGCGCGTGCGGTTCTGGCTTTGGCATCGAATGGGGTCGCGACCTGTCGCTCAAGGTCGATGACGGCATGGATCGTCCGTTGATGCGTTCCACGTCGTTTGGCCTTGGCGTCTTTTCGGGCGTTATTTCGAGCGTGCTCAAGGTTATCGCGGCTATTCCCGTTATTGGTGTAGCGCTTTCGCTGGTGGAGAGCGTGGTAATTGGTGCCGCGGGTGCGTACTCTTATTTCGGCTCCTATGCGCTTGAGGCCGCTCTATTTGGCTCGCTGGGCCTGTTTGTTCTGGCTATGATTGCCACGGCGGTCCTGGGTGTCTTCTTTACTATGTTCGCCGACATCGCCGTGATGCACTTTGCGGTGACCGGTCGCGTCGAGAGCGCGTTTTCGCTCGATAAGGTCTGGGCGGCCTTTAAGAACAATAAGACCAAGCTGTTCTGCGCATCGTTCCTTCCCGAGTTTTTGACGGGTCTGGTCGCCAACGTTATCACATGGATCCTGACGCTCGTCTTTGGCACCATTGCCTCTGTCGGTATGTATAGCTACTACTACCGTCCTACGGCTATTGAGGCGCTTGTTACCGGCGGTGGCATTACGCTCGTATTGTTCTTGGTGCTGACGGCGTTTGTCACGGTATTCCTCACGGTCTTTGGCAACATGCTCAAACATCGTGCCGTTGGCTATTGGGTTGCGCGTTATGCAAGCGAGTGGGCCGACGAGGACAAGGATGACGTCCTGACTTTTGTGTTGCCGTTTGAGAAGAAGTCCGCTCCTTCGGGTTACAGCGCTCCGGATGCTTCGCCGGCACCTGCGCCCGCGCCCGAGTCTGCGCCCGAGCCTGCGCCTGAGCCTGCACCCGAGCCGGCGCCTGTGCCTGAGCCGGCACCCGCACCTGCGTCTGCAACGTCGCCCGCGCCGACGTCTGCCCCGGCACCGGCCCCCGCGTCCGAGGCGACGCCTGCAGAACCCGATTGGAATGCCGTTGCCACGCCGGCGGATGAGCCGGGCGATAATCCTGCTGCCGAAAACAATCAAACCGAATAGTCGGTCGAGGCGCCCTGGGCAACTGAGCCCGGGGTGCTTTTTTCTACTGCGAAAGCAAGAAAATGCCTGGGAAAACGGTTGCAGCAAAATTTCTCGGTAATTGGTCAATGTTGCGCAACAACGTCGCGGCTATTGTTGAGAACATAGACGTGTAAGGTTTGAAGGCGTGCAACGCCTTAGGAAAAGGAGAAGCTTATGTTCTGTCCCACTTGTGGTTCTCCCATTTCGGATGATGCCAAATTCTGCCCTGTTTGCGGTTCTGCCATCGGTGCCGCTCCCGCCGCTCCGGCCTCTCAGCCCGCGCCGCAGCCTGCGCCTCAGCCCCAGCCTGCTCCGCAGCCCACGCAGATTCAGCCCACTCCGGTTCAGGCAGTTCAGCCCCAGCCTCAGCAGCAGTACACCGGGCAGCAGCAGTATGCTCAGCAGCCTGCACCTGCCCCGATGGGCTATGCTCCGATTAAGACCGACCGTGGCGTGATCGGCTGGCTCCTGCTTTCCATCGTGACCTGCGGCATCTATTCGTATTACTTCCTCTATTGCCTTGCCCGCGACATCAATGTCATGTGCCAGGATGACGGCGATTCCACGCCGGGTCTGGCAGCATTCATCTTGCTGTCGTTCGTGACCTGCGGCTTCTACGGACTCTACTGGTACTACAAGATCGGTAACCGCCTGCAGGCTAATGCCCCTCGCTATGGCCTGATGTTCCAGGAGAACGGTACTACCGTTCTTATGTGGCAGATTGTCGGCGCGCTGCTGTGCGGCCTTGGCCCCATCTTTGCCATGAACATCATCATCAAGAACACCAATGCCATGGCAACGGCTTACAACACCCGTCTTGGCGCTCGTGCCTAACGATAAGAACGGCGTGAACAGCTCCCAGGGACATAAGGGCGCGGCGGAGCTCATTCGCCGCGCCCTTTCTTGCATCGGCGCGCTCTTTGTCGCCTGGCTCGCACTCTACCTGCTCGATATCGGCTGCGTGTTTCGCCTGATGACGGGCATTCCCTGTCCGGGATGCGGTATGACAAGGGCCTGGCTGGCAGCACTGCGCCTCGATTTTGCGGCTGCCTTTGCCTACCATCCGCTGTTTTGGGTGGTGCCGATTGCGTTTGCGCTCGCGTTCGTGCGCGAGGAGGTGGCATCGAGCAAGCTAAAGCGTGGCATCGACATTGCAGTTATTGTTCTGTGCGTGCTGGTCGTTACCGTATGGATCGTGCGCCTTATCAACCCGGCAGACGCGGGCCTGCTCTTTGGTGGTCACGCTCCCGCCGGAGTTCCCACCGATATCATCCACCTCGAAACCCCACGCTGGCTCACCATCCTTCGCTCTTACCTGTCGTGACGGAGGACGCGCTAGAAAAGCGGTCGACACATAAGCGGGGGCGAACGTTGAGATAACGTTCGCCCCCGCTTTGCTCTAGCCAGGTTGTTACGGGTGGACGTGACGGCTACTCGCCATGCTTCTCCTCGTGGCGAGCAGCGGCACGGGCATCGTGAATGCCCTTGATGGCGGCATGGCGGGCGGTGCGGGCGTCGTGCATGGCGTCGCGGGCCTCGGCGGCCGTTGCCTTGGCAGAGCGCAGCTTGGCTGCCAGGTCGGGATTGGTCTCGGCAACCGCGGCGATCGTAGGGCCGTCGAGCTCCTCTTGCGTGGGCTCGGCCAAGAAGTCGATGGCATACTGGGCGGCTACCATGGAGCCCTTGGCGAGTACGCTCTCGTCGATCTTGTAGAAGCAGGAGTGCTGGGCATAGGTGGCGCCGATCTGGGGGTTGCGCGTGCCAACAAAGGCGAGCACGCCCGGCACACGGCGCAGGTACTCCGAGAAGTCCTCGCCCGAAAGCGTGCCGCGGTAATGGCCCTCGCCTGTGGGGCCCAGGCACTTGAGCACAGCTTGGCGGCAGCGCTCGCTCGAGGCGGCATCGTTTTCGACCTTGTAGTTGGCGATGGTGTAGTCGGTGAGTTCGGCCTCGGCGCCCAGGGCCGCCGCAGTGTGCTCCACGATGCGGCGCATAAGCTCGGGCATCTCCTCATGCGTCTTGTCACCATAGGTGCGCACCGTGCCGGCGAGGTATGCCGTGCCGGCGATAACGTTGCGCGCGGTGCCGCCGTGCAGTTCGCCGACGGTGATAACGGCGGGTTCGTAGGGGCTAATCTCGCGCGAGACGATGGTCTGCAGGGCGTTGACGATTTCGGCGGCAACCATAACGGCGTCGTGGCCGCGCTGGGGCATGGCGCCATGGCACGAGGTGCCGCGGACATCAATGCGGAACCAGTCGGTGTTTGCCATGCGCGGACCGGGCTCGCAGCTCACGGTGCCGGCATCGACCTCGCTCCAGATGTGCGCGGCATAGGCACCGTCGACGCCATCGAGTACGCCCGTGCCGATCATGAGCTTGGCACCCTGGCCGTTTTCCTCGCTGGGCTGGAAAACGATGCGAATCTCGCCGTGGATGTCATCGGTCATGTGGCGCAGAATCTGCAACGTGCCGAGCATCATGGCGATATGGCAGTCGTGGCCGCAGGCGTGCATGCAGCCCTCGTTGACGCTGGCGAACTCCTCGCCGGTCTGCTCGGTGACGGGCAGGGCGTCGATGTCGGCGCGCAGCAGGATACGGCGGCGCGGCGTGCCATCCTCGCGGTAGGCATCGGGCGCGGTGCCGCGGAGTGTCGCCACCAGGCCCGTCTTGAGTGGACGCTCGTAGGGGATATTCATGGCGTCGAGCTGGTTGGCGATGTCGGAAGTCGTGCGCTCCTCGGCAAGGCTCAGCTCCGGGTGCTTATGGAAGTGCCGGCGCTGCTTGATGATGTAGGGTTCAAACTCGGCTGCGATATCCTGGATGGCCGCGGTGACGTCGTCTGCCGCGCGAACCTCGGTTGCCGCCATAATTTGCTGTGCCTTGGTCTTCGTCATGGTCGATTTGCTCCTTGCTGGCTCGATCGCAAAATCGTACAGGCTCTCTCCAGTATGCCACCTGCCGCTAGGGCTGGTAAAGTTGCCGTTTGCCGCTTGGGGTTTTGTTGCAAGGGCGGGGGAGTACACTCGGGGGTGTTGAATTACCTGCCAGAGATGGGGATGCTCATGCAGCATATCGATCGGATTATCCGCTCCAAGAACGTTTTTACTGCCCAAGACGGCATCGATACCACCCGCGAGTTGGCGATCGCCATCGCGGGCGATCGCATCGTCGCAGTCGGCGCGCCCTATGACGTGATTGACGCCGCACCTGCCGCCACGCCGGTGGTCGATTACGGCGAGCAGTTTGTCTGCCCCGGTTTCCACGATGCGCACCTGCATTTCTTCCATACTTCGGTTGGCTCCTCGCCGTACATGCTCATGGATATGGGCACGTCCGAGGCAGCATTGGTGCAGCATGCGCTCGAGTTTTCCCAAGGCTTGCCAGATGACGCCTGGGTCGTGACCCAGGGTTGGCGCGATTACCGCTGGGATCCGCCCGAGCACCCTACCAAGGCCTCCCTCGATGCGGCATTTCCCGATCGTCCCTGCGTTATGTACTCGGGCGACGGGCACACGCTGTGGCTCAACAGCCGCGCACTCGAGGCGCTCGGCGTTACGCGCGACAGCGAGCCTCCGGCGGGTGGCAGTTACGACAAAGACTCAAACGGTGAGCTTACGGGTATCGCTCACGAGGCTGCGGCCATGCAGCTGCTGCCGCGCTGCCTGGAGTGGCTGGGCGAGGACCGCATCGCGAGCGCGTATGCCGACCAGATGAAGCGTATGGCCGAGCAAGGCATTACCTCAATCTGCGATATGTCGCTCATGCCCATGCCGGGCTGCGACTTTATTCGCGACGATGTTTACGACAAGCTGCAGGCCGCCGGCAAGCTGGGCATCCGCGCCCATCTGTTTCCCACGCTGCTGGATGACCAATCGCGCTTGGAAGAACTCCAGACCCGCTACGCGAACAACGCGCTGCTCTCGGCGCCAGGCTTTAAACAGTTCTTCGACGGCGTGTCGAGCGAGCATACCGCATACCTCACTGATCCCTATACCAATCCACGCTTCCCGGGCGATCAGGGTCGCCTGACGGTTCCTGTCGAGCGCATGCGCAAGTTGGTTCTGGCGGCAGCCGAGCGCGGCCACACCGTGCGCATCCACGTTATCGGCGACGGCGCCATCCATGCTGCGCTCGATATCTTTGAAGAGGCGGCAGAGCTCTACGGCTTGCCCCAGCACGGCCACAATACGCTTGAGCACCTGGAGAATCTGCTGCCTCAGGACATCGATCGTCTGCGCAAGCTCAACGTCATTGCCTCGAGCCAGCCTTGCCACATCACGCTCGACCCGGGTGGCCCGGAGCGCGACCTGGGCCTGGAACGCAGCCGCATCATGTGGCCGTTCGCAACTTATCAGCAGCGCGGTATCCGTCAAGCTTTCGGTACCGACAGCCCCATCACGGCCGTTACCAGCATGAACGTGCTCTACACGGCTATCACGCGCCAAGATCCCCGCAGCCACTGGCCCGAGGGCGGCTGGCTGCCGAACGAGCGTATCGACGCGGCAACGGCCCTGCGCAGCTACACGCTTGGCAGCGCGTACGCAGCGGGCGACGAGCAAAACCTCGGCAGCCTGGAGCCCGGCAAATACGCCGACCTGGCAGTCCTGGACCAAAACCCGCTCACCATCAACCCCCAAGAGCTGCAAGCCACCAAGGTCCAGGCCACCTACCTGGCAGGTAAATTAATCTACGAGCGCTGATGCTCACACCGTATCGTTAAGCGCGGCTCGGGCGGCTCATTTTGGGACGGCGCTCGGGCCACGTTTGCATATCGGTGGGGACCCGCTATGAGCGTCTCTGTTCTACTGGATTTGGTCGTGGGGTGGAGGCGCTGCTGCCCCGCGTATTCAATTTGGACATCAGCAATGCCGTCCCTTGGTGTTTTGCATACTTTCCATTGCACATTGCATAAAAAGGGTGGGATGTTCTTTCTGGCCCTTATGTACCCCCGCCTGGGCCGTGCAAAAAACGGAGTATTCTGCACGGCAAGTTCCTCCGGTACCGCTGCAGTTGGCTAACATTGCGTAGATCAACGTCATTTTGGGGTCCGGTGCGACGCGAGACATGTTTATTTGTCTCGATGAGGTCTGTCTGCCGACCCAAATCGCCGGTCGAAGGCGTCTTTGGGGCCAATAAGGTGTGTCCGGCGCGTATGCAGCCATCCTGGTCTGCTGAATACTCCCAAAAATGCACGGTGCTCCCCAGGGGACCCGCGCGCGGCGAAAACCATGCCCATGTCGCCATCCACATCGCCATTTTGCTGCACTGACTTTTCTGAATGCCGGGGCCAAATTAGTCAACCTGGCTCCCGGGGCGGACCGGAGGGGCGGGGCATAAGGTTTATCGCGAGTTCCGCACGAGCCGAAGGCCACTTAATGTGGCCTTCGTGCGAGCAGGACTGCCCGAGCAGGAAACCTTATGCCCCGCCCCTCCGGAGCCACACGGGAGGCATCGCTAAGTTATCCCCCGGCATTCAGAAAATCTAAGTGCCAAAAAATAAGATTTTTTGACTCCGTGTTGTATAACCCGCCATTCGTGGGTACCATTCAACGCGTACGCAAACAAAAAGGGTTAACCCGCGCGGCATGACCGCGCGGCCCACGAAGGAGGAAACAAGCATGTCGTCTTTGAAGCCGCTTGCAGATCGCGTCCTGGTCAAGCCCGACGAGGCCGAGCAGAAGACCGCTTCTGGTCTGTACATCGCCAGCAACGCTCAGGAGAAGCCGCAGCGCGGCACCATCGTTGCCGTTGGCGCCGGTAAGGTCAACGACAAGGGTGAGCGCATCCCTATGGACGTTCAGGTCGGCGACGTTGTCATCTACGGTAAGTTCGGCGGCAACGAGGTCAAGGTCGACGGCGAGAAGTATCTGCTGATGCGCGCCGACGACATCTACGCCGTCGTCGAGGCCTAGTCTCGTCAGAATCTCTGATTCGTCTTTGAACGCGCCCGCCGCATAGGACTCGGAAGCGGCGACGCGAGTCACATTTCTTTTGGAGGATTACCTACCATGGCAAAGAACATTACGTTCAACACCGATGCCCGCGCTAAGCTCGCAAAGGGCGTCAACACTCTGGCCGACGCCGTTACCGTCACCATGGGCCCCAAGGGCCGTTACGTCGCTCTGCAGCGCACGTTTGGTGCCCCGACTATCACCAACGACGGCGTTTCCGTCGCTAAGGAGATCGAGCTCGAGGACAACATCGAGAACATGGGCGCTCAGCTGGTGAAGGAGGTCGCCACCAAGACCAACGACACCGTGGGTGACGGCACCACCACCGCAACCCTGCTCGCTCAGGCCATCGTCAACGACGGTCTGCGCAACGTCGCCGCTGGCGCCAACCCGCTGGCCATCCGTCGCGGCATCGACAAGGCTGTAAACGCCGCCGTCGCCGAGATGAAGAAGCAGGCCAAGCCGGTCGAGACCAAGGAGCAGATCGCTTCCGTCGGCACCATCTCCGCTGGTGACCCCGAGGTCGGCGAGAAGATCGCCGAGGCCATGGAGGTCGTGGGCAAGGACGGCGTCATCACCGTCGAGGATTCCCAGACGTTCGACATCACCATCGACACCGTCGAGGGCATGCAGTTCGACAAGGGCTATGTTTCCGCTTACTTCGTCACGGACAACGACCGCATGGAGGCCGTGATGAAGGATCCGTACATCCTCATCACCGACCAGAAGATCTCCAGCGTTCAGGACATCATGCCTGTTCTCGAGGCTGTCCAGCGCGCCGGCCGTGGCCTGCTCATCATCGCTGAGGACATCGACGGCGAGGCTCTGCCGACCTTGGTCCTCAACAAGATCCGCGGCGCCCTCAACGTCTGCGCTGTCAAGGCTCCGGGCTACGGCGATCGCCGCAAGCGCATCCTCGAGGACATCGCCGTCCTCACCGGTGGCCAGGCTGCTCTGGACGAGCTGGGCGTGAAGGTCGCTGACATCACCGCCGATATGCTCGGTACCGCTAAGTCCGTCACTATCTCCAAGGACAACACCGTCGTCGTCGGCGGCGCTGGCTCCAAGGAGGCCATCGACGCCCGCATCGCTCAGATTAAGGGCGAGATGGAGAACACCACCTCTGACTTCGACCGTGAGAAGCTCCAGGAGCGCCTGGCCAAGCTCTCCGGTGGCGTTGCCGTCATCAAGGTCGGCGCTGCTACCGAGTCCGAGCTCAAGGAGATCAAGCACCGCGTTGAGGATGCCCTGCAGGCTACCCGCGCTGCTGTCGAGGAGGGCATCGTCGCCGGCGGTGGCGTCGCCTTCATGGACGCTGCTCCTGCGCTCGATGCTGTCGAGATCGACGACCCCGAGGAGAAGATTGGCGTCGATATCGTCAAGAAGGCTCTGACCGCTCCGGTCGCCACCATCGCCAAGAACGCTGGCTTTGAGGGCGCTGTCGTGGTCGACAAGGTTGCCGAGCTGCCCGCCGGCCAGGGTCTCAACTCTGCCAACGGCGAGTGGGGCGACATGATCGAGATGGGCGTCCTCGACCCCGTCAAGGTCAGCCGCGTCACCCTGCAGAACGCTGCTTCTGTCGCCAGCCTGATCCTCATCACCGAGGCTACCGTCTCCGATGTGCCCAAGAACACTCAGCTTGAGGACGCTATCGCTGCTGCCACCGCTGGTCAGCAGGGCGGCGGTATGTACTAAGGCCGACAAGGTCTAGAACTCCCACCGGGAATCCGGGGGCGTGACGGGGGCTTCTCTCCGGAACGTCCTCGGACATGCAAAGAGGCTCCGCATCGCGCTTCGCGCTGCGGAGCCTCTTTGCGTCCTGCGGAATGTTCCGGAGGGAAGCCCCCGTCACGCCCCCGGATTCCCTGCGTTTACGGCCTTGAGGTCGGCGGGCGGAGAAGGACGTGGTCGATAGGGATACGTGTCCCCTTCGCTGTTTCGCGCTTTGCGCGAAAGGCGCGCTACTTTGGGATGGATGGGGAACGTGGTTGTTGCGGTGGCTTTTCCCTTTTGCTGTTTCGCGGCTTTGCCGCGAAAAGCGCAGCACTTTGGGATGGGCGGGTACGTTATTGTCGCGCTGCTCTGTCCCGGCTGCATTTCTAGAGCGTTTCCCCCGCCATAAATTACCCTCGGCATACTTGCGTGAAAACCTGCTCGTGCTACACTTGCAAGTGCTGTTTCAGGGCGGGGTGGAATTCCCCACTGGCGGTAAATCGGGCGGTGCCAAAGGGGTGCCGTGGCGTAGGCGAGGTGCCTGCGTTCGTGCCGATGAGTCCGCGACCCGTGTGTGCGTTGGTTCGCATACCGGCTGAACTGGTGAGATCCCAGTACCAACGGTTAGAGTCCGGATGAAAGAGGCAGGTGATCTTATGTCTGAACAGTCGCAGCATATCCATTTTGAGAACACGAATAGGTGGAGCACCAAACAGCTCGTTACCATGGCGCTGATGTGTGCCTTGGGCGCCCTGTTTATGTACGTGCAGCTGCCTATCCTTCCTTCGGCGCCGTTTTTGACGTATGACCCGTCGCTGGTGCCGGCGATGGTGTGCGGTTTTGCGTATGGTCCTGGCGCCGGTACTGCTGTTGCCGCTATGGCGATTGTTATCCATGCGCTTACCACGGGCGATTGGGTCGGCGCACTTATGAACCTGGTTGCTACGCTGGGCTACATTCTGCCCGCGGCTATCGTGTACCAGAAGATGCATACCTATAAGGGTGCCGTGATTGGCCTAGTGTTCGGTGTCATTGCCGCTACGGCGTTGTCTATGGTCGCAAACCTTACCATTGGCGTATGGTTCTGGTATGGCTCGGTCGATGTGATCGCCCCGCTTATGATTCCTGCCGTGCTGCCGTTCAACCTCATCAAGACCGTGCTCAACTCGGTGTTGACGCTGGCGGTGTACAAGGCGGTCTCTAATCTCATTACGCCCAAGAAGGACCAGGTCAAAGGCCGCGCATGATTGAGTGTCGGGGCGTTTCCTTTAGCTATGACGGTGCCACACCGGCACTCGACGGCATCGATCTGAACATCGAGGATGGCGAGTTTTTCTGCATCCTCGGCGGAAACGGGTCGGGCAAGTCGACGTTCGCCAAGCATTTGAACGCGCTGCTGCAGCCCGATACGGGAACGGTGCGCGTCAACGGCATGGACGCGTCCGATCCCGAGCTGGTCTACGACATCCGCTCGACTGCGGGCATGGTGTTCCAGAACCCGGATGATCAGCTGGTGGCGACGCTTGTCGAGGACGATGTTGCCTTTGGTCCCGAAAACTTGGGCGTGCCATCGGCCCAGATCGCGCAGCGTGTGCGAGATGTGCTGAAGGCCGTGGGCCTGGTGGGCTTTGAGCGCCACGAGACCCATGCGCTCTCGGGTGGCCAAAAGCAGCGCGTGGCGCTTGCCGGCGTGCTTGCCATGGAACCGCGCGTGCTCATATTGGACGAGGCTTCCTCGATGCTCGATCCGCGTGGACGCAAGGGCCTCATGAAGGCTTGCCGCGCGTTGCACGCTCGCGGCATGACCATCGTGATGATTACGCACTTTATGGAAGAGGCCGCCGAGGCCGATCGAGTCGCGGTGTTTCAGGCGGGGCGCGTTGCCATGCTCGGTACGCCCGAGGAAATCTTGACGCGGGCGGACGAACTTGCGCAGCTCAACCTGGACATGCCGGAGTCGTGCCGTTTGGGCATGGCACTTCGTGCGAAGGGCGTACCCGTTTGCGCGCAGGTGCGCGAGGCGGATATGGTTGCCGAGGTTGCGCAGGCCTATACCGAGCGGAGCGGGGCAGGCACTGCGGGGCAGCCTTCCGCATCCCAGTTGGAAATCGCTGACGGCACTGTTCCGGTAGACAACGAGGGCAACACGTCGGAGCCCGTCATCGAGCTATCCCATGTTTCGTACAGTTATTCGCTCAGTCCGCGCGAGCGCCGCCGCTGGCATAAGCGCTCGGTCGCTGCGGGCAAATCGAGCAAACAGGCTCTCTGGGGAAACGACCCCAGCAGCCCGTGGGCGCTGCGCGATGTATCGCTGACGGTGCGTCGCGGCGAGTTCCTGGGCTTGGCAGGTCATACCGGTTCGGGTAAGTCGACGCTGGTCCAGCATCTCAACGGTTTGATTCGCCCCCAGGAGGGATCCGTTCGCGCGCTGGGGCTCGACCTATCAAACAAGAAAGACGCCGCTGCGGTTAAGGCCAAGGTCGGCGTGGTATTTCAATATCCCGAGCGTCAGCTGTTTGCCGAAACCGTGACGCAGGACGTGGCGTTTGGCCCGCACAACCTTGGCTTGCCGCAAGATGAAGTCGACCGTCGCGTCGAGTCGTCGCTCTCGCGCGTGGGCCTCGACCTTTCCACGGTCGGCGACAAGAGTCCCTTTGAGCTTTCGGGCGGTCAGCAACGGCGTGTGGCATTCGCCGGTGTGCTCGCCATGGAGCCCGAAGTCCTGGTGCTCGATGAACCCATGGCGGGGCTCGATCCGGCTGCGCGCAGGGATTTCCTTGAGCTTATCGATCGACTTCACCGCGATGGCCTGACCGTTGTCATGGTTTCGCATAGTATGGATGACCTGGCCAACTGCTGCGACCGCATCGTCGTGATGAACGAAGGTGCGGTGTTTGCCGAGGGAATCCCCGCGCAGGTGTTTGCACATGCCGATGAGCTTAAATCAATCGGCTTGGGTGTCCCCGCTGCCCAGCGCATGGCGTTGGCGCTCGCGGAGGCGGGCGTGCCGCTGCGTTGCGGCGGGCTCTATACGGTTGAGTCGTTGGCCGACGAGTTGGCAGATTTGCCGATCGGTCGCTCAGGCGGTTCTTCTAACGTCTCGGACAAGGCCAAATCCGAAACGGTCGCGCGAGAGGAGGGTTGCTGATGGAGGCGTTTTCGTTTGGCAGCTACTATCCCGGCGATAGTGCAATCCACCGTCTGGACCCGCGAACCAAGTTGCTCTTGGGTTTTGTGTTTCTGATTACGACGCTCACGGTCAGTGGCTTCCGCGGACTGGCACCGGTCGCAATTATCGTTGTGCTGATCTATGCCGTGTCCCGGGTGCCGGTTCGTCGCGTTCTGTCGTCGATGGCGCCGCTGCTGGCAATCGTCGTCGTGGTCGCGGTGCTCAACTTGTTTACCGATCAGAATGGGCGCATCCTGTGGCAGCTTGGCTTTCTGCAGATAAGCGAGGGCTCATTGCGTTCTGCCGCCTTTATGGCGTGCCGCCTGACCCTGATGATGGCCGGCATGAGCGCCATTACGCTCACCACGCCGACGCTCGACCTCACCGCGGGCTTTGAGCGCCTGCTCGCACCGTTTGCACGCGTGGGGCTTCCGGCGCACGAGCTCGGCATGATCATGGGTATCGCGCTGCGCTTTATGCCGCAGTTTGCCACCGAGATGAAGCAGACGGCCGATGCGCAGGCAAGCCGCGGTGCACGCGTGACGGGCGGTCCGCTCGGCGGCGTGCGTATGCTCGGCAGTGTGGCGATTCCACTGTTCACGGGCGTGTTCCGTCATGCCGAGACGTTGTCTGCCGCCATGGATGCCCGTTGCTATCACGGCGAGCAGGGTCGCACACGTCTGCATACGCTTGCATTTGGCCGCGGCGATGCGTTGGCGGCGGTGGTGACGGCGTTGCTGCTCATCTGCGTCATCGTCATCAATCTTCAACTTGTTTAGGCGCGATTCGAGCGCAAGAAAGGGGTCCCTATGACCGACAACGACCGCACGGCTCAGCTTGAGCGCGCCTGTTCGTATCTCAGGCGCATTCCGGCGTGGTATCTGGCCACGATCGATGTGGCCGACGGGCATCAGCCTCGCGTGAGGCCGTTTTCGTTTGCCATGGTCGATGACGGTAAGCTGTGGTTTTGCACGTCGCGCGACAAGGATGTGTGGGCGGAGCTGAGTGCGAATCCCAAGTTTGAGCTCTCGGGCTGGAAGCCGGGGGAATGTTGGATCGTGTTGACCGGCGAGGCCGCACTTGAGGACGACGCGGTTGCGAGCGACAAGGTGCGTCAAGCGGGTTTTAAACACATGGTGGGCATCGGCGAGGAACACGAGAGTGCCAACGACGGCCGCCTTGCTTTCTTTTCGGTCCGCAACATTGCCGCGCGCTTCTGTGATATCGACGGCAGCGAGGAGCGCCTGGAGCTCTAGCGCGTCTCAAATTAACTACCCGTTCCGAATTAGCTAGCGCCAGGAGGACACATGGACGGATTGAATACGGTGTTGGAGTATCTGACGTCGGTGCCGGCATGGTATTTGGCGACGAGCGTTGACGGACAGCCTCATGTGCGTCCGTTTTCGTTTGCGCAGATCCAGGATGGCAAGCTGTGGTTTGTAACAGCGCGCACCAAAGATGTGTGGCAGGAGCTGCTGCAAAACCAGCGCTTTGAGGCCACGAGTTGGTGGCCGGGCCATGGCTGGCTCATCTTGCGCGGGCGCGCTGGCTTGGATGACCAGGCTTTAGACGAAATGCGTGAAGCCGGGTGGAAGCATCTAGAGCGCCTGGGCGAGCACTATGAGGGGCCTAACGACCCCACGCTCGTCTTCTTTAGCGTCGAGGATCCCGAGGCTTTTATCTGCAATCACGACGAATGGGTGCCGGTCGAGCTCTAGCCAGCTGGCTCATCCTAACAACTTGGTTTTCGCATGGGCGGGCCCCGTATTGCCCGGCGCCGTTAGGAGCGCCGGTCAATACGGGCCCGCTCCATTTGTCAATTCCTTCAAGCGAATGTGTCGGGAATGTTTCAATGCATGAATATGCAAGCCATTTACGTATTCATGCATCTTTTGGTGCTAAAGTTTCAACCCACTTCATAACGACCGCTGCGAAATGCGCATCGGTGCATAAATCGCAGACAAGGAGTCTGATATGTCTTTAAAGGTTGGAGTCGTCGGCGCGGCTGGATATGCCGGAGCCGAGCTCATTCGCCTCGTGCTCGGTCATCCCGAGTTTGAACTTGTTGCCATTACGTCCAACGCCGATGCCGGCCAGCCGCTGTCCGCGGTGTATCCGAGCTTCGCTGGCGTGAGCGATCTGGTTTTCACCACGCATGACGCCCCCGAGCTCAAGAGCTGCGATGCGGTTTTTCTTGCCGTGCCGCACACGGCTGCCATGGCACAGGTGCCCGCGCTGCTTGCATCGGGCGTCTCCTGCTTTGATCTTTCGGCCGACTACCGTCTGAACGATGCGTCCGTCTTTGAGACATGGTATGCCGCCGAGCATACGAGCCCCGAGCTGCTCAAGACCCGTGCCTTCGGTCTGCCCGAGCTGTTCTGCCAAGACTTGGAGACCGCCGCATCCGACCATGCCGACGGCAAACCCGTGCTGGTCGCCTGCGCCGGTTGCTATCCCACCGCAACGAGCCTTGCCGCCGCGCCCGCCGTGCGCGCGGGCTGGGTGGCCGAGAACGGTCCCGTGATTGTCGATGCCATTAGCGGCGTGACGGGCGCCGGTAAGTCCTGCAACGCCCGCACCCATTTTTGCAGCGCGGACGAAAACCTGGAGGCCTACGGTGTGGGCAAGCATCGTCACACGCCCGAAATCGAGCAAATCCTTGGCCTGACCGATCGCGTCGTCTTTACCCCGCACCTGGCACCGCTCAAGCGTGGTCTGCTCTCCACGGTGACGATGCCGCTCGCGCTGCAGGCTCTCGACACGTTGACCCTTGAGGATGTCGTCGACCATTACAAGAAGTTCTACGCCGGTCGCACCTTCGTACGCGTACTCGATGCCGGTCAGCAGCCCAAGACGGCTTCGGTCGTCG
This sequence comes from Collinsella aerofaciens, assembly GCF_028209625.1. Classification (GTDB taxonomy): domain Bacteria; phylum Actinomycetota; class Coriobacteriia; order Coriobacteriales; family Coriobacteriaceae; genus Collinsella; species Collinsella aerofaciens_AM. Next base: position 23,812 of record NZ_JAQLDU010000005.1, on the reverse strand, counting down.
GCACCAACGCCGCCCAGATCGGCCTCGCGCTCAACAAGCGCGCGGGCGTGCTGGTGGCGACGGGTGCTATCGACAATTTGTGCAAGGGCGCTGCGGGCCAAGCAGTCCAGTGCGCCAATATCGTCTTTGGCTTTGACGAGCGACGAGGCTTGCCCACAGTGGCGTGCCCGGTGTAGCACATTCGATTGTTAACGATTTGGTAGTCGGGCATCGAGTGGGGCGCCACTCTTAAGCTGGTCTCATGATCACGACTGGCATGGCGCACCAACCGATGTCCGTTTTTTGTTTGATATAAGGAGTCGTAAGGACGATGAATACAGAGCAGTTCGATATCAAGATTCGTGCCGTCGAGGGTGGCATTACGGTAGCGGCCGGCTTTAAGGCCGCGGGTATTCATGCGGGTTTTCGCAAGAATCCCGAGCGCTTGGATTACGCGCTCGTCGTGCCCGATAAACCCTGTCCCGGTGCCGGCGTGTTTACGACCAATCGCTTTTGCGCAGCGCCTGTGCAGGTGAGCCGCGCCAACCTGGGCGGTGTGGGCAAGGGCTATGGCATCATCGCCGGCGTTTCAATCAACTCCGGCAACGCGAATGCCGCCACGGGCGAGACGGGCCTTGCCTGCGCGCGCGAGACGTGCAACATCGCCTCGCAGGTCATCGGCTGCGAGCCCCAGCAGATTCTGGTTGCCTCCACGGGTGTGATTGGCCAGATTCTGTCGATCGACACGTTTGAGACCGCCATTCCTGCCGCCTACGAGGCGCTCTCCGCCCACGGTGGCGCCGATGCCGCTCGCGCCATCATGACGACCGACACGCACTCCAAGGAGTACGCCGTATCCTACGTCAGTGAGGCTGCGGGTCATGCGGGCAATGTCTATACGGTAGGCGGAATGTGCAAGGGCTCGGGTATGATCATGCCCAACATGGCCACCATGATCGCAGTTATCACCACCGATGCCCCCGTCGAGCCTGCGGCACTTCATGCCCTGCTGCTCTCGACCGTCAAGCAGACCTTTAACAAGGTAACGGTCGATTCCGACACCTCGACCAACGACACCTGCATCATGCTTGCCTCCGGCGCCGCTGCCGCAGATGCCGAGCCTATCGTCGAGGGCTCCGATGCCTTTGACGAGTTGGCATTTGCCGTGCACGAGGTGTGCGAGAGCCTGGCGCGCAATATCGCCGCCGATGGTGAGGGCGCATCTAAGCTTGTTACGGTCAACGTTACCGGCGCCGTGAACGACGAGGAGGCCGATATCGCCGCCCGTGCCGTTGCCAACTCGCCGCTCGTTAAGACCTGCATCGCCGGCCACGACTGCAACTGGGGCCGCGTTGCCATGGCGCTCGGCAAGTGCGGCGTGAAGTTTAATCAGGAAGACGTTTCCATCGACATGATGGGCATGCCCGTCTGCCGTGACGGCCTGACCGTTCCCTTTGACGAGGACGAGGCTCTGCGACGTTTTGAGGCGCCCGAGATCGTGATCTCGGCCGACCTGGGCGCGGGCGACGCGGCGACCACCGTGTGGACTTGCGACCTCACGCACGAGTACATCTCCATTAACGGCGACTACCGTTCCTAGATTCCAGGCACGCTGCGCATCTTGCCGCGATTGCGGACAGCGGAGCACGGCGCGATAACGATACGAAAGACGAGGCAGATTATGAAATTCGCACGCGATTGTCGTTCGAACGAATCCAACGAAGCAACCGCGCAGCTGCTGTTCGAAGCGCTGCCGTGGATTAAGAACCTGACCGGCAAGACGGTTGTTATCAAATATGGCGGAGCCGCCATGGTTGATGAGCAGCTGCGTCGCGACGTGATGAGCGACATCGTCCTCCTTAAGATCATCGGCATGCGCCCCGTCATCGTGCATGGTGGCGGCAAGGCCATCAACGAGGCGCTGAGCCACTACGACATCCCCGTCGAGTTTAAGAACGGCCAGCGCGTGACCACGCCGGCGACCATGGATATCGTGCGCGAGGTGCTGGGCGGTAAGGTCAACCAGGAGCTGGTCGCGGCGCTCAACCATCACGGCAACCTGGCCGTGGGCGTTTCGGGCAGCGATGCCGGTACGCTCATCGCCGAGCCGCTCGACCCCGAACTCGGCCGCGTAGGCAAGGTCACGCATGTCAACACCGACTATATCGAGCGCCTGCTCGATAGCGAGTACATCCCCGTCATCGCTACCGTCGCGGCGGGGGAGGACGGCGGTTTCTTCAACATCAACGCCGATACCGCCGCCGGTGCCGTTGCGGCAGCGCTCCACGCGCATAAGGCGATCTTTTTGACCGACGTCGACGGCCTGTACAAGGACTTTAGCGATAAAGACTCACTCATCTCCAACCTAACGCTCGACGAGGTTAACGAAATGCTCTACGGCGGCGAGGTCGATAAGGGCATGATTCCCAAGCTGCGTGCGGCCGTCGATGCGCTTGCCGGCGGCGTATTTCGCGCTCACATCATCAACGGCACCACGCCGCATTCGCTGCTGCTGGAGCTGCTGACCGATGCCGGCGTCGGTACCGTGATCCATTCCACCGAGACGGCTTACGAGTTCGATACACATCCGCATCCGCTTTCGACGTTTGCTGCGCGTCTGACCGAGAACCTCGACGAGGTCGAGAAGCTTCAGACGGTCTAGCTGACCCGCAGCCGCTCCATTCCTGCACCCATAGGTCTGCGCCGTCCGGCGCTCAACGAAAGGCATCCCATGTCACTTGCAGCTCAGCAATCGCTTGAATCCCATTACGTTATGCATACCTTTGGCCGCTCTCCGGTCGAGTTTGTCGAGGGTCACGGCATGAAGCTCACCGGCGACGATGGCCGTGAGTACCTCGACTTTCTTGCCGGCATCGGCGTGTGCAGCCTAGGTCATGGCAACCTGGCTGTGCTCTCGGCGCTCGAGGCACAGACCAAAAAGCTCATGCATGTCTCCAATTACTTCTACATCGAGCAGCGTGGACAGGTCGCGGCGCTGCTGTCCAAGCTTGCCAACGACGACGTAGATGGTGCACGCGTGCTTGCCGATGCCATTGCCGCCGGCGATGAGACCACGGCAGCTGCTCTTGGTGCCCCGGCTGCGGACGAGCAGGTGTGGGAGACCTTCTTTGCCAACTCCGGCGCCGAGGCCAACGAGGGCTCGATGAAGCTCGCGCGCCTGTACGCCAAGCGTGCCGGTAACGGCGGCAACACCATCGTGTGCATGCGCGGCGGCTTCCACGGCCGTACGCTCGAGACCATTGCCGCCACCATGCAGGATTGGCTGCAGGATAGTTTCCGCCCGCTGCCGGGTGGCTTTGTGGCCTGCACGCCCAACGATATCGATGAACTGCGTGCGATCTTTAAGCAGCTGGGGAGCGAAATTTGTGCCGTGATGCTCGAGCCGATTCAGGGCGAGAGCGGTGTGCACCCCATGACCGAGGAGTTTATGGCGGCAGCGCGCGACCTGGCACACGAAGTGGGCGCCGTGCTTATCGCCGACGAGGTCCAGTGCGGCATCTTCCGCTCCGGCAAGCCGTTTGCATTCCAAACCTATGGCGTGGAACCCGACATCATGAGCCTTGCCAAGGGCATTGCTGATGGCGTGCCCATGGGTGCCGCCGTAGCAAAGAAGGAGATTGCCGACGTGTTTAAGCCGGGCGACCACGGCTCGACCTTTGGCGGTAGCTGCTTGGCCGTCGCGGCGTGTGCCGCGACGCTCTCCGCGCTCGTGCACGGCGATTATGCCGACCATGTTGCCAAGGTAGGCGCCTATATGGAGGCAAAGCTCGCCAAGCTGCCGAACGTGACCGAGGTGCGTGGCCGCGGCTTGATGCTCGGCTGCGATCTGGACGATACTGTGGGTGATGCACACGACGTTGTGGCCCGTGCATTGGGGGCTGGTGCCGTGATTAACGCTACGGGTGCCCATACGCTGCGTTTCCTGCCGCCGCTCGTCTGCGAGGAATCCGACGTGGACAGTCTGATCGAGATCCTGTCGGACGTTTTGGCCTAACACAGCGAAATAACTTAACTTTGACCGGGTTCCGGACTGCGGACGTGCCCTATGTGGCATGATTCAGCGGTCTGGAGCCCGTTTTGCCTTAGATTTGCTAAGGCGGGGAGACCTGCTGGTCAAAAAACATCAAATATGAGTACTGTTACCGATTTGGTAACAGCAATTTTGGACTAATAAGGCCAGATAGCTAGTCGAAATGGCGATGAATGTACGATTTTGATCCAATTGCTAGTCCTTATAATGGACATATGTTGCGTAACTTAAGCAAATACTATCTTTTGATATGTTGTAAGCAAGGTAGCAGTACTCATTTTTGCCATTTTTTGGCCACGGCCTTTGTGACAGACGTGCTGGCGGGTTCGAATCCCATGCGCTGGGCCTGAAAAAGGAAAGGCCTCCATCGCTGGAGGCCTAACAATTCAGTGGTGGGCGATGAGGGATGTCGCGTGCGGCTGACGCCGCCCGCTTTCGCTTCGGGCCTGCGGCCCTCGCATGCTGCGCTGGAAAACGCTTCGCGTTTCCTCAGCTTCGCACCCTGTCGGGTTCGAATCCCATGCGCTGGGCCCAAAAAAGAAAGGCCCCCATAGCTGGGAGCCTATCAAATCAGTGGTGGGCGATGAGGGATGTCGCGTGCGGCTGACGCCGCCCGCTTTCGCTTCGGGCCTGCGGCCCTCGCGTGCTGCGCTGGAAAACGTTTCGCGTTTCCTCAGCTTCGCACCCTGTCGGGTTCGAATCCCATGCGCTGGGCCCAAACAAAAACGGTCCCCTTGCGAGGACCGTTTCCAATTCAATGGTGGGCGATGAGGGATTCGAACCCCCAGCCTTGTGCGTGTAAAGCACCTGCGCTAACCGTTGCGCCAATCGCCCGTGCGGAGAGAGTATAGCAAAACAATCGCCTCATTCACCTCATATCCATTAAAGGTAACCGACGCGTGTCACAGCGGAGCTGATTCAGTTGAGATTGCCTGAACATTCCGCCCCTCTTTACGCCCTCGGGTATACTCAAAAGCTACTGATTCGATTTGATGCCCAGCAACAGCAAAGGGGATAGTATATGTGCGGTTTTGTCGGTTTTGTCGGTGGGACGGATAACCAATCCGAGGTGCTCACCAAGATGATGGACCGCATCGTCCATCGTGGTCCCGACATGGGCGGCCAGTTTATCGACGGCCGCGTTGCCCTCGGCTTCCGCCGCCTGTCGATCCTCGACCTGACCGAGGCTGGCGCCCAACCTATGGCCAACGAGGACGGTAGCGTCGTCATTGTCTTCAACGGCGAGATCTACAACTTCCAAGAACTCCGTTCCGAGCTCGAGGCCAAGGGCTACAAGTTCCACTGCGGCGCCGACACCGAGAGCCTTCTGCACGGCTACGAGGAGTGGGGCGAGGCAGTACTCGATCGCTTGCGCGGTATGTACGCCTTCGTCATCTGGGACAAGAAGAAGAACAAGCTTTTTGGCGCCCGTGATATCTTTGGCATCAAGCCGCTCTACTACTATCCCATGGCCGATGCGGGCGACGGCGCTCCGGGCGTGCTCTTTGGTTCCGAGATCAAGAGCTTCCTAGACTACCCGCACTTCCACAAGGCGGTCAACAAAAAGGCCCTGCGTCCGTACATGACGCTGCAGTATTCGGCAACCGAGGAGACCTTCTTCGAGGGTGTCTACAAGCTGCCGCCGGCGCATTACTTTACCGTAGACATCCCGACCGGCAAGATGAACATCGAGCGCTACTGGGATTGCGATTACTCTGCCGTCGAGAAGCCGTTCGAGGAGTACGTCGACGAGCTGGATGAGGTCGTGCACGAGAGCGTCGAGGCCCATCGCATCGCCGACGTCAAGGTCGCGTCGTTCCTTTCCGGCGGCGTCGACTCCAGCTACATCGCCGCTTGCCTCATGCCCGACAAGACCTTCTCGGTGGGCTTTGACTACAAGAACTTCAACGAGACTAACTACGCCAAGGAGCTTTCCGATAAGCTCGGCGTCGAGAATGTCCGCAAGATGATTACCGCCGACGAGTTCTTCGGTGCGCTCGAGGACATCCAGTATCACATGGACGAGCCGCAGTCCAACCTGTCTTCCGTGCCGCTGTGGTTCTTGGCCGAGATGGCCCGCAAGGACGTCACCGTCGTGCTTTCGGGCGAAGGCGCCGACGAGCTCTTTGGCGGCTACGCCTACTACGAGGACACGGTCCCAGTCCGCAAGTACAAAAAGATGGTGCCGCTGCCCATCCGTCGCGCGCTCGGTAACCTGGCGCTGCATATGCCGTACTTCAAGGGCCATAACTTCCTGGTCAAGGGTGCCGAGATCCCTGAGAAGTCGTTCCTGGGACAGGCTCTGGTATGGCCGGAGCGCGAGGTCGACGGCGTGCTCAAGCCCGAGTACAACACCGGCGATGGCGCCTTCGAGCTTGCCGCTCCCATCTATGCGCGCGTGAAGGGTCAGCCCGAGCTGGTCAAGAAGCAGTACCTGGACATGAACATGTGGCTTCCGGGCGACATTCTGCTCAAGGCCGACAAGATGTGCATGGCGCACTCGCTGGAGCTGCGCGTGCCCTTCCTGGACCGCAAAGTCATGGAGTTCGCCGAGCACATTCCCGACCGCTACCGCATCAACGAGAACGGCAACAAACAGGTACTCCGCCACGCTGCCAACAAGTCGCTGCCCGATGAGTGGGCCACCCGTCCCAAGGTGGGCTTCCCGGTGCCGATTGTCTACTGGCTGCGCGAGCAAAAGTGGTACGACTATGTCAAGGAGTACTTCACCGCGCCGTGGGCAAGCGAGTTCTTCGATACCGACGAGCTCATGCACCTGCTCGATCTGCACTTTGCGGGCAAGGGCGATTTCCAGCGCAAGATCTATACGCCGCTCGTGTTCCTGGTGTGGTACAAGCGCTTCTTTATCGACGAGGACCAGCCCGCTGTTCAGGCTGCCTAGCCTCGGCTTACGAACGCCTGCGCGTAACGGCTCCTCCGGGAGCCGTTTTTGCGTGGGTGCGTTTCAGTTACTATAAAAACCGTCCCTGCCAAATGGCTGAGAAAGGTGAAAGATGCACCATTCGGATTCCGCGACCGTGACCACGGTCGATACGCTTGCCAAGCTTCTCGATGTGTGCGGCGAGCTGCGCGCATCAGAGCAGGTTGACGAGCGTGCCGTGACCGGCTGCTCGTTTGATTCGCGCGCGGTCTCGGCAGGTGACGTGTTCTTTTGCAAAGGCGCTGCCTTTAAGCCCGCGTTTTTGAGCATGGCGCTCGATGCGGGCGCCGTCGCATTTGTGTGCGAAGAGTCGCTGGTCGAGTCTCTGGAGCCGCTGGCGCAGGAGAGCGGTGCTGCGATGCTGGTTGTTGATAGCGTTCGCACGGCCATGGCCCTGTTGCCGCCGGAGGTCTACGACCGTCCCGACCACGACGTCAAGATCGTGGGCATCACCGGTACCAAGGGAAAGACCACGGCCGCTTTTATGCTCCAGTCGATTATCAAAGCGGCGGGCGAGTCCTGCGGCATGATCGGCTCGGTGAGTACCGACGATGGTATCGAGTGCTACGAGAGCACCAATACCACGCCAGAGGCCCCCGAGGTCTGGCGCCATATCGCCAACTGCCGTGAGTCCGGTCGCCAGTCCATGGTCATGGAGGTCTCGAGCCAGGCGCTCAAGTACCAACGCGTCGAGAATCTGCCGTTTGACGTGGCGTGCTTCCTCAACATCGGGCGTGACCACATCTCGCCGATCGAACACCCCACGTTTGAGGATTATTTTGAGAGCAAACTCAGGATCTTTGACCAGGCAAAGACCGCCGTGGTGAATCTGGGCACCGAAGAGGTTGACCGTGTGCTGGAGGCAGCGTCGACGGCCGAGCGCTTGGTGACCGTTGGCGTCGAGCATCCCGAGGCAAGCCTGTGGGCAAGCGATGTCCGCGTGGTCGGCTTTAACATCGAGTTTAACCTGCATGGCCTGTGTGCCGACGAGTCCGAGGCGGGGGAGAAGGTCCTGCTGGGCATCGCGGGCGACTTTAACGTGGAAAACGCGCTGGTCGCTATCGCCGCTGCGCACGAGATCGGCATCGGTATCGAAGCTATCAAGAAGGGCCTCTCCAAACTGCGTGTGCCGGGCCGTATGGAGGTCGTGGAGTCGAAGGACGGCCGCGTGATCTGCGTCGTTGACTATGCGCACAACCAGCTTTCGTTCCGTTCGCTTTTCTCGTCGGTCAAGCGCGCGTTTCCCGCTAGTCCAGTCATTGCAGTGTTTGGCGCTGCCGGCGGCAAGGCGCAGGAGCGCCGCGAGCAGCTTCCGCGCGAGGCCGCACCATATTCCGACCTGATGATCTTTGCCAACGAGGACCCGGCTCACGAGGACCCGATGAAGGTCTGTCGCGAGCTTGCCGAGCATGTTCCCGACGATACGCCGAACAAGATCATCCTCGACCGCGAAGCCGCTGTGCATGCGGCGTTCAAGGCGGCGCGCGAGGAGTACGTCAACCCCGATGCTCCCACCATTGTCTTGCTGCTGGCAAAGGGTGACGAGGAGCTCATGCACGTGGGCGACGAGTTCGTGCCCATCGAGAGCGACCTTTCGCTGGCCAATCGCCTGATCGATGTTACCCAGTTTGACTAATGAACCATGATGGCGGCGGCGCCCTGAGTGCGCTGTCGCCATAAGCGTGTTCCCTCAATCAAAACATGCCGTCCAAGTCCAAACCCTTCTACGTAAACGGAGTAACCATGTCCCACAACACCCTGCCGACCGTTGCCGAGCTTTCGGGCGAGATGCGCGAGCGCTTGGCCAAGGTCAAGTACGTCTTTACCGACCTGGATGCCACGATGCTCGCGCCCGGCTCGTGCGTGCTGCGCGACAACGACGGTAACCCCTCGACCAAACTCGTCGAGGCCGTCGTGGCACTTGCCCGCGCTGGTATTCAGGTGGTTCCCACCTCGGGCCGCAACCGTACCATGATCCACGAGGATGCGCGCGTGCTCGGCCTCAACTCCTACATCGGTGAGATGGGCGGCCTGGTCATGTACGACCTCAAAGCCAACGATTGGGAGTATCTGACTGGCGACATGCCTTACGACCCCGCCTGCGGCCTTACTCCGCACCAGGTGATCGAGCAGACCGGCGTGTGCGAGAAGATTCTTGCCCGCTGGCCGCACAAGATCGAGTATCACAACGACATGTCGACCGGCTACAAGTACCGCGAGGTCACCGTCGGCATGCGCGGCGATGTGCCCGACAATGAGGTCCAGGCCATCCTGGACGAGGCCGGCTGCGGCCTGGTGTGGGCCTGTAACGGTCACCTGACGCATCTGTCCAAGCCGACGACGCTCGAGCTCGATCGCGTCGAGGACGGTCGCGCGTTTAACATCAATCCCGCCGGCCTCAACAAGGGCGTTGCCATCGCGCGCTTCTGCGAGCACCTGGGGATTGAGCGCGAGGAGACGCTCGCGCTCGGCGATTCCGAGTCCGACTTCTACATGGCCGATCACGTGGGCACGTTCTGCCTGGTCGAGAATGGCCTGACGAGCGCCGGCGCGCCCGAGTTCCTGGCTGCTTGCGAGAACGCTTTCGTTACGCGCGGCAAAATTGTCGACGGTTGGGCGGCGACGGCAGAGCTGCTGGTCGCGGCGCGTTCGTAGCGCGGCGTCGCCGCACTTGGACATGTCTTTTCGAGAGAGACTGGTGAGGTAATGTCCGATATCGAGAATCCGACAGGCGACACGCGCCCGATTGGCGTGTTCGATTCTGGTTTGGGCGGTCTGACGGTTGCGCGCGCCATCGCGACGGCGCTGCCGCATGAGTCCGTCTACTACTTCGGCGACACCAAACGCTGCCCCTACGGCACGCGCACCGAGGATGAGGTGCGCTCGTTTGCGTTGCAGGCGGGCCGTTGGCTGTCGAAGCACGACGTCAAGATTATGGTCATCGCCTGCAACACGGCGACAGCTGCGGCCTTGCGTCTGGCCCAGCAGGTGCTCGACGTTCCCGTGATCGGCGTGATCGCGCCGGGTGCCCGTGCGGCAATCAACAGCACCCGCACGCGTCGCGTGGGCGTGCTCGCCACCAACCTCACCATTCGCTCGGGCGCTTACACGCGCGCCATTCAGGACCTAGATGCCGGCGTCGACGTATACGGCTGCCCCGCCTCGAGCTTTGTCGAGGTTGTCGAACACGAGCTCGCCTCGGGTGCGCATCTGCAAGAGCAGTGGCTTGAGAACGAGGACATCTTCGATACGCCTGCCGTGCGTGCGCTGGTGGGTGCCACGGTTGAGCCGCTGCGCGACCACGGTATCGATACCGTGGTGCTCGGCTGTACGCATTTTCCGCTGTTGGTGGGACCTATCCGTCATGCGCTGGGGCCTGGGGTGCGCGTCGTGAGTTCCGCCGAGGAGACCACGCGCGAGCTGACCGATATCCTCACGCGCCGCGAGCAGCTGGCGGGCGACGCCGCCGAGCCGCAGCATCGTTTTGCCACGACGGCCGATAACATTGCCGAGTTTGCGGTGGCGGGCAGCTTTATCTTTGGTCAGCCGCTCAAGAGCATTGAGCATATCGATATCGATGAGCTGAAATAGATGTAAGGCCGCCGCCAAAGCCTTCGCCACATTTTTTGCCGAAAGGATCTTTCTATGGAGTACATGCAGGTCAACCGCGCCAACGGCCGCGCCGCCAACGAGTTGCGTCCCGTTAAGCTCACCCGTGGCGTCATGAAGCACGCCCACGGTTCGTGCCTGGCCGAGTTCGGCGACACGCGCGTGCTGTGCGCCGCCACTATCGAGGAGGGCGTGCCGGGCTGGCGAAAGGGAGCTAAGGCCGGTTGGGTGACCGCGGAATACGCCATGCTGCCGACGTCGACCGGCAAGCGCTGCAAGCGCGAGCACGCCAACCGCAAAGGCCGCTCCATGGAGATCGAGCGCCTCATTGGTCGCAGCCTGCGTACCGTCGTCAACATGAAGGTGCTCGGCGAGTACACCGTCACCGTCGACTGTGACGTGATCCAGGCCGATGGCGGTACGCGTACGGCGAGCATTACCGGCGCCTGGGTGGCGCTGCACGACGCCCTTGCCATGTGGGTCGAGGCGGGTAAGCTCGAGCGCATCCCGCTCACGGGCCAGGTTGCTGCCATCTCTATGGGCGTTGTCGACGGCAACACCCTGCTCGACTTGGATTATTCCGAGGACAGCCACGCCGAGGTCGACATGAACCTTGTCGCCACCGATACCGGTGAGATGATCGAGCTCCAAGGCACTGGCGAGCAGGCGCCCTTCGACCGCAAGCGCCTTAATGCCCTGCTCGATTTGGGCGACAAGGGCATTGCCGAGCTCATCGAGCTCCAGCGCCAAGCCCTCGCCTAACCTGCCAAAAAGGGACAGGTTTATTTTGGCAGGTTTTATCTGGGAAAACGTCGAAGTATAAGACTGCCGCTGATTAAGAGGGGGAGAGGCCGAGGCCTCGTCGTCCTCAACACGGCATTGCTATAGAGACAAGGAGGCCAGCTGTGGCACTTGAGAAGATCGACATCGACACCCTCGACCCGGCGGCGACCATCGTCGTGGCAACGGGCAACGCCCATAAGCTCACCGAGATCGAGGCCATTTTGGGCAAGGCTATGCCCGAGGTTCGCTTTGTGGCGTTGGGTCAGCTGGGTGATTTTGAGGACCCCGAGGAAAACGGCACGACGTTTTTGGAGAACGCCATCATCAAGGCGCAGGCTGCCGTCGAAGAGACGGGGCTCATGGCCATTGCCGACGATTCGGGCCTGGTCGTCGACGCGCTGGACGGTGAGCCCGGTGTGTATAGCGCGCGCTACGCGGGCGTTCACGGCGACGATGCCGCCAACAATGCCAAGCTGCTCGTGAATCTGGAGGGCGTGGCCGACGAGGACCGCACTGCGCGCTTTATGAGCGTCGTCGCGCTCATCGACACGGACGGTTTGGTCACCTATGGTGAGGGCGCCTGCGAGGGCGTTATCGCGCACGAGGGCCGCGGCGATCACGGCTTTGGCTACGACCCGCTGTTCCTGCCGGTCGACACGCCGGGTAAGACCATGGCCGAGCTGACGGCGGACGAGAAGAACGCCATCAGCCATCGATTCCATGCGCTCGAGCACCTATCCGCCAAACTGACGGGCGAGGAGTAGGCCGTGCGTGCGGTGGTGCAGCGCGTGCTCAACGCCGGCGTGACGGTCGACGGCGAGTGCGTGGGCAAAATTGGGCGCGGCTATCTGGTGCTGCTGGGCGTGGGCCACGGCGACACGCGCGCCGAGGCCGATAAGCTGTGGAGCAAGCTCCGGGGCTTGCGCATTAACGAGGACGAGAACGGCAAGACCAACCTGGCACTTGCCGATGTCGAAGGCGAGGTACTCGTGGTGTCGCAGTTCACGCTGTTCGCCGATTGCCGTCACGGCCGCCGCCCATCGTTTACGGATGCCGGCGCCCCCGATGTCGCCAACGAGCTCTACGAGTACTTCCTGACGCTTGTGCGCGAGGACGTCGAGCACGTAGCGCATGGCATCTTCGGCGCCGACATGAAGGTCGACCTCGTCAACGACGGTCCATTCACCATCGTTCTGGACACAGACAATCTGTAAGTAGTCAATTATGGACGGGGATTTTTTAGCTACTTGCGCATGGCGGTAGCAGGGTGCTATAGTATTAGAGTTTTGTCTATCTTAGGGGTATTATCCCCTTTTTGAATTGCACCTTCTGGAGGCCCTGTTCATGGAAGAGATGGAAGTCAATCACGTCGACGACATCCACGAGAAGCTGACCGATATGGTGGGCGATCGCGTTAAGGTTAAGGCCAACATGGGCCGTACCCGCGTCGTCGAGCGCATGGGCACCATCAAGAGCGTCCACCCCGCAGTCTTTATCGTCGAGGTTGACGAGCGCCGCGGCCGCAAGTCGCGTCAGTCCTACCAGTATATCGATGTCCTCACCGGGCAGGTCGAGCTGTTCGACCCCGAGAGCGGTGAGCACATCTTTACTCCGCTCGGCAACCAGCTCGAGGAGCACTAACGGTGACCGATTGGTCCCTTACCCTTACCGCGCCGGCAAAAATTAACCTCTACCTGGGGGTTCATACCGAGCGTGACGCCCGCGGCTACCACAAGGTCGATTCCCTGATGGCAGCCGTCGGCCTTGTCGATACCGTGACGGTCACGCCGGCACAGGTGCTGACCGTCCAGACTATTCCGGCATCCGACTTTCCCATGCAAAAGAATACGGCGTATCGTGCGGCCGCTGCTATGGTCGAGCATTATGGTCGCGAAGCCAACGTGTGCGTGACGATCGAAAAGCGTATCCCGCTGTGCGCCGGCCTTGGCGGCCCCTCGACGGATGCCGCCGCGGTCATTGTTGCCTTGGCCGAGCTGTGGGGTATCGACCGTACCGATTCCGCGCTGGACAACATCGCGCGCGGCATTGGCGCTGACGTTCCCTTCTTTTTGCATGCCAGCCCAGCATTTTACGTGGGTGGGGGAGACGTGCTGGCCACCGAGTACCCTGCACTACCCGCGACGCCCGTCGTGCTGGTCAAGCCGCGCGAGGCAAGCGTTTCAACAATTGAAGCCTATCGACGTTTTGATGAGACTCCAGCGCCTGCGGACAAGCCCGGAGCGATCGCATCTGCCCTTCGCTCGGGAGACGCAGAGGCGGCCTACGCGCTCGTCCACAACAACCTGGGTGTCATTTCCGCGCAGATGGAGCCGCGGATTCAAACGGTGCTCGACTGGCTTCGTTCACAGGACGGTACCATTGCCACAAACGTGTGCGGTTCGGGTGCCTGCTCGTTTGCTCTCTGCGATAGCGCCGCCACGGCAGCCAATCTTGCGGCGACGGCTCAACAAAACGGCTGGTGGGCTTATGCAACGGAGCTCGTTTCCGACACGGTTCGCATTGAAGCGCCAAAGAAATAAAAATTTCTCTAGCACGCGGCGAAAATCTTTGTTACTATAGTCGAGCTAACGGGTTGTGGCTCAGTTTGGTAGAGCACTGCGTTCGGGACGCAGGGGTCGCTGGTTCAAATCCAGTCAACCCGACCAGAGCATGAGGAGGGATCGCTTCTTGCGGTCCCTTTTTTTAGCTATTGTTGTGATACCGCGACACCCGCGGTATACTCATTCGAGCTTGTCTCGCTGTATTGTGGAGGTCTACATGTTTGGACTGAGGGCTCCTGAGCTCATCATCATTCTCGTCGTTGTCCTGATTATCTTCGGGCCCAAGAACCTGCCGAAGCTCGGCAAGTCCCTCGGCTCTACCGTCAAGAATATCCGCGAGGGTATGGAGGGCGACGATAAGGGCGAAACCAAGCAGGCCGAGGACGTTGTGGTCGAGGAGTCCAAGGAGGACAAGGAGATCGCAGAGCTCGAGGCCAAGCTCGCTGCTGCTAAGCAAAAGAAGGCAGAGGACAGCGACGCGGACGCAGAGTAGTCCCATCCCTTTGGGGTGAGCACCTGACCGGCTTGCCCGCAGGCTAGCCGGTCTTTTTCGTTTTGTTGACAGTTGATCGTTACATCATAGTTGGGGAGATATCCGTATGGACGCAAGCCAGATCGTACTGACCGCTGAGGGCCGCCAGAAGCTCGTCGAGGAGCTCGCTTGGCGTGAGGGCGATTACGCCAAGGAGATCGTCGAGGACATCAAGGAAGCCCGCGCGTTCGGCGACCTTTCGGAGAACTCCGAGTACGACGCCGCCAAGGACAAGCAGGCCCAGAATGCTGCTCGCATTGCCGAGATTCAGGCCATCCTCGCCAACGCTCAGGTTGCTGCCACCACGGGCGATCTGACCGTCTCCATCGGTTCCACCGTTTCTCTGATCGATCCCAACGGTGAGGTCATGGAAGTCACGCTCGTCGGTACCACCGAGACCAACTCGCTCGAGCACAAGATCTCCAACGAGTCTCCGGTCGGCCATGCCATCATCGGTCACGGCGAGGGCGACTCCGTCGAGGTCGTTACGCCTTCCGGCAAGACTCGCGTCTACACCATCGCCAAGATCGCACGCTAGACCACGGTCCCGCGTAAAGGTATGTTTTCGCTCCCTGGGACCGAATCCTGGGGAGCGTTTTAATTTGAGGAGCTAACTTATGGCAGAGAACCAGAACGCCGCCGATCAGGCATCGACGCTCAACGACGAGCGCGCCACCCGCCTGGCCAAGCGCGCCGCCCTGTTCGAGGCGGGCCAGAACCCCTATCC
Organism: Collinsella aerofaciens; assembly: GCF_028209625.1. Classification (GTDB taxonomy): domain Bacteria; phylum Actinomycetota; class Coriobacteriia; order Coriobacteriales; family Coriobacteriaceae; genus Collinsella; species Collinsella aerofaciens_AM. The sequence goes on along the minus strand of NZ_JAQLDU010000005.1, from coordinate 8,629 downwards.
CGAGCACTCCGAGATTGAGGACTACGTCGTCGACATCGAGACTAAGTACGCCGAGCTCACCGATGGCGAGGACACCGAGGACGTCGTGAAGATCGGCGGCCGTGTGGTCGCCAAGCGCGGTCAGGGCAAGATCATGTTCATCGTCGTGCGCGACGCGACCGGCGAGATCCAGCTGTTCTGCCGCATCAACGATATGGACGAGGCCGCCTGGAATACGCTCAAGGCCCTCGACCTGGGCGATATCCTGGGCGTGACCGGCGTAGTCGTGCGCACCAAGCGTGGCCAGCTTTCCGTTGCCCCCAAGAGCGCGACGCTGCTGTCCAAGGCCGTTCGCCCGCTGCCCGAGAAGTTCCACGGTCTCTCCGACAAGGAGACCCGCTATCGTCAGCGTTATGTCGACCTGATCGCCAACGACGACGTTCGCGAGACCTTCCGCAAGCGCTCACAGATCCTCTCCACGTTCCGCCGCTTTATGGAGTCCGATGGCTACATGGAGGTTGAGACTCCTATCCTGCAGACCATCCAGGGCGGAGCTACTGCCAAGCCGTTCATCACGCACTTCAACGCGCTCGATCAGGAGTGCTATCTGCGTATCGCCACCGAGCTGCACCTCAAGCGCTGCATCGTCGGCGGCTTTGAGCGTGTTTTCGAGATCGGCCGCATCTTCCGCAACGAGGGTATGGACCTTACCCACAACCCCGAGTTCACCACGATGGAGGCCTACCGCGCCTTCTCCGATCTCGAGGGCATGAAGGCGCTCGCCCAGGGTGTCATTAAGGCCGCTAACAAGGCTATCGGCAACCCCGAGGTTATTGAGTACCAGGGCCAGACCATCGACCTTTCTGGTGAGTGGGCAAGCCGTTCCATGACCGATATCGTCTCCGACGTGCTCGGCAAGCAGGTCACCATCGACACGCCGGTTGAGGAGCTTGCTGCCGCCGCACGCGAGAAGGGCCTGGAGATCAAGCCCGAGTGGACCGCCGGCAAGATCATCGCCGAGATCTATGACGAGCTGGGCGAGGACACCATCGTCAACCCCACCTTCGTGTGCGATTACCCCATCGAGGTTAGTCCGCTTGCCAAGCGCTTTGAGGATGATCCGCGCCTGACCCATCGCTTTGAGCTGGTCATCGCCGGTCACGAGTACGCCAACGCGTTCTCCGAGCTCAACGACCCGGTCGACCAGGCCGAGCGCTTCGCTGCCCAGATGGCCGAGAAGGCCGGCGGCGACGATGAGGCCATGGAGTACGACGAGGATTACGTGCGTGCCCTCGAGTACGGTATGCCTCCCGCGGGTGGCATCGGCATCGGTATCGACCGCGTGGTCATGCTGCTCACCAACCAGGCTTCCATCCGCGACGTGCTGCTGTTCCCGCACATGAAGCCCGAGAAGGGTTTCCAGTCCGGTGCCGCTGCTGCCAAAGCTGCCGAGGCCGGCAACACCGCGAGCCCCTTCGTCAAGCCGCTCAAGCCCACGGTTGATTATTCCAAGATTGCCGTCGAGCCGCTGTTTGAGGAGTTCGTCGACTTTGATACCTTCTCCAAGAGCGACTTCCGCGCCGTGAAGGTCAAGGCATGCGAGGCCGTCAAGAAGTCCAAGAAGCTGCTGAACTTTACGCTCGATGACGGCACCGGCACCGACCGCACCATCCTCTCCGGCATTCACGATTATTACGAGCCCGAGGACCTGGTCGGCAAGACCCTGCTCGCCATCACCAACCTGCCTCCGCGCAAGATGATGGGCATCCCCAGCTGCGGTATGCTCATCAGCGCCATCCACGAGGAGGAGGGCGAGGAGCGTCTCAACCTGATCCAGCTCGACGCTTCCATCCCCGCCGGCGCAAAGATGTACTAACTAGTTACGCGGTTCTACGAACCGCGTAACGGCTCGACGCTGCGCGGGCCGCATTTGGACAATCTGACGTTCAACTTCAAGGGCGCGACCAGGAGGTCAGCGCCCTTTCGTTTCACGTCACCTTGTCACAAATGCGACCCGCTCGCTGACGTTGCCAACACATCGATGTAGTCATTGGGGACGTTCTTAAACGACTAGTCATTCAAGAACGTCCCCAATGACTACCCAACGACCGCACCGGCGCATTGACGATTTTGCGTCTCCCGTGCCCGACAGCCGTCTCTTTTATGTTTCCTTTAGCCGTCGCTGCCTAGGATGGGGGTTAGTCGATAGGAAGGGAGCATCGGGATGGACGATGCGAGCGAGCGCGCGATCGAAGAGGACATGCTCGATCAGTTTAATTACTTTGATGATGAGGACGAGGAGCTGATCGACCGTCGCGAGCCGGCATCGCTTGACTCATTTGACCTAGTGGGTGAAGGGGCTGATGAGGTTGAGAATGAATCGACGGAACCCCCACAGTCTTCGCGCCTTGACTCGCTGCTTTCGAGAGCCCCCATGCACCACGGTGTTCGTGCCGGCGCCCTCCATATGAAAACCGACTGGCGCCAGATCGTGACGGCAGGCGATGAGCTTGCCGTCGATGCGCCGCTCACCGATAAATCATCCATCATCTGCCGCACCGGCATGCTTATGCTGGCAAGCGGAACAGGTGCCTGGCGCGTGCGCGATACCATGAATCGTGTTGCTGCCGTACTCGGCGTCACGATTCACGTCGACCTGAGTCTCCTGTCGTTTGAGTGCACCTGCATCGAAGGCGGCCACTGCTTTAACGAGGTCGTCAGCCTACCCACAACGGGAGTCAATACTCATCGCATTTGGATGATGGAGAGCTTCTTAAAGGAAATCGAGGTTTACGGGCGCCGGTTTACCGTGCATGAGTACCACGAGATGCTCAAGACCGTTGAGAGTTCAAAACCCGATTACACTCCCTGGCAACAGGGCCTTGCGGCGGCCTGTGCTTGTGGCGCCTTTGTCTTTTTGCTCGGCGGCGGCCCTATCGAGATGGCTTGTGCATTTGTGGGCGCTGGTGTCGGCAACTTTGCTCGTTCCCATATTCTCAAGCAGGGCCTTGGCCAGTTTAGCGCGCTGACGATCGGCGTTGCACTCGCTTGCGTCTCGTATCTGCTGGCATTGCTCGGTCTTGGACAGGTCATACCGGGGGCAATGTCGCACCAAGAAGGCTATATCGGCGCCATGCTCTTTGTGATCCCCGGCTTTCCTCTCATTACGGCAGGTCTCGACATCGCTAAGCTCGACATGCGAAGCGGCATTGAGCGTCTTTCGTATGCCGTGTCGATTATTGTGATGGCGACCCTCGTGGGCTGGATGGTTGCCGAGTGTGTGGGACTGGCGCCGGATGACTTCGCTCCGCTCGGGCTCTCACCGTTGGCTCTTACGCTCTTGCGTGTGGTGATGAGCTTTGTCGGAGTATTTGGCTTCTCGGTTATGTTCAACAGTCCGATAAAGATGGCCGCGGCGGCAGGGCTCATCGGCGCCGTGTCTAATACCTTGCGCCTTACGCTCGTCGATGCGCCGACGCTGTTTCCCTTTCTGGGCTTGAGCGCTGGCATGCCTCCCGAGGCGGCGGCGTTTATCGGCGCGCTGGTATCGGGTCTGCTCGCGAGCTTAGCCGAAATCAAGCTCACCTATCCACGTATCGCCCTCACGGTGCCATCGATTGTCATTATGGTGCCGGGCTTGTATCTGTATCGCTCGATGTATTACATGTGCACCTTCGACACGGTCAATATGCTCGGCTGGTTTGTGCGTGCAGTGCTCATTGTGGCGTTTCTGCCCGTTGGCCTGGGCGTGGCGAGAACCCTCACCGACTCTCGCTGGCGCCACACCAGCTAATTGGGGCAAATGAAACTGATCCGCAAAACATGAACGTGGATAATCTCCCGTTTTTGGCCTGTTTACGGGCTCAAAACGGGAGATTATCCACGCTCGTGGAATGGGTGTCCGAAAATCCACGCTCGTTGGGCCGATGCAGACGCACCTGGCAATTCCTTTTTTGTAGACGTTGTCGTATGGCTGCATGCGGAAAAGGCCCCAGCGGTTAACATATACTCCATATGGGTAAAGAGACCAAAGCGCCGCCACGAGTGGCGCTTTGCGTTTGAAAAACTAGCTCGTCTAAGAGGAACTAGCATGTTAGACCGTTTTACCGATCGCGCGCGCAAGGTCATGTCCATGGCCAAGCAAGAGGCGCTCGATCTGCACTCAAATAAGGTGGGCACCGAGCACCTGCTGCTTGCGCTCGCTAAGGAGGACGAGGGTATTGCCGCCGAGGCACTGCGTTCGCTCGATATCTCCTACGATGACATCATGGATACCCTCAAAGAGGTCCAGACCACGGTTCCCGAGCCCAGCGAGGAGACCGAGGCTACCAAGCTCGCCTTTACGCCGCTCGTCATCAGCGTGATGGAACGCTCCTTCCGCGTGGCACGCGAGAACAACCAGACCTACGTTTCGACCGAGCACTTGCTGATCGGCATCGTCGAAGAAGGCAACGGCATGGCCATGGACATCCTCATGCGCCTGGGCGTGTCGTCCGCCTCCATCAAAAAGGCTATCGAGAAACTCACCGCCAAGGACCAGGATAAGAAGCGTCCGCTCGCTGGCGCTGGCGCTGGTCGTCCCGGTGCGGGCCTGCCGTTCTTTAGCGGCTCGGATGCCTCTCAGCAAAAGGGGAGCGGCACCGACACGCTCAAGCAGTTCGCCACCAACCTCACGCAAAAGGCGCGCGACGGCGAGCTCGATCCCGTGATTGGCCGCGAAAAGGAAGTCCAGCGCATGATGGAGATCCTTTCGCGCCGCACCAAGAACAATCCGCTTATCCTGGGCGATCCCGGCGTGGGCAAGACGGCTATCGTCGAGGGCCTGGCGCAGCAGATTGCTGCTGGCAACGTGCCCGAGAACCTCATGAACCAGAATATCTGGACGCTCGACCTGCCGGGTCTTGTCGCGGGCGCCAAGTATCGCGGTGAGTTTGAGGAGCGCCTCAAGAACGTGATCCAAGAGGCCACCGAGGCCGACGACGTCATCTTGTTTATCGATGAGATGCACACCATCATCGGTGCCGGTTCTGCCGAGGGCTCCATCGACGCGAGCTCCATGCTCAAGCCCGTGCTCGCGCGCGGTGCCTTCCAGATTATCGGCGCCACCACGGCCGAGGAATTCCGCAAGTACCTCACCAAGGACCCGGCCTTCGAGCGTCGCTTCCAGACCATCGATGTCGAGGAGCCGAGCGTCGAGGACACGGTCAAGATCCTGACCGCGCTCAAGCCGCGCTACGAGGAGCACCACCATGTGCGCTATACGCAGGGTGCTATCGAGGCCGCCGCGAACCTTTCCAACCGCTACATTCAGGATCGCTTCCTGCCCGATAAGGCCATCGACCTCATTGACGAGGCCGGTGCCCGCGCCCGCATCGCCGCGAATCGCGCGCCCGAGCCGGTGCGCGAGGCCGAGCATCGTATAGAGGAGCTCAAGGCCGCCGCGCAGGAGGCCACCGAGAGCGATGACATGAACAAGGCCGCCGAGATCACCGAGCAGCAGAAGGCCGCCGAGATTGAACTCGCCGAAGCCAAGGCCGCCTGGACCGCCGAGCTCGACGCCAGCCCGCTCACCATCGACGTGAGTCAGATTGCCGACATCGTGTCCGTGACTTCGGGCGTGCCGGTTTCCTCGCTCACCGAGAGCGAGAGCCGTCGCCTGCTGCAGACCGAAAGCGTGCTCAAGACCCGCATTATCGGCCAGGACGAGGCCGTCGAGGCCGTCGCCAAGGCCGTGCGCCGCAGCCGCTCGCCGCTCAAGGACCCGCGTCGTCCCGGCGGCAGCTTTATCTTCCTGGGTCCCACCGGCACGGGCAAGACCGAGCTCGCCAAGACGCTCGCCGAGTATCTCTTTGGCAGCAAAGACGCGCTCATCAGCTTCGACATGTCCGAGTTCGGTAGCGAGTTCGAGGTCTCCAAGCTCATCGGTAGCCCTCCGGGCTACGTCGGTCACGACGAGGGCGGCCAGCTCACCAAGGCCGTTCGTCGCCACCCGTACTCGGTCGTGCTGTTCGACGAGATCGAGAAGGCGCACCCCGATATCTTCAACATCTTGCTGCAGGTGCTGGAGGAGGGCCGCCTGACCGATAGCCAGGGCAAGACGGTCGACTTCCGCAACACCGTGATCATCATGACGTCCAATGTGGGCGCCCGCGAGATTGCGCAGGATGCGAGCGTGGGCTTTGGCACCACCGGCGAGCAGGGTCTCACGTCGAGTGAGATCCGTGGTCGCGCGATGGGCGAGCTCAAGCGCCTGTTCCGCCCCGAGCTGCTCAACCGTATCGACGACATTGTTGTGTTCCAGAAGCTCTCGGGCGAGAATCTCACCAAGATCGCGCACCTGCTGGTGGACGACCTGCGCCAGCGTCTGATTGCCAACGGCATGAACATCAAGCTCACCGATGCGGCCTATGACAAGATCGTGGCCGAGGGCACCGACCTCACCAACGGTGCGCGTCCGCTGCGCCGTGCTATTCAAAAGCTCATCGAGGACCCGCTGTCCGAGGAACTTCTGGCCGGCGAGTGGGGCGAGGGCGATACCGTCCTGTGCGACGTGGCCGATGGCAAGTTTGTCTTTAGCCACGGCACGGGCGAGATCCCGGCACCGCGTCCGGCGGGCACGCTCGGTGGTGATACCGCCCCGGCGGCACCGCGCACTGGCAACGCCGCGCCCGTGAGCGGCGGCGTGACCTCGGGCCCCGGCGGCATGATGCAAGCCGGTTCCGGCGCGCTGTAGGGCGTAACAAAACCTTGTGTCCACGAGGGCGTTCCAAAGGAGCGCCCTTTTTCTGTTGGAAAGCCCCCTTCGTTCAAAGTAGATCTCATTAAACATATCAATGGCGTATGCATAAACGTTGATCAAGCGTTGAGGTTGGATGAAGGGTCCAACGTCCCTTCGGCGCGGCCCGTCTAACCTGCTTTATCTTAATAAAGTGGCGTCTCCCCACCGTTAGCCGATGATGCAAGGGCGCTCGGCGTTTTCGACTGGTTTATGCACGCAAAGTCTGGGAATATACAAGGCGCATGTCTTACTGTCTAACCAGTTGCGCCAAGGAGGCACCATGGATTACAAGATCACCGGCTACGAGCCCGCCCAGCTGTTCCATTTCTTTGAGGAGGTCAGCGCGATCCCCCGTGGGTCTGGCAACGAGAAGGGCATCAGCGATTTCCTGGTTGCGTTTGCCAAGGAGCGCGGCCTCGATGTGTACCAGGACGAGGTCTACAACGTCATCATTCGCAAGCCCGCTTCTGCCGGCGCCGAGAATGCCCCGACCGTGATGCTGCAGGGCCACATCGATATGGTGTGCGACAAGTTGGGCTCTGTTGAGCACGACTTTACGACCGACGGTATCGACCTGGTCGTCAAGGACGGCGTCCTCACCGCTAACGGCACCACCCTGGGCGCCGACAACGGTATTGCTGTCGCTCTGATGCTTACTGTGCTCAACGACGATTCGATCGTTCATCCCGCCCTCGAGTGCGTATTCACCACCGACGAGGAGACTGGCCTGGTCGGCGCCGAGACGCTCGACAAGTCCCAGATTAGCGCCCGCACCATGATTAACCTTGACTCCGAGGAAGAGGGCGTTGCCACCGTCAGCTGCGCCGGCGGCGTCGTTGTTACCTACACCTGCCCCATCGTGCGCGAGCACAAGACCGGCAGCACCCTCACGCTCGACATCTCCGGCCTACTGGGTGGTCATTCCGGCAACGATATCAACCTGGAGCGCGGCAACGGCAACCTCATCATGGCCCGCATCATCGACCGCCTGATGGTCGCCGGCGAGCCCGCCATCGTTAGCTTTAACGGCGGCACTAAGGACAACGCCATCAACCGTGAGTGCAAGGCCGAGCTGGTTTACGCCGACCACGCTGCCGCCGAGGCCGCGGCCCAGATCGCAAAGGACATCATCGCCGACGTCACTGCCGAGCTCGAGGTCTTCGACCCCGGCTTTACCTGCACCGTCGAGATTGCCGACGACGCCGAGGTCGAGGCCATGGATCAGAAGTCCGCGCTTGCCCTCATCCGCGCCCTGCGTCTTGCCCCTAATGGCGTGATTCGCCGCAACGTCGCCACCGACGGCTCCGTCGAGGTTTCCTCCAACATCGGCGTGGTCGCCACTTCCGACGACCAGGTCAAGATCATGCTGTCCCCGCGCTCCTCGATCACCTCGCTGCAGAACGAGTTCAAGGACCGCCTGCAGACGCTGGCCGATGTCTTGGGCTTCGACGCCAAGTTTGAGTTCGAGTATCCCGGCTGGAGCTATGCCGAGCATTCGCCGGTCCGCGACGTTTTTGTCGAGAGCTATCGCGAGCTCTTTGGCTCCGAGCTGCGCATCGAGTCCATTCACGCTGGCCTTGAGTGCGGCCTGTTTGCTGAGGCCCTGCACGGCCTGGACGCCATCGCCGTGGGCCCGACGCTCTCCGATGTCCACACCCCGGACGAGAGCATGGAGCTCGCTTCTGCCGAGCGCTTCTACGAGCTGCTCATCGACGTCCTCAAGCGCCTCGCTGCGTAAAGGTCGCGCTAGCAGCGGTCCGAGCCACGTGCTAGCGGATTGCAAATGACATTATGAGGGGGGTGTTCCTATAGTTTTGTCAACTGGGCAATGCTGTTTTCGAGATTGAATCGCGACATGCTAACGCCAGGCCT